>CAVXRO010000014.1:0-926299 GCA_963764235.1 uncultured Bacteroidota bacterium | reverse complement strand
TTGAAGATATATAACAGTATCGGGCAGGAGATAGCACAACTTGTAAATGGATTTATAAGGGCAGGCATTCACGAGGTTACTTTTAATGCCGCTTCCGGAACTTCGCGGCTTCCCAGCGGTGTTTATCTTTACAAACTGGAATCGGGTGATAATGTCTCTCTAAGGAAGCTTATTCTCCTTAAGTAACCGGTAATCCAGGTTTTTGGACCGGCAGTTATCTGCCGGCCCTGTTGAAAAATTACTCGTACTTCAAAGATTTAACCGGGTTTGCAACAGCTGATTTTATTGCCTGGTATGACACAGTCAATAATGCAATGGCGAGCACGGCTATACCTGCAAGCAGAAAAATATCTACACCAAGTTTTGTTTTATATGCGTAATCACTTAGCCAGTTTTTCATAATAAAATACGCAGCAGGCCAGGCCGCGAGGTTTGCGATGGCAACCAGGATTAAAAACTCCTTTGACAGCATTGTAACGATATCTGTAATACTTGCTCCCAGTACTTTTCGTATACCTATCTCCTTTGTCCTTTGCTCTGCAGTAAAAGCGGCCAAGCCGAATAAGCCCAGACAAGCTATTACAATTGCTAGTATTGCAAAAATGGTAAATACTTTTTCCGATTGTATCTCGCTTTTATATTCCTGGGCAAAGTATTCATCAAAAAATGAATACTCCAGTGGTTTTAACTGCCCGAATTTCTTCCATTCTTCCGAAAGATATCTAATTGTTTCGCTGATATTATGGGTAGAGATCTTAACAGAGAGGAAATCCGCTGCGGCTTCATTCAGTAATACAAATGCGGCAGGTCGTATTTCATCTTTCAAAGGCTGAATATGGAAATCCTTTACAACACCAATTATCTTTAAACTTGCAGTCTGGTTTTCACCTAGGTTATACAAAAGCCTTTTATTCAGCGGATCATTATACTTCAGTTTCCGTACTGCTGCCTCGTTTAGAATAATCGCCGAACTATCTGTACTGATATTACGGTCAAAGAATCTTCCTTCCTTTATTTTAAACTGGTAGGTATTAAGGAAATTATAATCAACCGGTAAATAAACTATAGTCTCATTTTCATCATCCGTTCCTTCTTTTCTGAAAACTTCAGCGGTGAGTCGATGATCGGGAAGTCCCGCTGAGAGTGAGGCATCAATTATGTTTGAATTTCCTTTTATAGTATTGGTAAATGCAAACTGTTGTTTTCCGAGATCTTCAACATTTTTAATAACCAGGACCTGGTCCTTATTAAACCCGAGGTTTTTATTCTTGATGTACTGCATCTGGCTGTAAATAACGAAAGTACCGACGAACAGGATTATAGACGTTGCAAACTGGAAGACTACGAGTCCTTTCCTAAGAGTACCGCTCCTGTTGCCGGTAACTCTGTTTGACTTTAGGATAGAAACCGGTTTGAATGATGAAAGCAGCAGTGCCGGGTAAAGTCCTGCAGCAATTCCGAGGAGAAGAGTAAAGACCAGCAATGCAGGCAAAGTGAGGATACTGCCGGGATCAAGCGATAACTGCTTTCCCGTTAATTCATTAAACCAGGGAAGTGTATATTCCACTATTACTGCTGCTAGTATTACGGCTATAAAACACAAAAGGACAGATTCTGTTAAAAACTGCTGGATGAGCTGAGTCCGGCTTGAACCAAGTACCTTTCTTACTCCGATCTCATTCGCTCTTTTTGTTGATTTAGCCGTTGACAGGTTAACAAAATTTATGCAGGCAATAATCAAAATAAATACTGCTACGGCAGAGAATAAATAAAGCGTATCAATGCTGCCTGTTTCCTTAAATTCATTAAAGACATTTGAATAGAGATGAATCTCTCTCAGGGGAACAAACACAAAAGAAAAATCATTCCCCCTGTCGAGGAACTCTTTGTAGCTTAGGCCGAATGCAGCTTCTATTATCGGTCCGGTATGCTTTTCGATAACAGCATAAATTTTTTCATTTAGCTGTTTGGCTGTTACGTTTTTATCAGTTAAAACAAAGGTATGTACAAAATGACCGAACCAGTTGGTCTCTTTACTTTCAGGGAGCGTACTATAGGAGGCAAGAAAATTGAACTCAAAACTTGAATTGACCGGGACAGGTTTAACTACGCCCGTAACCTGGAATTCCTGTCCATTTGACAGGCTGATCCTTTTTCCTAAAGGGTTACTTGATGAGAAGTATTTTTCTGCAGCTTCTGTGGTTATCACCACGCTGTTCGGTTGCAGCAGGGCAGTGGAGGGATTCCCACTGACAAAGCTGATCGTAAAAATATCGAACATCGTTGAGTCGGCATAATAGAAGTTGTCTTCTTTTATAAATTCATCATCCTTCTTTACATAGATATTTTCTCCCTGCAGTATACGAGCAGCCCTTTGTATTTCCGGATATTCCGACTGCAGAACTTCTGCAAGCGGGACAGGAGAATTTGCCAGGTTGAACCTGTTACCGCCGATTTTGTAATGAGAGTTAACCCTGAAGATTCTGTCCGCATTTGTATTATGTGAATCGTAACCGAGCTCATCTGTGACAAACAGGGCGATTAATATAAAGCAGGCTACCCCGATTGCAAGTCCTGCAATATTAACAAATGAAAATACCTTATTCTTGAGGAGGTTCCTTAATATTGTCTTTAAGTAGCTTTTATACATATCAGAACTCCTTTAAGTATTATTCATACTTTAAACTTTCCACGGGGTTTGCCACCGCCGCTTTTACGGCCTGGTAGCTTACCGTTAAGACAGCAATTAGTAAGGCGCTTACCCCGGCAAGTATGAAGACCCAAATGTTAAAGTCTATCCGGTAAGCAAAATTCTCAAGCCATCCTTTCATAAACATGTAAGCCATGGGTAATGCTATAATATTAGCAATTAAGACCCATTTGGTAAATTCCTTTGTCAGCATAAAAATTATTTCAGTGATGGTCGCTCCAAGTACCTTCCGGATGCCGATTTCTTTTGTTCTCTGTTCGGCTGTATATGCAGCCAATCCTAATAAACCAAGACAGGCGATAAATATTGCCAGCACAGAAAAAATTGTAAAGATCTGTCCCGTTCTCTGTTCTGATGCATATAATTTGGCAAAGTCATCATTAAAGAATGCGTACTCAAATGCCTGGCTGCCGGCATATTTGTGCCAAACCGATGAAATTTGCTTTAGAGTACTGCCGGGATCATACGGAGAAAATTTTATCGAAACAAATCTTCCGAAATCTAAAGGCCTGAATAATCCGATAACCAGAGGTTCAATTTTCTGATGAAGTGATTCAAAATTAAAGTCATTCGTTATACCAACAATCTTGAATTTATCTGATGTCTCCGGTGTCGACCCAAGCCTTATAAGATATTTTCCAACCGGATCTCTGAGGCCTAGTGATTTAACAGCCGATTCATTCAATACTACTGCTATCGTATCACCCGCGAAATCTCTCGAAAAGAACCTGCCTGCCTTCATTTTGATCTGGTATGTACTGATAAAATCATAGTCTGTAAAGAGAACCTTGATATCATGAACTTCATCCGGACCTGCACCCTCACGTTTAAAGGCCGTATCACCGAAATTCTCTCCCGGGATACTTGTTGAATTTGTAACGTACGTTATCGAACCTATCTGGGATAGATCAAATTTAAATGACCTGATACTGCTTCCTATATCATCGGTTTTCTTTACAACAAGGATCTGATCCCTGTTGAAGCCAAGTTTTTTGTTCTGTATGTAATCAAGCTGACTTGCAATTATAAACGTTCCTACAATCAGACTGATAGAGATCGAGAACTGCAGGATTACCAGGAAGTTTCTAAGTACGGATTTGGTTGAAGATCTCTGTAGTTTTCCCCTTAATACTTTGACTGGGGTTAGGGATGATAGAACAAATGCTGGGTATATACCTGCAATAAAACCTACAAGGAAAACAAAAAGGATCAAAAGCGGTACAGCATAAAAATTATCGAAAATATTCAGCGATAACTGTTTATTTGCTATTGAATTGAAAGTAGGGAGGAACAACTCTACAAGCAGTAAAGCAAACAGCATTGCCAGGAAACTCATCAGCATCGTTTCAATAAGAAACTGCCTTATTAAAGATGCCTGGTTTGATCCCAGCGTTTTCCTGATTCCAACTTCCTTAGCCCTTCCGGATGACCTGGCGGTCGACAGATTGGTAAAATTTATACAGGCGATAAGTAGTATAGCAAAGGCAATAATGGAGAAGATGTATACATATAAAATATCTCCGTTAGGCTCTATTTCATTCGATAGATGAGATTTAAGATGAATATCACCCAATGGTTGGATAACGAAATTATACCTGCTGCCGCCTTCAACCATCTGGTCGTATGTTACCCCAAGTACCATTATCAGTTGTGATCCTATATATCCTTTAGAGACATTATATATTTTTTTACCGAGCTCTTCGGGATTAGCTCCCTTCCTGACAAGGATATAAGTATAATAATTATTGCTAAGCCAGTTCAGATCGGTTTCCACATTATAGGAGGAGAGAGACCCGAGAAAGTCGGGATGAAAGCTTGAATTAACAGGGAAATCTTCAATCACGCCGGTTACGAGATAATCCCTGCGTTTATCGGAATTGAGCATTTTACCAATTGGATCTTCATTCCCGAAATATTTAAACGCGATTGATTTTGTTATTACCACAGAATTCGGTTCACGAAGCGCAGTCTCAGGATTTCCTTTAATGAAATGGACGGTGAAAATATTGAAGAAAGATGAGTCAACCCAGTAAAATTTTTCTTCACTAAAAGCTTTATCTTTATACCTGACAACCGGGAAACCATAGTTCCTTATACGAGCGAAGTTTTCTACTTCAGGTATTTGTTCAACGTAAGCTGGACCGCACGGAGCGCAGGAAGTTGCGGGTTCCAGCTCGTTATTACTTATTTTTGCCGAGAGGTGTACACGGTATATTCTGTCATAATTCTCATTGTATTTATCATAACTCAATTCATTCTGTATATAAATAAGTATGATAATACAGCCGGCAATACCAACTGCGAGGCCGAATATATTTATGAAAGAGTATCCTTTGTTTTTCTTCAGATTACGGAATGCAATTTTTAAGTAATTTAAGATCATAGAGTCCTCGCAGTATTATAAGTTAAGATATCTTATGTAAGTTCTTCTGTCTGAATAGTACCTGCACGTATTTTGAATCTTCCTTCGGCTTAAATATCTGGATCAGTTCCCAGGAATCGTTATACCCGTCGATGAGTTCTTTCAGTCGCTGTATCTTTTTATCCACTGTCCACACCTCTCCATCGGGCTCCCACCGAAAAGATTCTACCCTGAAATTGTACTGCCGTTTTTTCCCGTTAATTTTTACTTCTATTTCGGCGATCTGCTGCTCTAAAAATTCAGGTAACGGAATACTGACATCTTTCATTTCTTCACCTTAATGGTTTAGTTAAGATCCTAAGAACATTTTAATACTATTCGCTCCTAAGGGCACTGACCGGGTTTGCAACAGCAACTTTAACTGCCTGGAAACTCACTGTTATTAGTGCAATAAATAGGGCTATGACCGCAGCCAGGAAGAAAATTCCCAATCCCGGATCGATCCTGTAAGCAAAATTCTGTAGCCAGCTTCTCATAAAGTAATATGCAAGCGGCCATGCAATAACATTTGCCAGCAAAACCCATTTTGTAAATTCCCTTGAGAGAAGAACAACAATGCCGGGAATTGAGGCTCCGAGCACTTTCCTGATCCCGATTTCTTTGGTCCTTCTTTCTGCAGTGAATGCTGCCAGTCCGAAGAGGCCGAGACATGCTATAAATATCGCCAGCACAGAGAACACGGTGAATATCTCGCCGGTTTTCTGTTCCGATTGATAAAGCTTGTTGAAATCGTCATCAAGGAAGAAGTATTCGAACGGTTTATTCGGTACAAATTTTTTCCATTCACTTTCTATAAAGGATACTGCTCCGGCTACATCGTTTGAACTAATTCTCACGGGGAGGAAGGATGTCTGTCCTCTGTCAAGCAATATAGCCAGAGGTCTTATCTTTTGATGCAATGATTCAAAATGGAAGTCCTTCAGAACACCGACTACAGGATAGAACCTGTTCTCATCCGGAGTGCGCCCCGGCATTATAACCCTTTTACCTACGGGATCCGTAATTCCCATATGCTTAACAGCACTCTCATTAAGAACTACTACCTGTGAATCAGCAGCAAAATCCCTCGAAAAAAATCTTCCCTGGGCCATCTTCAACTTCATCGTCTCAGCAAAATCATAGTCGGTAGACATTACAGCAAGGAGATATTGCGTTGAGCTTTCTGTACCTTCGGGTCTGAATACAGTTTGTCCGAATAACTTCCCCGGAAGGTTGTCCGTATTTGACGCCGAAATAATATGCGAATTTTTCTTTAGTTCATCCTTAAAAGTCTGCGACTGCTTCTCAAGCGCCCACGCCCTTGATATTACCAGCACATGGTCTCTGTCAAATCCAAGGTTCTTTTCCTGGACGTACTGAAGCTGACTGTACACAATGAATGTCCCTACAAAGAGAACGATAGATATCGCAAACTGGAACACAACAAGTCCGCTCCTCAGCCAGCCTCCGCCTCTTCCATTAATCTTTCCTTTCAGCACCGTAACCGGTTTAATCGAGGAAAGGAAAAATGCAGGGTAGCTTCCCGCAATCAGACCAACAACAACAATTGCAAATAAGAGGGCAGGGATGGCAACGTAATTATTAAAATATGATGTGTGCAAGTCCTTACCTGCCAGCGAGTTGAACGAAGGGAGGAAAATTTCAACAAGAGCAATTGCAATGATAACTGCAATGAAAGTCATCAGGATCGATTCTGTGAGGAATTGTTTTATAAGCTGCGATTTATTTGAGCCAAGTACCTTCCTGATCCCAACTTCTTTTGAGCGCAGCATTGATCTTGCTGTGGACAGATTCATAAAATTAATACATGCAATCAGCAGTATGAATACAGCGATGATAGAGAAGATATATACGTACTTTATATCACTGTTCGGCTCCAGTTCATAATCAAGGTGTGAAGTCAGGTGAATATCTGTTAAGGGCTGCATATGAAATTCATACCTGTTGCCCGATTTTTTCAGATCTTCGTAGGAGGTCTGGAACAGCTCACGCAGCTGAGGTCCGGCATATTTCTCAACGAAAGCAGGCAGCTTTGCCGCCAGTTGAGAGCCGGGGACACCTTTTTTAAGCAAAATGTATGTATGAAAATTATTTGCTACCCAGAAGGGAGTATCGCCCAGGCCAAGACTCGCTATAGAAGCAAACATATCGTAATGGAAGTGAACATTATGGGGACAATCTTTAATAACTCCTCTAACGGTGTAGGGAGTTCCGTCCTCGAAGTTCATTATCTTATCCATAGGGTCTTCATTACCAAAATACTTCTTTGCCAGTTTTTCCGTAATTACCACCGTATGCGGCTGCGCCAGTGCTGTTTTAGGATCACCCTGAATGAATGGGATGGTGAACACATCAAATATCGTAGAATCTGCCCAGTAGAAGTTGGGTTCATTAAATACATTATCTTTATACCGGATCAGCATTGTTCTGTTCGGCATAAGTCGTGTGTACTGAATTACTTCAGGGTAATCACGTACAAGCGTTGCACCAAGCGGTGCCGGGGAAACGGCAAGGCTGCTTTCATTCCCTGCCAGACTTGCAACGGTATGCACACGGTATATCTGATCGGATTTTTCATTATTCCTATCATAACTCAACTCATCGTTGATGAACAGCAGAATCATTATACAGGCCGCAATCCCAATAGCAAGTCCGAAAATATTAATGAAGGAATATGCCTTAAACTTCAGCAGGTTCCGTAAAGCTATTTTGAAATAATTTCTAAGCATTTTTATACCCGGTTTTTATTCATATCTTAATAATTTTACAGGATTAGCAAGTGCTGCTTTAACTGCCTGGTAACTTACTGTAAGTAATGCGACGATGATCGTTAACGAGGCAGCGGCTATAAATACAAAGACACTAATCTCGGTTCTGTAAGCAAAATTTTTGAGCCAGTCATTCATTAGCAAATAAGCAGTTGGAAAGGCTATCACACATGAAATTAGCACCCATTTAATAAATTCTTTGGAAAGAAGGAAAACAATACCCGATACAGAAGAGCCCAAAACTTTTCTTACGCCGATTTCTTTTGTCTTTTGCTCAGCTGTAAAAGAAGCAAGACCAAATAATCCAAGACAGGCGATTAAAATTGCAATAAAGGAAAAAGTTTTAAATAATTTTTCAGTGTTTAAATCAGATTTATAGATATTATTGAAATAATCATCCACGAAAGTATATTCAAACGGCTTACCCTGGTTAACTTTATTCCAGGTATTTTCAATATAGCTTATAGTTTCAGGGATATTTCCTCCCTTAACCCTGATCAGAAGATTATTAATATAAATATTGTTGTCTCCCGCGATGCGGATTATCTGAGGTTCAATCTCTGCATGCACAGAGGTAAAATTATAGTCCTTCACAACTCCGACCACAGTTCTGCTCTGCTCATCCTTAAACTGTTTTCCTATAGGATTTTTCCAGCCAAACTTTTTTACCGCCGTCTGGTTTATAATTACCGCGTTGATCGGGTCTGTGGGGTAATCCTTAGAGAAGGCTCTCCCTTCAACTATCTTCAGCTGCATTGTTTTAAAGTAATCATAATCAACATAGCTTTTGCGCATCATCAGATTTTGTTCTTCGTCGCCTGCGGCCGATTCTGTGCCCTGGCTTCCGCTTGCCCCGACCGGTCCCGATACAGCAGAAGCACTAACAATTTTATTATTCTGAAGCAGATCATTCTTTATCAGCTCGATGTTATCGCGCTCTGATTTGCCCCTGATCGGAACATACAATAACTGCTCTTTATTAAAACCCAGGTTTTTGTTTCTTACATAATTCATCTGATCCATTACAATACCGCTGCTGACAATAAGTATTATCGCAATTGTAAACTGCGACACTACAAGCGTTTTTCTCAGGAAAGCTCCCCCGAATTTGTTTCTGAAATTTTTTAATGACTGGGCCGGTTGTGCTTTTGAAAGATACAATGCCGGATATAAACCTGCAGCTATACCAACGATGATTGTTACAGCCAGCATTTCCAGGATGAACATTAGATTATCATTAAGCTGGAAATCAAGTTTAATATTGAAAACCTGTTTGAAATACGGGAATGCAAACTCGGTTATAAGCGCGGCCAGAGCAAAGGAGAACAAAGCAATAATTACTGCTTCTCCCATAAACTGCATTACCAGGTTTGTGCGGCTTGAACCGAGAACTTTCCTGATTCCAACTTCCTTCATTCTCTTTGCGGACCTCGCTGTGGATAGGTTCATAAAATTTATGCAGGCAATCAATAAAATGAATACGGCGATCGTGGAAAAGGTGTAAACTTTAACTATGCTTCCCTGGTTATAATTAAATGTCTGGTAAATGATATCATCAGAATAAAGGTGAATATCTTTTAAAGGCTGAAGATAAAGGGAAAAGCTGTAGGACTCATCGCCTTTATGATATTTGTTGATGAAAGCCGGAAATTTACTTTCAAGGTTAACTTTATTAACTCCCTTTTTCAAAAGGACATATGTGGCAAGTGTATTGTTATCCCAGGTCTTAAGCCATGGCAGTTCACTGGTCAATGTTGAAAGTGAGACAATCACAGAAAAATGGAGGTGAGAATTTTCAGGGTAATCCTCGATAACCCCTGTTATTTTCATTTCACTTTTTCCATTCACCTGGTTAATAGTGAACGTTTTGCCTATAGGGTCTTCGCTTCCGAAATATTTTTCTGCAACCGACTTTGTTAGCAAAATTGAATTTGGCTCAGACAAAGATTGCCCGGGGTTACCTTCAATGAATGGAATGGTAAATATGCTTAATATCTGCGGATCTGCGTATACAATTTCATTTTCGTAGAAACCTTTATCTCCAACATTGCAAAAGAAAGGCGGTGCCGGCATAATCCTGCCGGCCTCTTCTATCTCGGGAAAATCATTTTTTAGTGCAGCTGCCAAAGGTCCCATCGTCACTGCAACATGCTGTACAGGCACTCCGGAAGGCCGTTGTATTTCTACCGGCCGGTAAATGCGGTCAGCTTTTTTATTAAAATTCTCATAACTCAATTCCTGCCGGATATATAAGGAGATCAGGATGAAACCGGACAATCCGATCGCGAGTCCTGCTATATTTATGAATGAAAACGCTTTATTCTTTACGAGGTTTCTAAACGCAATTTTCAGATAATTTTTTAGCATATTGTATCATTCCGATTAATTATATTATTCAGTGTTCAATCCACCCATCCCTGAGCCTGATTATTTTTTTACCGTATTCAGCATTTGCTTCGGAATGAGTCACCTGGATAATTGTAGTTCCTTCGTCGTTTAACTTCTTCAGCAATTCCATTATTTCTTTCCCGTGGTCGGAATGCAGATTGCCCGTGGGCTCATCTGCAAGTATCAGTTTCGGCTCTGCAATTATTGCCCTGGCAATTGCAACCAGCTGCTGCTGTCCTCCCGAAAGCTGCGAAGGAAATAGATCTTTTTTGGCAACTATATTAAACCTGTCAAGTATCTCTGCCACCTTACTCTGCCTCTCGCTCCCTTTCATTTTCTGATAAAGTAGCGGCGTTTCAAGGTTTTCATATACGGTGAGCTCATCGATCAGGTGATACTGCTGAAAAACGAACCCGATAAAGGACTTATGCAGTGCAGTCAGTTTTTTTTCAGGCATTGAATGAACCTGCTCATCCATAAAGTAATATTCGCCCGAAGAGGGCTGATCGAGCATACCGAGAATATGAAGCAGCGTAGATTTGCCCGAACCGGAAGGTCCCATAACGGAAATAAATTCACCCTCCATGACGTCAAGGTTTATATTCCTGAGGACAAATGTTTTAACCGACTTGTTGTTGTAAAACTTCTCAATATTTTTAAGCTTTATCATCAACACTCCCTCTAATTTGCTTATGTCTTCCTGCCTTCGCACTCTGCTCCATGCTCTTTGCTCCTATACATGGAAATTCTCTTTATAATTTTCAGTTACAACATGACCGTCGAACAGGTGAATCACCCTGTTGCCGTATTCAGCGTAAGTAGGGGAGTGAGTTACCATCACGATCGTTGCGCCGGCTTCGTTAAGATTAGTCAGAAGTCCCATTACCTCATCACCATGAGCTGAGTCAAGGTTGCCTGTGGGCTCGTCAGCAAGGATCAACTTCGGGTTGCCGACGATAGCACGGGCCACAGCCACCCTCTGTTGCTGTCCGCCTGACAGTTGCTGGGGGAAGTGAGAAGCCCGATGAATGATCTCCATACGCTGAAGTGCGGTATTTACTTTTTCTTTTCTTTCTGATGCGCCGACCCCAAGGTAGAGAAGCGGGAGCTCGACATTTTCATATACCGTTAATTCGTCAATCAGATTAAAGCTCTGGAATACGAAGCCAATATTTTCTTTCCTTATATGAGCCCTCTGTCTTTCTGTGTACTTCGAAACCTCATGTTCCAGGAAGAATAAATTTCCGTCTGTGGGGTTATCCAGTAATCCTAGGATGTTGAGGAGAGTTGATTTGCCGCATCCTGAGGGTCCCATAATAGAAACAAATTCACCCGGCTCTATTTCTATATTAACGTTGTTCAGGGCTGTTGTTTCAACTTCTGCAGTAGTGTAAAGTTTTTTAAGGTTTTCTGTTTTTAGACATGATTTACTCCTTCTGTGCTGTCCGCCTTCTGTGTTCAGCGTACAGATTATTTTAGTGAAGCTGAGGTTATTTTTTATTTCATTTTTTTCCATTTTAATTTTATTTCCTTCGTTCCCTGTTTTGTGAAAGCCGGGCAGGGGAAACTATTTCAATACAAGTTTATCCACATCACCGTAAGTATCGTAAGATGATGTTATCACTTTCTCGCCTTTCTTTAAGCCGTCAAGCACCTCGAAGTCGCTCGAATTCTGTCTGCCTAATTTTATCGCTCTCTTGTATGCTGTTTCGCCTGAAGGATCGAGAACGAATATCCACTGACCTCCGGTTGTCTGGTAGAACCCGCCTCTCTCGATTGTCAGCGCCTGGGAAAGCTCTCCAAGCTCAAGTCTAACCTGCACCGACTGTCCTCTCCTTATCCCCTTCGGTACATCACCATCGAAGGTCATATCAACTTCAAACTGTCCGCTCTTTACTTCAGGGAATACTTTTTTAATCACAAGTCTGTAATCGTGATTGTTAAACGAGAACTCGCCGGTCTGGCCAGGACTAACCCTTGCAATGTAGTGTTCATCAATCGCCGCCCTTACCTTAAATGAATCGACAACATCAATCTCACCCACGTTAGCTCCGGGTGCAATTGATTGCCCGATCTCTGCATTCAAGGAAGTCAGTTGTCCTTTAATAGGAGCCTTAACAGTTAAGTCCTCAAGCTGTTTCTTGGTGATGTTCAGATTTTCCTCCAGGGTTCTTACTGATCTTTCGAGCTGTTCAACCTGTTGGGCCCTGAATAGGGAATCCTTCTGATAAGTCTCTAAAGTGAGCTCCTTTTTTTTGAACAGATATTCATATTCATCTTTTGCATTCTGATATTCTATCTTCGAGATAAGGTTCTTCTCGAAAAGGACTTTATCATTTTCGTAAGTGGTCTTTTGAAGCCGCAGGCTGTGGTTGATATCGAGCAGCTGACCCTGCAGACTTAAGCGCGATTCCTCCAGGGCGAGCCTCGTGCTTCTTAATGAGTTAATCTGCTGAAAAACATTTGCTTCATTATAAATTATGCTGAGTGTAAGCGAAGAGTTATCCAGTTTCACAATGGGGTCGCCAACGTCAACGTAGGCGCCTTCCTCTACGAATTTAGTTACAACTTTGCCTCCGTCGCTCACGTCAAGCAGGAAAGTCTCTATCGGCTGTACCGTTCCAGTAATAGGAATGTATTCCTGGAATGGACCATAATTAACCGTTGAGATAGTTATTTTATCCTGCTCTACATTCAGTCTTGAGCTTTTATCACCGAAAATAAAACTATAAAGGATTACTATAAGAAGAACGGCGCCCCCAGCATAAATTGCAATTTTTTTCGGCGGCCATTTTTTCCTTTTCAATCTTTCTGTCCATTTGACTCTCCTGAGTATTTCGTATATAATCCGCAAAACCCCGTACAAGTTCAGTCAAAACCTGTGCCTTTTCTGCAAAAAAAACGATTTGCTTATCCTGCTCATAAACCGTTCATCAGTTAAATATTCCGGAATGGTTGCTGATCCTTAAGTGTGCTGGGAAGGAGGTGTCCGTTTTCATTACAGTAGTGTTCGGCAGAGAACAGTGAAATATAGATGAGAGAGATTGATGATCCCAGAAGATAGCTGCTGCAGGAATTGTAGAGATGGAAGCTTTTTTATGAAAGTAATCAGAAAGAGAAACCTGCAGGGCGGCATTCATCCTTTTGTAAGTCCGCGTATCATAATCCGGTTGTTTCATGATAATTGATATAATTATTATTTATTTTAAAAGACATTAAATAGGGCGATTTCATAATTAAGATGAATAACTATCGGAAGTATGACCAAAACATCCGCTAAAGTCCTGATAGTGGACGACAATGAAGACATATTACTTGCGGCAAAACTTCTTCTCAAACCTGTGGTAACGGTAGTTCACACGGAGAAGAATCCTGATAACATTCCTCATTTGTTAAAGAACGATAACTATGATGTCATCTTCCTCGATATGAATTTCACCCAGGATATGACCAGCGGTAAAGAAGGACTTTTCTGGCTGAACCGGATACTGAACCTTGATCCCTCAGCATCTGTAATACTTATAACCGCATTTGGAGATATCGAATTGGCAGTTAAAGCCGTAAAAGAAGGGGCAACTGATTTCGTACTGAAACCATGGCAGAACGAGAAATTCATTTCAACCCTTTTATCTGCCCTGAAGCTGAAACAGTCGAAGGTCCAATCGGCAGGTACGGAAGGAATGCAGCCGCAAGCCAATAACGGCAGCAGGTACAGCGAGTTAATCGGAAACTCTCCTGCGATCCGGAAGGTCTTCCAGACAATCGAAAAGGTAGCGGCAACTGATGCTAATGTCCTTATTCTGGGAGAAAACGGCACTGGAAAAGAACTCGTTGCCAGGGCGCTTCATAAAAGTTCTAAAAGATCTGGCCAGGTTTTTGTCAGGGTGGATATGGGTTCCTTAACTCCTTCATTATTTGAGAGCGAGCTGTTCGGTCACGTTAAAGGAGCCTTTACTGATGCCAGGGACGATAGAGCAGGAAGATTCGAATCAGCTTCGGGCGGAACGCTTTTCCTCGACGAGATCGGAAATATTCCAGTCGAGCTTCAGGCGAAACTCCTTACCGTGCTGCAGAACCGGCAGGTGGCAAGGGTTGGTTCAAATAATTACAGGCCTATCGACATACGTTTGATCTGTGCTACAAACACTCCCATCCACCAGATGGTGGCGGAGAACAAATTTAGGCAGGACCTGCTTTACAGGATAAACACTGTTGAGATCGACATCCCTCCGCTCAAGGATAGGAATGAGGATATTTCACTGCTTGCTGAACATTTTCTAGCACTATATAAAGATAAATACAATAAGACGAACCTCCGGTTAAGTCCTGTAACGGTTAAGAAGCTTGAAAATTACAAATGGCCCGGCAACGTGAGGGAGCTTCAGCACGCTATAGAGAGGAGCATCATTCTCAGTGATTCTGATGTCCTTCAGCCGTCTGACTTCTTCTTTACCTCGCCGGAGACAAAAGAAGAGAAATTTATTTTCGATACTTATAACCTTGAAGAGGTAGAGAAGGCGGTTATAAGGAAGGTGCTGGACGCGCACGGCGGCAACGTTACCAAAACAGCAAAGGAACTGGGTTTAACGCGCGCCGCGCTATACAGGAGGATGGAAAAGTACAGTCTTTAATAAGTCTTTAACAATTAATAGATGATAAACTTCCGTTTAAATCTGATATTCAGAATCCTCATCTTAACATTTTCCGTGTTCCTGCTGTTTTACGTCTGGTTCCAGAGTTCGCTGAGCATAACTCCGGTTATTATAGCATCCGCTATAATTATCCAGGTGTTATTATTGATCAGGTATGTCAACAACACTAATACAGAGGTCACCAAGTTTGTACTCTCTATAAAGCACTCCGATTTCTCCCAGTCTTTCCCGCTCGAAAAACTAGGCGGTTCTTTCCGTGAACTGGGAAGCGCTTTTACGCAGGTAATGAACCAAATCAAGGAAGTGCGTTCGGAGAAGGAGGAAAACTTCCAGTACCTGCAGACCGTAGTTAAGCACGTAGGGATCGGTTTGATTTCTTTTACCGAGAGTGGGAAGATTGAGATCATCAATGACGCCGCTAAAAAACTGCTGGAAGTAAATGATATTATAAATATCAAATCACTTTCGTCCGTTAGTCCTGAGCTAGTCGACACACTCGAGAATATAGACGCAGGCGAAAAAGCGCTTATCCGTGTTATACGGAATAATGTTGAGAAACAGATATCTCTCTATGCAAGCGGATTCAAACTCAGGTTGCACCGGTACAAGCTTGTATCACTGCAGGATATAAAGAACGAGCTCGAAAGAGAACGCTTTTCGCGCGAGCTGGAGATTGCGCACCAGGTGCAGACACGACTGCTGCCCCATAAAGATCCCACGCTTAAAAATTATGCGATAAAGGGACTCTGTGTTTCCGCCCGTGAAGTCGGCGGCGACTATTATGATTATTTTGATCTCGGTGATAATAAGCTGGGGCTGGTAATTGGTGATGTTTCCGGCAAGGGACTACCGGCCGCATTTTATATGACCCTCACCAAGGGTATTTTTCAATCACAAGCCGGCGCATCACTTTCTCCCTGCGAAGTCCTTAAGAAAGTTAATAAAATATTAATGAATACCCTTGAGAAAGGTTCTTTCGTAACAATGTTCTACGGAGTCCTCGATTATGCGGAGAACACTTTCGTGTACGCACGGGCAGGACACGAACCCGGCATCTATTACAACAGTGCCAGCAGCAGAATTGAAATACTCAGACCGCCTGGAATCGGGCTTGGATTAAAAGATGGCAGCGTATTCGAGAAAAATATATGCGACCGCAAGATAAGTCTTAACAGCGGCGACTTAATCCTGCTTTACACAGATGGCTTTAACGATGCCCGCAATAAAGATAACGAGGACTATGGTCGTGAAAGAATTTTGAAATTCATCGAAAAGAATAAGGATATTGCCGGGGACGATATGATTAAAGCACTCTCAGATGAAATCTCTGTTTTCAGTGATAATTCTCCGCAGTTCGATGACCTTACAGTTATCTCTATAAAATATTTACCCGAACCTCCTGTCAACATTAATTAACCAGTCAGCCTGAAGATATGATAATTAAGAATTTCAGATTGAACATTATCCTGCGGGTTGCGGTTCTCGGATTAAGCATAACGCTGCTTTTCTACCTTATTTTTTATACCGTGCTTTATGCCAGTATCGTCGTGCTGGTAATCATCATCATTTTCCAGCTTTACACACTAATCTACTACGTTGAGAAAACAAACAGGGACCTCTCGCGTTTCCTAAGTGCGATAGAGCATTCTGACTTTTCACAGACCTTCATCGATACCTCTCTCGGCAGTTCTTTTAAGGATCTATACAAATCTTTTAACAAAGTAATTATGAAATTTCAGAGTGCGAGAAGTGAGAAGGAGGAGCACCTGAGGTATCTTGAAACGGTAATGCAGCATGTAGGAGTTGGATTAATCTCCTATAACCAGAACGGCGAAGTGCAGTTTATAAATAATGCGGCTAAGCGGCTCCTGAAGGTTACTTATCTTAATAACATTTCCTCGCTTAGTAAAATAAGTCAGGGCCTTACTCAAAAACTCTTCGCCCTTGAAGCAGGTGGGAGGGAGACTATTAAGATTACAGATGAAAACGATTTCATACAACTGATAATGTACGCTACAGAGTTCAAGTTGAGAGATCAGAAATACATCCTTGTATCACTGCAGAACATTCAGAGCGAACTGGAAGAAAAAGAAATGGAAGCATGGCAACAGCTTATCAGGGTACTTACCCATGAGATAATGAACTCCATTACCCCGATCTCTTCACTTGCCTCTACGGTTCAATCGATTTTGAAAAACAACGTGCAGGAACAGTCGTCCCCCGATCCTGAGTCGCTCGATGATATTAACAGTGCAGTCAACACCATTCAGAGGAGAAGCGAAGGGCTCATACACTTCGTTAACAGCTACAGAAATCTCACACGTATACCAAAGCCAAATTTCCAGATCTTCAGGATCAGTTCCCAATTCGAAAGAATAAAAAAACTGATGTCGAAAGAACTTGAGGAAAAGGGAATAAAGTTCAGTCAGTGTGTAACTCCCGAAAGTCTTGAACTCACGGCCGATCCCGAGTTGGTAGAGCAGGTAATAATAAATTTATTGATCAACTCAGAGCAGTCGCTTGAAGCAAAAGAAGCAGCAGAGATAAGCCTAACCGCTTCACTCGATGAACGGGGAAAGATTCTCATCAAGGTTATCGACAACGGCGCCGGCATCCCCGAAGACGTGCTCGAGAAGATCTTCATTCCCTTTTACAGCACAAAGAAGAACGGATCCGGGATAGGATTAAGCCTTTCCCGCCAGATAATGCGCGCGCACGGCGGCAACATAAGGGTTACTTCCAAAGCAGGTGAAGAAACCGTTTTCACCTTGCGGTTTTAGAATACATAAAAAAATAGTATAGAGATAGAAGTATAAACTATCCTTACCTAACATCCGGAATACGGCTGAATCCGGCCGTTGAATGAAACATATTGACTTTTCCCGTTCCCAACATCTCGGCTTTCTTATACAGTCTCTTTACAACAGTCTCGGTTACCTCTCCATAAACCTCAATCCTTTTTAATTGTATCAAGTCCCCAAATTTCCTGAACTCTTCATTTCCTTTATCCATATGGAACCCCAGACATTCTGAATCCGGATGAACGGATATAACTGTCATTGTTTTTTCATTCTCATCGAGGTAGAAAGCATAGAAAATAATACGCGGCACATTAACTTTTATAAAAGTGGCCAGTTTTGTCATAGCCCCTCTTAAATCATTTAATTTACCCTTCAGAACTTCAGAGGTATCAACGTATACTATAGGCTGTGCCATACTTTCTCCTTTCTTCTTAATCACAATTTAATTTAATAGAGAGAATTTTGTATTTCTCTCTTTTATTTAAAAAATGCAATAAAAATAGTATGACCACAACATACTTATGACAAAATAATTACTATCATCGAAAAATGATACAGAAGAGGGCACATTATGCAGTTACTCGAGAGATTCAGGAAAATACCGCTTTTTAAGGATATTGATGAAGAAGTCTGGGGCCAGAAGTATTGACCAGTCAAAATTGAATCAGGGGCAAAAGGATTGACCACCTAAATTATCCCTTCAGCGTTTTAGTAAGTTTTAATAATTACGAGTTTAAGCTCAATCCCCTTAATATTTAATACTTCGCTCATAAGAAAAATATTGTTATCTTCCATTTAACTGGTTTGGGAAAATAATTAATCTATGAAGCGATTCCATTTGTTTTGAATGGGAGGATATGCCATGGTTTCCGTCATCTATTCGCGATCTAATGACGGACTACCTGCGGTACGTTGTCCTTCTTTTAAAATGTATGAACCTGTTGTGCCGGTGCTTTCGGGTCTGATGGATAAATCGGGAATCAATACTATAATCGATCTTGCTTCGGGAGGTGGCGGTCCCTGGCCGGCGCTTGCTCCTGAATTAAAGAAGAGCCACCCGGGCTTGAAAGTCATCCTTACAGATGCGTATCCTAATGCCAAAGCATTGAAACAGGTGAAAGAACGTGCAGAGGACTCAATTGAAATAATGACTCAGTCTGTTGATGCGCTCAACGTTCCCGATAGCCTGAAGGGAATAAGAACCCAGTTCCTGTCCCTTCATCATTTTCGGCCAGAACAGGCCAGGGCTCTATTTGAAAATGCGGTTAAGGCGCAGCAGTCTATTGCTGTATTCGAATTCCAGAAACGCTCGATTGCACAAATCATACAATTTGCTTTATCGCCAATATTTGTCCTTCTGCTGACATTTACTATCAGGCCTGTTTCAATTACTAGACTTCTTTTTACATATATTATTCCGGTGGTGCCTCTGTTTGTAATGTGGGACGGTGTGGTTTCGGTTCTCATGACGTACACTGTAAATGAAATTAAACAGATGATCGATTCTATTCCCCAAATGGATACGTATTTCTGGGATATCTGCTCTACAACCGGAAGGGGAGTAACAGTTTTTCGGGCCGTCGGGACTCCTAAAATAAAGTGAGAGTATGAATAAACATGATATAATTGTAATCGGAGCAAGGATTGCCGGATCTATCCTTGCTGCTGCTCTTGGAGAGAAAGGCTATGATGTCCTTGTTCTCGACAGGACTAAATTTCCAAGCGATACTCTATCCACTCATTTCTTCAGGGCTCCGGCACTTCGTGCCTTCAAATCCGTCGGGGTGCTTGATGAAGTTTTATCGGCCGCTCCCCGGCTTAAAGTAAATTTTAATGTTATTGATGGTATTGAGTTTGCCGAGCCGGTTGACCGTCCCGATGATTACCCCTTTTATATGTGTGTTCCCCGAATAAAACTTGATGATATTCTCACCCGGCATATAAGGGCGATCCCCTCTGTTGAGTTTAGAGAAGGGATAAAGGTAAAAGGACTGCTCCGCAGTGATGATGCTGTTTCGGGCATTAAGTGGGAAGGCGACGGTGAATCCGGGGAGGAAACGGGAAGGGTGATTGTAGGAGCCGATGGAGTGAACTCGTTCCTCGCGAAGAATGTGGATTTGCAGGAAGAGCACAGAGAGCCGGTGAACAGGGCTATGTATTATGCATATTTCAGAGGACTGCCTCCTAAGGAAGGGCCTGCGGCTGAATTCCACTACAATGGCAATACCCTGGCATATTGCTTTCCCTGCGGTGATGATCTTACACTGCTTGCCGCTTCGGTTCCTATCGCCCGCTTCGGTACAATCAAGCGAAACCCAGGGGAAGAGTTTAAGAATATCATTGGAACAATGAAGGCCCTTGCCCCGCGTGTAGAAAAAGCCGTAATGGCGGGTCCGGTAAGAGGCTCAGGAAACATAGCCGGATACATGAGGGTGCCCTATGGTAGAGGGTGGGCGCTTGCGGGCGATGCAGCCATGGTAATGGATCCCTGGTCAGGACAGGGAATTGACCAGGCCTCTACACATTCAGTGATGTTAGCGGAAAGTCTCGATCAATACCTCACCGGTAAAAGCAGGTGGGAAACAGCGATGAAAGCATACCATGCTGCCCGGAACGAGTTCAGCTTGAAAACATATCAGCGCACCTGTAAGTTCAGCGTCGACCTCCGTCCGATGACCGAGGCCGCCCTCCAGCGCAGAGGATTGTCCTTCAAAAAAACTCCCGGTTAATCGCTGATAAAGCTGGACTATACCGAGTGCCGCAGGACATTAATTACCTTCGCTGATCTATATTACCAGCTACGAAATAAATAACGAATCCTTTACACCGCTGAAATTCTGTTAGTCACTATTTGCTTGACATTAAAAGTCAACATTACATACATATACACAACTTTGCATTATAGGTGAGAGCTTCCTTTTTTTCCTTCCTCTTAATCTGAACTGCAGAAGTGTAGTTTCAACATAATTTCCGGAATCATTTGTTTAAATATTTTAGAAAGGCGTATAAGCTCGTTTTATAATTTCAGGAATAGACTTAACCTTTAGATCCAGGAATAAAAAAAACAGGAGGAGAAATGAAAATATTTGTAACAGGCGGAACTGGCTTTATAGGGAAATATACAACCGAATTACTCGCCGGGAAGAATCAGATCAGACTTTAAGTAAGGAAGGACAGTGATAAATCGTTCCTTGTCAGGTACAAAAATGTTTCGGTGGCAGAGGGGGACTTGACTAATAAAGGATCTTTGCTTGAAGCTATGAAGAACTGTGACTATGTGGTCAATATTATCGGCCATTATACCTTTTGAGAACGGAATAACAACGTTTATAAAGAAGTCAACGTGAATGGAACAAGGAACGTGATGGAAGCTGTGCTGGAATCAGGAATCAAAAAAGTTGTACATGTAAATACGGCAAGGATTTTCGGCAAACCGCCGGTCAGCCCTTTTTCCGAGGATTCAGAAATTTGCCCAAACCAGCGCCGCACGCTCTTGAGGAAGAGATAAATTTTTTAAGGCGGAATTAATCAGCTGTTTGATTTGGAACGGTATCTCAGAGATTAGCCCGACTTTAATTAATGTCTTCCTATCTTTTGCGCATTGACGGGCAATTAATTATGTTAAATTTGGAAATATGGGATTATAGGATAGATCGGGGATAATTTAAAAGGCGGAACTATGAAAACGGGATACTTCAACAAGCCATAAACCAGAGGAAAAACTCCAATGAACACTTCAGTAATTTTTACAGTACTTTTTTTACTGCTTACGATACAATCTTTCGGTCAGAACTTAACCGGAAAAGGCACGTATAGCATCAACGGAACTATCTCTTTCACTTCCTATTCCCAGGAGAATGTTGACAATACCAGCATTCTGATTTTCAATCCCGGTGCTGCTTATTTTATAATTGACAATTTTTCACTAGGGCTGGGAGTAAACCTTCAGGAAGTCAGCTCCGGGGGTAACAGTAATACAAATTGGGCTGTCGGTCCCACCGCCAGATTTTATTTAGGTAAAGAACCTGTCAAGCCTTTCTTTATGCTGGGATATGCCTATGGAAAACAAAGCTCCTCATTTTCCAATAATGATGTTACAGAGAATGATATTCAATTAGCCGCAGGTATGGATCTTTTTCTAAATGATAATGTTGCCGTGGAAACAATCGTAAGTTACACGTTTATCAACCTCGAATATCCGTCAACATACTCCTTATATTATAGCATCCCCTCACACGAAGTACAAAGGAAAGCATTATCCATCGGAATAGGAGTAAATGTATTTCTCCGATAATAAGTATCTTATGTCTGGATTTTGAATTGCGTATACCGATAAAACAATCCAGTTAACAGAGAAATATTTTAAATTAAGCAGAAGATAGTCAGCATTCGGATTCAATGCATATTTATAATCCAATTAATTATAGTCTTATTAATAACCGGAGCAGGTATGGCAATAGCGCAGAATTATAAAAGCGGGTATGAGACAGTGAATGGTATCAGAATGTACTATGAAATCCACGGCAAAGGTGTGCCTCTGGTTCTGATCCATGGAGGCGGATCTACCATCGAAAGTACTTTTGGCAGCATACTTTCTTCACTTGCCCGTGATTTCGAAGTGATCGCAGTCGAACTCCAGGCACATGGCCGAACAAGCGATCGGGAAGCTCCTGAAAGTTTTGAACAAGACGCTGATGATATTGCGGAATTGTTATCTAAATTAAAAATCGCAAAAGCATCATTCTTAGGATTCAGCAATGGGGGAAATACAGCTATACAAATAGCAGTAAGGCATACTGAAATTGTTGATAAGTTAGTACTTGCATCAACATTTTATAAAAGAGAAGGTTTGTTCCCCGGATTTTTCGATGGAATGAAACAGGCTACTATCAATGATATGCCTCAATCACTTAAAGAAGCATTCCTGAAAGTAAATCCCGACAGCAACAAGCTGTTAAATATGTTTAATAAAGACAGAGAGAGGATGCTGCATTTTAAGGATTGGGATGATACAACAATAGGCTCCGTGAAATCTCCGACGTTAATAATAAACGGTGACAAAGATGTAGTATTAACAAGTCATGCTCTTGATATGTCGAGACTGATCGCGAATTCGAGACTGATGATACTGCCGGCGGAACACGGCTCATATCTGGGAGCCATTGATTTCAGGGAAAATCCGGATCCCGGGATTGTAGATCTGACAGCCCGAGTAATTAAAAACTATTTAAATAATAAATAAATACATCGCAGCTTTTATCTTTAGTGATACATGGGAGAAGGTTGGATATGAAGCAGGATATGGAACTACAACAAAGCCCAAATCATATTCATTTAAAGACGACGGTATAGCTCCCGGAAGTTATGAATATTCTCAGACAGTCGAAGTTGAAATCTCTGCCAAAAGAATTTTCTCTTTCACAGAATTATCCCATCTTTTTATTCCTATGACAAGTGTTGAGTACACAATACCCGAAGATGGATTTGTAACGCTCAGGGTATTTAATGCCCTCGGACAGGAGGTTACCAGATTGGTAAATGAAAATACAAAAGCCGGTATTCACTATGCAGCCTTGGATGCATCAAATCTATCAAGCGGGGTATATTATTACAGTATGCAATTTGATAACAAAATATTCGAGATGATGGTTCTGAAATAAGGAAGATCTTACGGTAAGCCGGCCTGTAAAAATTTACAGTCTGGCTACGGCAGGCTAACCAGCAAGCACAGGATGTTGCCGCTAAAAAACTTAACCTGTTACCGTATATCACAACTGCCGCAAATTAACTGCGGCAGTTTTTTATTTCGGCATAGTTTCACAACTCTTCAGATAATGACAGCCTATTATAAATTGCTTTCGATCAGGCACATTCCTTTAAAAAAACAAGTTTATATGTAAGTGACAGAATATACCTGTTAAACAAACGCATTCTCGCTTCAGTATCGACATGAGTATTAAATAACAAGCTGTTATATTTGCTTACTAAGTTCATTTTTCAGGATAGGTCTATTTATCCTGCACTCTTTACTGAAATAATAAATTAGCAAAAATATCAGGTGATTTTAGAACAGGGAGAGAAAAAATGTCACACAAGATATTAGTGACCTGTGCAAGCGGGCGGGTAGGGACAGAATTGGTAAACATTCTGAGCAACAGAGGAAATAAAGTAAGGGCAGCTGTGCGTAATCCCTCATCTGCATCTCAAAAATTCGATAGCTTAGTAGAAACTGTCCTATTCGATTATGACAGGCCGAAAACATTCGCGTCTGCCCTTGAGGGGATCGATAAGCTGTTCCTGATGGTGCGTCCGGGCGACAACCATTCAGACGAAGTAGCAATTCCTTTGATTGATGAGGCCAGGAAAAAGGGGGTACACAATATTACAGATCTGACAGCTATGGGAGTGGAAGAGGAAGATGATTTTATGCTGAGAAAACTGGAAAAATACATTGAAGATTCAGGAATACCATTTACACATTTACGTCCCAATTGGTTTATGCAGAACTTCAACTCAGGACCTATGTATGCTGACATTATGTCGACCGGCGCCTTACATCTACCGGCCTCAGATGCCGGATTATCATTTATTGATGTAAGGGATATAGCCGCTGCAGGAGCTGCAGTACTGATGGATAACGGACACACCGGAAAAGCCTACACGCTTACGGGAAGTGAATCAATCGATCATTTCCGGGCGATGGAAATAATTTCGGGAGTATCAAAAAAGAAAATTTCATATGTTCCCATCAGTGATGAAACTGCCCGTATGGTTTTAACCAGGGCCGGAGTTGCAAAAGATCTGATAGAACGATGGGCATACTTCTACCAGCGGGTACGCGATGGCCGCTGTGGTGTCGTATCTGATGATATTACTTCACTCATCAACCGTCCACCGATTACATTCAGCAAGTATGCATCAGATTATGCCGGAGCGTGGGGTTAGAGAATGTTCTGAGATCATTCAGTAATACCTGCTTGTTTAAGAATTCCTTAAGTGCATTGAAAAACATTGGCTCAAAATTTGTACACATAGGGGTGAGATATATTAAAAATAGGGAGAAAAGTGGAAATACTCTATCTAATCATCGTAATTCTTACTTTCCGGCCGCAATAAAGGTAATAATAATCCTGCAGGTTTTCCAAAAAAACCGCAATTCAGGATATATCTTGTAACAGTCGCCAGGGAATGAAACTGAAAGTGCTGGTATAATTAAACAGCCCGCAGCTTCAAACGTTATTTCTCCTATTAACTACGGATAGAGACAAGTTAAAAAACAAATTTCACAAATTTACAAAAGGGAATTGGTTATGAACACAACATTATATATTATTCTGATAATGACTATTGGCGGAGTTTTATATTTCACAATAAATGATAATACCTCCAATGGAGCGACAATACCTACGCCAGATGCACTTCAGAGCAATCAACAGGTTAATTGGGAAACCTTGGCAGCAAATAACGATATGGATCTGCTATTGACCACGAAAATTATTCCACGAAATGATGTTAAGGGTTATTATACCGAATATACGTTACAAAATGGAAGAAAAATTTGCGGACAATTAGGTATGCCCGGACCTGGCGGAACATTTCAAACACACGTTACCTTTACAGACAGCATACAAAGCATTATTATATACTCGGATGCCGAGTACTATAGTCAAATGAGTTTATAAGCATAAATACACGGGTCTGCTTGACGACAGCCTGGTGTTCCGGGCTTGTGTAAATATTTAGAAAGAGTTTTCGGATCGGGTAGAAAATTACATCAGGTATCGACCGTCTTTATTTTTACAATTCTTTGACAACTACATACCACCCGTTCATTACATTTCTAATAGTTATAATCGATGGGTGGAATATGAAAAGTTATATTTCCTCGATTTTGATACCATGCCTGTTATTAAATATTTGCGGCTGTTATTCAATCACAACCGTTACGCATGATCCGGATTATTTCAACAGAACAAAAGAAGACTTAGATGTTAAATATATTCTTAATGACGGTCGAAATATATCCTGCAGCTCGAATAACTGTGTTTATATTACTCAGCAGAACTACATTCTATTTGAAAAACAGTTTGAATTTGATTCTGTTTCGACCAAACGCGTGGAGTTATGTAATCAGGTCGAAGTGCTGTGGCTGGATTCAATAGTATATTCGGATAATAGTTCGATAAATTTTACTACCTATTGGCTGGATGGCGGAGATTGCATAACCTTTAACAATGAAGATATTATTTTTGATTCATACCTCAATCCGGATTCTGCTTACTGGGTAATAACTGATTGTAACCAGCCGGAGCATTTCCCTGTAAGTGAAGTGAAAACAATAGAAGTACAAACACCAACTACTTTCCTTAGAATATTACAAACTGTAAGTATATTGGCTTTTATTCTAGGTTTGGTTGCTTTAGACGCAAACATCGAATTTGAGTAACGCCGGAAGTAACTCTTGCTTTCTATTTAAGAACTCCTTCAGTGATCAGTCCCGAATCTCCGGATCGTTCCGTGGAAGAGTCCTGGTCCTGTTGTCCTGCCGCAGATTTGATCCCGGTGAACCTTGCAAGCAGAGTATAAACCACGGGAACAATAAGCAGTGTAAGGAATGTTGAGAAGAACATTCCGCCGACTACTGCTAGTCCTAAAGGACGTCTTGATTCTGCTCCGGCACCTAATCCTATGGCTATCGGTAATATTCCGAAGATTGTAGCGAAGGATGTCATAAGGATTGGCCTCAAACGGATTATTGCCGAATTAATAATAGCTTCCATATACGGAGTTCCCTGTGTACGCTGCTGGTTTGCAAATTCAATTATAAGTATTGAATTTTTGGTTACCAGGCCGATAAGCATAATCAGGCCTATCTGGGAATATATGTTCAGGCTCTGGCCGAATAAGTATAATGTTAGCAAAGCACCGAAAATGGCAAGAGGGACGGAAAGAAGTATGGTTAAAGGATGCACAAAGCTTTCGAACTGTGCCGATAATACCAGGTATATAAAAATTATAGCCAGTATAAACATAAAGTATAATGCCGAACTTGAATCTTTGTATTCCAGGGATTGACCTGCGTATTCGTGCTTTATACCCGGGGGCAGTTTTTCTTCCGCGATTCGGTCCAGGTCGTTAAGTGCTTTGCCGAGTGGAACGCCGGGAGCAAGTCCTGCCGATATGGTTGCTGAACGCACACGGTTATAATGATTCAGTTCTTTCGGGGCGACTGTATTTTTTACTTTTACAACATTCGCAAGCTGAACCAGTCCACCGGAACTTTTTATATAAATGTTTCTGATAGCATCCGGGGAGGATCTGTACTCGGGTTTTAGCTGAAGCATTACATCGTATTGCTTTGTACCACGCTTGAAATCTGTTACTTTCCTGCCTCCGAATAATGTTTCAAGTGTTGAACCGATTTCCGTGACAGATACTCCAAGGTGGGAAGCGCGTTCCCGGTCGATATCAACATCAAGCTGCGGTTTGTTCAGCCGGAGATCGCTGTCCATATTAATGAGATATCCGAGTTTGGATGCTTCACCCATCATTATGCCTGTGGCTTTGCTCAGATCCTCATAGCTGTCCGCCTGCAAAACGTATTCCACAGGGTTCGAATTGAATGAGGCCCCCAGACTCGGCGGATTTATAACGAAGGCAAGTACACCCGGAATTGAGATCAGCCGGGGGAACAGTTCCCGGATTATTTCCTGCTGAGATTTTTCCCGTTCGCTTCTCGGTTTAAGATTTATGAACATAAAGCTGTTTGAAACGCTCCCGGGTCCCCCGAAACTCAGCCCGGTTGCCGTGAACAGGCCCTTAACATCAGGATTATTGAGAAGTATATTTTCAATTTCTTTTACATAAGTGTCGGTGTATTCAAGAGTTGAACCTTCAGGGGCGATCACTATCCCGAATCCTACTCCGCGGTCTTCTACCGGTACCAGTTCACTGGGTAAAAGTCTGAAAAGGAAAATACCAAGAATAATGGTGGCTGCGCCGCCCGCAATTACTAACAGTCGATGATTTAATGACCATTTTAAAAGTCTTTCATATGTTCTGTTGAGCCAGTCAAAAAAACTGTCGAATGATCTTGATGCCCAATTTTGACTTGTTCCATGAAGCGGCCGCAGTATTTGCGACGATATCATCGGGGTCAGGGTAAGAGCCACAAAACCGGAAATTAAAATGGCTACTGCTACTGCAATACCAAACTCATTAAATAATCTCCCTACATTTCCTGAAAGGAAAGCCAGAGGAATGAACACTGCAACGAGGGTAATCGTTGTGGAAATAATCGCAAACCCGATTTCTTTACTTCCGTCAATTGCAGCCTGCCAGCGTGATTTCCCCATTTCCATATGCCTGTATATATTTTCAAGTACTACAATTGCATCATCAACAACAAGTCCGATAGCTAGCACCAGCCCCAGCAGTGTTAATATATTAATTGTAAATCCTGCAAAATAAACGGCTGCAAGAGCACCTATAATTGAAATAGGTATGGCAATAGAGGGAATTATTGTTGCCCGAAAACTTTTAAGGAATGCGAGTACAACAAGGATAACAAGAATTAGAGCGATGAGTAATGTTTGTTCAACTTCTGAAATTGATTCCTTGATAAACTCAGAACTATCAAAAGCGGTTTCAAGTTTCATTCCGGCCGGCAATAGTTTTCTTAATTCGGGCAGCCTGCTTATGATATCGGATGCAACATCAACCGTGCTTGCCTTCGATTGCTTGACTATACCGAGACCTACAGCCAGTTTCCCGTTCCAGCGCGCAATAGTCCGTTCATCTTCGGCACCTACTTCCACATCAGCCACATCCCGGAGACGCACAATATCATTGCCTTTCTGAGATACTATAATAGCTCCGAATTGTTCGGGTGTATCCAGGTCTCCCCGTGTACGTACAGCAAATTCGCGCTGTGTTCCTTCAACGCGGCCTCCCGGTATTTCGGCATTCTCCGACCTTACAGCACTTTCAATATCCTGCGCGCTCAAACCATGGGCGGCCATTCTTAGAGGATCCAGCCACACCCGCATTGCGTATCTTCGTTCACCCCCTATGATTACAGAGCCTACCCCCGGTATCCGCTGGATTTTTTCTTTCAGCACTCTGTCGGCATAATCTGAAAGTTCCAGGCCGGAATACTGCGTGCTTGAAAGAGCCAGCCACACAATAGCCTGTGCATTTGCATCGACTTTCGAAATAACCGGGTCGTCAATTTCCTGCGGCAGTCCGCCGCGTATCCGCGAAACTCTATCGCGTACGTCATTCGCCGCTTCATTCACATCACGATTAAGGTCAAACTCGATTGTTATTACAGAACCGCCTTCCTGACTGGAGGAACTAATGGTTTTCACTCCTTCGAGCGTGGCAAACTGCTCCTCCAGTATGTCGGTTATCTCCGTTTCAACTACATTTGAGCTCGCTCCCCTGTAAAGAGTTACGACTGAAATCACTGGTGGATCAATATCCGGGTATTCCCTTACCGGAAGCTGGGTAAAAGAGATAATCCCGAACAACAGGATTGCCAGACTCATCACAGTTGCAAATACGGGGCGTCGTATCGAAATATCACTAAGCTTCATAATAAAAACTCCTGGTGTCTGATAAATTTATCATTTTTGCAATTTCAAATTTATTTATTGCCGGTCGGAGGTGTACCTGAATTTACAGGCATAACCTTAGCGCCGTCAAATAATTTCTGATGACCTGTTCTTACAACCTGACTCCCGTCTGTCAGTCCGCTGGTAATTTCCACAATTTTCGGTGTCTGCATCCCCAGTGTAACCGGGACAGCCGAAACTGTGCTGTCCTTTTTTACCACGTAAACAAATGACTGATCGCCGTTGGCAAATACAGCTTCGTTAGGAACTGTTAACGCATTAGAATGTTCGCTTAAGATTACAGCAACATTAGCCGACATACCGGGACGGAATTTTTGTCCCGGATTCTGAACCCTGGCAGTGACATTAACATTTCGTGTTTCGGTATCCAGCATAGGTTCGATAGCAATGATCTTACCTGAAACGTTATAGTCGGGAAATACTGTTGAGGAAACAACTACTTTTGCGTCCTTCTTTAATTGCGCAAGATATCGTTCCGGTGCGGAAAAAATGATGCGGATCTCATTGAGATTTGCAAGCTCGGTTATTTCCTGACCGGTGCGTAGAAATGTACCCACACTGATCTTACGTGCACCGATAAATCCGTCGAAGGGTGCGGTGATGCGTGTTTTGGCTCGACGCGCTTTCGCAAGCTCAAAGTTTGCTTCAGCAACTTTCAGATTTGCAAGAGCATCGTCAAGATCCTGCTGCGATCCCGCCTTCTGGTCAACAATTACCTTTACACGGTTATACGCCGATTTGTTCTGATTATATAATGCTTCAGTTCTGTTGACTTCTGCAGAGAGCTGTGAATCATCAAGCAGGGCAATCAGATCACCCTTTTTGATATAACTGCCCTCATCAAAGGGAAGACTTGTAACAGATGCATCTATTTCGGAGACAATCGTAACTCCTTCGATAGCTTCAATGGTGCCGACAGCTTCAAATTTGTCGTCAACAATCTGAGCTTTAACATCTGCTACTTCAACCGGGGTCGGCGGCATTTGAAATCCACCTGCGGGGCCCTGATCATCTGAACATCCTCCGAACAGTATCAGGGGACCTGCTATCAAGAGACCCGGATACAGCCAGTTATGCTTAAAATATTTTAATCTCATTTTTGCACCTTTCATTTTTATAATCTCTTTTATTGTACTCCGCCGGGATAATATCCTGAAGTTAACTGCGATAAATCTGATACAGCTTTTACAGTTTTTACCAGTGCATCTGAATATCGCTGCTGCGCGACGGCAAAATCCTGACTTAACCTTACGAGCTCGAATGCTGAAAGTCTTCCATTCTTAAATTCTATCATCCCTATCCTTACTTGTTCCTGTGCAGCTTCAACACCTTCCCTGGCTGTTTTCATTCTTTCATTTCCATGAAGGAGCTCCCTGTAAGCTTTTCTTACCTGCTGTTCGAGATTGCTAGCTAATTCAATATAACTCTGCTTTGCCTCGTAGAGTCCGGCCTCAAGCCTGTCCTCTTCACCCAGCCCGGTTCTAAGTCCAATTGGAAGTGAAATTTCCACTCCCACACTCCAGCCGGGATATTTTCTTTTGAATATTTCCGAAAGGACATCACTGTAAGTACCGGAATTGGATGAATGTAATGTATCACTCCCGAAAAAAACATCCTGCGAAGTCCCGCCGAGCGCATTGCTTGAAATCGAAGCGACAAAATCTACACTGGGCAGTGCCTGCCAGGAGGCAGCCCCTGCTAATGATTTCATAATCTCCACTTGTTTTCCGGCAGCCTGCAGGTCAAGATTGTTATCTAATGTATGTTGAACAAGGTCCTCAACAACTGCATTAGCAAATTCATCAGGCGGATTATCAGTGGTTATGTACCTGGCAGGATCGCCTCCGGGCCGCTTTCCTATTAAAACTGCAAACTTGTCCGACTGTGTATCGAGCTGCTCTTCACTGTCAATCATTAACAGTTTTTGTTCAGCCCGAAAGGTCTGCGCATTTGCTACCTGGTTCGGGCCTATCAGTCCTGCCTTCGCTCTCAGCTGTGCTTCTTCAAGCAGAGATTCTGCACGTTCAAGGGTAAGTTTCTGCACTGCATAATCACGCTCTGCCGCATACAAATTCCAGTATGCCTGCTCCACCGAGGAATTCAGCATCAGGGCTTCTTGGTCATATCCCGCTTTGTATGATTCCGCCTCCAACTCAGCCCGGTTCAGCTCTTTCTGAGCTGAAGCGGTAAATCCCTCTAAGAGCGGCTGGCGCAATGAAACAGAACCGACTGCATCGTATTCAGGATTCAGAAAAGCAAACTGAGAATTAGACTTCAGACGGGATGAATTAAGCGCAAGCTCAAGTTTTGTACCTATCGGCAGATCAAGACGTATACCCGTCGAAAAATTTGTCTCCTGCGTTGCCAGCACAGAAGCACCGGAGAAGAAGGAGGCCGCCGGGACTTTCTGATCGCTATAGTTCAAATTCAGGAAAAATACCGGATCGAATTTTCCTCTTTCCCTTCGCAGGGAACCAAGGGAAGCCATATACATTGCTTCAGCCTGTTTATACGATGTTGAATTCTTTTTTCCGTATTCCTTTGCCTGGTCGAGTGTCAGTTTCTCACCCTGCAGATTATCAAGTATAATCTGAAGCGCGCTGTCGGGATTTACAATATCCTGACCATGACTGAGCGGAATACAATTAAGCGTTAAAAGAAAAATTATAAATATTAATATCCTGGAAGAGTACGGCATACCAATCCTTTTGTCCTATTATTAAATAGTCAGCAAACATTGTTATTATTTTTTTCTCGATAGATCCAGCACAAACATAAAACCAATTAATGGAACGTAAAAGGTGTGAATCCGGCATATTAAGGGGTTAATTACGACAAGGTCATCTAACACCTTATTGCCATTTTTCGTCTACATTTCCATAACCGGATTTTGTCAACGGTTCTGTAAAATTTTCAGCTTTGGGGAATTCAGGGGGCTAATATAAAGAAATAAACTTAAATGCTTATTATTTAAATATTAAATTCTGATGAGTGATGATGAGTTTACCACAAAACCGTCCAGCTTCTGGCAGGAAAACGCGGTTATATCCTAAAGAAATGCTCTTTTGCTTATTACACGGAGACGTAGGAAGATGAGACGGTTGGAGGTTGAAGGGATGCCTGTCCAAATTCCCCAATCTCAATTGTTATTGAGGTGTAGATGATAAAAAATAAACAAGAAATCAGGAGATCTAAAAATGAAACAGAGAATAAATTTCATGGAAAAAGGCAAAGACGCAATGAAAGCTATGTATCCACTGGGAGTATACCTGGCAAAATCGCGGATCGAACAAAAATTGCTTTACCTGTTAGAGTATAGAATATCGCAGATAAATGGATGTGCTTATTGTCTAGATATGCATTCAAAAGATTTACGTGCAGAGGGAGAAAGCGAGCAGCGTCTTTATGTTATGGATGCATGGAGAGAAACGCAGTTTTTTTCGGAACGTGAACGGGCGGCGCTTTCCTGGGCGGAAGCCGTTAATAATTGCGAGGTGCCTGATAGTGTATTTGAGGAAGCCCGAAAGCAGTTTACCGAGGAAGAGCTGATTGATCTGACGATAGCAGTTAATGCCATAAACAGTTATAACCGGATTAATATTGCCTTTAAGCCTGTTGTCGGTACTTATAAGGTTGGACAATTTGCTCCAATAATCAATAATTAAATTCTTTTTGAAATTAGTGCACTATCAGAATATAAGATAAAATTTGAAAATTAAATCATTAGGTGGACAGAATATTTTTAGCAGGTTATAGATAAATGAATGGAGGTATGAAATGGAAATGTTAATTCTGAAGACAGATATAAATACCAGGTATGATTTCAGTACAGTTAAAAACAGGCTGAATGGATACTACATAATAAATGAATGTACCATAGATCTTGAAGATAAAGATAAAGTTGTGCGGATAATCGGAGATAATATTGAAGCAGATGACGTAGTCGGCAGGATAAAGAGCTATGGTTTTCTATGTGAAGAACTGCCCGATTGAATTAAAAATTCTGCTTCGAGGCCGGATTTATATTAAATGAACAATGATTCGTTTACAGTAATAGTCTGATGTAATTAATCACATGATCGGAAGGTAAAAAAAATGTTATACAAAACTGCTTTATTTTTGCATATTACAGGTGCTTTAATGCTTTTTGCTTCCATAGCGTTGGAATGGCTATCTATATTTCAAATCCGGAAAGCATTGGATTTCGAAAATATTAAGCAATCAATTTTTTATTATTTAAAGCTGAGGACAATAAATTTAATTACAATCCTCTTCATATTAATTCCGGGGATTTATATGATGTCGGCTGTCTGGAAAAATGCTATATGGATTAGCGTCTCTTTTATCGCCATAATATTTATGGCTGTGATCGGCGGCACTGTTACCGGGAGAAAAATGAAAAACATTAAAATTATTTTATCTAACGGGAAGAATATTTCACCGATGCTGAAAGAAATATTGAATGACAATATGTTGATGTATTCGCTTAAAATCAGGACGGTTGTATTCCTGGGTATAGTATTTTTAATGACATTCAAACCGTCTCTGACTGGTTCTGTTACTGTGTTTATAACTTCGGTAATTCTTGGATTTATTCCTTTTGCGCCTAGAGTGCACGCCGGGGAATTAATGGAAGCCGAACAAAAATCAATTATCAAATAATATATAATAATTAATGGAGTAAAAAATGAAAGAATTTCTTTTAATCTTTAGAAATAATCATAAGGCTCTGCCTTCTTTTTCACCCGATGAAATGCAGGCTACCACAAAAAAATGGATGGACTGGATAGGCAGCATAGCGGCACAAAATAAATTATCTAACCGGGGCAATCGCCTGGCCTCCACAGGTAAAGTTGTTAAACCACATAATGTAATTACGGACGGTCCTTATTCCGAAATAAAAGAATCAGTCGGGGGGTACTCAATTATTAAGGCTGATTCTTATGAAGAAGCTGTTGAAATTGCCCGGGGATGCCCTGTCTTAACAGCAGGCGGAAATGTTGAGATAAGAGCAATTGATCAGCTGGAAGTAGAATAATATTATTAAGCACTTGCTTTTTTTGTATGACAGAACAAGAGTTAATACCTCATTTATTCAGGACGGAATACAGGAAAATTGTCTCCGTACTCTGCAGACGGTTTGGATTCGAACAGATGGAAATTGCCGAAGACATTGCAGCAGATACTTTTTTAACTGCTTCGGAAACATGGGGACTTAAGGGGGTTCCGTCGAATCCGGCTGCATGGCTTTATACGGTAGCAAAGAACAAAGCAAAAAATTATTTGCATCGTACTTCTACATTTGAAGACAAAATTGCACCAGAACTGAAAAACGATTTACCCGGCTCGTATATGAATGAACTGGATTTGTCTCCGCAGAATATTAACGACAGCCAGCTCCAGATGATGTTTGCAATATGTCATCCTTCCATTTCGCCCGAGGCGCAAATAGGTCTGTCGCTCAGGATCCTTTGCGGTTTCGGCATAGAAGAAATTGCGGATGCATTCCTGACAAATAAAGAAACGATTAATAAAAGATTGTTCAGAGCAAAGGAAAAACTACGACAGGAGAAAGTTAAAATTGAACTTCCCGGTCCGGCAGAGATTGAAAACCGCCTGGAGATTGTTTTGAGAACGATTTACCTGCTGTTTAATGAAGGATATTATTCTGTAAGTCAGAATAAAACTCTCAGAAAAGATTTTTGCCTCGATGCAATGAGGCTCTGCTATATGCTAATCGAAAATAAATACACGAATAAGCCCCAGGTAAATGCATTATTATCACTAATGTGCTTCCATGCCTCCAGGTTCGATGCACGCTTTGATAAAAACGGGTCACTGATATTGTATGATGAGCAAAGGACCGCTTTATGGGATTCGGATTTAATAGCTAAAGGAGAATATTTTCTGAATTGTTCAGCAGCAGGTAGCAAGATTTCGAAATACCACCTGGAGGCTGCCATTGCGTTCTGGCATACAAAAAAGACAGACACCGAAGATAAATGGGAAAACATTCTTCAGCTTTACAACCAGCTCCTGCTGTTAGAATATTCGCCTATGGCAGCGCTGAACAGAACATTTGCACTTTCAAAGGCACGCGGAAAAGAAGAAGCAATCATCGAAGCTGAAAAATTAAATTTGACGGATAATCATTTTTATTTTGCATTGCTGGGAGAACTATACACCGATATAAACGATGAAAAGGCAAAGGAACACTTTCAGACTGCATATACCCTCGCAAAAACCCAAACTGAAAAACAGAGTATCGCGATGAAAATTGATCGGATAAATCAGCAAACCTGAGCAGCGGTATGAGGATCAAAGACCCTTCATATAATTATGAGAACCGGGAATACGAATATTCCGCAGTAAGAAAAGCTGATCCGCGAATCGCCGCGTTCGTTCACTCCGGACTGCGTGGTATGAGTACTGTCATAAATATCGGGGCCGGGACTGGTTCCTATGAACCGGAAGATAAATATGTTATTGCAGTAGAACCGTCAGGGAATATGAGAAAAAAAAGACTGGAATCGGGTCGTCATCCTGCAGTCAGCGCAAGAGCCGAATCACTCCCTTTTGACGGCAAAAGTTTTGATGCATCACTTGCAATTCTGACCATTCACCATTGGCAGGACTTCGAAACGGGACTCCGGGAACTCAAACGGGTTGCAGCAAAACGTATAGTTATATTAACCTACGATCCGGCGAAACTCGGCTTATTCTGGAATGCCGAATATTTCCCGATGGTAGTTGAGGCAGAAAAAAACAGATACCCGGAGTTATCGAAAATAGAATCTGTAATCAGGATAAAACCCGAAATAACAAATATTAAAATTCCCTTTGATTGTACCGACGGATTCCAGGAAGCATTTTACGGAAGACCGGAAGAATTTCTGAAAAAGAAAGTACGTCAATCGCAATCCGCCTGGAGTTTTATTTCAGAAGAACTCGAAGAACAATATGTGGATCACCTTCGCAGAGAATTACTTAATGGTGAATGGGATAGAACATATGGATTTCATCGAAAGATGAAAGAATTTGAAGGTGCGTACAAAATGTTGGAGTTCAACCTGACAGCCAGCCAAAATTAAATCAACTCTCCGGCATCACTTTTAGCAGAGTTTCCTGCATTTATCAATGTAAATATTCTTAAAATAAAGAACTTGAAATGATATAGATTTAAATCCTGGTAGCTATACGAATTCTGGGAAAAAGTAATACCTCAAGCGTGCCAAAGATGACACCGAGTCCGCCTCAATTTTAGGAAATAAGTTGAATGCACTCCTGAAACGTCACCTCTACGCTGTTTTTGTTGCTTCATAATGCAGCATGATAGCCGAATCTGCTGTAATTGGTATATAGGCTTATGTTGGGATGGCTGACTGTTTATCGGCGCAGGTATGGCTTTATTAACATGGTTAGTCGCAACTTTTTTTACACCTGTAATCTGGCCTTTCTAAAATGGGTTAACTTTCATTTCAGCGCCTCCCGAGTAGGCGCTTTGCTTCATCGCTCATTATTTCGGGGGACCACGGCGGCTACTATACTAGTTTAACTTCAACTTCAAGATTCGGGGAATATACTCCTTGTTAAAAAATTATGCTGAAAATATATTCCGGAGATAAATATTGTTCATTGACTTAAGTCAGTTTGGTGCACATTTTCATAAATATATCATAAATACTTAAGTTTGAATATTAAGAATTCATGGAATGACTTATGATTTTGCAGGATATACCCCTGTTTTCAGAACTAACTGTAGAGGAATTACGGGAGATCACTGCTTTAAGCAGACTTCTTAATTATAAAAAGGATGAATATGTATTTCACGAGGGTGAGGAATTTCTTGGTATATACATTGTTTTAAAAGGGCAGGTAAAAATATTCAAAATGTCGCCGCAAGGTAAAGAATACATACTTCATCTGTTAACTAAATCCCAGCTTTTTGGTGATGTGCCTTTATTTACCGGCGGAGATTGTCCAGCCAGCGTTCAGGTACTGGAGGATACGACTCTTCTGTTTGTCCCAAAAAATGAATTTCTACAACTGTTGGAAGACAACCCAAAATTAAGTTTTAAAATAATGTCGGGTTTCGCGAGACGTCTTAAAAATATTACAGTCAAAGCTGAAGATCTTTCACTTAAAGAAGTTATAAACAGACTTGCGGATTATATTGTAAAAGGAATAGACAACGGGGGAAATAAAAATTTTCCGGAACCATTTTTCAAGATCCCGCTGTCCAATCCTACATTGGCGGCTTATCTGGGAACTATACCCGAGACTATATCAAGAGCGATAAAAAAACTGAAGGACAACAACATAATCAGAGTACACGAACGTACTGTTTTTGTTAAGAACTTTCAGGAGCTTAAAAAATTAGCTGAATAAATACTTCAGGTTCATTTTATTTCCCGAATAATTTTCCATTTAGCGCATTATTGAATCTGTGCTGGTTTTTTAACTTCTTTCATCAGGTCATCGTTCCATTGGCCTTCAACAATTATTTGTGCTGCGGCACCATACGCCAATGCTTCAATAAGATTATGATCCAGTAAAGTATATGTTCCTGGTTGTCGGAATTGATAAATTGCAGCAACAGCTGTCCCTCCTGGGACTGGCCATGTTTCAAAATCAGCCAGAGGTTTATTTGCAAAGGAACCGCCTTCCCAATAAAGATCCGCGTGTCCACCTATGAGATGGATCCTTGTATCCCTGTTTGCGCTCGAAGTAATGAATAATACCTTATCTCCAACATTTGCTTTTAGCGCATTCTCACCTGTGAGTGCTCCTGATATGCCGTTAAATACAATATGCGTCGGTATCAAAGTTTTCATCGATTTTATCAAATCGCCGAATCCTTCAGACGGCGAGGAATACTGTTTATAATTTCCCTTGTCGTCTTTAGGCAGATAGTAATCCTGCTGAACAATATAATATGCCTTGTCATAGGTGAGCGAATTCCCGTTATTATCTGTGAGTCCGTTCCTGGGCAATACCATAATCGCACCATTCATGCCCAGACAACATGCAGCGGTACCATGATGCCTCCGGGTGCGCAATGATAAACAAATACCCCAGGTTTAATTGTTCTGAATCTGAATGTAACCTGCTGTCCCGGGGCAACAAGAGATATGTCTCCACCACCCATCGCGCCGGTGGCTGCATGGAAATCGATATTGTGCATCATAGTATTAGTGGCTGGATTAATCATTTTTACCTCAACGTAATCGTATTGGTGAACAACAATAATCGGTCCCGGTACCGTACCATTGTACGTTAATGCCCACGTAAACACCCCCGGCTCGATTTCAAGCTTCTTTTCAACTACAGTAAGTTCCACCTCCACTACTTTCGGGGCACCTTTATCCCTTTGTTCATATTGAGGAAGATAAGGAGGGGCCACCAGCTTTTCCTTAACATGCTCCAGTTGATTAATATTTTCCGGAGCAGGTATATTAAAGGTTGATTCCTTATTGTCACTGCTGTTACAGGAGCTAAATATTGCTGCCAGTAATGCCAGAGTTATTATTCCTGCTATTTTTTTTGAAATTTTCATATTATTCCTGAACTTAGATTTATTTAAGAAATTCTAATACGCTTCAAACTTGGTTCTTAAGTACCAGCAAGTCATTGACTAAAGTCATTATAATTCAGTTTAATAATGTATAAACGAATATTTGGTCGGGTAAAGAATGGTGATATTGCTGACCTAAGTCATTGTGTACCAGGAACCTTCTGCTTAACCTTGTAACGAACTTAAGATAATAGCGTATAGGTAATAAAAATGGAACAGAATAAACCAATTTCCCCGGAATTTAATGACCAGATAGAAAAGCTATTAGATGAATTTATTGCAATTATATATAAGGGTCACGATCATATTATAGCGAGAAAATATTACCGTGATCTATTCAATCAATTAATACCCAGATATTTTTGTGTGTGCAAAGAAAACAGAAATTGACTTATAGGGGTTTTGGTAATTAATAATATTTTCTTCTCATAATTTGTTCAAACACTGACTTAAGTCAATGACTAACTAACCCTTCACTAATAAGTTACATACAAGTAAAATAAAAAGATTTTAAAGGAAGATGAGAATTATGGCACTCTTAATAACAGATGAATGCATTAATTGCGGTGCGTGTGAACCTGAATGTCCAAATACTGCAATTTATGAGGGAGGGGTGAACTGGCAATTAAATAAGGTATCGAATTCGCCTATATCAACTGACTATTTTTACATTGTCCCGGATAAGTGTACAGAGTGTGTTGGTTTTTATGATCAGCCTCAGTGCATGAACGTCTGTCCTGTAGATTGTATAATTAAAGATCCGGATCACGTCGAAAATAATGAAGAGCTGTTGGCCAAAAAAGGAAAACTCGAACTTTTAGAGAAGTAATTAAGGGTAAAACAAAAAATTCAATTGATAATAACATCTGATCGGTAAAATTCTAATGAGACAAATTAAAAAAATATATTTTATACTGTTTATATCTGTCATTATGTTTCTGATGTTTCAGTGCGGTGAAAATAACAACGGGGGAGATAAGCAACATCCCCAGACTGATAACGTCCAAAGCAATGATGTGAAATCATTGAAAGGGAACGCGGTCAATGGTAAAATACTTTTTGATCAGACCTGCTCAGCATGTCATGGTATGGATGCTAAAGGGCTCCCAAACCTTGGCAAAGATTTGACAACGAGTAATTTCGTTAAAAGCGAATCTGACAAAGAACTGCTTGAGTTTATTAAAAGGGGGAGACCGTCTAATGATCCGTTAAATAGTACCGGTGTCGCTATGCCTCCCCTCGGTGGGAACCCATCACTTACAGAGCCGCAGTTAAGGGATATAATTGCTTATATGAGAGAATTAAACACGAAGTAGGAAAAATATTTCCAGTAAACAATGTTAAAATTAACGATAAAATTAGATGAATCCCGGGGTGAAATACTCACAAACCGGAGTGTGGAATAGGCCTCTGATGTAACTAAAATCCAGATAATCTTCAGCTGAAAACTCTCTCTTTTGCGTGATGTTTCTGAAAGATTGAAAGCTTGAAGTAGATGATCGATGAGATAAGTACTTTAATAATGAACTGCGGAATTGATTCCTGTATGGATTGTTTACTCATAAACTTGATCCATCTCCTGAAAATATTTTTTCCGAAATAAAATATTTTATTCGCCAATGAATACAGTTATTGAAGCAGCGGTAAAAATTATATCTGAGAAATTGATAACCGCCTTTCCCCGGACGGCAAAATAAGACATTATAAAAAGTACAAGCACAATCCAGGCGTTATAAAACGGCCCCGCCCACCATTTTCGTTTGAAATATGTATAAGTCGCGAGTCCTGCTCCGGCCAGAATACCAGGTCCGATATTAAAAGGATTGAAGTATACAAATACAGAAATGCAAGTTAGCAAACCGGTTATACTTATAGCCAGGAAATAATTTCTATTAACAATTCCCCTGGTAAGCGGTCTGTAGGGAGAAGAAATTGAATCAGTATCAATCTGGAAGCAGTCTGTAAGTGCCTGTCCGAATCCATATGATAAAAAACCCGCAAGGAAAATTAAGGCCGCTTTAAAAATGTTCAGTTCCGCAGAAAATGACATTCCGACAATTCCGGTTATTCCTGACACAAACATCAGGTATGGTCTCATTGTGATTACATATGCTTTCATGAATCTGATTGAAAGAACGGGATATTGTTCAATTGATAAGGTGTTCATCTCACATCTCCCTGGTATAATGGATAATTACGGTTCCTGTTTGTATATTTTTTCTTGCCGGCCAGACCAATTTTGTGAAATCTTCTATAAATGCGGTGGAAAAGAACAGGAGAAAAGGTTAAGAGCTTTGATCCCAGTGACTTAAACCTGGGAATTATTACTTCAACCTGTGGTTTTAAAATTACTTTTAGCACAGCCTCGGCAGTATCAATCGGACTTAATGGATTTCCAACGAAAGCTATTGCAGTACTTTTATCGCTAGCTTCATGATCAAGCATTCTTGTTGCAACGGAAGCCGGCGTGATGAGGCTTAGACTTATTCCTGTCCCCCTAAATTCCTCCGATAGTGAAAAGGAAAAACCTCTGATTGCGAATTTGGCCGCACAGTAAACAGCCGAATAGGGCATAGGCACGATACCTCCTAGGGAGCCAATATTTATTATATGACCAAAGCCCTGGGTTTTCATTACTGCTAAAATTTTAGTTGTGATTATGAGAGTTGAGGTCAGGTTAACATCAATCATTTTTTTTAAATGATTCACTTCCAGCTCAGAAAATTCTCCGGGCTCCAGATATCCCGCGCTGTTAATAAGGACGTCAATCTTCCCGTATTTTCGTAAAGTAAATTTTATCAGCCTTTCAATGTTAGTTGCGTTTGTAAGGTCTGCCTGAATCCAACTGATACGATCGGATAACGGATCAGCCGGCGGATTTCGATAATAAACTGCAACAACATTGCCTTCATAAAAAGACAGCTTGTCGACAATTGCATTGCCAATTCCGCCTGAGCCTCCTGTGACTAGTATGACTTTATTTTTTAACCAATTTCGCAGCATTTCATTACCTGATAACGATTTTTCTTCCGGTAGAAGAATAAAAGATCAGCTATCGGGATTTGTCAAAAAATTGTAAAAGATATGTAAAAGAAATGAAGAAGATCAAAAAAGAGACATCCCCCTTCCTCGGACCTTGTCCACTGAACCTGATCGATGAAATATAATAACGAAATATTATTATTATACTGCGCTTGATGATATCAAAAAGGTCGCCTTTAAAGCTGGTGAAGAAACCGTTTTCACCTTACGACTTTAAAACAGGCTGAATAATGAAATTGAAATTGTTTTTGAAAAGTGGTTTTTATATTTTGAATAAAATGCCTTTGTAAAAATAACCAGGACGATATTTAACTGTTCATCTGATAAACTCTTATCTAAACTAAATACTATGGCAAATGTAAAAAAGAAATTAACACCGGATCAAAGTAAAGAACTGCTCAGGATACTGAAAGATCGTTTTGAGAAAAATATGAACCGACATAAGGGGCTTGAATGGACTAAAGCAGAAGCAAAGCTGGAAGGCAATCCTGAAAAGTTATGGACACTCAATGAAATGGAAAGGTCCGGCGGCGAACCGGATGTTATCGGTTATGATAAAAAGACGGGCGAATACATTTTTTATGACTGTTCAATCGAAAGTCCCAAAGGTCGAAGAAGTCTTTGTTACGATCGTGCAGCTCTGGAATCGAGGAAAGAAAACAAACCTAAAAATAATGCGGTTGATGCGGCAGCTGAAATAGGGATCGAGCTTTTAACTGAAGAACAATACCGCGAGCTGCAAAAGCTGGGCAAATTCGATTTGAAAACATCCAACTGGGTGAAAACACCTGATCACATAAGGAAACTCGGCGGAGCCATCTTTTGCGACAGGCGCTATGATACTGTTTTTACATATCATAACGGAGCAGAATCATATTATGCCGCAAGAGGATTCCGCGGTTCGCTGAGGATCTAACTCCTACATTTGCCAACCTGTCCCGATTTTACCGAGGGATCGTCACTCCGCCTACAATAATGTGCCTTTAATTGCAAAGGATTTCAACCCAATCTATATTTTATTGTTTCTTTTTATTATAAATTGCAATTTCAGGATGGAAATTATTTTAGTCCGGGGAGGACAAAAAACATGAAACGTCTGCTGTTCATATTATTATTTTCCTTCACTTCCGTTCTTATGGCGCAAAGCCAGTTTCAGGATTTTATAAACTACGTTAATTCACTTGGCAACCCTGCGGCTAAACAGGCTGCTGTTGACAGCTTTATGACTTATGCCCGGACGGTCGGTATCCCTTTTCTCGAGGATTCAACGGCAAACTTTCTTTACCAGGTGAATGAGAATACTGTGACTGTTCCTGGTGATTTTAATGACTGGGATATGACTGCCTGGCCGATGACAAAACTTTACCAGACTGACCTCTGGTACCGTTCGGAAATTTTCGAGCTGGATGCCCGCCTTGATTATAAATTTGTACTGAACGGCAGTACCTGGATACTGGATCCTGAAAACCCTGATGTGTGCCAGGGAGGATTCGGTCCCAATTCTGAACTCTCGATGCCTCTGTATGTACAGCCATGGGAAATCCAGTATAATGCCGGGATCCAACACGGGACGCTGGACACTAAATCGATATACAGTGCGAATGTTGGCACGAACTATCAACTATATATTTATCTCCCTCCGGGTTATGACACTCTGTCATCTCAAAGCTACCCGGCTGTTTATTTCCAGGATGGCCTGGAATATATTACAATCGGCAGGTCCGCAAATGTTTTGGATAACTTGCTGGACAGTGCTAAAATTCAACCCGTTATCGGAATTTTTGTTACACCCAATAACCGGAATGAAGAATATGCCGGCAGTTTGAGGAACCAGTACACACTATTTTTTGTCGACGAGCTTGTGCCATATATAGATACAAATTATAAAACCAAAGCTGGTCCTAAAAATAGGCTGGTGATAGGCGATTCTTTCGGAGGGAATATCTCTGCACTTATAAGCTATAACCACCCGGAGGTTTTTGGACTGTGCGGACTTCATTCGGCTGCATTCTGGCCTAACAATTATGAGGCTTATGATCTTATTATTAATGGTCCTGTAGAAGATATTGAATGGAGTTCCATCTGGGGTACATATGAAGGCTTGTACCCGAACATGAGATCTTTTAGGGATTACCTGATTTCTGCAGGCTACGAACTTGATTGGCTTGAAAGGCCGGAAGGGCACAGCTGGGGATTGTGGAGGGCATCGACAGACAGAATACTGGAATATTTTTATCCGTCTGCTCCTATTTATGTCGAACAGGAGAAAAGTTTTTTTCCGGATGACTTTATATTGTACCAGAACTACCCGAATCCGTTCAATCCCTCAACTAAGATCACCTGGTATTCAAAGCAGCCTGGCAGGGTTACTTTGAAGGTTTTTGATGCCCTCGGGAGAGAAGCCGCAGCCGTTTTAGATGAATACAGACATGCAGGAATGAACGAGGCAGTATTTTCTATGCCTGATCTTTCAAGCGGTATTTATTTCTACAGAATTGAAGCCGGAGAATATTCAGCGGTAAGGAAGATGGTTATTCTCAGGTAAAAGAAGCAAAGAGTTGGGACATAAATTAGGTCCTCAAAGGGAGCTTAGCTCCCTTTGTAAAACACCAATCTTCTTTGTGACCATTTACCGTTACTATGAGGAAAATCTTTTTTACTTCAGCAGGATCATTTTCTTTACTGAATGAAAAGCCCCTGCTTCAAGTGAGTATATATATACACCCGAAGAAAGTTCAGAAGCATCAAATCTTATTTCATAAGTTCCGGGACTCCTTGTTTCATTTACCAAAGTCCTTACTTCATTTCCAAGAACATCATAAATTTTAACTTTAACATTACTTATTTCAGGAATTGTGAACTTGATATTAGTTGAAGGATTAAAAGGATTCGGATAATTCTGGCTTAAATAATATGTGTTTGGTGATAACCCCAGTTCTACATGGTTTGAATATTGGAATTGTCCATTGTAGTCAACCTGTTTAAGTCTGTAATAAATTTTTTCTCTGGACGTGATATCCGGCGAGTTATCAGTATAATTATAATTATGGGGCTCTGATGTTGTGCCGTTTCCCTCGATATATCCGATCTCCATCCAGTTTGCCGAAGTTTTTCTTTCAATATAAAAACCCCGGTTATTAACTTCAGTTGAGGTTGTCCAGGAAAGCATTACGGTGTTCTCATTCAAAAAAGCGCTGAATGCTGAAAGTTCAACAGGAACGACACCATATTTACCTTCAATTACTGTCACTGCACTGGTAAATCCTCCGGGCGGAAGAGTAACCAGGGCGGCTACATCATTAAGTCCGTCACCAGAAAAGTCTGCGAATACAGGGGATGTAGCACCCCAGTAAACACCAGCTCTCATATGATAACTGAAAGTGCCGTCTCCATTATTGAAATAAATAGACAAATCATTTGAAGCCTCATTTGCCACAATAATGTCGCGATCCATATCTCCGTCAATATCCCCTGAAGCAATTCCCGCAACATTAAGAAGATCAGGTGAATATGCGCCGTTATAATTCTGGGCTGCCTGGAAGGTACCGTCTCCGTTGCCTTTAAGTATAGACATACCAGATACTGAGCTGAAAGTACTTGCCGCAATATCAAATTCGCCGTCATTATTAAAGTCATCGATTACAATATCCTGCGGATTTAATTCAGTTGCATAGACAACCGGGGGTAGGTATTGGCCATTACCCGTCCCAATCGATACATCAATAGAATTGGAATGTCCTGTAACCAGGTCAATTATACCGTCACCATTAAGATCTTTTCCTGCCAGAGTAGCGGGGAATGGATCAACTATTATATAAATAAGCAGATCCGAATGTTCCATTGCCGTTATTTTTGCTGATAAATATTCTTCGGTTTGATTCCGGTACGTCCGGACATCCCAGCCATTCAGTTATAACCGCATCAAGATCACCATCATTATCCACGTCAAATGCATCAATATCAGACCATCCGCAGGAACCCACAGGCCAGGTCTGCACTGCTGCCGAATGTTCCGTCGCCATTATTGATTGCAGTATGGAAATCATAGGGAGGAGAACTTATTGAAGTTGCAAATATTAAATCAGGATAACCATCATTATTAAGATCTCTGAATTTAGCCTGCACTCCACCGCTCCTTTCAATATAAGTTACGGCTGACCCGAATGAGCCATCACCATTATTCTTGAGAACAGCGACCTGGGAGCCCACACCCGCGCGTCCCCACGCTGATGTTACTACATCCAGGTCTCCATCAAGGTCGATATCAGCCGCGTCAAGCGACCCGGCTATAGGGTTAGTTGTGTATAGTCCGGGAATAAAAAATACCCCGTTCCCAGGATTTAGACGGACCGTTACCTCCATCGAATAATTGTCAGCAGTAAGAACATCCATTGTCCCGTCGTTATTCAAATCGGCTATAGAGATACTAAAGGTCGCCTGTCCGGCCGGATAAAGTGAATTAGTTAAGAATCCGCCGGAACCATTATTCAAAATAACCTGGAAACCATCGGTATTCCTTCCGTCAAATGAAGCACCGATTATATCATTCCATCCATCTCCGTTTACGTCACCAACCTCAACATTCAAGGCGCTTCCTGAGTAGCTAGTTAGTTCAATTGCTGTTGGAGCATTGAACGTTCCATCACCCGAATTACGTAGCAGAGCAACGGCAGGATTTCCTGATGCCTGGGAACCAGTGCTTGAATAAAGGGCATCAACATCACCGTCGTTATCTACATCAGCGAGCGTCACCGATTGATAAAAATCTCCGGCGACTTGCGAGAATACATTATATTCCGTCCTGCTGCTGAAGTCGCTGCTTCCGTTATTCAGCAGTACATTCATTTTTTGTTCTGCATTTGCTGTTACGATATCAGGGAAATTATCTCCATCAATTAAGCCGCATGCAATTTTATACGGACCGTTTCCGGAAGGAAAAGTAACCTGACCACCAAAATTTCCGATCCCGTCATTAAAAAAGACGGAAACAGTATTTCCTTGTCCCAGATAGCCATAATTAGAAGCAGCTATATCGAGATCACCGTCAAGATCGAAATCTGCAGTACACAATCCAATAGGTCCCGCCCCGCTAACCAGGTTTTCAGGTGAACCAAATGTTCCGTCACCATTATTAAAGAATACAGAAATTGAATTACCTTCCCAGTTTGCTCCTGTATTTGAAACTACAACATCAATAAAGGCGTCACCGTTAAGGTCCGCCAGCGTAATATCGTAAGTAGGTTTTGATGAAGAATAATGAACCGGTGAACTAAAAAAACCGCTGCCATCGTTAAAAATAACGGCGAAGCCATTGCCGAAGGGTCCTTGTGACACTGCCGCATCAATATCCCCGTCATTATCAAGGTCTGCGGTTCTAAGTGAGTTAGGATATCTTCCATTATCGTAAGTTCCTGTGTTAAATCCATACCATGTATTTTTAAAAATATCCGGTTCGACTGACCAAACGTCGGAGAAAAACTAAGGATAATAAAAAACAAAATTATTCTGCTTATTCCCCGCGATGTAAAAAAGTTTAATCCCTTCATAAGTTTCCTTTTAATTTAGATTGATAAAATGTCTACTTATTAAGTACGGCTGAAATTAGAAAAGTGACAAGCAGGTGAATTCTGGCAGTAAAGGTGATGAAACTCATAATCATCAGGATCATAGTCATCTTTTACATTCATCGTATACTGGTACTCCTGACAGACATTAAAATCAAAAACTATCGGAAGGTGAAAATGATGAAAACGGGAAATGTAGTTCTAAGCTCAGGTTTTATTATAATTTTATTTTTAACAACTCTGATTATACCAGGATGCAAAGACAACAGCACTGACTATAACAGTAATACAGGGGGCGGATCGAACCCGCCTGAAAACGAAGTATGGATGCAGAACACGACCTTTAACCCGAAAAATAAAACCATTTCTGCAGGAACAACTATCACCTGGGTAAATAAAGATCCCGCTAATCATACGGTTACTTCAGGAACTCCCGGCAGTCCGGATGGTTTATTCGACAGCGGGACAATAGGCTCCGGAGGTACATATGCTCATACTTTCAATACCAGCGGAACCTTCAATTATTATTGCCGCATACACCAGGACATTATGACAGGTAGTATCACAGTTCAGTAAAATTTATTTGTGATTTTACTACATCTTCAGACAATATCTTGTTCATCTTTGCCGGTTCCTCAAAAAGAGGACTGTGTGCCGAGTTTTCAAATGTGTAAAACCCTTTTAAAGGTGCGGTAATCTTTTTAAAATATTCTTTTGCAAGTTCATAAGAACAAGTGTAATCATACCGTCCATGAAAAAAATATACGGGCAGATTGAAAGAATTTTTGTGTTCCATCAGGTTCGTGTCCATCATACTTTTCCAGTTCTGACTTATTCCTGAACGTGCTTTGCCTGCCCAGAGATAAAATTTTTCATGAATCGTATATTCACTGAATATTAATGAGGGGAGAATAAGATCTGTGAAAATATTCTTTATACTTCTCATAGTTCCTACACCAAGCTCGTGCATTGCAATATCTCGGACTTTTGTGTATTCATCCGGTAGTGGTCTGTTATCCTGCATATTCATTTTATTGAATAACTCTGTCATTTTCCTGTTTCCTGTTTCACGGTATTTATTGAGCATATAATTGTATGCTAACTTTTCAGAACTGCGTTGAGCTGACATTTGTGATAAAGCGATATATGCATTATATAGTTCCGGGTTTTTATCTATAACATAGATACCGATAAAAGTTCCGCCTGAATGAGCCATCAAATAAATTTTTTGCTTATTAAATCTATTTAGAAGGTATCTGGTTAATGTAATGGTATCATCTACAAGCTGTTCAACCGAAGTTATTGTGGAGGAATTATCTGCGTTATAAGATATCCCGCAACCTCTTTGTTCCCACCATACCATTATAAAATTCTTTTCCGGACCGGTAGGATACTTCTCGGTTAAAAAGTAATCGGACATACCGCCATGTAAATACAGCATAACGGGGAGATTTGTATTTTCTCCTTTAATAAATAATCCCTGCCTGCTTCCATTAATGTCAACAAATACTTTTTCGGAAATGCTGTTCTTAAGGGTAATGCCATTAGCATCAGTAATAGGTTTCGGTTTACCCGGACTAAGTAAAAAAAGTGTAAGGAGCAGAGCAATCAAAACCAAAATTAATATGCCGCTTAAATAAAGCATTTCTTATATAATATTAACAAAAACTAAGAATCGTGTCATTTATCCATCCATTCTTTAAATGATGATGATCTTTCAATACTTACAAGTACTTCAACTTCTTTTGGCGCAGGTGGGTTCAATTCTATTTTAATTCTTGAACGGGAATAAGGGATCATATTTTTTATTGCTTGGAACGAAACTACCATCTTCCTGTTTATACGGAAGAATTTTTCCGGATCAATAATTTCCGTTAGTTTATCTAAAGTATAATTGAGAGGGAAAGTATTTCCGCTATTTGTTGTGAGAAAAACATTTTTATCCATGGCGTAAAAGTATGCAGCTTCATCAACCTCAACTTTTTTAATTTTTTGTCCGTACTGGATAAGAAATCTTTTTTTATGACCTATCTTCTTATCATGAATATTTCTCAAAATCTCTTCAAAATCAACAAGGTATGAAGACCTTATGTTTTTGTATTTATCAAGACTTTCACGAAGTTCTTCCTTCCTTACAGGTTTCAGGAGATAAGCGATACTGTTCAGTTTAAATGCTCTTATGGCATATTGATTATATGCGGTAGTAAAAATTACAGGGACATCTAAGTCGACCTCATCGAAGATCGAAAAACTTAAACCATCTTCCAGTTGTATGTCGAGAAATATTAAATCTGGTTTATTATGACTGAGCCAGTGAACTGCACCCTCCACAGATGGAAGGATTGCTGAAACTTCTATTGAAGGATCAATTTCCTGAATTAGTTCTTTGAGCCGTTCAGCGGCAAGTTTTTCATCTTCTATTATAATTGTTCTCATACTCAATCGGGTTTTATTAATGGAATACTGGCTATATATTCATTTTGAGTAACCCGGAACATTGGAAGTTCCGCACCCAGCAGTTCGTAACGCTTTTTAAGATTATTTATTCCCACTCCTGAGTGGGGAGCTTTCAATTTCAGCTGAAGATTATTTAAGATAATTAACCGGCTGTCTTCATTATAAATTTTAATTATCAATGGCTCTTCTGCGGATGCTTTGTTGTGCTTGAATGCATTTTCAAGAAGGGTTTGAACAGCAAGCGACGGAACAAAGTAATCAAGTTTTGATGCATCAACATTTATTTGTGTCTCTATGGCATTATCAAATCTTATCTTTTGCAGGAAAAGGTATGACTTGGCAAAATCGAGTTCTTCTCTCAACTCAACAACAGGCTTCTCGATTACTTCCAGGGTGTACCTGTAAACAGAAGAGAACTCATCAACAAAATCCCGGGCTTTATCAGAATCCTTTTTAATAAGTGAAGAAAGAACATTCAGACTGTTAAAAAGGAAATGAGGATTAAGCTGACTCTTCAGCGTTTCGAATCTTATCTGCGAATTTTCCTTTTCAAGTTTTTCTGCAATAAGCAGGGATGCCTGATTGTTTTTAAACCAGGAGATTGCCTCTATAACACTTATCATTATTATGTTGATAACAGAAACAATTATTGAGTTTGTCATAATGTTTTTAACGAGCCCATCCTTATAGGGAATCAATGATCCGGCAATCAGGGTCACCACAGTTCCGATCAGGCCACCGCCTAAAACCGAAAGGATAAGTTCAGAAGGAATTCTCGGGATTAATTTATCAGGCAATTGAAATATTTTATTGAGGCTGTTAATTATTTGAGTATCAAGGTAAACAAGAATTAAGGCAAAAATAAAACTGAAAGAGGTTCCGATCAGTAATCTTATTAAAAAATTTCCGGGACTTGTAATATTTATATAACCTGTCAAATGATTATAACTGATGATAATCAGCTGGACAGTTGAAGCGAGGATTAGTACCGTAAGAATAATATTTCTAGTTAATTTCATTTTCACACTTCAAAATTCGTTAAAAAGGAACTAAGATGCTCAATGAAGAGCTTTTACGGGAACAAATAATTTTCAATTTTCTTTATAAACACAAACAGAAGCCGGGAACCTTATATTTTCCCGGCGTAAATAATTCTTATTATTCAGAAGGACCAGGAGAGTCCAGTACCAAATGAAATGTAGTTGAGATCAACGGAAGTTGTTGCGTTATTGAATTGAATTTCCCTGTTCTTAGAACGATACCTTACAGTTGGCAATAATGAAAATCTGTCGCTTAATGTAATCTCCAGACCCGCTTCCACCTGCCAGCCCAAACCATGTCCCGAATCAATAATTATCTCACCTCCATTATTTTCGATTTCTATATGATTGAATGTACCTCCAAGTTTTATAAGGAGATTCAAACCAGTTTCTGCAACAGGATGAATGAACTGAAAACCGAAAGCATACCCTGTTTCCTCGAAAGATGCATCATGACCGGCAAATGATTGAGCAGTAGAGAAATGATTCCAGCTCCACCCGGCGTATGCAGCAAGATGAGGCATAAACTTGTAAAAAACTGCTCCTTCGAAACCAAGACCTGTATTGAGATCAGCATCAGCGATATCAGATAAAGCAAAATCAATAGAAGGTCTGAATTCAATTTTCCAGTTATTCTGTCCTCTTGTTTCATTTTGTAAGAAAGCAATTAAGGTTAGAAGTACAGCCGTCGTTAATATTAAGTGTCTCATTTTTATCTCCTTTTAAGTATGTATAAAGTTCATTAGAAGTTCTGATCCAAACATAACGGAGAGCTGGTGTTAATAAAAAAATAAAGCGACGAACGTGCAGATTAGTGGTATGAAACTGTATATGAATGGATTGGGATGGTAGTAGGTTAAAAAAGCGTGCAGGGTTTCTTTCATTTTAAAATCAAAAAACCCGACAGAAATTTCGTCGGGTTTTTCCTTTTTGAGCTGGCGGACGGATTTGAACCGCCGACCGGCCGATGAGAATCCTTAAATATTTAGACTAAAATATCATTTATAACTCATTATAATACAATGAGTTATTCAGCTATCCATTTTTAGTAAAGGATTGAAGTAGAAATTGAAGTAGTGAATAAACTTTTTTATCAATCAAATCAAATTCACTTTTTACAATTTTATGACATTTACTTAGAAAGGAAAGCTTAAGTTATCAAAAGAAATTTAAGACAGCTTAAAATGAAAAAGGATATAATTCTGCTATTTATATTTTTATTATCAACATCTCCTGATTGCATAAAGTGCCAGGAGAAATTGCAGCAAATTATTGTAAATCCTTTTTTCGGAGATAAACTGGATAGAGTTGAAGAAAATTATTTTAATGTTTTTCCTGATTTTACGGAATTCCAGGAAGCAATATTTTATATCAGCACTGACAGTTCACTTATTGCAAAAATTAAATTCTGGCGAAATAGTACTTTGATCGATACCATTATTATCTATAACAACTCACTGGCGTACTTGCAAAACATAATATATCAGAGAATAATGACAGATATCAACCAAGGTAAAGCGAAAGAATTAAAATTTACTTCCGTTACGGATAGTATATTTGAGGGGTTAGTTTATTCTTATGAAAAAAAACAAATCAGGTTTATAAAAAAGGGATTCGGGGGGGCAAATGAAGGAAATAACGAGGAAAATTATCTGCAGAAATTAAATTACTTTCATCTTAATACAATTACAGTAAAACAAACTGGTTCTTATTTATCCTCAATAATTGGTACCCTGGGCTTTATTGCAGGTGGGACAATAGCTTTATTACTAACTCCAAAAGATACTAAATCTCCATATGGGTTAAATTTTAGTTTAATAAATTTTATTTGCAAGATTTTAACTTTTTTCAAGGGGGGCGCTATTGGCGGAGTGACGGGTTACCTTATTGGTATGCCAATTAAATATCCTGTAGATTATGATATCACCGACCCGGAAGCAGAGAATATATTATATGAAAATGCTTTATTGAAAAATCAATGAGATTTTGATTTGTTTTTCTTAAACAAACCAAAAAACGAGGGTATTTATTAAGAGAATTTATTTACAGGGGTGGGTCAATTTTCAGCCGGGAAAGTGGATCCGTTTGCAGACGGAAAAAACAGGACGCCCGATTCATATGCCTCAATATCGGTTTTTAATCCGGTAACCCTTACCTATCCTGCCTGAATGTCCAATTCCTGAAATCTCGTTTGTTACTGCAGTGAAACCAGCCATTGAAGATGGTTCTAATTAACTAAATGCACGGATTGTACAGCTTTACTGATCTGATGTATTAAACAAATTTAATTATCAAAAGAGATTGTTACAGTACCCTTAATAATCGGCTTTACAAAATTGACAAAAAGAATAATACCAGGTATGAAGAGAAGAATAATTCAAAATATCAGATGCAGATATCTCATTTAACTAAGAGGTTTGAGAAATGAAAAAACAAATAAACAATAACGGGAAAAGCTCCGATTTGCAGCATGCGATTGAGGAAGCAAATATCCGGCAGCAATTGGAGGATCATGTGGAAGCATTATTCAATTTGGATCTGAAGAGGGTGATGTCAATTTATGCTTCAGATATTGTATCATTCGACGTCGAGGGAACGTATCTGGGTTTAGAGGAGAAAAGGAAAGCGTGGACAAAACTTTTTTCTATGATAGAGCCGCCTTTGAAATATGAGATCCGGAACCTCAGTGTCACTGCAGGCGATGGTGCTGCATTTGGCTATAGCCACAACCGGCTGCATGCAAAGCTGAAGAATGGGCAGCAGATCGATTCCCGGGTCCGCTACACGGCTTGCTTCATGAAATACGACGGCGGCTGGTTAATTGCACACGAGCAAGTCTCAATGCCGGTCGATTTCGAAAGCGGGAAATCAGTACCTGATTATAAATGAAGCACGAGTTCTTATCACATTTAAAAAATAATCGGTCCCAATAGTCAAATCCGGATTGTCATATGGTTGAAGATTAAAAATTGAAATATTGAAGGATATCCGATATATAATAATCAATACTAAATAACTCAATGTAAAATAAGTAAGAAAGAATAATAAAATGAAAAAGTTAATAAACCTTTCGTTGATGATACTAACAATATTTATGTTCGGTATCGCATCAACCCATGCTCAGGTGGCTCCTGAACACAGCATAAAGATCGAGGTTGTCTCAACCGGTCTCGCATTGGTTGGAAGAAATTCAACCGATACACAAGCCGGACCTTACTTCGGAGGTACTATTGCCTATGGTGCAGGGCAGGGTGTAACTCTTTTCGCTGAATCAGGGTACGGATGGACAAATTATGATAAAGTTGATAAACTGAAATTAGTGGAAATACCTGTTGTTGTCGGTGCTACATATAATTTCGGTGAACTGCTTAACTCTGATTTAGTACAGCCTTATGCGGGTATTTCGGCAGGTGCATTAAATTATCTACTGCAGCTTGACGGCAATACCGTTAAAACAAACGGATACGAACAAAAATCCACCAACTTTGCCCTGGAAGGTATTGCGGGTGTAAATTTTCAAATCAATCCGGCTTTTGCGATAAATGTGCACGGAAAATACAGTCACGGATTCAAGAAAGATGGCGATCCCGGATTAGACAGCAGGGAATTTAATTCCATAAGCTTCGGCGGCGGGGTTTCTTATGCTTTCTCAATCCCCAACTAACGATATCAGGATATTCTGCAGGCGCTATGAAAGCCTGCAGAATTTCATTATTATACGAAATAGCAATTAGTTCCTACCTCATCAAAATCATATATCTTACTCTCACTTAATTTTTAATTAAAATTACGCAGCCTTAACTGCTTCATTTACCTTATTCAATTCCGCGAGGATCTCAATATTCACTTCATTGCTGACAACAACAACGCCGGCCTAGGTAAGTGCATTCCACTTCAAACCATAGTCAAAACGGTTAAGCTTCGCAGAAATTTCAAAACCGGCAACTTCACTTCCGCCCATACCTTCAACAATACCATTAAATATTACATCGAGGATCACTTCTTTAGTAATACCGCGGATAGTAAGACCGCCTTTCACTTTCAGTTCATAATCCGATACTTTCTCCACAGAAGAAGAGACGAAGGAAAGTTTCTGATAATTAGCGGCATCGAAAAAGTCAGGTGATTTTAAGTGAGCATCACGATCATTGTTTCTTGTATTAATGCTGTTTGTGTCAGCTTCAAATTCAATCTTTGCATCGCTGAAATCTTCCTTTTCCGCTTCGACTGATGCCGAGAACTGATCAAAATGTCCTCTTACAGTTGCTACAACAAGATGTTTGACTTTAAAGTTTACTTCCGAATGTGCCGGGTCAATTATCCATAGTGACATGATTATTTTCCTTTCTTTTTGTTTGACTTATTTCATTTACTTTCTATCCAAACATAATCTGAAAGTCAGAAGTTCACATTCACATAGGTTAAAAAATGGGGTTAACATATGTTAACAACTTTAGAACCGGAAATCACCAGTAGGCTGAATGGGATGAGGGCAGGGAGGTGTTATTTTTGGGACAACTCTTTACGGATCCTGCTGAGGGACTGAGGTGTTGGGTATATTGATCAGCAGGTTATATAATAATGAACCCGATCTGAGTGGAGGATGCATAGTCAGTATCCTCAACAAAGAACGGTGCAGCTTTGTTTTATTTCAACGATATAATTTTGTTGATATGAGTAAAACTGTCGGCGGAAATCCTGTAAAAGTAAACACGGCTTGAAAGCCTGTTGCCGCATCCGTAATGGTGACAGTGCAGGTTGGAGTAGCCATCGGACCGACAGTAACAGACTGTCCGGAAAGACTTCCCGGTGACCAGGAAATTGACGCCTCATACAGTACAAACTAAAACTCCGCGACTTAAACTCTCAACCCGTTATAACTGTATTCATCTGCAGGAATCTCTGCTCTAAAAGCTCGTTTAATTGAATCCGCTAAGAATTATCCGTCGAAGTAAAGAGCCGGAATTAAATTTCCCGATAAGTCACTACACCCCTCATCAAAAAACAAAAATCCTGGCAGCAATACCGGGCTTTTATTTTATTTCTCTCAATGAGATCGCCGGGGTATTTGAATAACCGGCCGGCAGGGATGTCCACAAATTATCCAATCAGGCAAATAATTATTCATCCGCAATATTAATGATTTAATCGATTATTGTTAATTTTACATGTCCTTAATAAATAATTAGGAGAAAATATGAAGAAAATATATTTACTTTTTAGTGTTTTGGTATTAGTTGTATCATTTTCAGTTCAGTCCTATGGCCAGATCACCTTACAGGTTGGTGCAGGTATTGGTTATTCTGTCCCCACGGGAGATTTTAGCGGAAACCCTGTAGATTTTTACAACGGAACTAAATACGGAATGGATCCGGGATTTAATTTCCACGCCAAAGCACGACTGGGATTATTGTTCGTTAATGCTTTCGGAGAAATAGGTTATACAAGTTTTAGTACCGAAGGAGGTGTAGCTGGAAACGATCTCACCAAGACTATAAAAGCGACTGACAACATATTATCAATAAAACTGGGACCAGAGTTCCAGTTCAGTATACCGATGTCGCCGATTTCACCCTATGTCGATGTGTTCCTTTCTATAAATAGTATCAGCGGCAAGGTTGAATTTAAAGGAGCACCCAACGGGCTACCAAGTTCGGAACAGGATATTAACTCGGCAACAAGAGTAGGATTAGGCGCCGGAGCCGGGGTTTTATTTAGCTTAGGCGTCATTAATCTCGATTTAAATGTTCAGTATAATTCAATGAATTTGTTCGGGAAAGAATTTTCGGGAACAAAAGACAACAGGCTTGATTCGTACATTTATGTGAATGACGATAAAGATCCGTTATACAATGCAAATGATGACAAGCATATGATTTCAGATTCGCGGGGAATAAGCGCGCTGGAAATTAAATTAACGGCAATGTTTGGATTATAAATCTTAATTAAAAGAGAGTGAACACGTTCCCGCCTGAGGTTTTCGTTACAATGAAAATGCCCTGAAACTCACTGATTCAGGGCTTTCTTTTTGAGCTGGCGGACAGATTAGTCCATTACATCCTGAACAAAAACAGTATCGTTGATGTTCTTTTCAAAAGTCAGGTTCACTGTCCTGTTTCCATTGGCGGAACTTGTTTTATGAACAACACCCGCGGGAATTTTTATAAAATCACCACCGGGATCCCCGAAGCCATTCCCCCTGAAATGTGCTACCTCGGCTGGCAGGAATCTTTAGACCCTCCACTCTGCTCCCCACAAAAGCAGTCGATGGACTAACTTTCAAGGCGACCCACCCGGACGCAGAAGATGCGTACAAATGGATGGGATTTGAAACCCGCGAAGCCATTCTTGAAGTGCTCGATAAGGCGATCGACGACGATAAGTCGGAAGTCTGTATGATCGCGTACGATCTGAACGAAGCGGAAATTGTCGACCGGTTGAAGCAACTCGGGCAGCGGTTGAAGATCATAATAGATGACGACGGAGATCATGGTAAAAAAGGTTCGGCGGAGAACCAGGCAGAAGATGAACTGAAGCAGACCGCGACGGCAGCCAACATCAAAAGGCAGCATATGGGGAAGCTGCAGCACAACAAGACAATTGTGGTAAACGGACCAAAGGCAAAATATGCGGTATGCTGTTCAACTAACTTTTCGTGGAGAGGTTTCTTCGTTCAGAACAACAATGCGGTAATTCTAAAAGGCAAAAAAGCGATCCAGCCCTTCCTTGATGCATTTCAGGACTATTGGAATAATGGTACTGTTGCGGCATTCTCTGCAACCGGATCTGCCGGATGGGAAGACCTGAAACTGGCAGGCATTGACGCAAAAGTTTCCTTTTCGCCCCATTCCGCCGGGAATGCTTTGCTTGATGACATAGCGAAGGACATAGAGAATAACACCAAATCCACGCTGTTCTACTCGCTTGCATTCCTTTCACAAACCAGCGGGTCACTTAAAAACGCGATCGTTAACGTCACGCAGGACAACAGCAAATTCGTATATGGTATAAGCGATAAGAGAGTGGGAGGAATAACCCTGCAGAAACCCGACGGCAATACCGCGCCCGTATATCCGTCGACACTAAGCAAAAACCTTCCCGAGCCATTCAAGAAAGAGCCGGCCGGCGGCAGCGGCATCAGGATGCACCACAAATTTGTAGTGATCGATTTCGACAAGCCTACCGCCCGTGTATACCTTGGCTCGTACAATTTTTCCCCGGCGGCCGACACGAAAAACGGCGAGAACCTGCTGCTTATAAAAGACCGCCGGATCGCGGTATCATATATGATAGAAGCGCTGACAATTTTCGACCATTACCATTTCCGTGTAACGCAGAATGAAACGAAGAAAGCCAAAAAGAAGCTGGAGCTGGCAAAGCCGCCCAGGAAGCCGGGCGAAACAACCTGGTTTGAAGAAGACTACACTGTTCCCGTAAAGATCCGCGACAGGGAAATATTTTCATAAGACCCGGAACATTTCCATCGATTGCGGAACCGTTTAGAGTGGACTAAGTCTGTTACGACACTGGCAGCTTATTCAAAAGACATTTATAAAGAGTTATTACACCTAATCCACGGAACCGGAGCGTGTAATCTGTTATTGCAGCGATAAAAATCAATGATCAGCCGGCTGCTTTACGCTGTCCTTCCAGGATCGATATTACCAGTCCTATTTGTCCCAGGTGATAATAATCGTGATGCAGCAGGCCTTCAAGGTCAGTTCTGTTTTTATGTCCGGGTCTGTTCTCTTCTTCCAAGAAATCATCCGTTTTGGTGATCAGGGACTTCACCAGCTGCTCCTGTGTATCCATCAGCTCCTGCCCCAACTTTTTCCAGCCTTTTTTCCGCAGCAGTTCAGGGGAAAGAAAATTCTGCTCCTTTTCGGTCCATTCCTCAAACTTAAAATCCTTTTTCATCCTGTGCAGCACAGCCCTTCTCCAGTAGATAATGTGCCACAATATTTCGGCAACGGAATGCTTACCCGGGAAAGGCTGGTAAAAAGCAGTTTCTTCGTCAACCGAACTCAACAGCGAAATAAAGTTTCTGTCAGTCCAGTTATTACCATCGTAAAGATCCGTAAACTGCTGAAGAAGCTTTCTTATCATCAGATTTGAGAAAGAGACTGTCTCATAATGCTTTACTTCCGGCTCAAGCTCAAGCAGGTATTTTTCATCTTCAGGGTAATACTTCGCTTTTGCGTAATTCTTTCCCGCAAACTTTTTAACCGACTCAATGTTATCCCACTGTGTAACGGTGAAAATATGAGAAACTTCATCATCGCTGCTCTGAAGTATCTGCGCCCCTGCGTTGCCTTTTATCTTAAGGTAATCCCTTATACCCGTATCGATTACGTGTCTGCGGTATTTCTCTGCATCCCTCTTCTTCACTCTTCCGTGCCAGATCCTTGTTATCATTTTTGCCTCACTTTAAAATGAATTGATTATTTGTCCGTAACCAGTTATTTTAATTTCACCGGTTACAAAATAATATTATATTTGTAACCTGTCAAGTGTATTTTATTGGTTACCAGAAAGATGATATATGGCAGAAAAACACAAATACGTAGCGAATAACCTTTCGCTGGATTTCGTTAACTCCGTAAGCGGAAGAACAGGACTTAATGAAGAAGATCCGCGCGGCTATAAAGTGCTGGGCGATAAACTGGAAAACTTCTCCGACCTGGTTGACTGGGCGCATAAAGCCGGAATAATAGACGATACTGGGGCAGAAAAATTTATCCGTATCGGGCGGGCAGATGAGAAGGCTTCACACAAGGCATACAAAAAGGCAATAGGAATACGGGAGGCAATTTACCGGATTTTCATAAGCCTGGTAAGAGGGGAGGAGCCGGACAGTGAAGACGTCGGGCTGCTGAACAAAGAATGCAGCACGGCACGGGAACATCAGAAACTGCGGTTCGATTCAGGAGGATTCAAATGGGATCTGGAATCGCAAAACGAAGAACCGGCAGGTATAATCTGGCAGATAGCGCTTTCCGCATCGGAACTGTTAACCTCGGGCAACCTGCACAGAGTAAAAGAATGCGGCGGAGATGACTGCGGATGGCTGTTTCTCGACACCAGCAAGAACGGGAGTCGCCAATGGTGCAGTATGAAAGACTGCGGCAACCTGGCCAAAGTAAGAAAATTCAGAGAGAAGCATCAATAATTATTATTACATTCCCTTTTTTATGTCCTTTATCGACATACCTGTGAGCCTCAGCTATTTCTTCCATCGGATAACATCTGTCTATCACCGTCTTCAGCTTACCGGTTTCGCAGAGTTCTTTTAATGTGTACAGGTCCTGAACCTTCAGCTTAATGTTGCCCGACACAGTAAGAACGTTCAGATAGTGTCCCGTTTTAGAGAGCGACTTCCTACATTTAGACCTTTCAAGCTTCCCGACAGCATCATATATAACATCGTAAATCTCACCGTTCTGTGTAAAATCTTCCTTAGTATAATCTATCACCTTATCCGCGCCTATAGATCTTACCAATTCCAGGTTCGAAGAACTGCACACAGCCGTAACCTCTGCGCCCAGATGCTTAGCTATCTGAACCGCATAAGTACCGACACTGCCGGAAGCTCCGTAGATCAACACCTTTTGTCCCTTCTGTATATTTACCTTTCTAAGGTGAATTAACGCCGTTATACCGCCGTTGGAAACAGGTGCGGCCTCTGAGTGCGTCATATTGACCGGTTTAACTGCAAGGATACCGTTTTCGGGAACGCAGCAGTACTCTGCATATGTACCGAACCGGAATTCGGTAGATGCAAAAACAGGATCACCCACTTTAAAGAGCGTAACATCTTTGCCTACTGCCTCTATTTCCCCTGAGAGTTCCATCCCGAGTATTTTTTTTCTCGGGCCGCTAAAGCCGACGATAATCCTCATCAACGGCTTAAAGAAGAAATCCTTAACCGGTCCCAATCCGGGCTCAAAGCGGCGGATCTTAGTATCGCCGATATGAGCTGTTGAAGCCGCGATTTTAATAAGCACTTCACTTGCTTCAGGAAGAGGCTTTTCAACCTCTTTAATCTGAAGTACTTCCGGCGGACCATATTTATTGCAAATAACAGCTTTCATACCAATCCTTTTGTAAAAGTCATAGTTAAACTAACTCAAATTCTTTATGCAGGCAATATTATACTCAGGCAAATTACCTTTTTAACATATTATCAGTTAACTCCAAATAAAAAGGCCCTGCGACTTTTTATCACAAGGCCTTAATTTTTGAGCTGACGGACGGATTTGAACCGCCTCTCCAAAAACTCTCCAGAGCTAGTCCTCTGATCACTTGATTCTATCTGAGTAGAATCATTTTCTTAGTCTGTATAAAATCTCCGGCTTTTAGCTGATAGAAATAAACTCCGCTTGGCAAATTAGCGGCATTGAAATCTACCTGATAAAATCCTGGTTCTCTTTCTTCATTCAAGACAACAGCTACTTCTTCTCCAACTGAATTAAATACCGTAATCTTAATATCGGATTTATTTTCTACACCAAATCCTATGGTGGTGGTTGGATTGAACGGATTGGGATAGTTCTGTTCAAGCAGATAAGAGTTAAATGCGCGCCATTCTAATTCTACCGCATCTGAGTACTTATAGCTGCCGTCATAATCGACCTGTTTTAATCTGTAGGAATATTTCCCGTCTGTCTGGATTTTATCTGCATACCTGTAATCCTGTCTTTCAGTTGTAGTTCCCTTTCCATACACAACACCGATAGTAACAAATTCTCTTCCTTGAGAACTTCTCTGCACTTCAAATTCCATATTGTTTAACTCGGTTGCAGTTGACCAGTTAAGTGTTACTTCTTTTCCGTTTGCAGACGCAGCGAAGGAGGTAAGCTCTACCGGGACGGGTGTATGGTGGATCATATTCCCATACCGCTCCGGTGACATTCTGCCAATTGGTTGTTCCTCCTATTACATAAATTAAAGTGTCAAACACTGCACTTGTAAACCAGGAAAGCTGAACAGGCATATCACCCTGTGTATCCCACGAATCAGTTTCCGGATCATATACTTCTATAGTTGCTAAAGATGTGTTTTCGGCCTGACTTCCTCCTAGCGCGTATATTTTATTATTAACCAAATATGTACGCAAAGCAAACCTTGGAGTGGGCATATTCTGCTTTTGTGTCCAGGTGTCTGTCTGCGGATCATATGCATACACATATGGTAATGCAGCCCATACCTGATTATTATAAGTTGACCCACCGAATGTATAGATTAATCCATTATAAACTGTTACAGATAAGGCTCCGCCGCCTGAAGGCATAGATTGTTTTGTCGTCCACGTATCCGTAGCAGGATTATAAGCAAAGCAGTTGCCTTGATCATAATTACCCCCTACGATGTAAATTATCCCATCAACAACACCAGCGCGCATACCTAACCTGTTATCAGGCATATCCGCTTTGGTCGACCAGTTATCCGTAAGATGATCATATGCTTCATTTTTATTTGTCGAAGAGGGATAACCGCCCCCGATAACATAAATTGTGTCATTGACAACTTCGGAAGTTAGAAATCCTCTTGCTGTTGGCATAGACGCTTTTGTCTCCCAGCTATCTATTGAAGGATCATATACTTCATTATTTGACACATCCCAGGCACTTAAGGTCGATCCCCCGATAGCATAGATTTTGTCATTAACGACAGATGCAGTAGCATTTAGTCTTGCTGTTATCATATTCTGTTTTTGTGTCCAAATCATTTTGTGCCTGGATTTGGATGGAAACTAATACTAAGGAAACAATAATTAAACAATATTTCCAGTAATCTAACTTTCTCATTGTAAACCTCCTTTAATAATTATTTGACAGTCATCCCGATTAGTCGGGATGACCGTCATTTGTTGATTAAGAGTTAATGGGATAAAATAAACCCATGCCCAGTACCCGTCCATGTTGACATATCGGGTGGAAAAGTGACAATTAGATCTACTCTGCATTGCATCCCGGTTAAAGAACCGCCATTTCCATGTCCTAGATCCCTTAAGGTTAAAGTCCATCCTGGTCCTCCGTTCCACGCTGTTAGACTGAATGTAGCATCTCCATTCCAGGTGAATACCCATTCACCACCCCCAGTTTCAGGCGATTCAGGTGTAAGTAACAGTTTTCCATGAAACTGCCCTACACCGGTAACCGGATCTATCATGCCGTTAATTTCTATTTCCCCAGGACTAGTAAGAAGGTCAGGATCAGTATCACCTGGTAAAAAATCAGCATCGAACCAGACAGTTCCCCGATGACCACTAAATAAGATTTTTCCATCTGGATATCTGAAAATACCTGAATCAATTATGCCAGTGGGAAATTCGTTCGCCGTGAATTCTCTGTTGATTACTTTTTCCAGTGAACCTTGATCTATGGGAGTTACCGGTGACTGCTGTTCATCAGAACAGCCAACCAGCAACAGTCCCATGAAAGCAAAGAGAGCAAAGAAAAATATTTTAGTCTTCACGTAAACCTCCTCAAAATAGTTTATGAATGTGTTTATATTTATTAAAGCCGTTTCGATGATTCTAATAAAGTGCCAAATGATATTTTTAAATAACCTTTAACACCAAGTCATTGTTATATAAGCATTTAAGCAAAGAGTGGACTTAAGAGCAGGATTTATAAATCCATTTAAAATAACTCGCCAGAATTGGCGAATTAAAAAAAAAAGATTGTTTTAGGGAGGAGGTTAGCAGGGCGGTTTAATCCGGTTTTTTGATCTTTAGTTTCTTGATTTTGTATCGAATATCATGTTCAGAGATATTTAACCTTCGTGCGGCTTTTGATTGATTCCATTCGCAATTCATTAGAACTGTTCTGATCAACGCCTCTTCATATTCGGTTAAGCTCTCGCCAAGGGAATTTGAAATCTCAATTTCCTGGAAATCCTTTTTTAATTTTCTCAGTTCTTTTTGAAATTCAGCAGGCAATATTTTTCGGTCGATTATTTTTTCATTTTTTGTATCCAGAGTAACCAATCTCTGAATAAAATTTTCAAGTTCTCTTATATTTCCCGGCCATTGACGCTGTCTTAAATAATCCAAAACTTCTTCGTGTATACCTTCGATCTGTTTTTTCTGTTCAGAAGCAAACTTCTTTAGAAAATGATCTGCTAGCAGTGGAATATCTTCAGCTCTCTCTTTAAGTGCCGGGACATGAATAGGATATACATTCAGTCGATAGTACAGATCTTCTCTGAATTTCTCCTCACCGACTAATTTATGAAGTGAGAAACTGGAAGCCGTAATGATACGCACATTCACTTTCCGGGTAAAGTTGCTTCCAACCGGTCGAATCTCTTCATCCTGAAGCACCCTGAGAAGCTTGGCCTGCATATCAACCGGCAGATTATTTATCTCATCCATAAAAAGAGTTCCGCCATTTGCCTCTTCGAACAAACCCTTACGATCTATTGCAGCGCCTGTAAATGAGCCTTTAATATGTCCAAAAAGTTCACTTTCAACCAGGTTTGGCTGAATAGCTCCGCAATCTATTGCTACAAATTTTTTCTCACTTCTGGAGCCAAGATTGTGCACAGCCCTGGCAACCAATTCCTTACCTGTTCCGCTTTCTCCCTCTAATAATATTCTAACGTCACATCGCACTGCAGCCTCAATTGCCTGCAATAACTCAATAAACCTTTTGCTTTTACCAAGTAATCCCAGCGCGGCATATTTATTTAGTAATACTTGTTTTGGGAGTACTGACATAAAGTATTGAGAAATCGATTGTGTACAATGCAGGAATGGTGAAACAACAGAAGCAAATTTTTCAAGGAAAGAAAGATCCTCTTCCGTAAAACAATCCTCGTTTTCATTATTGAAAAGTAATAGCGTACCTATTATAATATTTTCAATTCTGAAAGGGACACACATAACCGACTTTATATGAAATTTATCAAATAGTTTTTTTCTAAACAGGTTACTGGTTTTAATATTATCACTCAACAATGATTTATTATTCAGAATTACCCAGCCGCTAACATTAATATGAACAAAATGATTCTGCTCATCCTCAATATTTTTTTCAGCATAAATAGTTTTTATCGTGTTCCTTGTTTTGGGGTTTATCATCATAATCAACGCTGAACTGGAATTTACCATTTGCGATGCTTTTTCAACTACCAGTCTTAGCACTTCTTCATAATCACCTTGCTGACCTAATAGTTGAGCCAGCTCGATTAACGCCGTTAGTTTCGTGATTTTAATATCGGCTGTCTTATCCGTCATTTTTCAAATCCGACTTGTATAAGACAATTTATAAAGCGTTCATCGTTCCGGATACTTTGAAAATCAGGATCAGCATTTAAAAAATGCGTTTTGGGATCAATAACTTCGATAGATTCCTCCAGCCATTTAAGGGCCTCATCCTTTAGTTCTGCGTGAATAAATAATATTGCAATATCATAAGGTGAAGTATAGTGATCCCGGTATACCTCTGTCATTTTCAAGGCTGCTGTTTTAAGTGCATTCTCTACACCTGTTGTCTCCATACTCTGAACAATATCAACACTTCCAATCACCGAAAAAGATTTTTTACATACTTCAACAGCTTCCGGTTTTCTGTTCATCAGCGACAGTGTACGCCATAAAAACCACAATCCCCACCAAAAAGGAGGATCGGAATTCAAAAACTTCTTCAGCCGATCAGCGACTAGATCAAATTTCATTTTACAAAAATCTGCATACTGCCCAACCAATAATGTAAAATCAGAAAGCGGGTCAATAATTTGGGCTCTTTGAGTATATTTTTTTGCCGAATCAAATTTCCCTCTGGATATCAGGTGCATACCATAATTTGTTAAAAGCAGTGTATCATTAGAATATAAGTCTAAACTATGCCGATAAGCAGATCAGATTCGGCTTGTTTCCGTTCAAAACAATCTTTTAATAAACCCAAAAGATGATATCCCCCGTAAAAGTCTTTATCAAGTTCCAAACCTTTAAGCATATACTTTCTCATATACGGGAGACCTTCCCGGGAACTTTTAAGTCCAAACCACATCATTGAAAAGTAACAGCCTGAAAGACCAATATATGCCAGTGCATAGTTTGGATCTTTTTCAAGGGCCTTATTGAAATATTCTATTGTGCTGCCAATCGTTTTAAAGTTAAACTGATTAAAAAAGCTGAGTCCGTGCAAACAAAGATTATATGCTTCTAAGTTATCTGTATATCGTTTAATTAATTTAAGTTTTTCATTTTCAAGCAGTTTAATTTTTAGCACATCGACAATTGCAAGTGATATTTCTTCCTGAAGATCAAATATATCTTTTAATTCACAGTCGTATCGTTCTGTCCAGAGATGATAACCATCCATAACATTTATCAGCTGGGCTGTAATCCGAAGTTTGTCCCCGGACTTTCTTACACTACCTTCAAGGACAGTTCTTACACCCAGTCTTCTCCCTATATTACGGATGTCGTAGCTTCCTCCCTTGAAAGCATATACAGACGTTCGCGCAACAACCTTAAGTTCTCTTATTCGGGACAGAGTATTTATAAGATCTTCCGTTAAGCCGTCACAAAAAAATTCCTGTTCAGGATCCGCACTCATATTTACAAATGGAAGCACTGCTATTGACTGTGATGGAGTAGGTGCAGGAAGTTCAAACTCAAAAGATTCAGATTTACCGTTATCGGTGACTTTTCTCAAATCATCAAGTAAAGCGGTGAGTTCTTCATATCTGTATTCGCGTTCTTTTACAATTGATTTTTCCAGAATAGTCAGAAGCTTCTCCGGTATATTTTCACGGAATATTCTCACATCTTCAGGTTCCTGATTTAAGATTAAATAAATTACTGCCTGTTCGTAATCTGCTTTAAACGGAGATTGACCTGTGAGCATTTCATATAACAAAACCCCTAATGACCAGATATCTGCTCTATGATCTATTTTCTCTCCTTTTATCTGTTCAGGCGACATATAATCAGTAGTTCCGAATTTAATATTTCTTCCTGTAAACTGTGTCCGGTCAATGTTCTTCGCTAACCCAAAGTCTAATATTTTTACTATCCCTTCTTTTGTTATAAATATGTTTGCAGGTTTTATATCCCGATGGATAATTCCGTGGTTCGTGTGCCTGTTTTAATCCTTCGGCTATTTGTGTAATTATATTAATTATTTCATCTACGTCTATTAGCCCACGGGAAATCCGAATTTTTAGTGTCTCTCCCTCATAATAATCCATTGCAATAAAAAATTGTCCGTCATATGTTTCATCAATTTCGTGAATTGTACAGATATTATTATGCTGAAGTGAAGAGGCAGACTGAGCTTCAAAAATAAATCTTCGTTTTGAGTCCTCATCCTTTGTAAATGATTCAGGTAAAACTTTAAGAGCAACAGTTCTATTGAGTCTGAGATCCTCACCTTTATAGATTACACCCATTCCGCCTTCGCCAAGCTTCTCCTTAATTGTATAATGTGAAATAATCTTCCCAATCATGATCTAAAACCAATTGTCTTAAGATATTTTATAAAGCGTTCATCGTTTCTTATACTTTGCCAATCCGGATCTACGTCTATAAAGTGCAATCTTGGATCTACGTCTTCAATCGAAGTATTCAACCAGTGAATAGCTTCTTCCTTCTTTCCGGCGTGAATAAATAATGTTGCTATATCATAAGGTGAGGTATAGTTACTTTGATAATATTCCGCTAAAGTCCCGGCCGCTGATTGAAAAGCATTATCAATACCAGCTTTTTCCATTATATCGGCAATAACTTTTCTACCGGTTATTATATATGATTTTTTACAAGCCTCTACAGCTTTTTCCTTGTTCCCATTCAAGGAATACGCCCTCCAAAGGGTCCACAAACCCCACCAGAAAGGAGGATCTAACTTCAGGTATTTTGAAAGACGTTCAATTACAAGATCAAATTTAAATGTACAGAAATCAGGCAGAGCCGCGCAGAATTCCCCATAATCGTAGAGTGGATCTATACTTTTTGCTCTCTCAACTAATTTTCTTTCAAAATCGAAATCTTTCCATGAACATCGGTTAAGACTATAATTAGACAGTGCCATCGTACCGTTAGGATTTAATTCTATACTACGCTGCCAGGCTGTTTTTGCCTCGGTCCATTTCCATTCAAAACATGCATTGAACAAGCCCAGCATATCATAGGCTTCACTTAAATTCTCATCAATTTCCAATGCTTTTTCGATATACTTCTTCATTTTTGATTTTACATCGCTGGTTTTATTAACACCAAAGTAAGCCAGACAGAAATAACAAGCTCCTAATCCATAATAGGCAACAGCATAGTTTGGGTCTTTTTCAAGTGCCTGGTGGAAGTAATTAATCGCTTTGTTAAATAAATCAAAATTAAATTGATTGAAAAAATATACTCCATGCTGATAAAGATTATAAGCTTCAATATTATCAGTATAGCGTTTAACTATTTTCGCTTTTTCGTGTTCCTGAAGTTTTAATTTCAATACATTGACTATAGCAAGTGAAATCTCATCCTGTATTTTAAAAACATCTTTTAAGTCACGGTCGAATCTTTCAGACCAAAGATGATAACCATCCATAACGTTAATAAGCTGTGCAGTAATACGAAGACTGTTACCGGATTTTCTTACGCTTCCTTCAAGGACTGTTCTGACATCAAGCTTTTTCCCGATTTTTCTAACATCCTGGTTCTCACCTTTGAAAGTAAATGCTGAAGTACGGGCTACTACTTTTAAATCACTTACTTTTGATAATGAATTAATTAATTCTTCTGTTAATCCATCACAAAAATATTCCTGATCAGGGTCAGCACTTATATTTACAAATGGTAAAACCGCTATTGAATTTGATGGTCTGGGTGCCGGGATTTCAAACTCTGAAGAATGAATTTCCTCTTGTGTTTTAGTCTTTCTTAAGTCTTCAAACATAGATATCATATTATCGTATCTGTCTTCTTTTTCTTTTGCGATCGATCTTTCTACAATTCTGAGTAACTTATCCGGTATATCTTCACGAAATTTTCTAATATCCTCAGGTTCCTGATTTAGGATTAAATAAATTATCGCCTGTTCATAATCTGCTTGAAATGGGTATTGTCCGGCCAGCATTTCATAAAGGATTATTCCTAAAGACCATATATCTGTTTTTTGATCAACCTTTTCCCCTTTTAATTGTTCGGGGGACATATATTCTGTTGTTCCGAATTTTACTCCGACCCTGGTAATTTGACTATGATCTATTTTTTTTGCTAATCCAAAGTCTAATATTTTTACGATGCCTTCTTTTGTTATAAATATGTTTGTTGGTTTTATATCTCTGTGAATTATACCATTCTCGTGTGCCTTTTTTAAACCTTCTGCTATTTGTGTTGTTATTTCTATTATTTCATCTAAACTCAATGATGCACGTTTAATTTTTTTCTTTAAAGTTTCTCCTTCATAATAATCCATTGAGATGAATAACTGTCCATCATCTGTTTCATCTATCTCGTGTATTGTGCAGATATTATTATGCTGGAGTGAAGAAGCAGCCTGCGCTTCCCGAATAAATCTGTCCTTTGCTTTGGTATCGGAGGTAAGTTCAAGTGGAAGGAATTTTAAAGCTGTTGTGCGATGTAGTTTAATGTCTTCTGCTTTATAAACGATACCCATTCCACCGCAGCCAAGCAACTCAAGGATTTTATAATGAGAAATATTTTTCCCGATCATAAAAACTCCATTGAATTAGAAATATTTATTATTCACATGTCTGCTTCGGGAGAGTATTCGGTGTGTATTTTCGGTAAGTAACGATAACCTTGCTCTAAAACTCTTGCCCTCACGGAGTAGAGAGAAATTACCACTTCAAATAGTAAATAATTTCAATTAAAGTCAAAGGAATCGGTATTTACCAGCTATATAATATCTGTCGCGATAAAACCGTGACATCGACGAAATAAAAAAGGGAAAGCTGTTGCACTTTCTTTTAATTATATATGGTATAACTGAACAGAGATATTATTTACTATAGGGCCATTTGGCACCTGATAATTTTTACTGTTTTGTTTTTGCACCAGGATTTAGATCATGATATAACTTAATATATTCTCTTACAACTTTTATAGATCTTCCGGTTATTTCTTTTATTGCCACTTCATCCATTCCTTTTTTTATCAACTGCTTCACCTGCGTATAATGTTTTATATATCTGTCTACTGCATCCTGACTGTGACTTGTTTTAAGCACTATATCAGCTGGAGAAATTCCCTGTTCATATAAACTTATTATTATTCCTTTATGAGTCGGCAGACTTCCCTGGTCTAAAACATATCCCTTCAGCGGCAGGATTTCTCCGGTCTTTTTTCTGTAAGCATCTAAATATTTTCTTATTGTACTAAGACTTCTGTTCATCAGAACGCTCAGCTCTGCTCCACTTAATAATCCTCCCTGCACTTTTGCTGCCTTTAATAACCTTACCATCGTCTCTATATCCCTTGCTTCTCTGTGCTTATAGTTACTGTTTCGGTCTCCCTTCTTATAGTATATTCTTCTTTCCACATCTTCTCTGGTTATCAGTGGCAGAACTACCGTTACTGATGCGTAATCCTCTGTCTTCTTTCCATAGCTCTGTCTCTGTCCGTCATCTTTTGTCGTTCTGAAAACTATTTCGCCAAACCCTACCTGGTTACTTGAGGGATAATATTCCCTGTGCAGATTTTCTATATCATCTGCCAACATATCCAGTACTTTTCTTGAGCCTAATATTTTATATTCATTCTCCAGCAGGTTTACTATTGCCTGATGAAAGTTCCTCTTGTTTATGCTTTCATACCGGTCTCTTGTCGGATTTAAACTCATAACAAGCCTCCCATCATAGCTGCCAGAGGCTCTGAATGCTTCCTGACTGTTTTTTTTATATGCTCCCGGTAACTATTTCTTTCCATTAACAGCTTAAGATTCTCTGCCCTTGTTTTATCTTTTTTACTCTCTTTTATCAATTCATTGTATTGTTTTACCAGTGTTTCACTTATCCCGGTTACGGCACTAATATCCTTTATTCTATATATCCCTTTCCTCTGTGCCATCAATACTTTTGTGAAACTCTCCAGATACCTTTTTATCGCTCCTGTTGAATGTCTTGCTTTTAATTTTATTTCACTATACGTATTTCCGTCTAAGTACATACCGATGATTTTTACTTTATGTGTTTGTCCTCTTCCTATATTATGCAAATAACCTCTGGTTATTACTTCTATTCCTTCTTTCCTGATGAAGGCTATGTCTCTTTTTACCGTTCTTATACTTATCTGTAATATTTTATTTATATCTTCCTGGCTTAATACTGCTCTTTGTTCTAACGCTTCTTCTGTTATCCTTATTATCTTTTTTCTCCTTAGCTCTATTCTTCCATATTCCTGCCGTATCTCCAGATCTTCTATCCCATTATCTATTGTTATCCTTATCCTTTTCTTCTCCATCTTTTCAATCGTTTTTCCTGCCCGCTCTTCAATCTCTATGGCTGTTACTTCTATCTGACCTTCTCTTAAACTGTTCTCTTTCAGTAAACATTCTTTTGCTGTCCACAATATCAGTTGACTGATTTTCGGAGAGAGTTCATATGAGTTTTCTAATTCCCAGATGAACTCTCCTTCCGAACTTTTTATTTGTTGTCTGTTTAAGGCTCTTCTTTTGATTTTCATTTAGCACCTCAATTGTTTTATTTAATTTATCCATTTTTGAGGTGCCAAATGGCACTATTTCATCAAAATCATCTTCTTTGTCTGCACAAAACGGCCTGCCTGCCCGCCGCCAGGCGAGGCTGTCAGTTGATAGAAATAAACTCCGCTTGGCAGATTAGCTGCGTTCCAGGATACCTCATAAATACCAGCCGCTTTTTCTTCATTTACAAGTGTTACAATTTCATCTCCCAGAATATCAAACACTTTTATCTGAACCCGGGATGTTTGCGGAACAGAATATTTTATTTTTGTACCCGGATTGAATGGATTCGGGTAGTTCTGGGAAAGATTAAATTTATCCGGCAGTAAAATAACCTCACCAACATTGTTACCAACAAGATAAACATCAAATAACGCTTTCATTGTATCCGCATTTGCATGAAGCTCCTCTAAACCTTCTCCCATTACCAGTCCGAAAGCTGCCGTATCAGAATTCCCCGGTGCAAGAGAGAACAGCGGCGAAACAAGAAGCATCCGGTAATCACCGGCAGTTGACAGATCTGGCATAATACCGCTTGTCATATACTGAAATCTATCCTCATCTGTCTGAGGATCAGGAACGGTGTATAAATAAGCGGTGGAAGGCGTTCCGGTTAACAACCTTAATCCCAGATACCCGCCCGGATTACCGGAAGAATCATACATATAAACCATTCCTCTGCCGGAATCATACCCACCAAGATCATCATAAGCCAAAGTCTCAGTACTAATATCCGGATCTAACCATAAAGAAGCATAAAGATTATCTAAATTACCAGAAGTTGTGTTTTTAATTATGTACTTAAATACGATAAAATCATCGCGTCCCTGATCACTCCACTGGTATGTCTTCTGGTGAACTGCCAAACCAATTGGTGACGGCGCAGTCGATCCGTCATCATAAAACATATCATAACCCTGATCAGAATTACCCGGCATCATTGTCACTTTTGAACCCTCTGTTTTATACCAGTCTTCGTCATAATAATCTTTATTCATTACTCGTTTTTCGCCGGAAATATCTGCCCCTATCCATAGACCCCCAAGATATAGATAGTCATATCCATGCCAGAAAGCACTTGTCCCGTAATAAAATTCCTCTGCTATCTGGGAATTGCTGCGCAGAGATAATATTAAATCCCCCGCATTATGAACCGGAGCGGGTGAGAACCAGCCTCCAAAATTATTAACAGTGTTATCTGAGATATCTGTTATTGAGTATGTCACTGAAATTGTATCTTCGTAATTATATGGACCAATAGTCGTCCCCCAGATATTATCGTTCGCCAGTGAGTCATTATGCATACCGTCATCATACAGCTGGACAAATCCCTGCGAAACATTGTTTAGAAAAATTTCACCTTTTACATCCGCTATTCCTGATTCATCATCTACAAAAGCCCTGACGACGGCTGATAATTCAGCCTGTGCCGCATTAAGGCTATAATATATCATTGCGGGAGGAGGATTACTGTCTTCTGTTTTTCCTATTAAACCATACCAGAGGTTTGTTCTAAAATCAGAATTTCTCCAGCGTGAAGAAGAAAATAAAACAAATGGTTTTCCGGACAGTAAAACCACATTCGAGATATAATCTTTCCCAGAATAATATGTAAACCGTTCAGCTGCTCCCCAAGTATTCCCGCCGTCGCTGCTTACAACGTACTGGATATCTGACTGATCATAACCGGATAATAGATTTGTCGGATTAAGTATGCTGTAGAAAAGCCAGAGAGTGTTCCCGGACTGTTTTAAGATCACTGCATCGTCTTCAAATAAACCGGAATTTACCACGGGTACCGGAGAAGTCCATGTACTTTCCCCCGTCAAAAGACGCCATTTCGTATACATTACAATCGTTGCCCGTACTTTCACTGTAAAAAGCCAGAAGTTCACCAGATGAACCGGATACTATTGTTCCGTCTAATCTATTACCTGGATCGGACAGAAATAAATTCTCATTACTCCACGCCGCTCCGTCGTTTGTACTTGTAATGTAAAATAAATCCCACCCACTATTATCATTATGCCTGGTATAACAAAGCCAGAGTTTACCATCATTCGTACAAGTTAAACTCATAGTAAAATAGAAATAAGGAACATCACTGATAGTGGTTGTAGACCATACGGTTAAATCATCGGAATATGCCATCCTTAATTGATAAGTTTCCAGAGAGTTGTCAAACAAAAAGCAGATGAAAATTACCCTGCCTGAATTTGTTTTCACCCCGGTAACCGAAATAATACCAATATTTCCTGATAGAATCACTGCAGGGCTGGTCCATGTCTTACCGCTGTCCCCGCTGGTTGAAAATAACAGTGAATCAAAGCTTTCATAAGCAAACCCTATTACAGAAGCTGAAAGCGCAATAGCGGCGCCTTTCGCGTCTTCGTTACTAAACGGAAATTGCTCAGGCTGGTCCAGGTATGACGGCTGGGCAATCAGGATCGTTGATATAAGCGGAAAAAGGCAGCAGGTAAGCAGGGTTTTCATATACATACCTCTTTTTCATCGTTTGAACGGCTTTTGGGCAATATAGTGAAGCAGAATGACAAATATGAAATAAAATTAAAAAAACTGAAGATAGGCTCCCCAGTCGCGTTAGAGGCGCAGCCTATGTTATTCCGCGGTGCATTCGCACCAATATGTTCTGGCCGCTTTAGCGACGTAAGTTATTAATATATGAGGCAATGACTATTTTTTTAGCCGTGTCGCGGCGACACATACGCAGATTTGTATACCCATACACCATCCCCACTCTAAACACTCTCTAACCACTCTGCCTGTACAAAACAGACAGTAAAATCTGGGCTATGATATGAAGTTCAATAACACATGGTTTAAGATAGGTAACATATTTCTGTGCGATTGTAAGGAAGGAACTTTTGATTATCCCGGTAGATATGATGGCCTCATATTTATGAATGTGCAAGTCCTAGGGGAGATTTCTCTCCCCCATAGCTTACCTGAGAAGGATCATCTTTTTCGTGCCCGTATGCCCCTTCTAAATAATTACCTGTAGTATCAATTATCCGACCTTCTAAATTACCCGAAATATCATTTTGAGTACTCAACTGTAAATAACCCGGATGATTCTGAATGATACAATTAACACTGTTTCCCGGCAGCCCGTCTTCAATTGATATATTCTCAAAGACCGGTGTGGTAAACTGCGGAAAGATATTCTGCGAAAAGAAAAAGAAGATTAATGTGGTCACGAAGTTACGTATGATGTTGGATGAGGATGTAGCAATTGGAGAGGTAAAAAGATCATCCTCAAAAACCGTATTCTCCCGTTGTTTCATATATCCCCTGATAAATGATTAAACAACCGGTAATTAAATAGAGAAGTATAACAACATTTAAATTTAAGAATATTTGTGAATAATAAGCAACATCGCCGGATTAAAAATTAAGAATTACAAAAGGAATGTTTCTACAGGTTTGGAAATAAAATCACAGAAAATAAAATTAAGTTTTTCCACTACAATCAAATTGTCTGTTCCATAAACCGCCTCTTTTCCTGGTAAAAGATATATTTAAACAGGAAAGGAGTATTATGAAACGGGTAATTATTTTCCTGATGATGAGTGAATTAACAAAAAGAAAAACCCCGGAAATATTTCATTTTTGGGGTTTTTTGAGCTGGCGGACGGATTTGAACCGCCGACCGGCTGATTACAAATCAGCTGCTCTACCAGCTGAGCTACGCCAGCATTTTCTCTTTTGAGAGTTCTAAAACTAATATATTTTACTATTCTATGCAATAGATATTCATGCGCGGGGGACACCATTTTTTGTGATCAAAACGTGGGATCCTTCAGCGTCTCAGATACGGCCCACCACCGCTTCAATCCCGAGCATAAAAGTTGTATATTTCGGGGGAACAAATAAGGGAAATATTATGGCGCATCGTAAATCCTCTGCCATAGGGGATCTTCACGGACGGGTTGATAATATGATGTTCAGAACCCGCAACGGAAAGAACATAGCTTATGCAATACCTGTAAACCAGAAGATCCCCGATTCAAAAAAAGCCTTTAATACGCGGAAAAATTTTGCCGCAGCTAACAGCCTGGCGTCTGTCGTTAATTCTGTGCCCGTGCTTAAGGGGATATGGACGGCGGCTAAGGTGCGGGGATCAAATTCTTACCAGAAGCTGGTGTCGATGAATACCAGGCTTGCCCGCGAGGGTTCGCTGAGTACTTTAAATGTTATTACTCCGCCGGATCAGTTCCTTAAACTGAATTCGGCGTCAGTTGAAAATGAAATGATCCTTCTTTCGTTCCTGTGTCCCGGGAATCCTTGCCTATCTTTCCCGGCTGCTTTGTTCGTTTATCTTTATTTCGGGAAGTCGGGCGGCAGTATTACACCGCTGATGGTGCAGGTTCCTGAACCGGAGTCGGACAGCGTGTATGAGATTGATGTGCTTCCGGACTTGGAGACGAAAAAGCTACTGGCAAAGGATCCTTCTCCTGTAATTTATATCGCTCTTGCAGGCGGAACTTCGTATAAGAAGAAGGTTTACTGGACGTCAACGGCTTCGGTGGGCTGTAAGGTAGGGGATTGCTTCACTTCGTTCGCAATGACAATGGCGGGATGATGACAGTGGCAGTCGTATAAAAATAACCCCCGGTAGTTTATTGCATTCACCGGCCGGGGGCACTGAACGGAGTGCAGTATTAAGACATCAGATTCAAAAAATTATTTTATGAGCATTAATTTCTCAGTCGCTTCGAATTTGCCGGCTTTCAAACGACACAGGTATACTCCGCTTGCTAAATGGCTGCCCGCAAACTTAACTTCATATGTACCTGCAGGTTTGTATTCGTCGACAATCGTTTCAACTTTGTTCCCCAGCATATCGTAAATTTCGAGTGTGTTCCAAGTGCCGGCCGCGGTATGCCACCTGATACTGGTTGTTGGGTTGAATGGATTCGGGTAGCTGCGGTATAGCGTATAGCTTTCTGTACTTTCTGATCCGCTTTCTTCCACAGAGGTGTTTCCCTCGTTATAAAACGAATCTATTTCATCGATACTTAACGCCCTATCGTATACTCTTACTTCATCAATTACACCGCCGAAGTAATATCCGCCGGTCTGCCTGTAGCTTCCGACAGACGGGGGGTAATCCGGACCAGAATCAATCAGGTCCTTGTTGGGAACCCCAATTGTATCCACTGGTTCGTTGTCGAGATATAATACCAGTTGATTACCTTTTTCCCATACGGCTGTAAGAAAATGCCAATCGCCGGGGGTTATTTCCGTGACAGTGAAAAACCATCCGGAGGTCAGATGTACTGCTGCCTCTGCAGTATCACCGATAGCTAACAGCTGGAATTCGCCTCTGTCGCCATGATATATGATTTTTCCCTCGTTTTCGGATGACGCCATTAACCAGGCGGACAATGATAAAGCCGTTGGGGGAGCAGCCCATAATACAGGATAGTCTATATGATTGTCAGTTCCGTTAAACATGTAAGCGCTGTTTGCGGTCCCGAACCTGTCTTCCGTGAGTACAGCACCCATAACGGTTCCATGGTTTCCGTTGCCGCTTTCGTCATCGGAATTCCCGTTAAAAGGAAAATAAAGAATCGGGCCGGTCGACTGGGCAATTAAAGCCCCGGAAAGTCCGGTTGCAGCTGCTATTATTGCTAACATTTTTCGAATCATTTTGCTCTCCGTTAATTAGTTTATTAAAGTTTACTTTTGCAGAATCATTTTTCTTGTTTGGGTGAAGCTGCCGGCCCTGATCCTGTAAAAGTATACTCCGCTGGGGAGTGCAGCCGCACTGAATTCCGCCGTGTATGTCCCTGCCGGCTGACGCTCGTTTGCAATGACGGATACTTCGCTTCCTTCTAAATCAAATACTTTGATCTCTACAAACGACTCCCGCGGTATGCTGTATGTTATTGTTGTTGCCGGGTTGAAGGGATTCGGGTAGTTCTGCCTTAAGCTGAACCCGGAAGGCGTTTCCGTGGATGCCGGCCTGACTTCAGTCAGCGTCAGGTTTTCGTACCAGTTTATTTCGCTGTCTAATGCTGAGGCGGAGAGTACATCGGTGTCGCCGTCGCCGTCTATATCCATTGCCATAACGGATACGGCTTTTACTGCCTGGTCGCTGATAAGGTGCCAGGTGAAGTTCTCGTTACCGGCGTTCTCGAACCACGCTATGGTGTTGTCTTCACGCGATGCCGAAAGTATATCCATATCTCCGTCGTTGTCAACGTCCGCAGCGTAAACGGAATAAGCGTAATCGGAAGTGGTGGAGAGAATGTGAGTTGTAAAATTCTGATTTCCGTCGTTTTCATACCAGGCGATCTTATCCTGGTTGAAGGATGCCGAGGTTAGATCGATATCCCCGTTGCCGTCTATATCGGCAGGGTATACTTCAAGTGCACCTACAACGTCGGAGTCGATATCGTGACGGATAAAGTTCTCGCTGCCGTCATTTTCAAACCAGGATATGTAGGGACTGAAAGAAGCGAATATATCAATATCTCCGTCCATATCAACATCCATTGCGTATACACAGGCAGGGTCTTCTATACTGGTAACTACAGAGTGTTTGGTGAAATTCTGACTGCCGTCGTTTTCAAACCAGAGTATCCTGTCGTCAAACGGGGATGTGGCGATAACATCCGCGTCGCCGTCGCTGTCGAGATCAACCGCGAAGATCGAGTTACCGCGGTCTGCATCAGTTGATATTGAATGGTACGTAAAATTCTGACTGCCGTCGTTTTCGTACCATGCTACTTCGTCGTCTTCGCGGGACATGGAAAGTACATCCATATCGCCGTCGCTATCCATATCGTAGGCGTAAACGTCGTTTGGACCGTCGGCTTCTGTAGAGATCACTATAGCTGTGAAGTTTTCATTGCCGTTATTCTCATACCAGGTTACCTCGTCGGCAATAGGTTTTGCTGAAAGCACATCAATATCGCCGTCGCCGTCTATGTCGGCAGCGTACATTTCCTCTACATTCGTGGCAGTGTTCGTTACCTGGTGCTGTATAAATTGTACCTGCGGGAAAAGACTGCTTCCCATAACCGTAAGTATCACCAAAGCTTTGGAAATTATTCTGTTCATTTTACTCCTTTATTTATTATTTGATTAAAAGCATTTTTCTGGTTTCGGTGTAGCTATCTGTACTTAGACGGTAGAAGTAAATTCCGCTTGAAAATCCTGAGGCATCAAACACTGCCTGGTGACGGCCTGCTTCCCTTACCTCATCTACAAGAGATGCGACCTGCTCCCCCAGGATGTTATAGACAGTGAGACTTACCCGCGACTGTTCAGGTAGGTCGAATGTAATAGTGGTAGCCGGGTTGAACGGGTTGGGGTAGTTCTGCAGCAGATTGTATTCTGCCGGGATCCCGGTGAAGGTGTTCTCAGTTCCCACGGTCTGATTATTCACAAAGAGGGAGTCGTCGATCGTGCCGTCGTTGCCAAGGTCGATCAGGATCTTAACGGGATTGTTCTCGAGGTTATTCCAGTCGGGCACGATTTGATGGGCTGAATTGGCAGTAATTGAACTGAATAGTGTAGGAAAAATGATAACCCCTGATCAGACTCCATTCTAACCTGCATATCATAATTCATCATTTCGCCGAAGTTTTTAATGACAAGTTCATTGCGGTCTTTTTCCCGGAACAGGACGGAATCTCCGGAAGATACCTGCACATTCTCCAGAGAAAATACTTTGTTGGAAATTGTGTCATTGGTAATTATTGTTTCTAGTCTGGTAAGCTTCGGAACAGCATCGGGATTGGCTGCAGTTACGCCGTTGCTGCTCATCTTAAGCAGATCGTTTTCACCCGCGGACGCATCGGACCTGGAATATTTATAAACGCTAGAATCGGAAATAAAATAAACATATAAGCTGGAATCGGAAAAATTGTTCAGATCGATGGAATATTCATCTTCAGGTACAAAGTAACCGATAGGGGGATGTAAGGAGGCTGTTCTCGGAATGATGGGTGTTGCCCCCGAAATTTCATTTATAACTGAACTATCCTGGTAACCGATACGACTGCCGGATGAAGATTCTATGGTGATTCCGCAGCTGCTCGGGTTATAAATTGATGCATAAGAGATGCCTGCCGGTTTTGAGCCGGGACCGGAGGTTAGTGCCGGTCTGAAGAGATCAGCTCGTGATAGGAATTCTCCGCTTTCTTCTTCAAGATAGCAGCCTACTACCCCGGTTCCCCAGCCTAACCCGGTCAGATCTACCCATTGATTTTTACCTGAGTCAACCTGAATTATTTGGGCTGAACTTCCGGGGGCTCTGCTGTCATAAACATGCAGGTTAAAGACGGAGGACGAGCCGAGTCTTTCAAGTTTGTAGGGGGTAACCTCATGACCGCCGCCATCAAGAATATCATTATTGAAAAATGCCAGAGCCCTGCCGTCCCCATCTTCCTTCCGGAACATCGCCTTAAGCCCTGCCAGTAAGTCCCTTGGTGAATCGGCTATATGGGATACCTTGTAGAGCATATTGCTTGTTGAAAACTGATACTGGAAATAATAATTTACGATATAACTTGAAAAATTATCAAGCGGTACAGTAATTAAATCTGTAAAGTTTCCTATTTCAGGAAATTTGTTAAGCAGTTCACCTTTATGATAGAACGCGAGCAGACTGGATATTGCGAAACCAAAACAGGATCCGCCCCAATCTGATTTGATCCCGAAGATAAGTCCGCCCCACCTCGTAGTGGCTAGTTCATTATACGCACGGGGAGCCAGATAACAGGCTGAAGTTCCAAATACATCAACAAAAAGTTCCCAGTCGGGAAAGTCTTCCGGGTCAGCGGAAGCAAACGAGGCATTGTACCAGGGATAATACTCCCCGGTATTAGGATCAGTTCCCCTTACAGGATAGACATAATTAAACTGTGACCACCAGGACGGCGGCCATATATAACTCCGGGCGTTCGAGAAGTTCCATCCATCCTCGTTTGGTTCGAAAAGTTCAAGCTCATCGCCTGCGGTTAATCTTGTAAGCTGCCATGGTTTAATTGTAAAATTGATGCTCTGTACTTCTCTTCCTGAATATGAATCGGTAAGTCGTATTTTGGCTTTCCTGGTGGGATCTATGCTGCCGGGAACATTCCAGAAGTACCTGCTTGAATCGCCGGGATAATTAGTGGAAATATTCTGGTAGGATGCGCCCTCATCGATGCTGTAAGCTATATTAACATACTCGGCTCCGCCGGAATTCCATTTAATTGTATCCGTTTCACCTGAGATGAATACCGTCTGCGATGGAAGATCGGCCTCTTCTGCGGGCTTTATAAGAGTGACTTTGGGGAGGTCATCCAGGTAGAAGACACTGCCGATATGCGGGTTGTTTCCGCCGGCCGGAGGCACAATTGTAAAAAATATATAAATAAGAGAGGGCTGACTTACGGTGTCGGCATAGATCATATTAAATACTAATTCCTGAAATCCCGGACCGGTAGGAGTGAAGGTTAAAACTTCGCCCGCGGCCAGTACCGTCGATTCATTTGCTATTATAATGCTTGCCTGGAGCCCGTCGCCCCCCATAGGCTGAAAATTATAGTAACCTTTTATTACTGCTGGTTTGGAATGAAACGAAAAATAATTGGCGTTCAAATCACCTGAGCTCAGACTGGGAGCATAAGGATACGGCTGACCTCCCACATCTACGGACACAACCTCTCCTTTCAGTGAAGATGCTCCGCTGTGACTGAAAGATGATTGAGTGATCGGGTAAGCTGATAATTGGGCAATATTATTTGTAAACCAGCCTGCAGGTTCCCCCGAAGCCCAGTTCTCGAATCCGCCGTTAAGTATCTGTGCCGTTAAAGGAAAAGCGAATAATAAAATTACCGCTGAACAAAGAAATCTTTTCATAATTTTATCCTGATTTTAATGTTTCTTCATTTTATGTTTCTAGCCAATTGCTTCCAGTACGCCTGTAAGTAAGATGGTTATGAGAATACCGACAATTATGGAAATCAATATTATGAGCCGGCTGGCTAGCCGTTCGCGTTTGTTGATCTCTTCGGCAGAATTGCCGGAGCTTTCTGATTTTTTAATTTTCATCTGGTGAAGGGCTTTTGTCTGTAAACTGCCGGAAAGATAACTTTACGGGAGTGTTTCAGCTAACCCGTTTGTTGCAGGATCTTGCTGTTTTGTCGCAGAGTGCGCTAGATTGACGTGAAACGTTGGGTTAAACTCTGTAACGGGAAGCAAATTCGGAAGGGGGACAGTTAAAATATTTAACGAAGGCACGGGAAAACTGGGCGGGACTGGAAAACCCGATCTCGTACGCTGCCTGTGTTACGGAAAGTTTCCCTTCTTTTAATATATCGGCGGCTCGCTTCAGTTTGATCGTTCTTACAAATTCTCCCGGCGCCATCCCCGTTATTGATAATATCTTCCTGTGGAGCTGCGTTCTGCTGATGTATAGTTCTTTGGCAAGGAGTTCTGTTCTGAAGTCGGTTTTTGAGATATTCCTTTTTATAATTTCAACAGTCTTTTCCAGGAATTCTTTATCTGCCTTATTAAGTCCGCCGCTTTCGGTAATTGAATCACTTTCTTTCAGGTACCTCTCCTTCAATCGCTTCCGCTGTTCAATAAGGTTAGCTGCGCGCGTAAGCAATTCTCTTGAATCGAATGGTTTGATGAGGTAATCGTCGGCCCCGGTTTCAAGTCCTTCAATCCTGCTTTCGGAAGAGGCTCTTGCTGTAAGAAGGATAACGGGGATGTGGCTGGTCTGCCAGTTAGATTTGATCTTACTGCAGAACTCCATTCCGTCCATGGACGGCATCATTACATCGCTGATGATCAAATCCGGGATGTTCTCGGCAGCTGAGATTAGCCCTTCTTCACCATTGGCCGACCCGATAACGTTATAGTCGTCGAGCAGCAGCCCTGTAAGATATTTTCTTACATCTTCGGAATCGTCAACAGCAAGTATGAGCGGCTTGTTCCCGTTCCTGCTGCCGGATTGTTTCGCGGCGGCTGTCTGTACAGTTGTATCTTTTCTCACATTTCTATCGGAACCGGCTGCGGGCCCAGCGGAGGTATCCGGAGTCCCGTCTATCAGCATCTCGCCTTGATTAAGGTACTCTCTTCCCATTGGTATGATGAGCGTAAATTCGGTACCCGATCCCTGCCTGCTGGTGACCGCGATATCCCACTTGTGCAGGTTCACGAGTTCCTTTACCAGCGCAAGTCCTATTCCCGATCCGCCGTAGGCGCGCTTAATGGAGTTATCTACCTGGTAGAAGCGCTCGAAAACCTTATCAAGCTTGTCTTCGGGAATGCCCTCGCCGCTGTCGGATATATTTATTACTGCACTGCGGTTCCCTTGTTCTGCTTCTTCGGTCAGTGTAACTGTTACTTTCCCGCCCTCAGGAGTAAATTTGAAAGCGTTCGAGAGGAGGTTGTTTATTATCTTTTCAAACTTGTCATTATCGACCCAGCATAGAAAGGGACCGGATCCGTACTGCCTTTCCAGTATAATATTTTTTTGTGCGGCGATAGAATCGAAGGAGGATATTAGTCCGGCCAGCAGTGGGATCAGATCCTGCTTTTTAGCTTTCACAGGTATGGAAGCCTTTTCGAGTTTTGATAACTCCAGAAGCTGGTCGATCAGCTTGCCGAGCCGTGTACTGTTTCTCTCAATCAATTCGAGGTTTTCGGAATGGATCTTTTCATCCTTTTTGTTCTTCAGCTGCTCGAGAGGACCTTTAATGAGCATAAGCGGTGTTCTGAATTCGTGCGAGAGGTTTGCGAAGAACCTCGATTTCATTTCCTCCAGTTCAGATTTTTTCTTTACCTCGAATTCCCGCAGCTTCAATTCATTGCGCAGCCTGGTCCTGTTTATTTCAAACTGCCGTATGCTTAATAGTCCCGCCAGGATCAAAATAAAATAGAGGCCGTACGCCCAGTAGGTTTTCCACCAGGGAGGGTCTATTATAATTGTTAGTGAGGTAAAATCATTATTCCACACTCCGTCCGCATTGGTCGATTTAACTTTAAATATGTAGCGGCCGGGATCAAGGTTGGTATATGTGGCAAACCGCCGTGAGCCGCTCTGCACCCAGTCTTCATCGAAGCCTCCCATCATGTATGCGTACCTGACCGACTGCGGGGAATTATAGTCGAGTGCCGCAAACTCGAACGAGAAAACATCCTGATCATGTGACAGGGTAATTTTATCAGCGGTATGAATGCTTCGTTCGAGGGGAAATCCGGGTCCCGTATCCACCGATCTGTTGAAGATCTGGAAATCAGTAATGACTATGCGGGGCTTGTAAGTTGACAGCTTAATTTTATCCGGATCGAATATGTTGATGCCCCGGGTACTGCCGAACAGCAGCAGGCCGTCCGCAGTCTTCAGTGCCGCTTCGGGATTCATCTTTAAACCGTTTATTCCGTCCGCAGAATTGAAATTAGTGAAAGTCTGCTTCTTAATATCAAATAACGAAATACCCGACCCTGTACCGAGCCAGAGATTTCCGGATGCATCACTAAGGATGCTGTTGATCGAATTGTCGGGCAGACCGTCTTTAACTGAGTAGGAGCGGCCTCTTAACTGCGGGTTGTAGAGCCCCGAACCATCGCCTTCATTTCTAACCTCAACCCTGTTGAGTCCGCTGCTTGTTCCAATCCACAGGATGGTTATGCCGCTGGCATTATCTGCGGTCTGTTCTTCTATATAAATAGAGTAAATATTATTGCTGCTTAGCAGGGGACTGCCCTCATCCGTCCTTACCCAGTGATGAAAGATCCCTCCGTCCTTATCTTCAAACAGATTAAGACCTCCGCCTGCCGTTCCAAGCCATATCCTTCCGAACCTGTCTTCTTCGATCACCCATACATCATTATGACTGATAGTTTTAGGGTCTTCGGGATCATTAAGGAAGATAGTGAACTCGCCGGTCGAACGGTCGATCCTGGATACACCGATGCCCCAATAGCCTACCCAGATATGATCCCTGCTGTCTGCAAGTACGGTTTTATTATAGTAAAGGGACTGTGTACGGATCCCGGGATCACTGATATCTCTTTTTGTTACTGAATTTTGTACATAATTATACTGACTTAATCCCTTACCGAATGTACCGACCCAGACATCATTACCTGCTGATGCAAGCGACCAGATATGATAACCGTTAAACTGTAAGATGCGTTCAGGACGTTGACCGGCATTGAGCGACGGCAGCAGATAGAGCCCATCCGATGTACCGATCCAGGTTTTATCATCCTGCGTTGCGCAGACGGCAGTGATGTTCATATGTCTTAAAAGTTTAAGAGGATCACCGGGACTTTTGAAAACTGTTCCTGAATTGAACGATCCCGATTTGGGAGTAACATAACTGATCCCGTTCTCTGTGGCGATCCACATTACGCCCGATCTGTCTTGAATGAGTTTGTTGACATGGTTGTTGATGAGGCTCCCGGCATCGTTTTCATTATGGACATATCTTTTAGTGTGTCCGTTCGTCAGGTCCATGGTGATGAGTCCTGAGTAAGAAGCTATGTCTATTATCTCTCCTTTGTCAGTAACTCTTTCAATAATCGAATTGCAGCTGCTGCCGTACTGCAGATTGTCGGGATTAGGAATACGCACCCGCGTGATACTATAGTCCGATGTATTCAGCCTGGTGAGGTTATTAGCGGTACAGACCCATATTATATCCGGATCTGTTTTAGATCGGGAGAGTGACCACACCAGGTTGTCGCTGAGACTGTGCGGGTCGCCCGGGTGGTGATAGAATCGCCTGAAGCCTGCTGACGGTTCACCTGGATTAAATACATTCAGCCCGATATAAGTGCCTGTTATTATATTGCCGCGGCTGTCTTCGATAATGGCCTGGATATAATTATGACTTAAGGATTGAGGATCGTGCTTATCGTGATTCCAGTGGTCAATTTTACCCGTCGACCGATCGAGCCTGTACAGTCCGTCTTTATAGGTGCCTATCCAGATATTTTTTCTGCTGTCCTCATAGAGTGAAGTTATGCTGTTATTCCCGGTGATATCGGATTTAATCCTCAAGTTTGTAAAAGTTCCTTCGGCCGGATCGTACCTGTTTACAAATCCTGCCATTGTGCCTGCCCAGATCATACCCTCACTGTCTTCCATCAATGACCATATACTATTATCCGAAATGCTGGCGGAATCTTCCGGGTCGCTGCGGAAAATCTCAAATTTGTACCCGTCGAAACGATTTAATCCGTCTTCTGCAGCAAACCAGATAAAGCCTGTTCTATCCTGCAATACAGAGTAAACTTCATTATTCGAGAGACCATCTTCCACCGTGAGATGGTTGAAGATCAGCGGCTGAGCATCAGCCGGGAAAGTAATGAAGATCGCATTGAGGAGCAGGTACAGGCAGATTGTTAAACAACAGTGCCTTGGGATTAGCATAACGACAATATAGTGAAGCAGGAGAGACGGCGCAAGAACCTGCTATAATTATCCCCGCCGACAGATGGTTCTTATATGGTTGCTTATGTTAAATAATAATGTGTAATTTAGCATTTACTGGCACATATTCTTTTTGGGGCGGATAACAGGATTTCTCGGTCGAAGACTCCCTCGAAATGACATATCCTTCTGAGATTAAGCCCCGGGAACTTTATTTAAGGAGAATACAATGAAAAAAACAGCGGGTATCATTTTCGTTTGCTTATTCTTTTTTACCTCATTTATACTGCCGCAGGATAAACCTTTACCTGTAGATAAGGATGTTATTACTGGTACGCTGGATAACGGGGTGAAATACTATATACAGAAAAATCAGAAGCCGGAGAAACGCGCGGAACTGCGCCTGTTCGTTAACGCGGGCTCTGTGCTGGAGGATGATAATCAGTGCGGACTCGCGCACCTGGTTGAGCACATGGCCTTTAACGGTACGAAGAATTTTAAGAAACAGGAGCTGGTGGATTACCTGGAAAAACTGGGTATAAAATTCGGTCCCGAGCTTAATGCTTATACGAGTTTCGATCAGACGGTTTACATGCTTACGGTTCCCACCGATACTGCCGGTGTGCTTGAAAAGGGATTTGCCGTGCTGGAGGACTGGGCGCATAATCTTTCCTTTGATTCCGAAGAAATTGATAAGGAGAGGGGAGTGGTTGTGGAAGAGTGGAGACTCGGCCGCGGTGCGCAGATGAGGATGCTTGATAAACAGTTGCCCATTCTTTTTAAGGGTTCAAGGTATGCCGACAGGCTGACTATAGGAAAAAAGGAGATAATTGAAGGCGCCGACTATGAGACGATCAAGAAATTTTATTACGACTGGTACAGGCCTGATCTGTTGGGAGTTGCTGCGGTCGGCGACTTTGATGTAAATAAAATTGAGAGTCTTATAAAAGAACATTTCGGCAAGCTGACAGCTCCGCCTGCCGAAAGGGAAAGAAAGATCTTTGAAATTCCCAGGCACGATGATACTTACTTCGCAATAGCTTCGGATAAGGAAGCCAGGTTCAATACCGTATCTCTGTACTATACAAGGGACCCCGAGGTAATTAAAACTCTTGATGATTACAGGAAAGTGACTGCTCATAACCTTTTTTACGGTATTCTTAATGACAGGCTTGGTGAACTGACCTTACTCCCCGATCCGCCTTTTGCGATGGCGCAGGCCGGCAGCCAGAGGTTCGTTAAAGCGGCTGATATTAGCTACCTTGTGGCGATGGTAGGTGAAGGCGGCATTGACAGGGGACTTGAGGCGCTGCTCCGTGAAGCCGAAAGAATAAAGGAATTCGGGGTTACTTCTACTGAGCTGGAGAGACAGAAAACTGCGTTCTTAAGAGCTGCTGAAAAAAGACTGGCAGAGAAAGATAAGACTGAATCACGGGGGATAATCGGTGAGATGGAAGATAATTTTCTCTACGGCGATCCTTTAATGTCGATAGATGACTCATATGATCTCGCGCAGCAGATAGTACCTTCAATCACTCTTGAGGAGGTGAACAAAGTTGCTGCCGGACTGCTTGATGCCGGGAACAGGGTGGTGCTGGTTAATTCTCCGGAAAAGGAAGGACTTAAAACTCCCGATGAGGCAGAGCTTGCATCGGTGATAAATAAAGTAGATGATGAACAGCTCACGGCTTATGTCGATAAGGTGTCGTCAAAAGCCCTGGTTGAAAATCCTCCTGCTCCTTCGCCGGTGGTATCATCGGTAAAGGATACTCTGCTTGGTACTGCCGAATGGACGCTGGGAAATGGGGTGAAGGTTGTGCTGAAGCCGACCGACTTTAAGAATGATGAAATTGTGTTTACTGCTTTTAGTCCCGGTGGCTCATCTCTCATACCGGACAGTGATTTTGTATCGGCTGACTATGCTCCGAGACTTGCATCGCAATCGGGGCTGGCAGGGTTCAGCAGAACCGAGCTTGAAAAATATCTTACGGGAAAGCTGGTGAGAGTCTATCCTTATATCGGGTTTAATACGGAAGGATTCCAGGGATCGGCCAGTCCGAAAGACGTAGAAACTATGTTCGAGCTTATCTATGCCTGGTTCACCTCTCCGCAGATCGATTCAAGCGGTTATTCATCTGTGATGAACACGTTCAGATCATACCTGCAGAACAGGAGCAATGATCCCGAGGCTGCCTTTGACGATACTATGCAGGTGACGCTTTCGAATTATCATTTCAGGTCGCGGCCTGTATCTCTTTCAATGCTCGACGAGATCAATCCGGAACGTGCACTGGCGGTATTTAAGGACCGCTTTAAAGATGCGGGCGACTTTACTTTCATTTTTACAGGCAACCTGGATACGACCGCACTCAAACCAATGATTGAAACTTATCTTGGAGGACTGCCGTCGGGCGGAAGGACGGAGGCTCCTGTTGATCTTAAATATAAAGAGGTAAAAGGTGAGGTCCTGAAGGAAGTAAGGAAGGGGATTGAACCCAAGAGCGGGGTAAAGGTTACGTATGTCGGGAATATGGATTTCAGCAGACAAAGCGAACACCTGATGCAGTCGCTTGTGGATGCGCTGAACATTAAGCTGAGAGAAGCGATTAGAGAAGATAAAAGTGGTACTTATGGGGTGAGTGTTTTCAAGGCGATATACCGGTTCCCGCAGAGTCATTATGATATAAACTTTGAGTTTGGCTGCAGTCCCGACCGGGTGGATGAGCTTACGAAGGCCTTCTACAATGTACTGGATTCTATCAGGACTTTCGGACCCGACGAAACGGTTATGACCAAAGTTAAGGAAACCCAGAAACGACAACTGCAGATCAGTTCGAAGCAGAACGGATATTGGAATGGTATGCTTTCAGACTACCTTCAGAATAATGATAACCCGGATGAAATGCTGGATTACAGTCGCTGGGTTGATGACATGACGGCGGATGATATTAAATCTGCGGCAGTTCGCTACCTGGGTGATAATGAAGTGAAGGTCGTTCTTTATCCCGAAGAAAAATCAGGCATGTAATAGAATAATTAGCAGCTCTTAACCGGGGGACGGTGATAATCCGTTCTCCGGTACTTCAATCTTTCCCGATTGCAGGTTACGTTCAACCCGAAAATACTATTACCTATATTGACAATTAATTTATAGAGTATATTTTTACTATATGAATCATCTGTTTTAAGTTTCAGGAAGATACTAAATATGATTTTGATTTTTCAAACAGTAATACAACTTTAGAGGGTGAAAATATGCCGGTTTATGAATACCGATGCAAAAAATGCAGCAAAGTATTTTCGGAGAATATGTCAATCCCCGAGCATGAAAAGAAGAAAACCCATACCTGTCCTCATTGTAAAAGCAGAAGTGTTCAGAGAATATTCTCAGGATTCAGTGCCGTAACATCAAAGAAGAGTTGAGCACAATATAATCTGCTGCTTCCATGCTGTGCTGCGCACAGATAAAGAGGGACTTTTCGAAGTTCAGGAATAAATATTTTATATTTCCTGAATTCTCAATAAAAACTGGTAAGAGGTGCGAAAAATGGAGTACACTAACCTGGGTAAAACGGGATTAAAAGTATCAAGGATTTGTCTCGGGTGTATGAGCTTCGGAAGCCCGCAGTCGCGCAAGTGGATGCTGAATGAGGAGCAGAGCCGGCCAATAATAAAAAAAGCGGTTGAGGAGGGAATAAACTTTTTCGATACTGCTAATATGTACGCGGGAGGCTTGAGCGAGGAGATAACAGGCAGGGCACTGGGGGAATTCGCGAAGCGTGAAGAGATCGTATTAGCGACCAAGCTGTTCTTTCCGATGAGGAAGGATGTAAACAGTATAGGTCTTTCGCGAAAGCAGATTTTCACCGAGATCGATAATAGTCTTACACGTCTTAAGACAGATTACGTTGACCTTTACCAGATTCACCGATGGGATTACACCACGCCGATTGAGGAAACACTTGAAGCCTTGCACAATGTGGTGAAATCCGGCAAGGTAAGGTACATCGGTGCGTCATCGATGTTCGCCTGGCAGTTTACAAAGGCGCTTTACCTGGCTGATCTGCATGGATGGACAAGATTTGTATCGATGCAGAATTATTATAATCTGCTTTATCGTGAAGAAGAACGTGAGATGTTGCCTTTGTGTAAGGAAGAGGGAATCGGGGTTATACCATGGAGTCCCCTTGCACGCGGCCATTTAGCACGTCCCTGGCCGAAGCAGTCGGATACGGAAAGGGCAAAGACGGATGCTTTCGGTAAATCATTATACGAAAGGACGGAGGAAGACGATAAGAAAGTAGTTGATGCAGTGACCGAGATATCTAAGGAAAGGGGGATTTCGCAGGCGCAGGTTTCACTGGCGTGGCTGCTGTCGAAACCGGCGGTTACGGCTCCTATTGTGGGTACTACAAAGATGGAGCATCTGCTTGATGCCATCGGCGCGGTTAAGTTAAATCTCACTGATGATGAGATAAGCAGACTGGAGGAGAGGTACGTGCCTCACGAGGTGACGGGGATTTCGTATCCGTAGGGGAATTTAACGGATTTGGCGGATTAGCGGATTGGGGAAGTGCTGCCACGAAGACGCGAAGGCACGAAGGAATCAGGGGATTAATGTATTTGGGGATTGGCGGATTAGCAGAATAGCAAATTCGCCTAATTTCGCAACAATTGCCCATCAGCACAAATTCTGAAAATTTGCTTTTGAAATTAGATTTAAAGTCCGTAATATTAGCCCATCCACCTGGTTTAGAGTAATCGTTTTCGACCCAAATAATAATTTTAAATTAATTAGTTAATTATATGAAACTATTAGAACGTGAGAAATTTCTGGAAGTACTTTCGCGGACGGCCGAAACCGTAAAAGAGAGCGGCGGAAAAACCGTCCTTGTTACAGGAGAAGCGGGAGTGGGAAAAACATCTCTAATAAAAAACTTCACAGTAGGATTGAACTCGGGAACCGAGGTGATATTCGGTGCCTGTGATGATCTCTTCACTCCAAGACCCTTGGGTCCCCTTTACGATATCGCCTACCAGGTGAACTCGGATCTGATAACTAAACTGACTGGCCAGGCAGACCGCGCCGGCATATTCTCTTCTTTTCTTAAGTATCTCCAGAGAGGGTCGAACCTTAAGATAGTTGTTATAGAAGATATACACTGGGCGGATGAAGCTACACTTGACCTTATTAAATTTTTAACACGCAGAATAAACAGATCGAAGGTGATGCTTATACTGAGCTATCGGGATGAAGAAGTGGGACACGGAAATATTTTCAAATCAGTTTTTGCCGATCTGAACCACTCCGAAATTAAAAGATTAAGGCTATATCCGTTATCTGAGAATGCTGTTGCCATTCTCATGGAAGAAGCAGGAGTGAAGGACGAGAATCTCTATAGAAGAACGGGGGGAAATCCGTTTTATGTTACCGAGATACTGGCGTATGAGAATGATGAGGTGCCGCTAAGTGTTAAGGAAGCTGTTGTGGCGCGGACTGCCAGTCTTGATAAGGACGCACGAAGACTCCTTGAAATAATCTCAGTGATCCCGACCAGAGCAGAAATAGAATTTCTCAGGAAGATCACCGACCGGGTAGAGGAATGTCTGGATCAGTGCCTGAGTAAAGGATTATTGGTAATGGATAAAAACCTCGTGTCATTCAGGCACGAGCTTGCACGCTCTGCAATTTTTGATTCTATCTCAGAAATGAAACGCATTCAGATCCACAGGAAAGTGCTTGAGAAGCTCCTTGAAAGCAGCCATCAGCAGGATGTTCTCGCTAGAATAGTACACCACGCTATTCAAGCTAATGAAAGAGATATAATAATAAAGTATGCTCCCCTTGCCGCAAAACAGGCTTCGGCACTTGGCGCTCATAGTCTTGCCGCCGACCATTACAGCAATGCTTTACGGTTTGCGGACGGCATGTTACCCGAAACACTTATTTCTTTGTATGAGGGAAAAGCTAATGAGTGCTATTTAACCGGACAGATCGACGAATCAATTGAAGCCGGTGAAACTGCTGCAAAACTTCTGCGTAAGTACCCCGACCCGGAAAGGCAAGGAGAGATTTTCAGGCGGATGTCGCGGGCCTTTTGGTATAACTGCCAGGATATTAAAGGTGAGGAATATCTCGATAAGGCGATAGAGATTCTCGAAAGAATTATTCCCGGAAAATCCCTTGCGATGGCATTCAGCAATAAATCGCAGACATATATGATAAGGGAGGATAATCAAGAGGCGATAATGTGGGGCCGGAAAGCTCTGGAACTTGCCGCTGCCCTGAATGAACCCGAAGTTGAAGCCCATGCATTAAACAACATCGGTTGTGCCCGTATGGCAGAAGGAGACGTATCCGGTGAAGCTGATTTGAAAAGGAGTCTTGAAATTTCACTGCAGCATGATTACGTTGAACACGCGATAAGGGCATACCTGAACATGGGGGGTATGGCATTATATAGGCGCGGTCTTGCGGATGCCGATGCCTATTATTCGGGAGGGCAGAATTACAGTAACGAAAAGGATCTCTATGTTTTCGGGCTGTGTCTTTTAGGTCATTATTCAAAAGTCAAGATGCATAGCGGCGACTGGGATAAAGCAGTGGAATTATCAGAACTTGTATTGAGTAAACAGAATGTCCCGCCGGGCAACAGGCTGCTTCCGGTCACGGTACTTGGCACAATACGGGCACGGCGTCACGATCCCGGGGCAGAAACGCTGCTTGAGGGAGTACTGAGTATGGCTATTACTATGGGGGAAAAAGAAAAGATTGTGTATGCCGCTTCAGCAAGAGCAGAATATTTCTGGCTGCAGAACAGACTGGATGAGCTTGCAGAAGAGTTAAGATCAGTTTATAAGAAAATTCTCAAGTCCAATAATCTCTGGGCTATCGGCGAGATCGCCTACTGGTTGTGGAAAGCTGGACAGCTTGACGGGATCCCGGAACGCATCGCTGAGCCATATCTTCTGCATATTAAAGGGGACTGGAAGACAGCCGCTGCTTACTGGGAAAAATCCTATTGTCCATATGAGCAGGCTCTTGCTTTAAGCGAGGGGAACAGGGAAGCAATGATAGAAGCCGTAAAGATCTTTGACCGGCTTGGTGCGTCTGCGGCGTGTTCCCTGATTAAGCAGAAGATGAGGGAGAAGGGGATAAAGAAGATACCTAAGGGTCCACGGGAATCCACTAGGAAAAATCCCGCGGGACTTACGGGGAGGCAGGTTGAGGTGCTTCAACTAATTACCAAAGGTATGTCAAATTCCGAAATAGCATCTAATCTCTTCATTTCTTCCAAAACGGTGGATCACCATATTTCTGCGATCCTTGCCAAGCTAAATCTGAAATCAAGAACCGAAGCCGCAGCTTATGTGACGACAAGAAGATTGAACATCTAATCTGCAATCTGCTAACCCGTTCAATCCGCCAAATTCCCCAATTCTATATATAGGGAACTCCATATGTAAAAATAGGGAGATCTCCCGATTCCCCGCCGTTTAATAATTCGCATTTTTACGCAGGATCAAAAAATCAATAATTAACAAGGAACGAATATGCCGAGGTACCTGGTGCTGAGGTCATTTACAGATGGGCTTAATATATCTGCAGATAACTACGGTGCAGAAGAATGCCTTAAAGTAGTCGCCAACAATACACTGGACGAGGTGACCTGGATCCGCTCATTCGTTACAGGCGACCGGAAAAAATCCTTTTGTCTCTACGATGCTCCCTCTCCCGAGGCGCTGCGGAGGGCTGCGCGCCGTAACGATCTGCCTGTCGACCTGATAATTGAAGTCTCTGTTTTAGAACCTTATTTCTTTATGTATCACTAACAAATTATCGGAGGATTAAAATGAAAAGTATCTTTTTGATGCTGTTCTCGTTTGTAATGATCCTGTTTACAGCCGTTCCCGTAAGCGGACAGGATAAACCCGCGGGGGTTAAGAAGATCACTATGCACCGTTACCTGGTTGAAAGAACATTCCCGAACGGTCTTAACATTCCCTTAGACCAGGTAGGGAAGGATCTTTGCCTTACCGTGGTATCGAACAACGCGGAGGATAACGTAACCTGGGTCCACTCGTATGTTACACTCGATAAGAAAAAGTCATTCTGCATTTACGATGCACCTTCTCCGGAAGCTATAAAGGCATCAGCAAAAGTAAACGGCCTGCCGGTCGACCAGATAATTGAAGTAAGCGTTCTTGATCCGTATTTCTACAAATAAAAACCAATGGAGGTTCTAATGAAGAGGTTATTTTTGTCTTTCGTTTCATTTGCTGTTGCGGGATTCTTCCTTGTAGGATGCAATTCGGATAAAACAACCGGTAATCCTGTTACTCCTTCTAACAGCGTTACCAAAGACAACCAGCTGCAGGTTGAACTTGCACGTGTCAGGGCTGCCACCGCTAAATACCACGACATCAACAAAGCTATAGCGGATGGTTACGCAGATATAAACCTGTATGTACCCAACATGGGATGGCATTTTCTTAATTCCGGAGTGCTTGACGCGACATTTGATATGGAACATCCTGAGCTGCTGGTTTATATGGACAAACCGGGAGGAGGATACCAGCTTGTTGCCGTTGAGTATGCTGTGCCTCTTAGTCTGTCCGTAAACGCTCCGGAAGGATTTACAGGAAGTGAAGATGTTTGGGATGTTAATGCAGCGTTTCAGTTGTGGACACTTCATGCATGGGTATGGTATAATAACCCCAATGGTGTTTTTGCTCCATTCAATCCCCGCGTTCCGTAAATACTTTTACTGCCGGTTTCAGGATAGTGGGCGAAACCGGCAGTTCTTTTTAATTTCCGTGGTGCAGGGGTTCTTCATCTCCCCGCAAGATAAAAGCAAATGAAGTGATTACCTTTAGAAAGTATCCTGGCAAAAAAATTTAAGTAAATCCATCGGGATATTAAATAAGCGACTTGACAATAAGAAAAATATATCGTATATATACGATATACGTTATGGAGATTAAGCATAATGGCATTTTCTAAAAAAGAAGAGTTTACCAGGGAAGATATGTGGCTTGCAGATATTGCTAAAGCTCTCTCTCATCCCGCCCGGATTAAAATATTGAAGATTCTAACCAGTATGAGTTCATGTATGGTTGGAAATATAGTTGATAAGTTGCCCCTGGCACAGGCAACTGTTTCCCAGCATTTAAAAGAACTAAAACGGGTAGGTCTGATTGAAGGAGAAATTGACGGGCTCAGGATTTGCTACTGCGTTAATAATAAAAATTTAATAAAAGCTAAAACCGCCCTGGATAAAATGTTTGCCAAAATAGGCTGTTGTTAAATCAAATTATTATGCGAACCTGGCAATCCACTTTGCTACAGTGCAGACTCTGCAATAAAGCAGATAAATAAAAAGAACAATAAAAAAAGGAATAATATAATATGAAAACCCCGGACGAATTAAAGGCAGTGGTTAAAGAGAAATACGGCGAAATAGCTAAGGCATCTCAAAGTTCCGGCTGCTGCGGACCATCCTGCTGCGGACCAGCAGATAATAAAATTATCGGTTACACTGTGATGCAGGATGAATATGATCATCTTGATGGTTACGTTCCTGAAGCGGATCTCGGACTGGGGTGCGGACTGCCAACTGAGTTCGCGGGAATAAAAAGAGGCGACACGGTTGTCGATTTAGGCAGCGGTGCCGGAAATGATGTTTTTGTGGCAAGAGCGATTGTCGGTGATGAAGGTAAGGTTATTGGGCTCGATATGACAGAAGCCATGATAGAAAAGGCAAATTCAAATAAAACAAAACTAGGTTATCAGAATGTTGAGTTTCACCAGGGCGATATTGAAAGTATGCCGTTTGAAAGTAATACAGCAGATGTTGTAGTAAGTAATTGTGTTTTGAATCTGGTCCCTGATAAAAGAATGGCCTTCTCTGAAATCCATAGGATATTAAAACCTGGCGCGCACTTTTGTGTCTCTGATATCGTCATCCAGGGTGAAATGACCGAAGAGCTGCAGAGATCGGCTGAAATGTATGCCGGCTGTGTTTCCGGTGCATTGAAGCAGGATGAGTATATGAATATAATTGAAGCAGCTGGGTTCAGAAATATCGAAATAAAAAAGTCGAAGAAAATAGATCTGCCTGAAGAATTATTAAATAAATATCTCTCCGCCGATGGTTTAATAGAATACAAGAAAAATCTTAAAGGTATATTCAGCATTACGGTTGTCGGCTATAAAGACTAAAATCTAAATGGGATATAAAAATAATTTGTATCCCATTTTTTGTGTAATTATATTTCGATAGATGACGAAATGAGTATATGTAATTATGGAAAAAACAAGGTTATTCAAAGCGCTGTCTGATTCGAACAGGTTACGAATTCTCAAGATGCTGCAGACCAAACCACTGTGCGTTTGCGAAATTACCGAAGTCCTTCAGTTAGCAGCATCAACTGTATCCAAACATTTAAGCATTCTCAGGGATACAGGCTTCATAATTGAGGAAAAAGATGGTAAATGGGTTAATTATAAGATAAATCCTCATTCATCCGACGATAGAATCTCATCGATACTTACTACGCTTGATTTCTGGATCGCTGATGACCAGGTTATCCTCAGCGACAAACAAAAAGTTCAGAAGGTAAATCGTTATGAAGTCTGCAGCCGTTAAAAAATTTTTAACGTTTAATTCGACAATTAGCGAAACATCTAATTGGAAAAGTCTGAAATCTCTCTGGGGTACAGAATATAAAAAATTAATACTAATAATTTCAGTTTTTCTTATTGCCTATTTTTTACCTGTTAATTCTGTGGTATTCAGGGAGGCGGTTAATTCCTCGTTATCCTTAACGAAATGGTATGCTCAGGAACATGTTCTTCTTTGCCTTATTCCTGCATTCTTCATTGCTGGAGTAATTTCTGTTTTTGTAAGCCAGGCATCGGTAATAAAATATTTTGGCGCCATTGCTAAAAAGTGGCTTGCCTATTCTGTTGCCTCTGTTTCAGGGACGATACTTGCGGTTTGTTCCTGCACGGTTCTGCCTCTCTTTTCCGGAATTCACAAGCGGGGTGCGGGATTAGGGCCTGCAATAGCTTTTCTTTATTCAGGTCCGGCCATAAATATCCTTGCAATAATTTTAACTGCAAAAGTTCTTGGTATCGAACTCGGAATTGCAAGGGTGATTGGCGCAGTCTCGTTCAGCATTATAATAGGGCTCATAATGGCATTCATTTATAGAAAAGAGGAAAGATTTAAAGCCGATAATCAATTAGCTATGCCTGCTGCCGAAGAAACGAGACCGTTCACGCAGACCGCAATTCACTTTTTTATACTTGTTGCAATACTGGTTTTTGCGAATTGGGGAAAACCTGGCGGGGAGGAAGGGTTTTGGTATTTTATGTTCGCAAATAAATGGATTATTACGTCGATATTTGCCGTCGGGTTAGTATTTTCCCTTATTTTTATTTTGAAGCTGAATCCGATTTATGTTTTATCGGTCTCTGCGATCACTGTAATATCTTATGTGATTTATCCTCAACCGCTTGTTCCTTTCACCGTTGCCGTAATTTCACTCGGCGTAATCCTTTCCCTCTCAGAAGGAGAATCTAATGAATGGATGAAAGAAACATGGGGCTTTACGAAACAAATTTTGCCTCTCCTGATTATTGGTGTTCTGGCAGCCGGATTTTTACTCGGTTCCCCGACAGGCGGGAAGGGTATTATTCCGGACGAATGGATCTCGGCACTGGTCGGCGGCAATTCTTTATTCTCGAATCTTTTTGCGTCAGTAACTGGCGCCTTTATGTATTTTGCTACTTTAACTGAGATACCGATTTTGCAGGGACTGATTAACAGCGGGATGGGGAAGGGACCCGCGCTCGCATTGCTGCTTGCAGGTCCGGCTTTGTCTCTGCCGAATATGCTTGTAATAAGGAGCGTGATTGGTACACAAAAGACCGTAGTTTATGTTAGCCTGGTTGTTGTAATGGCAACAATAAGTGGACTGATTTACGGAGCGTGGTTTTAACAAGATGAAAGTCTAAACATGAAGAAAAAAATCCTCATACTCTGTACAGGAAATTCCTGCCGAAGCCAGATGGCTGAAGGATTTCTTAAATCCTTTGATGAAAACCTTGAAGTGTACTCTGCAGGAACAAAACCGGCAGAAAGAGTGAATCCCCTTGCTGTAAAAGCAATGAACGAAGCAGGAATCGATATAAGCAATGGCGTTTCGGAGAATGTTGATAAATATATTTCGCAGTCATTTGATTATGTAATTACTGTTTGTGATAATGCGAAAGAAACCTGCCCTGTATTTATTGGAAATGTTAAACACCGTTTACATATTGGTTTTGATGACCCTGCTGATGCGGTCGGGTCAGAAGAGGAAGTAATGCATGTCTACCGCCGGGTAAGAGACGAAATAAAAAAAGAATTTTATGAGCTTTACAAAAAGGAACTGAAGGAGAAATAAAATGCTTAAAATTCAAATTGTCGGTTCGGGATGTAAGAATTGTGAAAACCTGTACCATTTATGTTTAGCTGTAACTGCAGAAAACGATATTGATGCAGATATTCATAAAATAACGGATAAAGAAAAATTTGCAGAACTAGGGATCTGGATAACACCGGGGTTAATAGTAAACGGAAAGGTTTTATCCAGCGGAAAGATACCGACAAAAAGTACCTTAACACACTGGTTTCTGGAAGTTGAAAAAAATCAACTTGTTTGACTATAGATTTTAGGACGAAAAAAAAAGTTGTAAAATGCATGGTGCCGCGAGATTAAAATTTTTAGACCGCTTTCTTACACTATGGATATTCCTTGCAATGTTCATCGGGGTTTTCTCCGGATATTTTTTCCCCTCTATCGTCAATTTCTGGAATACATTCCAGTCCGGAACGACAAATATTCCTATTGCCATCGGGTTGATTTTAATGATGTATCCGCCTCTTGCAAAAGTAAAATACGAAGAGCTTGGGAAAGTATTCCGCGATTGGAAAATATTATTGTTATCACTTGTACAAAACTGGATAATCGGACCTGTTTTGATGTTCTTTCTGGCTATAACACTTCTCAGTGATCTTCCGGGGTATATGTACGGATTGATATTGATAGGACTTGCAAGGTGTATTGCAATGGTAATTGTATGGAATGAACTGGCAAAGGGAGATTCGGAATATGCGGCCGGGTTAGTTGCATTCAATTCAATATTCCAGGTCCTGTTTTTTTCAATATATGCATATGTATTTATTACGATTTTACCAGGATGGTTCGGACTTAAAGGAACAATGGTTGAGGTTACTATAGGTCAGATTGCAGAGAGCGTTTTCATCTACCTTGGAATTCCTTTCCTTGCAGGCGTCATTACACAATTAACACTAGTTAAACTAAAGGATAAAACCTGGTATCACACAAAATTCATCCCCCGGATCAGCCCGATTACTTTAATCGCATTACTCTTTACAATAATCGTTATGTTTTCTCTTAAAGGTGAATTTATAGTCGAGCTTCCATTGGATGTTGTGAGGGTCGCAATTCCTTTACTTATATATTTTGTTGTTATGTTTTTCCTGTCCTTCTATATGAGCAGGAAAATAGGTGCTGATTACAAAAAATCTGCTACCTTATCATTCACAGCAGCGAGCAATAATTTTGAGTTGGCCATAGCAGTTGCAATTGCAGTATTCGGAATTAATAGTGGGGAGGCATTTGCGGCTGTGATCGGACCTCTGGTAGAGGTTCCCGTTCTGATAAGTCTGGTAAATGTATCATTATGGTTTAAGAAAAAATATTATACTGAACGAATAATTTAATCATTCATCATAAATCTCTTAGGGGAGATTATGTTAACAAAATTAATATTTCAGATATGTCTACTTCTGGGCAGTACGGGGATAGCATATGCCCAGTCCTTTGAGTTAATCGAAAAAGAAGCGGAAAAAATATTATTATCCCTTGCAGATAATAATCCGGTCGATCAACCGTCAATGACTAAATTAAGCAATTTAGTATCGTCAGCCATTGAAAATGATTCCATTGAGTACGTTCCTAAGATACACTCACAAGCCATTGACAGCCTGGCAATTCACCTGTCTGAATTTGAATCCCAAACTAAAAACATCACACCCGATTCTTCTTTCGTGCTTTTCAATGATTGGTATCTCCATCTGCAAAATGTTTTTTATAATTATGAAAAACAAAAGTATTTATCATCAGGTAAGCCGAAAATAATTTTATTCAGCACATCGGTGTCATGCTATTGTACACTTAAAATGAGCAGAGAGCAAACAGCTGATTTTATTAAAGTTATGTCCGGAAACCCTGACAACTACGATTACTGGATAATAGATTCTTACTGGAACAATGAACTTCAGATAGAATATGATACATTTTTCAGTCCGTCGGTAATAATCTTAAATGATAAAAATAGTTTAATCAACAAAATCGAATATGATGACAAAATGGTTCCAAAGCTTAGCGCGTATATAGAAACCGAGTTAAAGCAAAATGAAAATGTTATTAAATAATTCACATAAAAATAAATTTGGAGTAATTAAAAATGATATCAGTTAAAGTTCTGGGGACCGGGTGTAAAAAATGCCAGGCCCTGGAGGTAAAAATAAGGGATCTGGTTGCTGCCAATAATATAGACGCAGCCATTGAAAAGGTGACGGATATTGAGGAAATGTTGAACTATAACATTATGATGACGCCAGGTCTGGTAATTAATGAACAGGTAAAAAGTTTCGGGGTTATTCCCAAGGACGATCAGCTGTTGAATTGGCTGAAAGGAAATTAAAATGAAGAAGTATTTCCTCATTATTTTTATACTAATAATCCCGGCTCTTTTTTATCCTCAATCAAAAGAAATAAAACCGAAAGTAACCTTTATAGAACTGGGATCGGTAAACTGTATCCCCTGCAAGCAGATGCAGCCCGTTATGAAATCTGTTGAACATAGGTATGGTGATCAGGTTAAAGTGATTTTCTATGATGTCTGGAAACCGGATCAGAAAAAATACGCAAAGCAATACGGAATCAAACTGATCCCGACGCAGGTTTTCATTGATGATAAAGGAAAGGAGTTTTTCAGGCATGAAGGATTCTATCCCGAATCAGAAATAGATAAACTTTTTAAGTCAAAAGGACTTACACCAAATGACCGGAACGGCTGAAGATGTTTGAGGGAATTTTCACAGTATTATACGAAGCCCTGATGGGGGCAGCGTGGGCTGCTGTGCTTGCCTCACTGGGCTGGGGAATATTAAGTATACTGCTTTCACCTTGTCATCTCTCAAGCATTCCCCTTATAGTAGGTTTTATAAGTTCTCAGGGTAGGATGACAGTCGGAAGAACATTTAAAATATCAATCGTTTTTTCTTTGGGAATATTGATCACAATAGCCATAATCGGAATTATTACTGCATCCCTGGGAAGATTAATGGGAGATCTTGGGGTCTGGGGAAACTATTTCGTTGCCCTTATTTTCTTTATTGTAGGCTTATACCTTCTGGATATAATAAAAATTGATTGGAATAACTCCGCGCTGAAGCAAACTAAGGCAAAGGGGTTTTCTGCGGCGCTGATACTTGGTCTACTCTTTGGATTAGCTCTTGGTCCCTGCACATTCGCTTATATGGCTCCTGTACTGGGAGTAGTATTTCAAACTGCAAAAACAGATTACATATTTTCAGTGATACTTCTGGCCGCATTTGGTATCGGACACTGCAGCGTAATCGTAGGCGCTGGCACATTAATGGGCAAAGTTCAGAAATATCTTGATTGGTCAGAAGGATCCGGAACAATTTTATGGATCAGAAGAACCTGCGGTATAATGGTTATACTTGGCGGAATTTATCTGATCTATAATGCTGCAGCCTATTAGAAATTATGTAAATTCTCGATCAGGCAAATACCTTTACTCCTCCAAAAAAACACCGGGTATAGCTCTAAAACCGTAGAGTTTGAAAAACCTCAAAACGAATCCTCTTCAGAAAATTATGACAATTTTTTGACATTTATGTCAGAAAACTTACCTAATATTCCTCCGGGTGAAAAATACAGGACTAATAATTCGGGACCCAATGTCCCTATATCCTTTTATCTCGGGCGGTTAAAGAACAAAAAGGCTCAAATCTGTCTATGCCTACTGCAGAAATTTCAGATGGATGGTCTAAAACATGATTTTCGAATTCAGTAAATCTGTACTTACAGGATATGAAGAAATCTTTTCATATTGATTATGACAGGTATTCCGGGGCTCTGATTAATAACAGAACCAAAATTCTCACTTTAACTATTATACTTACCTGTTTTGCGATATATTTCCTTCCTGACCTTCGCGTAAAAAATAATTCCGCCAAGTTCCTCCCCGGTGGTGAGAACCAGGTGATCAAATCACAGAAATTATTTGATACCCTATTCAACTCCACTGATTATATTTATTTGCTAGTTGAATCTGATTCATCACCGGGGAACAGCCTTTTTAATGATATTAATACAATATCTAAAAAGATTAAAAAACTCAACGGTGTTAAGGGTGTATTCAGTATAACGGATGCGGAAAGAATTGAATGGATGAATGTTCTGGGTGACCTGATCCCAGTGTCTGTTCCTGCCGGGATTCCGGGGAACTCAGATACGGCTTCTTATTTTAATTTTATCAGGAATTCGGGAATCTATACTGGAAATGTTGTTACTGATGATTTCAAATATTTTAATATAATTATAAATGTAGAAAAACCAGATATATTCCAGGAAAATGAAAAACTGATTGATTCAGTTGCGGCAGGAATTAAAAACATCATTTCAGAGTATCCTCCCGGAAAGTTGAAATTTTATCTTGCTGGTGCGCCTTTATTCGATAATGAACTTTCCGAAACTGTACGGAAAGATCTTAAAATTTTCATACCCCTGAGTATACTTATTTCATTATTAATACTACTGGTTACCGTAAGGGAAACTTATCTGATAATACTTGTAATTACTGTCGCCCTAATTTCCCTGACCTGGAGTCTTGCTCTTATCAGTATTTCAGGTACCCCTATGTCCGTCGGACTAACTGTGGTTATTCCACTCATTATTATGATTAATACTGCATACTCACTGCATTACATTTATCATTACCGGGCTTTGTCTACAAAATATAATAACATTAAAGATGTACTTAGCACAACTTTCCAGGAACTGCTGGTACCTTCATTCACGGCAGGATTAACAACGGCTTTGGGTTTTTTTTCGCTTACAACCAGCAGCTTCGAAGGGATAAGAGAAATTGGTTTTTATATCGGAACAGCAATTCTTCTTTCGACTCTGGTAATAAACATGATCCTACCTGCTTTGCTGAGTTATAAAAGAAATCTTCCTTCAAGGGAAACAGTTTTCCTTAAATCTTTCCTGTACCGGATGTGTTCTATCACCATAAGGCACCACAAATTAATATTATTGTTATTTCTGGGTGTACTTCTGGGAGCACTATATGGCTTTGTGAACATGAAAACCGATACTAATCTTCTTAATTATATAAGCAGCGAACACCAGTTAAGAAAAAGCTTCAATAAAATCGACAGTGTTTTCGGCGGCACTCTGCCACTCGAACTCATTGTTCAATCGCCATACGATGAGGCGGGGGAGAACCTGCTATTTATAGACGCCCTATCTGAAGGGATAAGATCAGAGAAGTTGGCAGGCAGCATAATATCAATCAATGATCTCTTGAAGTTTATAGATAAATCGAGGCCGGAGAAGGATATATCCGGATCGGTACCTTTTTCATTTGATACAAGAAATTATCCTTCTTCTTTCTGGAGGTCTCTGGCAAAATCTAAACAAGGTAGAAATTTCATCTCCCTGCGTGATAGTACTATTTACTTCAAAGTTTCCTGCAGAATAAAATCCGCCGGTTCGGATGAATTGAGCTCACTTCTGAAACGGGTTAAACTTTATACAGAAAAAGGAAATAATAATAAAATAATAGTTGCTGGAATCGTACCTTTCTTCGTGGAATCGAACAGGCTAATTATCGGCAGCCAGGTGCGAAGTTTTATTATAGCCTTCATTATAATTCTATTGTTCTTTTTCATGTTTACCCGATCAATCAAGATCGGATTTGTCTCCTTAATCCCTAATATTTATCCAATTATTTTTACAATTGGTTTACTGGGAATATTTAATATTCCGCTGGATCTTTCAAATATGATGATAGCAAGTATCGCAATAGGAATAATTGTGGATGATACTATTCATTTTATTTACAACTACCAAAAAGGTAAAAATCTACCCGCGTCTAAGAAAATCGAGATTGTATATGATTCAATCAGTCAGCCTGTATTCGCAACCTCTCTGATTGTTGCAGCAGGATTTTTTGTGCTGGGATTTTCTGATTTTCAACCTACTAAATATTTTGGGATTCTTTCGGGAATGCTGATTTTTACAGCCCTTGCTGCTGATCTTATGCTGTTTCCTTCTCTGCTGATTTATTTTGATAGAGATTAGTTTGGGGGCGGAAAACCTGAAGGCTGTTTATGTGTGTTGTCGGAAATAATTGTGATTTAAAAGCGGACAGCAGAAAATGAACTGGTTTGTTCAATGATTTAATATAAAAATATCTCTCTTCGCATACACCGCCGCATCTCTGTTTGAAATAATATGATGTCTGACCCATATCAAGGATTCTGAACCTCTCCTTAATAGCCTGCGAAATTACCTTATAAACCAGATTAAAATAAGTATCATATTTTTTCATCTTGTCATAGTCCATTCCTATTAATAAAAAAGTCATTACATCATTATCCCGACAGATCAATGCCGAACCAAGTACTTCATCTTTATCTTTCAGCGAAATCAGGCTGAAATTTTGCATGCTGCCGAATATATTTTCAAAGAATTGCTTATTCAGAATCTCCATTTTGTTCTTTGCCCGCTGCATGACTTCGAGGTACAATTTATGAAATACAGCAGCATCAGCCGGACAGGGCGACTTTACCTCTATTCGGGGAGTAATAGTATTATTCCCTCCATCTTCAGGAAGTGCCGGTTTGTTTACGTGCAAAAAGAGCTTTGCAAGATTTTGATTAATTTGCCTTCTGAACGGAGAACGCATAGCACCGAGATAATCCTGGAACGAAGACCACTTTTCATCAAGGTTAAGACTTACATATGGAATACTTGGCGCCTTTATGAAGCCCAAAGAACTGACAGAGCTCATTGATTCACAATGTTCTTCGTTAAATTCTTTCAAGCAAAGAGTGCTCAACTTGTGTTCCTCAGCCAGAGCGATCATCTTATGAACTAACGAATCCAATATGCAGCGTGTTAATGTTTTGTTAGTTATCTTAAGGTTGTTTTTCCCGATTGAGATAGGGGTTCCGCAAAACAGAAATTTAATTTTCATAAATCCGGGAAAAAACTTCCTAATCAAATTACAAAACCTTGATACCATATTGCTGCTGAGCAAGTCGAGTGAGATCGTGAAAAGTGTCAACACCGCTGATCCGACAGGCTCATCCTTTTTATAAAATACCAGGTACCAGTAACAACTTTGCTCAACTTCTGATTTTTCTAAACAGCTAAGAAACTTATGAGAGTGAAAAATGTCCCTTTCCCTGTTGATACTTTCCCAAAGGTTTTCATCAACCTCAGTGATTGAGCGGAAACATTTAAGATAAATTGAGGAGGATCTTCCCGGTTTAACTTCAGCATTCAACTGTTTCGGTGAATTTATCATAATTCAAGGATCCTATTTTAAAAATTCTGGTTCCCGGTTCTCAGCTATTCTGATATTTTTACTGTTATGATGACGGTAAGCTGAAACGAACTGGAAGAAAATCTTTATCGCACCCAGCCAGAGCCTTAAATACCTATACGATAAAACAGAAGGCATCGTTCTAAGCGTAAGTCTGTTAGTCCGGTGTATATCAAGACAGGTTTTAGCATAAGTTCTAAGGAGAAATTTATAATACTTTTTAAGTGGTAAGTTAGTCGGGAGAAGACAGTGCGAGAGGTCCCACAAAGGGAAAGCCTTCCTGCTGACTGTTAACCGGTCCTTATAAGACTCCCAGATATCAGTGCCGGGCATAGGAGTCAAGGGTGAGATATTAACATAATAAAGCCCGGTTTCAAAAATAAAGTTCTGCAGCCTCTCCCAGTCTTTTTCATTATAATCCGGTAATGGTATCAATGAACCATAAGTATCAATACCGTATTTCCTTAAGATCTCAATAGATTTGCGGTTATAATCAACGGTACACTGCTTGTTCATCATATCCAGTTCCGGATCGGTTGATGCTTCAAGTCCGATAATGACTGCACTCAAACCGACTTCAGACCATACTTTAATTATATCTTCGTTCTCACAGATAAAATCCGCTCTTGAATATACGAGGAATTTTTTCTTCACGTTTTTTTCTTTAAGGAGGGCGGCGATTCTTAATAATCTCTTCCGGTTTATCAGGAAGATATCATCTACAATATATATATCGCTGGTGGAGATGGTCTCAATTTCCCTGACAATAGATTCAGGAGAACGGCTGTAAGGAATACCATCTGTAACTTTCCAGGTAAAGCAGAAATTACATTTATACCAGCATCCCCAGGTCGTCTTCATTAATGTAACCGGCTGATGAAATAAATAATAATACCTTCCTCTAAGGTGTGCAACCAGGTCTCTTCGTGGAAAAGGTAATTCATCAGGGTTTTTCATATAAACACACGGAGGAGTCTTGGTAATCTTATTTCCCGCCTGAACCAGAGCAAGTCCTTTGATTTTACTGAAAGAGTGTCCGCTTTGTACACTGTCAACTATCTCCCTCATCTTGGTAGTCCCATCACCCAAAACCACCAGATCAACCGAAAGATCCGCGAAATCTTCTGCTGATACTGAGGCATGTACACCACCGACAACTGTCAGACACTCGGGGTTAAAATTCTTCACAGTCCGACAGAGCTTTATTACTTCGTTGACGCCTGTAATGTAAGAGCTTGTTCCCACCACATCAGGATTAAATATCCTCAGTACTTTTTTGAAGTTCCTTTCAATTAGAAGATCCAGTATTTTAACCTCATGACCCGTTAATCCCGCCGCAACATATTCCAGTTCTAGCGGTTCGCATAACATTATATTTTTTAACCCTATGGTGAATTTTGGAACAGGCGGTCTGACAAGAAGTACTTTCATATTAATATTCCTATACTATCCCGGGACAAATTTTATGATGAACATGATATTTATATCTAAGGTTTACCGCCCAAACCACTGCCTGCATATAAAATCCCAGCCTTGCCTCATTAACACCGATACGTTTAAGTATCGAGCGGCAGCTGAAAAGTTTCTTGTACAGTCTCCAATAACCCTGCTGAAGCATTTCGGAACTTATATTCTTTGGAATAAAGTTGACTTTACCCCCGCTATATCGTGCAAAATCTGTGGATGTAATCCTGTCCTGGTGAAGCATCTCTTCGAACAGCTGAGTTCCCGGAATAGGGGTTATTATATGGACTCTCGGAATTGATACTTTATTTTCCATAATAAATTTGTATGATTTATCGAATACCGAATCATCATCACCGTCCAATCCAATGATCATTTCAGTTGATACATCAATACCGTTATCTCTCAGGGCTTTAAATGCAGAAGCATATCTTCCGGGTCTGTTCCAGGATTTATCAATTTGGTTCAGGCTTGCTTCATTAACTGATTCAATCCCTACCGACAGCAGCCGGCATCCGCTTTTCTTTGCGAGCTTTAATAATTCCGGATATTCGGTTATATGCAGACTTGATTGACTCATCCAGATTATCTTTTCATTAATCAATGCTTCAAAAAGACTTGCTGTATAATCCAGGTCAACGCATATATTATCATCAATAAAAGCTATATATCTGGAACCATTTCGTTTTGCCATCCTTACATCTCTTATTACATTATCAACCGGTCGCTTTCTGTAGATCCTGTCGCTGAAACTGGCGACCGAACAGAATTTACATGTGAAAGGACATCCGCGAGTAGCCTGTACCGGGCGCCACAAACCGACACGCATTTCCTTCATCAAATCATAACGGGGAATAGGCAGCCTATCGATATCGGGTCTCTCTACCATTCTGTAAATTCTTTTAAGATTTCCACTCTGAAGGTCCCTTACAACTTCGGGCCATAAATTCTCTGCCTCTCCAATAACGAGAGAGTCGCAATGCTCCAGAATCAACCCGGGATCTGCCAGGCTTGCAGCAATACCGCCGATTATTACCTTAACTTTTCTTTTTCTGAACATATCAGCTATCTGCCACGCACGCACTATACCTGAGCCCATTCCTGTAAGACCTACCGCATCCCAATCCTCATCAAAAGGAATTTCCTGAGTGGTTTCAAGAATAAGGTGTACATCAACATCTGCGGGAGTAACTGCTGCCAGCATCGGAAGTGTAAGTCCAGGAAGATGAACCCTACTTTGTTTGATAGGCTTACCGTCAAAATCAAGGGCTGTTGGTGAAACCAATAATATTTTCATTGAAGCACTCATATATCTGTTTTGTAAATTCTGTAGCGCTTATAAGCTTTGAATCCCAGGTTTTCCAGAACCCGCCTCATCCTTAAGTTGGTTTCCATAATAAAGGAAAGTTCAGCAGTAGTATAGATTTTCTCCTTCATCCTCTGATGAATCTTTTTGATGAGCAGCGTTTCAAGACCTATGTTTCTGAAGGAGGGGTGAACACCCATCGCAAGAATCCGGATTGAATCCAGATTGTTTTTTTTCATATAGAACCTTGCAATACCGAAGGGAGAAAGCTTACCATTAAGAAATTTCAGAACCTGGTTAATATCAGGTAATCCAAGTATAAAACCGGCAGGAATGCCATTAACATATGCCAGCCATATTAATTCGCGATCGTAAAAAGTGAGGAATTTTTTTGACATATCATTTGCTTCATCAATCGTAAGAGGAACATATCCCCATACTTCCTTAAAACACTGATTGTACAAATCACAAATAATTTTTGTGTCATGCAATTTTCGTTTTTTATCGAAGGTCCTTATTAATAAGCCGGGATTACTCTCTATCCTCTTTATTACCCGGTCGAATTTTTCAGGATAAATATGTTCCACCGTTCCTGTATATGCCAGCATATCCACTGCTTTTCGGAGTCCGCAATATTCCAACAGCTCGGGATAGTACTTCTTACTGTAAGCACATAAAAAGGCGGCGTCATGATCAAAACCATCAACCAGAATGCCGCTTTCATCATTCGTAGTGAAATTAACAGGACCAATCATTTGGGTACATCTGTTTTCCTTCAGAAATGATTTAGCAGCATCAAAAAGGATCGATATAACCTGTTTATCGTTAACCGTCTCGAGCAATCCGAAAAATCCTGCTCTTACACCATATATTTTCTCGTGAAAAGGATTTAAGATAGCTGCTATGCGTCCAATGAAGTCATTCTTCTTATCGCGAACACCCAATAATTTTGCCTGACCGTATTTAAAAGAAGGGATTCTTTTGATTATTTATTTTTTCACGAACCTCAGCATCTAGAGGACAAATAAAATTAGTATCGTTTTGGTATATGAACCGGGGTATATCAATAAATTGTTTCCTTAGCTTAGTAGAAAAAATTTCAGTTAAGGTATATTTCATTTTAAGCCGTTTCAGATTATTATATAATATACTCCTGGACCATTATAATAACCTGTAATTGAAAAATTGTCATAAAAATGTAAAAAAATTATTCTGAACTGGCAGAATAAAACTGAAGTCAGGTATAAAAATCTGAAAAAGTTTATCCGGATAATATTATTTTAGTGAAGTAAATTCAAAATCCAGGATTAAGCAGCAAGGCGGGAAAATAGAAGCTGCAGTCTTACTCAAATACATTATCCTTATGAATTAAATCTATGGAGGAAAAAATGGCAAAACTTACGCAGGAAATGAAGGATATGGTAGCCAGTCAGCAATGTTTTATTGGAACTGTTAACGCTGACGGCACACCTAATGTAGCACCGAAGCGCTCGACAAGGGTTCTATCAGACGAATCCTTGATATTCACAGAAGGAACAGGGGGGAATACGTATGCAAACATCAAAAGAGGATCAAAGGTATCTGTAGCAGTAGTGAACCGTGAGATAGTTGACGGTTTTCGGTTTATAGGTGATGCGATGATGCAGGACAGCGGGGAATTATTTGATGCGGCTGTGGAAGCATCTGCAAAAATTGGAAGACCGAGACCTCTTGCGGTTGCGGTGATAAATATCTCGGAGATCCAGTCACTAAAACCGGGTCCGGGCGCCGGAAAGAAGATAGCATAAAGATTTTAAGATTGCAAAATAGAATATAATCTTCGATATCACACGCTTCCTTCTTTGATTTCTTTCGGTATTAGCACCGCTGCGGCAATACCTAAAAATACGATCAGGGCAAGATAAAAGTAGACATTGTGTACGGCTCCCGCGAGGATATCTCTTAACCCATCGATATATTGAGAGGAATATTGTGCTCTTAATGCGGGGTCGACTAATATTTTTATTATGTCTGTGTTCTTCTGCGATGATGGGAGACTAGCCCGGATATGAAAGTTCAAAAGCCAGCCGAATAAAGTAGCCCCGAATGTACCGCCGATCATCCGGAGGAATGAATTCGAACTTGTTGCTACACCACGTCTCGACCAGGGTACCGCATGCTGAACGGCTACTATTGATGCGGTGGATGTAAATCCCAGTCCCAGACCGATAACAAAAATATAAAAAACTATTTCATACAGAGAGGAGCTTCCAGTTATCAGCAGCATCAGGAGGGAACCTGCCAGCAGGGTAAAAATACCCAGAACAGTAGTAAACCTGAAACCGGAATTAATTATCAGCTTACCCGACTGACTCGAAGCCAGCGGCCACCCGATCGACATGGAAGCCAGCAAGAAACCAGCAACTATCGGAGTTGTACCGAATACTCCCTGGGCGAACATAGGGATAATCGAACTTATCCCTATTGTTGTTATACCGACAATCATTGATATTATATTGGGAAAGAGAATAACCGGCGTTTTAAGGAGTCGGAACGGGATAACTGGATTTTCTGCACGACGTTCTGTCAGCACAAAAATAAAGAACGCAATTACGGAAAGGACCAGCATTCCCCAGAACCTGATATCGGAAAGCTTCCATGCATTTCCGGCTTCCAGCAAGGGGATTAAGAGCAGGGAGGTGGCTGTAATTAAAAGTACGGACCCCGCATAATCAATTTTTATTTTTTTTGTTCTGGTTACAATGTAATCCGCTGCTCCGGATTTTTCTTTGCCGGTTAGGTGTTCTTCAGGATGTACTACTTTTTCGTGGAAATATATATTGACTATAAAGATGCAGATGAGCCCTATCGGTATGTTTATGAAAAAGACCCATGCCCAGCTGATATTCTGGACGATTATTCCCCCGATGGCAGGACCAATAATAGCCGCGAACCCCCATACACTGCTGAGATATCCCTGAACTTTTGCTCGTTCTTCAAGGTTATAAATATCGCCTATGATAGTTGTGCTGATAGGCAGTACCGCCCCGGCACCGACTCCCTGGATGGCTCTGAAGATTATCAATACAGACATACTTCCCGCAAAACCGCACAATGCAGAGCCGACAAGAAATAGTGAGACGCCGAAAACAAAAACTTTTTTCCTTCCATAAAGGTCGGCCAATTTACCATAAAGAGGAATCGTCGCTCCCTGTGTAAGCAGAAATGCGGAGAACACCCACGTGAAAAGAGTGAACCCTCCCAGGCTGCTCACTATGGTTGGGATTGCTGTTGCAACTATGGTAGCTTCAACAGCCGCCATAAAGTTTGCAAGCATCATTGCGAAAAGGATAAGAGGACGATTAAGTACTCCCTCCTCCCTTTGAAATACACCTTTTAAGATTTTTTGTCCGTTCAAGTAACTGAAAATTTACTCAGCAAAGATACACATATTCAGTTTTTATATATTATTTTTATATGTCATTTTAGGTTTAAAAGGCGAGGCTGAAATGAAATCCTTCTTAACGTTCGTCCTGTTTTTATTTTTCCTTTCAATATCTCTTTTCGCACAGGAACAAACTCTCCAGGGCAGCGGTGAAATTTCCAACGGCGGTTTCGGAGCTCCTGTTATTAAGATCACTCAAATAGAAGGTGAGCTTGCCCTCCTTGCCGGCGTCCGCGGAGGCTGCATTATTAATCATACTCTTATAATTGGTGCCGGAGGGTACCGACTGGCAACAAACATTGAAACTGAAACGCCCCCCTCAATTTTCTTGCCTCCTTATCCAAATATGGGCATGTACATGAATTTGGCGTACGGCGGTCTGGAGCTAGAGTATATAATTCAGTCGGATCAGCTGCTTCATTTTTCTGTATATACCCTTATCGGTGCTGGAGCGGTATCGCTCCGGGGGCAGGAACTTAATGACGTTATTCATTCTGAAAACGAATATAACTATCCAGCTGATGAATTCTTTGTACTTGAGCCCGCAGTAAATGCAGAACTCAATGTCACATCATTTATAAGGATCTCTGCCGGATTCAGCTACAGGCTTATTACGGGGTCCGGGCGAATAACCTTGAGAATAGCGACATTGCCGGACCTTCAGGAATACTTACGTTCAAGTTCGGTTCATTCTGATAATTCTGATTTAGATTCAGATACGGGCTTTCAAGAAAGATTTCAGGTGAAAGCAGATATCTGCACGGAACAGTCACAGTTGAAAAATTTATCTTGCTATCTAATTTCAAATCCCGTATTATAAGAACAAGGATCGATATCTCTTTAATAATATTTAACTTCATTTAACCAGTGAGGTAGTATGAAAAGTTTCTTCAGTTCGGGTTTGGGGAAGGTTAGCTTACTGATTGTCCTTTTTGCTGTAATTGCTTTTACAATTTCCAGCTGTTCTGATTTTATAAATGAACCCTCTGTTCAGGATCAGACTGTTAAACAGGACATAGGGGCATTGACAAAGGATAATCCTGAAATCCGTGCTGTAATTCCGGTTCAGGAAAGGTACACATCGGATCTAATGAAGATTCCCGATGTTGTCGGCACCGCAGTCGGTTTAACCGATGACGGTAAACCATGCATACTTGTATTAACCAAAACCGATATAAAAGAAAACGCCCTGGCTAAAGGAACTCCAAATCCTTTGCCTGACAATCTTGAAAACGTGCCGGTTAAAATTATGGTCACAGGTGAGATCACCGCCTTTAAGGGAAGACCGGGCGGCGGGGGCGGAGTGAGTCATACTGCAAAACAGACCCCACCAATATCCCTGGGAACATCTGGTGGCTGGCATTATGATCTTGCAAACGGCTACTGCTGCGGCGGTACCCTGGGATCACTGGTAAACATCGGCGGAGAGCAGCATATAATGAGTAATTACCATGTTTTTGAGTCTGATATTGTAAGCGGCGGTAACGGCAGGGTTGCTACGACCGGGGATGGAATACTGCAGCCGGGACTTATAGATATCAGCTGCAGTGCTGCTAACGGTCAGGATGTTGCAACGCTTGTTGTGAAGCAGAGTCTGCCTGGTTCTAACGTTGATGTAGGTGTGGCCAAAGTAATCTCTGGGAAGGTGAAAACTGATGGATCGATCCTTGAAATAGGTACTTTGTCACATAACACAGTGACTGCTTCTATTAACCAGGCTGTCAAGAAGAGCGGAAGAACGACAGGACTTTCACGCAGTACTATCTCCGGACTGAATGCAACTGTTAGCGTTGCTTATGATAATGAATGCGCCGGCGGAGCTGCATTTACCAAAACCTTTACCGGTCAGATAATCATAGCTAACAGAAGAAGTAAATTCCTTGCAGGGGGAGATTCAGGCTCGCTGATGGTTGAAGATGTAACAACTAATCCCCGCGCTGTTGGATTACTATTTGCAGGCAGTAATACTTTAGCTGTTGCCAACCCGATTGATGAAGTTCTCAGTTTCCTTGGCCCAACTGCAACTATGGTAGGTCAATAGTCAAACTTCCAATTAATATTTTTACCCCCTCGATATCGCGCAGGGGGTTTGTTTTTTATATGAAGACTATATTATTATTACTTCTCTCGTTCATATTTATTCAGTGTAATGCACAGGAAAAGGACAGTACCAAAATGCAGCGGAAATCGATCGAACAGGTGTTGAAGTCGAACCAGGAGATGCTGCTTGCCATTCCGGGTGTGCAGGGTTTTTACCAGGGTGAACTGGATAACGGGGATGAGTGTATAGTAATTATGGTAGATTCATTGAATGAAGAAAATAAATATGCCTTTCCTGACTCACTTGAGAGTTACCCGGTAAGGGTTGAGGAAACCGGACAAATAAAACCGCTGGACAAGGACAATAAGAAACATTAAATCGATCCGATAAATTCGCCAATCCGCTAATTCACTACCACAAAAATGATTTATCCCCGAGCATTGTGTGAAGTTCTTTTCTTGCCTGTAAATTAATTCTTTCTGCCCATATCCCTACCGGGTTCCGGTCATCTGTAAGCAGGACAGCATCTTTCATATCCGGGACAAACCTGTTATCCCATGCATGGTTCTTTTCATACTGATCACTGAACCTGTAATCGGCTTTCCAGTAGTCTCTTTCGAGCGGAGCAGTTAGTTCAAGCGTTTTATCTGAGGCAAGCAGTATTACGTTTCCAAGCTGGTCCGGAGGTTCTGCAATAGGGAGTGCAAGTACGTTCCCGAATACATGATGCAGGGTTTTAGCGAGCGAACCGACGATTATATCATTCCAGCCCACAGCCTCGATGTTTACTGCCATTATTCCGTCCTCATTCAGATGCGACTTAGCCAGTCTGAATGCCTCAACCGTAGTAAGATGGAAGGGAATAGAGCTGCTTCCAAATGCATCGAGCACAATCAGGTCGAAGGTTCTGTCGGTGGTTCTCAGGAACTCCCTGCCGTCATCATTAACTATGTTATCGAATCCGGGGACGGGATTAAAGTATTTCTTTTCTATTCGGATAATCTCAGGATCGACTTCTACAACCTCGACATCCCAGTCGTCTTCGTAAAACGATTTAAGTACAGAACCTCCGCCTAGTCCGATCAGCAGCATATCCCCCTTATACTTATTAAGGTTCTTCGTTATATCAATAACCCAGGCATAGGGAAGGATATTCTCCCGGGTGTTTTTATCGATAGCCGTATGTATTCCGCCGTCAATCAGCAGCAGACGTGAATCATCTACATCCATCACACGTATTTCACCGTAAACGCTCTGCTTTACCGCGATCAACCCTTTTCCGGGATCCGCTTTTTCGGAAGGCAGAAAACTAAATGACAGGAAAATGATGACAATGATTAAAACAGTTGAAAGAACTTTTGATGTTTTATTAGCGTTCGATGCAAAAAGAAATATCGAAGTAAGAATCAAAATTATCCCGGTGCTGAGTGTTAGTTTGATGACCCCGATATTCGGGATGAGGATATATCCCGTTAAAAGTGCTGCGATCACACTGCCGATTGTTGAGACAGCGTACAGGTCACCCGCACGCGTCCCTACTACATCAAGACTATGAGTTCTTAGCTTAACAGCATAGGGACTAACCATTCCGAGGAATGTAAGCGGCGGAAAAAAAAGGATGAACGATGTAACCAGCACAGAGGCTCTTAGTCCCATAGACTCAGTCAAAGAAATAACACTGTTTCTGAAAACCGGTATCAATACAGTAATTACTCCTGCGGCTGCTATTATTGTAGCAAGGGAACGGGTATTCTTGTTACGGTCGGCTATCCTGCCGCCGATCATATATCCGGCACTTAGGGCAATTAGTGTTACTGAAATTAATGCTGACCAGAGGAAAATGCTGACGCCGTAATAGGGACCGATTATTCTCGTTCCCAGGATTTCAAGAGCCAGTACCGCGCCTCCGCAGATGAAGACGACAGGGTAGAGTATAATTTTATTCATTGGTTGCATCATCCTGATTAATGAATAAAAGAATTTAAGTAAAAAGGATGAAAAAACAACACCGGCCAGTATTGAATAATGCAGCGGCTTGCTTCATTTTTCAGGATGCTTACGAGCATGATGGCACTTTTATCTATACTGTGTTCCACGCACTTTATAACATTTCCGTTTGGAAATGAAAATTCTCTTCTCTATATTAGCTTACCTTTGTTAATACACAATTATTAGTATTTGATCACAACAGTATTCTGATTGTCCGCAGGATCTTTAAGATTACTCCCGCGGGGATCTCTCAATGCTGTTTATTCTTTACCTGCTTTAAGCAGAGCCCTCATCCTGTGCGCTTATTCTTTGTAAATAATATTCCCCTTTTCGGTAGTTAATAATTCATTAAGGATTTTTTTATGAATCAGCTCGTGACAATTGAGGAATTAAAAAATGTTATCGCCCTCCGCGACCTGCCCGATGAACACCTTGAATGGATACTTTCCAGATCAGTATATGAAGAATTTGAGGATGGACAGCTGATGTTCAAAACCGGCGACCCTGCAGATTTTATGTCCTTTCTTCTTGAAGGAAAACTGAATTTCTATATGGATATAAATGGTAAGCTTGTTTTCTATATAAGCTTTGAGAATAATGAATCTACAGGAGGGGTAACGGGACTTCTGCCTTACTCGAGGATGAAGACCTCCCCTGGTAATTCTTATTCTGTCGGAAAAACAAGGATTGTCAAACTGCATAAAAAATATTTCCCGGCCCTGGAACAGCTTAATCCTGACTTTATTCAGCGTCTGATCGGTTATATGACTGAAAGAGCAAGGTTTTTCGCAACCACACAGATGCAGCAGGAAAAAGTGAGTGCACTGGGCAAACTAGCAGCAGGAATTGCCCACGAAATGAATAATCCCGCTGCTGCTATTGACAGAATTTCTGATGAACTTAATAAAAGACTCAAGCTCAATATTGAACTGACGGAGGGAATTCTGAACCATGACATTTCTCCCGGCTTTATAAAAAGCATTCGTGAAACTGCAGCTGAGAAAAGAAAAAATCACTCTCTAAATACGAAACTTACACCTATTCAGCGAATGCAGCAGGAGGATGAATTGAATGACTGGCTTGAGGACAACGGCTTCAGTGCAAATAATGAGATTGCGGAAACTTTTACGGAAACCGGTTTTACTAGGGATGATCTGGCATCATTAAAAAACGGAATCGATAACAAGGCGTTTCAGAGCGTACTCGACTGGATGGAAAACCTTCTAAGTTCGGAGCTACTTATAAAGGATCTGGAGGATGCTTCGGGACGAATAACGGAACTTGTCAGTGCAATAAAATCTCATGTGCATATGGACAGATCGGGCGCATTGCACGTCACGGACATCCATAAGGATATAGAGGATACTCTCATTCTTCTTGGATACAAGATACGTGATAAAAATATAAAAGTAATTAAAAAGTTCTGCGACGATATGCCCGGTGTTGAAGCTTACAGTGGCGAACTGAACCAGGTATGGACCAATCTGATTGATAATGCAATTTATGCTGTATCAAATAATGGAGAAATAGAAATAGAAACAGTGTGCGACACAAAGACTGTGACCGTTAGAGTTACGGATAACGGTATTGGAATACCAAAGGAAATCTTATCCCGAATCTTCGATCCTTTTTTTACAACAAAGAAGGTCGGGGAGGGAACAGGTATTGGTCTCGATCTTGTAAAGAGTGTAATTGATCGGCATAAAGGAGATGTAAAGGTAAATTCTGTAAAAGGCAGGACCGAATTTGTGGTCACATTTCCTGTTGCCCAATATTTAATAAAGGATGAAGAAAAAGATGAAACTTCCGTTCATTATAGTAATTGATGATGATGTGCAGGTCCTGAGAGCCATCCAGAGGGATGTCCGGAAAAAATACCGTGATGAGTACAGGGTGCTTGCAGCCGGTTCGGGAAAGGAGGCTCTTGAGGCAGTCAGTGAATTGAAGCAGAAAAATGAAACTGTGGCTATGTTTCTCTCTGATCAGCGGATGCCGGAGATGGAGGGAACAGATTTTATGGAAAAGGCTAAGGTGATTTTTCCTGAGGCTAAAAAGGTTCTTCTTACAGCCTATTCGGATATTGAAGCTGCAATCAAAGCCATTAATACGTTAAGACTTGATTACTACCTGCTGAAGCCATGGAACCCGCCTGAAGAAAAACTCTATCCTGTTCTGACAGATCTGCTTGAAGAATGGCAGGGAAGCTTTATTCCCGACCTTGCCGGGATAAAAGTTCTTGGCTATCAGTGGTCACCGGTTTCACATAAAATTAAAGATTTCCTTACAGGTAATCTTGTTCCTTATAAATGGATTGATATAGAATTGAATTCCGAAGCAGCTGAAGTGATGGATACGTATAAAATAGAATCCAGCGAACTGCCTGCAGTTGTGTTTGAGGACGGCACTGTGCTTAAATCGCCTTCTGAATCAGATATAGCCGGAAAGATAGGATTAAAGTCAACTGCGTCCGAAGAACTTTACGATGTAGTGATAATCGGCGCTGGTCCCGCAGGACTTGCAGCGGCGGTATACGGCGGAACAGAAGGACTGAAAACCCTGATGATCGAAAGAAAAGCCCCTGGAGGACAGGCAGGCACCAGCTCGCGTATTGAGAATTACCTGGGCTTCCCTTCAGGACTCTCGGGAGCCGACCTCACGCGCAGGGCTATTACACAGGCTTCCAGGTTCGGAGTAGAACTCCTTTCTCCCTGCGAGGTTATAGATATAAGTATGAAGGACAATTATAAAATCCTTTCCCTTTCCAACGGCTCAGAGATTAAAACCCTTACAATTGTATTATCTACTGGAGTTGATTACAGAACTCTTGACATAAAGGGAATAGACAGTCTGACAGGCACGGGAGTATATTACGGGGCCGCTACCGCGGAGGCTCATTCATGCCGCGGTAAGGACGTTTATGTGGTGGGAGGAGGTAATTCCGCGGGACAGGCGGCAATGTATCTTTCAGGTTTCGCGGAGAAAGTTTTTATAGTGATTAGAAGAGATTCACTCGATTCAACTATGTCACATTATCTTATCGACCAGATAAACAAGACAACGAACATTTCTGTAATAGCAGACTCCATAGTGACGGAGACTATAGGATCGCGGACGCTCGAATGCATAACTATTGAGAACACCCAGACTGGTGAAAGAACTACCAGGGAATCGGCTGCACTGTTTATTTTTATCGGTGCAAGACCGGTAACCGACTGGATTAAACTTAATATATCCAAGGATGCCAAAGGTTTCATTGAAACAGGAAAAGATCTTCTAAAATCACAGAATTTTAAAAAGATATGGAAGTTGAAGCGCGATCCTTACCTGCTGGAAACTTGTATTCCGGGTATCTTCTCTGCCGGCGATGTAAGGGCAGGCGCAATGAACAGGGTGGCTTCGGCCGTGGGTGAGGGTGCTATGGCAATAAAGTTTGTCCATGAGTATCTGGCCGGGGTATAGAACAGATGATGATAAATAATTTTTAAATTAAATTCGGAGGCGGATATGAAACGATATATTGTAATTTCCTCTCATACAGCTGAGGACTGCAGGATGGCGGTGAAACAATTTAGAGAATATAACGCCGGTTTTCTTACTCACTTTGAATGGGGATGTAAGGATAATGATCATACGGCCTATGCAATGATTGAAGCAGAGGATCATGCAAATGCGAAATTATCCGTCCCAACTCTTTTCAGGGAGAAAACCCGGGTCGTTATGCTTACAACCTTTGACCCTGCCAAAGAGGACGTTCTTCATAAGGAAAAAATGCACAGGGAAAATTCAGCCCGGTAGACGTTCATCGATGCGTTGGAGTTTAGACCCTTCTAAGAGTTCTGGATTTCAATAATCTTCGAACTGCTGTGACACTTTTGTGATGATATGAATACTATAAGTATTTAGATTAGTGGAAATATATAACGGCAGGAGGTCGTAAATTGAAGTTTATTGAAATTCTATCTTTCCTCTCACTATTTATATTCAGCATCTGTGCGGAAGCCCACGTGGCTCTCGATTTCCCTGTTGGCGGTGAGACCTTTGAAGCCAATTCTACAATTACGATTCGCTGGCATGCTGAAATTGATCATGGTCCATGCAACTGGGATTTGTATTTTTCAGCTAACGGTGGTTCAACCTGGCAGCCGATTGTTGTTGATCTGCCGAAGGAGCAGACTACATATGACTGGATAGTCCTTATGGTTTCAACGCAGCAGGGTGAAATAAGGGTTGTACAGGATAACCAGAACGGGATACCGTATGATGATTACAGCGGTGTGTTCACAATAGAGATACCAACAGGAATAAGTGAGAATAATGTCCGGAATCTAAGTTTTAAATTGTTCCCGGCTTTTCCTGATCCCTTTAACCCATCAACTAAAATCAGATATTCCGTTGCTGCGGCAGGATTTGTAACATTAACAGTTTATGATCTCCTCGGCAGTGAAGTTAAAACGCTGGTTAAAGAGGAGAAGCCCGCCGGGGCCTATGAAGTTAAATTCAACGGTAGTAATCTTACAAGCGGAGTATATCTTTATAGACTGAGCGCGGGCACTTATTCTGTAGTTCGTAAGTTTGTGCTGCTGAAGTAGAAAAAGGCATTATCACCCTTCACTCGATTCGTAATTCACCCGTACTTTCTGTGTCCAAATTGAATCTGACCTTTGTTCTGGCTATTTTTGAGCATATTCGTGAAGGTTATCTTTCATTAAGTATCGGACCGGTATATGAAAGAATTTTTCAGTGTAGAAGAAGTAGCTAAACTTCTTGACATTTCTCATTCCGGGGTCTTATACCATATCAGATCCGGAAACCTCAAAGCTCAGCAAGTCGGGAAAATTTATATAATAGCCAAAGAGGATTTCGGGGATTTCCTCAAACAGCAAAAAGAAGCGAAGAAGAAGTCTGATAAAACTTCCCAGACAAAGCTGAATTTTTAATAGAGTCTGATAACAAGAGTTACCAGACTCCTGATTCAATGTGAAACCTGACTTTCTGACCTAATATTTTGTAGTATCCTCTTTTTCTTCCTGCATATTTTCCCGGTTCATATTACCCATATTACCATTCTGCATATGATCCATCATAGGATTGTGGTTAGTATTCCATATCTCGGCTTTTATTTTCCACTTACCGTCTTTTTTCTCAAGTACTGAGAGGAAATTTCCCGCATCCTTAATTTCCCCGCCGTTCTTTTTGGACAGAGAGATCGTGTAATTACCTATCGCATTCACCAGGTTTCCTTTTTCTCCAAGCACATCAGTAACTTTCATATCAAGTGAGGTTATTTTCATTCCGGATTTTTCGAAATCAAGATTATCTCTGTGAATAGCATCTTTACCTTTGAGCATCTTACCATAATTAGGCATTGAGATTGCATCATCTGTATAGAAGTCCTCAACTGTTGCGTAATCGTCGTTCACAATTGCATTTGCCAGGGAATTCAGCTGTTTCTGTATATCCTGCTGACTGGCAGACGATTCCTTCTGCTGGGCAGTGCCCGAAGTTAGCGGCAGTAATAAACTCAATATGAATAAAATGAATATGGATCTAGACTTTCTCATAACACCTCCGAATTTTTTTTTGTTTTCAGTCTGAAAATATGGGAAGAAGTTAATCCTGCCTGTGAATTCGAACATGCTGTGATGTATGACGTTCGCAGGGGGTAATTAATGGTTAACCAATACGAAGGCCCCCTCGATCTTTCCATCACGAAGCTTATCGAGAGCTTCATTTGCTTTGTGCAGGGGAAGCCTGGTTATCTGCGTCTTCACAGGGACCTTAGGCGCTATCTTCAGGAGTTCTTCACCATCCTTTCTCTCAAGGTTAGCAACTGAGCGGATAACTCTTTCCTCCCATAATATCTTGTATGGAAATGACGGAATATCACTCATATGAATGCCGCCGCTGACTATTGATGCTCCCTTATCCGAAGCTTTGAGCGCAGCGGGTATAAGAGAACCGATCGGAGCAAATATAAGAGCGGCATCAAGCTTTACCGGGGGCGGCTGAGTTGAATCTCCCGCCCACACTGCTCCAAGCTTCTTTGCAAACTCCTGTGCTTCTTTATCACCGGGACGGGTGAAGGCATAGACATTCTTTCCCTGGTGCACTGCAATCTGCGCTATGATGTGAGCGGCAGCTCCGAATCCATATATCCCCAGGTTCTCAAATATTTCACCAGCCATCCGGTATGTTCTGTAGCCGATTAAACCGGCACACAACAACGGTGCTGCTTCTGCATCATCATATCCTTCAGGAATATGGAATGTATAATTCTCAAAGGCGGCGGTGTATTCTGCATAACCTCCATCAATAGTATAGCCTGTGAACTCTGCATTCATACACAGATTTTCCTGTCCGCGTTTACAATATTTACAGTGTCCGCAAGTATACCCAAGCCAGGGGACACCAACCCTATCGCTGACCTTAAATTTTTTAACATTACTTCCAATCTTCACAATATTCCCAACGATCTCATGTCCGGGTATTAATGGCATTTTGGGATCGGTCAGTTCCTCGTCAATGATATGAAGGTCTGTATGACAGACGCCGCAGGCTTTAACCTTAATCAAAACCTGGTCGACATTTATCTCAGGAACCGGCACTACTTTCTCTTTAAGCCGTTCTCCCTTTTTTTCAAGAACCATTGCTTTCATTTTAACGGGAATGTTCATTTCAGCTCCTTTCCGGATTATAGTTCAAGACCGAGAACCCACAATATCCAGTTTTATTAAGTATCAATTTTACTAATTCCGGAAAGGAATTCAACCGCCCCATTTAATTCATTAAGTAAAGGCTTTTTTTTATATTTGATTTATACTAAAAAAGCAGATTATTATTTATGGTTAAAGTTGGCAAAATAAAAGTAGGCGGAAATAACCCTTTTGTGTTGATAGCGGGGCCCTGTGTGGTCGAGAATGAAAAACTTGTCAGACAAACTGCAGCTGAAATCAAGTCGATTACGGACTCCCTGAATATACCATTCATCTTCAAGGCCAGCTATAAAAAAGCGAACCGTACAAGCGCATCGTCCTTCACAGGAATCGGTGATGATGAAGCTCTTGAAATCCTTGGAAAGGTTCGCGGTGAATTTAACATACCTGTTCTTACCGATATTCACCTGCCTTCTGAAGCTGAAACCGCGGCAAAGTATGCAGACGTACTTCAGATACCTGCATTTTTATGCAGACAGACAGATCTGCTCATCGCGGCAGGTAAGACCGGTAAGGTAATTAATATTAAAAAAGGACAATTCCTTGCGCCCGAAGATATGAAACACGCTGTAGAAAAAGTGATTCAGACCGGCAATAAGAAAATTATGCTTACCGAAAGAGGAACTACTTTCGGCTACCATAACCTTGTTGTTGATATGCGGTCTCTTATAATTATGCGGGAACTTGGTTATCCTGTTGTAATGGATGCTACCCATTCTGTTCAGCTACCTTCGAAAGGAGACACCAGCGGTGGACAGCCACGCTTTATAAAATACCTTGCTCAGGCTGCTGCTGCGGTCGGTATTGATGCACTTTTCCTTGAGGTGCATCCTGAACCGGAAAAAGCACTAAGCGATGCAGCTAGCCAGTTCCCATTAAATGAACTGAAATCTCTGCTTGAGTATATAAGGAAGATTGATTCAATTACCAAAGGATTAGTTTGAATTCAGGAGAAAAACAGTTTCCGAGAGATTTGACTTCGCAGGAGATATCCCTGTTATTTTCTGTTCTACCTGAAGAGAAATCCGGTTATAATCATTATCGTGAAAAAATAAATCAGCTGATGGTCACCGGCTACGGCAGGTTCAAAAACAATAATTATATTCTCGGGAAAAAGGGTACAGTGCCAGATCTGTCAGTGTCATCTACTCCTGTTTTTGCTGCCGGGACAATAAAAATTCCCGATGACGAAATTGACATCCTTATCAATGAAGAAATTGATGATGAAATAGAATTCGATATAACCCTGGTAAACACTAATGAGATTCCCGCAGAAATAAATGAAATAGAAAGATGGAGTTACTCAGGATGGAACCCGGGTGATAAAGCGCCGCATGATAACTCCCCGGTTAGGGAAACGGTGATCAGTCAGGGTGAATATATCCTCGCTTTCGCCCCCGCACACAAAAAGATATGGCTGCATGAATACAAAAGCGGGGTGAACCATCTTATTCCCCTCACAAATTACTATAACGAGCTGATGCGCTTTAAGAGAACAAAAGATCCTAAACTTGCCTTAAATCCTAAACTTATGTTTGACAAACTTGATGATTTTTCTGATTATGAGCTTGTGAATACATTTGTTCTCTATAATAAATATATGAGAAGATTTTCTAAAGACTTTTCTAAATACCTTGTAACGCAGCAGCAGGAACAAACAAAAAAAAGATTTAAAGATCTGTTCTGGAAGGATAAAAATTGAATTCACAAGAAATAATTAATAAAGGAAAAGAGGTTGTAAGGATTGAGGCTGCCGCAGTGGCTGACCTCGAGAAAAGCATCGATGAAGGATTCGTTAAAGCTGTTAACACTATATATGAATGTAAAGGACGGGTCGTGCTTACAGGCATGGGAAAATCAGGACTTATAGCCCGCAAAATAGTTGCAACCCTTAATTCAACAGGAACGGCATCTATTTATCTTCATCCGACTGACGCACTCCACGGTGATCTTGGAATGGTCAGACAGGAGGATGTGGTAATCCTTATCAGCAAAAGCGGGAATACAGAGGAGATTTCAAACCTGATCCCTATGCTGAAACGGCTTAAAGTTACGCTGATTGCAATGTGCGGTTCGCGTGATTCCCGGTTAGCGGAGCAATGCGATATTTTTTTAAATATAGGTGTTCAAGAAGAAGCTTGTCCCCATGACCTTGCACCCACCTCATCTACTACGGCAACGCTTGTGATGGGTGATGCGCTCTCTGTTGTGCTTCTCGAAAAAAGAGACTTTACAGCGGAGGATTTTGCGTTCCTTCATCCAGGAGGAAGTCTTGGCAAACGGCTCTCTCTACAGATAAAGGAAATTATGATCAAGGGTGAAAAGATCCCTTCGGTGTCTGAAGGAGCATCAATTAAGGATGTTATTCTTGAAATTACTTCAAAAAGACTTGGTACAACCTGTGTGGTCGATAAGGACGGTTTCCTAACAGGAATAATCACCGATGGTGACCTTAGGCGACTTCTCGAGAAGACACTTGAGATTAAAAATCTTACGGCCAGGGATATTATGAGCAAAAATCCGAAGGTGACAAAGGAATTTTATCTTGCATCATTTGCTCTTCAGCAGATGGAGAACTTTAAAATTACCACACTGGTAATAGTTGATGATGACAGCAGACCTGTGGGAATCCTGCATCTTCACGATCTCATTAACCTGGGACTTCAGCAGCGATGAGGTATTTATTTCTCCTGGCTGCAGCTTTGATCTTTCTTTATGCCGGATGCGGAGAAAAAAAAGTGAAGCCGAATGTTAATCCTGATCTGAATGAAGCTGAAATCCCGGCTCAGGAAAGTTGGGACGCAAAGGTTATATTTTCAGATTCGGGGAAAACAACAGCGATACTATACGCAGGACACCTGAGGATGTTTGAAGAGAGCAGGGAAACACTGCTTGACAGCGGTGTGCGAGTTGATTTTTATAATCCCGACGAAATTAAGACAACAACACTGACTTCGAAGAGGGGCAGGGTGGATGATGCAACCAAAAACCTTTATGCATTGGATAGTGTCATTGCTGTGAGCGACAGCGGTGTTACCATTAAAACTGAAGAGCTTATGTGGCGAAACAGTGATGCGAAGATTGTCTCTGATAAATTTGTAACGATTCTGACTGCTAAAGAAAAAATACAGGGCTTCGGGTTCGAATCGAATCAAAGCCTGACGAACTATGTTATCTATAATATTACTTATTCAGCAAGAGCGGACAGCCTGAAGTGAAATTCTACCTCCAGAACATATCTGAGATTTTTATTCAGCTTAATTTAAACTGTCTAACTGTGTGCAAAGGAATTGTAAGACTGATCCTGCCCGCAGTTCTCATTCTGCTTTTATCGATAAATGTTTTCCCGCAGGAACAGGGTGAAATGATTACAGTTGCAGGCGATAGTCTTGTTGGCAGGATTGTCAGTGGTGAAACAACAAGAGAAGTTTATGGTCACGTAGTGCTTACGCAAGGTAATGTTATTATTACCTGCAGAAAGGCTATTCAGTACATATCAAGGAATGATGCAGAGCTTATAGGAGATGTGGTTGTAAGGCAGGATAGTATGACAATCAAAACCCCCCGTGGATTTTATTACGGTGATGAAAGAAGAGCAGAGAGCGGGGCGGGAGTTCAGCTTGATGATAAGAAAGTTATCCTTACCGCCGATTCAGGTGAGTATTTCTTCAATGATGACAAGGCAATATTCAGAAGCAGGGTAACTTTATATGATACAGCGAGTACACTTACATCTGCAAAGCTGACATATTTCAAGAAAGAAGATCGGGCAATAGCAACCGGTCACGTAAAGATCATCCAGGAAGATAACATCATTGATGCTGATACGCTTGAACATTTCCGTGACTCGAGGGTAACTTTTGCAAACAGCGACGTAAGAATTGAAAACAGGGCGAATAATGTTCAGATATTCGGAGAACATCTTATCGATTACGCCCAGGATTTTCACACGGTTATAGATGAAAAACCCCTGCTTGTACAGATCGATACTACAAGATCGAGGCTGCCCGATTCACTCATCACCGGTAATGACAGTATGCAGGTTAATCTGGATACTTTAATCATAAAATCGATTTCGATGGAATCCTGGCGGGATACCATCAATCTTTTTGAAGCGCAGGATTCAGTCAGGATCTGGCGGGGAACTTTTGCTTCATTAAATGATTATTCAATTTATAAAAAGACGGATGAGAAGATTATCACTTACCGGAGGAAGGAAAGTGATATGAGGCCTGTCCTCTGGAACGAGGAAACACAGCTTATGGGAGATTCTATCACTATCTTTCTGAAAGATAATGAAGTGCAGGCGCTTGAGGTTGTCAAAAATGCTTTTGTGCTTTCTCCGAATGAGATTTATCAAAACAGGTATAACCAGATTTCGGGGGATAAATTAATTATGTATTTTGATAACGGTGATGTCAGAAGAGTTGAAGTTGAAGGAAATGTTTATAACGTGTATTATATGTATACTGAAAAGCAGGAACCGAACGGACTGACGCAGTCATCCGCTCAATCTGCTTCTCTTCTTTTCGCGCATAAAAAAGTTGATGAGGTCAGGATGTACGGTTCTCCAAAAAGCGAATATTACCCTGAAAATATGGTCCGAGGTAAGGAAAATACCTATGCCTTACCTAGATTCAACCTTGTAACAAACCGGCCGCGGAAGGATGAATTGCTGAAACAAATTAAACCTGAAGAGAGATTTTTTTCACCAACGGAAACACTGCAATAATTATGGATGAAAAAACTTTAAGAAGTGTTGACCTTATCAAGATTTATAAACACAGAACTGTTGTAAACAAGGCCTCGGTGAAAGTTTCAAAAGGCGAGATTGTAGGCCTCCTTGGTCCTAACGGTGCAGGTAAGACCACCACCTTTTACATGATTACCGGTATGATCAGGCCTGACAGCGGAAAGGTTTTCCTGGACGATACTGAAATTACAAAGGTACCGATGTTCAAACGTGCAAGGATGGGAATAGGCTACCTGCCGCAGGAAGCTTCGATATTCAGAAAGCTTTCCGTTGAAGATAACCTGATGGCGGTGCTACAGATGATAAAGCTTTCTCCTAAAGAGCGAAAGGAAAAATGCGAAGCGCTTCTCGAAGATCTCGGTATAACACAAATAAGAAAAAGTATTGGATTTCAGCTCAGCGGCGGCGAGAGAAGGCGTACGGAAATAGCGAGGTCACTTGCCACCGACCCAAGTTTCATTCTTCTTGATGAACCATTTGCCGGAATTGACCCGATAGCGGTGGAAGATATTATGAATATAGTTGCAAACCTTAAGAACCGCGGTATTGGGGTCCTGATTACCGATCATAATGTGCACGAAACCTTAAGCATAGTTGATAATGCGTATATTCTTATAAGCGGAGTAATATTTAAATCGGGAGGAGCCGAATCGCTCGCAGAGGATGAGGAAGTCCGTAAGCTTTACCTTGGTGAAAAGTTCCGTCTCGATCGTTACCAGTAATTTCTTCTCACCTTAGATCAGTTTAATGGAAATATCAAAAGATTTCTCGCTTAAGAAGTTTAATACTTTCGCCGTCAATGCTTCAGCCGGGGCATTTGTAATTGCTGCTGATGAAGACGAGATGTTTGAGATATTATCTGCGGAAGCATTAAAGCCTTATCCAAAGTTCATTCTCGGTGGCGGGAGCAATGTGCTGTTTACGAAGGTTTACGAGGGACTTGTCATCAAAAATTCGATTACCGGGATTGAAATAATTAAGGAAGATGAAAGTTCAGCAATCGTTGAAGCAGGAGCGGGAGTGAACTGGTACGAACTTGTAAATTACTGCGTCGACAAGAACCTCGGGGGTATCGAAAATCTTGCATTGATCCCGGGTACAGCAGGAGCAGCCCCTATTCAGAATATAGGTGCATATGGTGAGGAATTGAGTGAAACTTTTTACAGTCTGAGAGGATTTTATATCGATACGGTCATCCCTGCGGTTTTTTATAAAAGTGACTGCAGGTTCGGCTACCGTGACAGCATCTTCAAGAATGAACTTAAGAACAGGTTCGTGGTCACTAAGATCCAGCTGATACTTAATAAAAACCCAGTATTAAAAACCGGTTATGGTAATGTAAGGGATGAACTTGAGAAGACGGGGAAGAATAGTTTTACTATCAGTGATGTGAGAGACGCTGTTGTTAAAATAAGGAAGGAAAAGCTACCCGATCCTGCAGTAATCGGTAATGCGGGAAGCTTCTTTAAGAATCCCGAGATCAGACCAGAACAATATAACTTATTAAAACAGAACTATCCCGATATAAAAGCCTATCCACTGGATAACGGGAAGATAAAATTGCCTGCAGACCTGGTTAATTGACCGGGCAGGGTGGAAAGGTTTAAGAAAAGGGAATACTGGTACACACAGCAGGCAGGCCCTTGTGATAGTGAACCATGGCGGAGCATCCGGCGAAGAAATCCTTCACTTCGCTAAAGAAATAAAACGTTCCATCTACGAAAAGTTTGAAGTAGTCCTCGAAGAGGAAGTCATCATCATCTGATTCTACCGCCCTTTTCATCTGGATCCTGACTTCTGTCTCCTGACTCCTGCCTCCTCTTTTTCACTTTTTCCTTTTCCCTTGTATCCTGGCTGGTTGAAATTCTGTTTCATAATAATTATGTTCTCTCCATAAGAAATTAGTCCTCAATTTTTACCAGTTACTGCAGTATTACTGCCGTGTATATATGTTATTCATAGCAGGAACAGAGTTTATAAAAACAATTATCGGAATAGCAAAATGAATGAACATAAAGACGAGAAGATAGTGTCAGCCTACGAAAAGGCTGCGGAGGAGGGAGTTGATCCTCGCTGTATTCCGCAGAAGCTAACAGGACCTGTTCCTGTTCACAATGAAATACCTTACCCCGAATACCCTGAATCAGATCACGAGATCTGGAAGTTCCTGTACGACCGCCAGATGAAATATCTTCCCGGCAGAGTATGTGAAGAATACCTGGAAGGAACCAGAAAGCTGAACTTTACACCTGATAAAATCCCTGCATTAAAAGACTTAAGCCAGGTCTTCAATAAAACCACCGGATGGAAAATTGCCAGGGTGCCGGGACTGATTCACGAGCAGAATTTTTTTGAATTGCTTCAAAAACGAATCTTCCCCTCAACAGATTATATAAGGGGAAAAGAAGAGCTCGATTATACTCCCGCACCCGACTGCTTTCACGATATGTTCGGCCATATGCCCCTTCTTACCGATGAAAATTTCGCATCTTTCTACCAGATGTTCGGCGAGGCTGCATTCCACGCCCAAGGCATCAACCGTAAATACCTCGAAACTTTTCACTGGTTCACAGTTGAATTCGGTCTTATTAAAAAACCAGAGGGGATGAGGATCTACGGTGCTGGAATTATTTCTTCAAAGGAAGAGGTTACCCACGCATTGTCAAATGAAGTTGAAGTAAGGGACCTTGATCCCGATAAGCTGGTCAGGCAGGATTATGATGTATGGCATCTTCAGCCGATATTATGGGCTATCGATTCTTTCGAACATCTCGAGGACGGCTTCAAATTCTGGACTAAAAAAGAGGGTCTGCTTTAGAACTTTTTTAATTCAACCGGTGTTTCAGATTACAGTTATCGTCCGAAACTTGAATGTACTTCTTAGAATTTCTAATTTTATATGATATTATCATAAGCTTTTATATTCAAAATACTTACAACCATCTAATAACAGAAGGAATAGAGATTTATGCCTGTTGAAGTTGGCGATACGGCCCCTGATTTTACATTAAAGAATCAGGACGCTGAGGATACTTCTTTGTCTGATTTCAAAGGACAAAAAATTGTACTCCTCTTTTTCCCGTTTGCATTCTCTTCGGTTTGCAGTGCAGAAGTTAAGAGGATGCAGGAGGACTTCAATAATAATATCGATATTGATGCCCAGGTGATCGGGGTCAGTGTTGATAGTCCGTATGCATTGAAAGCATGGAAAGAGTTCACTCAAATCAATTTCCCTCTGCTCAGCGATTTTAACAAGGAAGTTTCGAAGAAATACGATTCATTATATGAACTATACAAGCCCGAAAAATTTTCTTATAACGGGGTAGCGAAAAGAACGGCATTTGTGATAGGGAGGGACGGAAAAATCAAATACAAGGAAATATGTCCGACTCCCGGCGAGCAGCCTGACTACGTTGCAATAATAAATATACTGGAGAAGGAATAATATGTTCAGAGACTCAGGTAAACATGCTGCAGCTTTCAGGAATTTAGATCCTGTTGAAGTAAAATTAATATTAGATAATAAAAACGGTACACGCTTAATTGATGTAAGAGAGGAATGGGAGCATAAAATAGCAAAGATAGAAGACTCCGAGCTAATGCCTCTCAGTAATTTTATGAGTCACATCACTGGGCTTGATAAAGAAGATGAGTTCATCTTTTATTGTCATACCGGGGTAAGAAGCGCTAATGTATGCAATTATCTTGCTGCTCAAGGCTTTAATAACTTAATAAATCTTAAAGGGGGAATCGAAGCCTGGTCCAACGAAGTTGATCAGTCGGTTCCTAGGTACTGATAAAATAACGGAGAATACAAATGATCGAAGAAGGTAAAAAAGCGCCTGATTTCAAGCTGAAGAATCAGGACGGAGAGACTGTATCCCTGAAAGATTTCAAAGGTAAAAATGTGGTTTTATATTTTTACCCGAAGGATAATACATCAGGCTGTACAAAAGAAGCCTGCAATTTCAGGGATGAATTCCCTAAATTTAAGAACGTGGATGCGGTAATCCTGGGCGTTAGTCCAGACTCTGTTGCATCCCACAAGAAGTTTGCGGAGAAATATGATCTTCCTTTCAGCCTGTTAAGTGATGAGGAAAAGATTGTACTTGAGGAGTACGGTGTATGGCAGGAGAAAAGTATGTATGGAAGGAAATATATGGGAGTTGTGAGAACCACCGTCATCATTGATGAGAACGGGAAGATCAGAAAGATATTTCCAAAGGTGAAAGTGGAAGGACATAATAAAGAAGTCCTGGAAGCACTCAAAAATTAATAGGCTTAAATAAATGGTTTACGTTAAAAGGAGAGAAACCTTCAGTGCTGCTCACCGCCTGTATAATCCTGCCTACAGCGATGAGAAAAATCTTGAAATATTCGGAAAATGCAGCAACCCTAACTGGCACGGACACAATTACGTGCTCGAGGTTACTGTTGCGGGCGAACCTGATCCTGAAACAGGATTTGTGATCGACCTGAAAGTGCTAAAGAATATTATCAACGAAAACATACTTTCTAAAGTTGATCATAAAAATTTGAACACCGAAACAGATTTTATGAGTAATATTATTCCTTCCGCAGAAAATATCGCGAAAAGAATTTTTAATGTACTGAAAAACAAGATGCCTTCGGGCAGACTTTATTCGGTGAAACTGTTCGAGACAGAAAAAAATATTGTTGAATATCGAGGAGAATAATTTGGATTACGCAAAAGTTCAGAACCTTGTTTCTGAGTTGCTGAAAGAAATAGGGGAGGATCCTAAAAGGGAAGGATTACTGAATACTCCCCGGAGGGTTGCAAAAGCATACGACTTCCTTACATCAGGCTACCATAAGAAAATAGAAGAGGTGTTGAATAACGCGGTTTTTAATGAAAAATATGATGAGATGGTGCTGGTGAAGAACATAGACTTCTACAGTCTCTGCGAACACCATATGCTTCCATTTTACGGCAAAGTTCACGTGGCTTACATTCCCGATGGAAAGATAGTGGGACTGAGCAAGATTCCCCGCATAGTGGATGTATTCTCTCGCCGGCTCCAGGTTCAGGAAAGGATGACGCAGGAAATTGCGGATACACTTGATGAATATTTAAAACCACAGGGTGTAGCGGTTGTTTCAGAGGCATATCATATGTGTATGATGATGCGGGGAGTTGAGAAGCAGAATTCAGCCGCGGTTGCCAGCGCCGTACATGGTGTATTTAAGGAGGATGCGAGAACGAGAGCTGAATTTATGACGCTTATAAAAGGGAGATTAAGCGATGGCTAAAGATAAGCCGGCTGTCTGGATAACCGGTGCAAGCAGCGGAATCGGAAGAGCATCGGCAGTTGAGTTCGCAAAAATAGGAAGCAAAGTTTTTGTTTCGGCAAGAAGGGTTACCGAACTTGAAAGACTGAACAGGGAGCTTAAAAAAGAAGACCTGTCTGTTGATATTTTTCCCTGCAATGTTGCCTCATCGGCAAATGTTGATCAGACAGTTAAAAAGATACTGGCGGAGAGCGATGTCGACTGTCTGATTAACAATGCAGGAATAACCTCCTGGAAACTGGCAGAGGAAAACTCTACCAATGAGATAGATGATGTGATAAATACCAATCTCCTTGGCTCGATATATACTATTAAGTACCTTCTCCCTCATTTTATTGAGAGAGGCGGCGGAACAATCATCAATATTTTATCTGTTGTAACCAAAAAGATTTTTACTCACAGCAGCGCATATGCTGCTTCAAAGATGGGACTGCTCGCTTACACCAACGTTCTCAGGGAGGAAGTTCGCAAACATAAAATCCGAGTTATAAATGTTATTCCAGGTACAACTGAGACGCCAATGTGGCCTCCGAAGGTGCGTGAAGAAAATTCAGAACGAATGCTGAATCCTGAGGAAATCTCCAGGGTGATCGTATCTGCGTACCTTGAAAGAAGCAGTATGGTAACTGAAGAGATACTTGTAAGACCAATGGAGGGAGATTTATAATGGTTGAAAAAGATGTTTGTATTGTAACCGGAGCAAGCAGGGGAATAGGTAAAGGAATTGCACTTAAACTTGCGGAAGAGGGAAAGGATATTATGCTTTTCGGGAGGGATATAGAAGCCCTTAAACAAACGCAGAAGCTTGTTAAGGAGAAAGGAGTTGAAGCGGAGTATTATTCCGGTGATGTGGGTGACGTAGAATTTGTAAATAAATCCGTCAAAGAAATTCTTGATAAATACGGTAAGGTTGATGTTTTGATTAACAATGCGGGTATGGGAATTTTCACAGAAGTGGTTAATGCATCTCTTGATGATTTTAAGAAGCAGGTTAACGCTAATCTATATGGAATATTTAATTTCTCTAAGGCGGTACTTAATAATATGATCCAGAGGAAAACAGGCGCAATCATAAATATAGCATCGCTTGCAGGGAAGAACGTATTTGCCGGCGGATCTATGTATTCAGCTACAAAGCATGGCGTAAAAGGTTTTACCGGGTGCCTGATGCAGGAAGTGCGGCAGCATAATATTAAAGTTGCAGCAGTATTTCCGGGATCTGTTGAGACAGATTTTCATTCAGACGGCAGTTCAGGCTCCCCTAGAAAGTTAATGCCCGGGGATGTTGCCGAAACTGTATCTCTCATTCTAAAACTTCCGGTCAGAGCTCTCGCCAGCGAGATCGATATCAGGCCCACAAACCCGAAATAATAGTATATTTATCGTTTTGAGGAATGACATTTTGTCATACTGTGAATTTATTCAACAGTGGAAAATCATGTTTTTTCGCTGTTTTCAGGCGTCTCATTTTGAGCCCATCTCCGTCATAACCCCGCTATAACCCCACCATGAAAACGGTAAAATAGGAGAGTCTGCCACTTTGTCACGGTTTTGAAATTATGAACAGTTGATTGGTTAGATAAAAAACGGTTAAAACCGCAGGAGGGTGCATGGATCTGGAACAAGATCCCCCGGCTAAAAATCGGGGGTTAGTGAATCCGTCTGATAGAAACCATTAGATACTACAAGTTGTTACTGCCAGTTGGCGCCGGAATGTTTTCTCATTGGCTGCTGTCCGCCTTGCTGACCGTAGCCGTCCATCATTCCGCGTCCTTCACCGCGATGACCTCTCATCATCGGCATCCGGTTAAATATTTCTTTCTGCTGATCGGTAAGAAGTTCATAAATATCCATCCTGTGATTTGCCCTGGCAACGGCAATTTTGTCGCGGGAAGCATTCAGATCCTTTACGAGATCCAGATAGTCGCTTCTTGAATAATTAACTTTCTGCTGAAGTTCTTTCACTGCCAGGCGTTTTTTTTGCATGTCTGCGCGTAAATCAATCATTTCCTCCTGATGCTTCAGGCGAAGCTGATCAATCTTATCTTTCTGATCATCTGTCAGGTTAAGCTTTTCAAACATTCTTCCGCGAAGTTGTTCACCCTGAGGCTGATCGGCTTTCTGCGGGTAAAAATTAACTGCTGCGGCTATTACAAGTGCTGCTACTAATCCTCCTATTAAAAAAGACTTTTTCAATTTATTCTCCACTTATGTTTATGTGATTATCATTTTTTATTCAGGCATTTGACAAAATAAATTTTCTAAGGGTTTAAATATTTACGATATTAAACCTTGAAGTAAGAGGGATTGTCTAAAAAATGAACAAACAACTGAAAAATGGCTGTTCCGAATCCTGATTTTGAGTTAATCAAAAGATTTAATGCCGGTGATGAAGCTGCCTTTAATGATATTGTTAAGAAGTATCAGAAAAAAATATACTGGCATGCACGCAGGATGACCGGAAACCATCTCGATGCCGATGAGGTTGTGCAGGAAGTTCTTATTGCTATTTATAATAACCTTAAGAAGTTCAGGTTTCAATCGTCGCTGTACACCTGGATTTACAGAATAACATCTACAAGAACCTTGAATTTTCTGAACCGAAGCAAAGTGAAAAGATTTATAGGTATTGAGGACAGCAATGCACACGAACTGAATTCACGTGATGATATCATTGGCGATTTTGAACAGCGCGAAAAGTTTGCACGACTGGAAAAGAAACTTCAGACACTGCCGGCTAAACAGAGACAAGTTTTTATAATGAGAAATTTTGATGATATGAGTTATAAGGAAATTTCGGAGATTACGGGCAGGAGCGAAGGAGGCCTGAAAGCTAATTATTTTCATGCGGTTAATAAATTAACGGAGATGATGAAACAAGATGAATAAGAGAGAGCAGATTATAAGATACCTCGATAGACAGATGAATGAGGAGGAAAAGCTTCATTTCGAAAAAATGCTTGCCGGCGACCCTGAACTTCAGAGGGAGACTGACAGGGTGAGAAATCTCCTTTTGGTCACAAAAACAGAGGCCGGACCGGAAGCGGATGAATCATATTTCATTAATATACTGCCGGAATTTCATTCCCTACGGGCTAAAAAGAAGACGTTTCATTTTTCTAAACTTGCGTATTCACTTTCAACTGCTGCTGCGGTCGTTTTGCTGCTATTTATAATATTTAAACCCGGAAGCACTGTGAATTATTCGAATCTTACTGACCTTAGTAAATCTTTTACAGAAAGTGAAATCAATGAGACACTAAACCAGTACAGCAGCGATTATTCTCTCAGCGAACTTGCAGGTTCAGCTTCGGCTAAAACAGACTCTATCGTAAGTAATATAGTTGCAGATGAACTGAAACTTACACCTTCGGCAGAGAATGAAGTTGCCGATAAATATTTAACTCCTGATGAACTCCTCAGCTCTATTAATGAATCTCAGGCTAATGAATTATATTCACAATTAATAAATGAAGATATTATTAAGGGAGATAAACAATGAAAAAGACCCTTTCTTTTATGTTTATTGTTATGATGATTCCTGTTCTTGTGTCTGCACAGGGAATGAGAGACCATAAAGGACCTCGGGAGAAGATCGAACAGCTTGAGAAAATTAAGCTGATTGAAGCTCTTGATATGGATGAGCAGACCACGCTGAAGTTTTTTGCCAGGAGAAATGAGTCGCGGGACAGGATTGATAAGCTTAACGATTCCCTTGATACTATCACTGATAACCTTGAATCAAAATTCTCAAAAGGAGACGCGGGGGGGTACAAAGAGCTGATCAACAAGTATCTTTCGATTCAGAAACAGATTGCCTCAGAACACACCCAATTCATTAACTCTCTTTACGATATTCTGGCAAATGAACAGGTTGCGAAGCTTATTGTTTTCGAGAAGAGATTCCGTGAAGAAATAAGGCATATTCTTCTAAGAGGACGGCAGCCGTCTCCTGATATGCAGTAGGGAACAAATCACAGACGGAATAGTAAACAAAAAGTAAATTATTACAAAAAATAATGCCGGTTTGGGTTGATTTTATGGATTAACGGATATATCTTTTCCACCAAAATTTTGCGGAAGTGGTGAAATTGGTATACACGCTATCTTGAGGGGGTAGTGCCTTAATTGGCGTACGGGTTCAAGTCCCGTCTTCCGCACCAAGAATTTTAGGATAAATTAAATAAAGGAAGTTATATATGAAGACTCCGATCAAAGTCTTATCAGGATTGTTTTTGGCTTTGCTGATAACCGTCTCTGCTATGGCTCAGGATATGAAACCGGAAGCTGGCAAGCTTTATAACGATGGCAATCAGAAATTGAAAGCCGGTAACTATTCCGGTGCAATAGAGAGCTACGACCAGGCGCTGGCAATAGAAAAAGATTACAGAACCTTTTATCAGAAAGGAATCGCCCTTAAAAAGCTCAATAAGCTTAACGAGGCAAAGGATGCTTTCGAAGCCAGCCTGAAACAAAAAAATGATTTTGAAGCGGCTTACAATGCACTCGGCGGAGTTTATTTCTCCATGGGTAATTATGAAAAAGCCGTTGAGAATTTTGAGAAGGTCCTTCAATCTGCAAGTAATGCTAATGTAAAATCTGCAGTAAAAAAGAATCTTGCAATTGCATACGCCAAGATGGGGAGCAATGCTATGACAGAAGGTAATTCGAAGAAAGCAATAGATTACCTGCAGAAAGCTGTTGATAATAATAATTATGACGCTGCTTACCTTTCTCTTGCAAAACTTTATTCTGAACTGGGTGACTGGGATAAGTCAATTTCGGCGGCTGAAAATGCTTTAAAATACCGTTCTTCAATTGGGAAAGGCGGTCCTTATTACTATATGGGCGTAGCTTATAAAGGAAAAGGCGATACGGAGAAAGCAAAGGAAATGTTTAACCAGGCTAAGTCGGATGCTACTTATAAGAAGACAGCCGAATACGAACTTTCTTCATTAAAGTAACTGCAATCTGAGAAGATTTTACACCCCCCGCATTTAGCGGGGGGTTTTCTGTTTTATGGGAAAAATTACTTCATTCTTATCCTCCGCTGAATCCGGCCGTGATTTTAACAAGGCTGCGCTTTCATTATTATCCGCATCTGCTGTTCTGAGAAAAGAAAAAGACCTGCGGGAAATTCTTACTCTCCTTAAAAAACAAAGATTCAGCCGGAAGAAAGTCTATGAAGCATTGCTGCAGACCTACCTGTTTACAGGGTATCCTTCTGCATTAATCTCGCTGCAGATCAGCTCCGAATATTTTAAGACCGATGAAGATGCAGCTGAAACACATGTTTTGAAATATTTTAAGGAGAGGGGAGAGATAAACTGCAGAAAAATATACGGTGATAAGTATGAAAAGTTAATCAGCAATATAAATTCCTTCTCCCCTGAATTATCCGCGTGGCTTGTAACGGAAGGCTATGGTAAAGTGCTTGGCAGGAAAGGACTTTCTCTAAGGGAGAGGGAGGTATGCAGCATCGCAGTTCTTACCGCTCTTAAATTTGAGAGTCAGCTTTATTCGCACATTAACGGGGGCCACCGGACGGGACTCAATTGGAAAGAAATAAAAGAAGTTATAGATTCTCTTGCTCTGCTAAATAAAAACGATTGTGTGAAATTCGGCAGGAAGGTTCTGGACAGCTTTCTTAAAAGAAAAGGAGCTTAAGCACTCTGCAGCGCGCCTCCGCTCCCTAAAAAATCTAACCTGTGATCAGCAACGGTTTAAAAGAATATAGCCGCGTTAAGATTTATAATTCCTATGTTCTCTTCACCGCTCTCTTTCCCGAACAGGTTCAGCATCTGGTATTTAAGACTAACATCGAAATCTATAGGCAGAAGAGTAAGCATAACGCCGGCTCCAACTCCAAGGCCCATCCTTGAGACACTTGACCCAGTTGGTAATCCGGTTATTTCACCAAGATTGTTGAACTCCAGATCGAGACCAATATAAGGACTTAAAGGTCCGGGCAGCAGTTCCATCTGACCGCCGACTCCTATAGATAAAATATTCTGCTTCGTATCCGCTCCTTCGGGTGTCTGACCGCGGAAAAAATGATATTCGATAAATCCTATGGGAGTAATCGGGAATACAGGTATGCTCAGCATTCCCTTTAATCCTATATGATATTCAGAAGAAAATCCTGCGTTATCTGTATAATAGGTGGGCGATTGTACAGATGATAAACCTCCGCCGATTCCGATTTTGATGCTCTGTGCGTTTGTTTCCTGCAGACTCAATAAAGAAATGGCTGCAAACAGAAAGAGTATAATCGATTTTTTCATATTAATTCCTTCATTTTTGTTTGGAATTTCAAAATTATATAGAAATAAATAACTAATCTGAATTATACCGCTCACATTACAGGGTAAATATAACGGTGCTTTCTATCTTTAACAAATATCTTTAAGTGAAATCCTATATGCTATTTTAAGTATTGACTTTATAAAACTATAAAAACTATATTGGGCATCAAAACTGAGAATTTATTTTTTCAGGGTAGCAGCATTTGATATTACTAGTTGAACCGGGCAATTCTGTAATAATTTACCAATTTTTAATGGGATTTATTCTCGCCCTCCTGATTTCTGTCTTTTCTGTTAAAATTAAATTTCTTACTGTCAGCGGAGGCTTTGCAGTATTCATACTGGCTTTTTTGATTTTCGGTTTTGGCGGGTGGAAATGGACGCTTCCTATTCTATCATTCTTTATTGCATCAAGTATGCTTTCAAAACTTAGGGAAAAGAAAAATCCCGCTGTAAATCATTACTTTGAAAAATCAGGATCGAGAGATTTCTTCCAGGTTGCGGCAAATGGAGGGATGGGAGGTATACTCGCTGTATTGAATTATTTCTTCCCGGGGCCTGTTTGGTTTCCTGTATATGCCGGAATGGTTGCATCATCCTGCGCAGATACATGGGGTACTGAAATGGGTACTATGACTGTACATAAAACATATAATATTCTCAGGTTCATACCCGTTGAACAGGGTACATCCGGGGGAGTTTCAGCGGCCGGACTGGCAGGATCTCTTCTTGGTGCATTTTTTATTTCCCTGATATCTGTTTTATGGATTGATAAGAATCAGATTGATTTTATATTGTTGATCACATTTGCAGGATTCGCTGCGGGTATATTCGATTCAATTATGGGTGCTCTCTTTCAGTCCCGGTATAAATGTCTTGAGTGTTCACGCATAATAGATGGAAAAATGCACTGCGGCAGACCCGCAGTAAAGACCGGGGGAATTAGTTTTATAAATAATGATTTTGTAAATCTTGCGGCCGGGATCTTCGGCGGCATTATTGTATTTTCTTTAATCCGGGTATAAAATAACTGAATGAAGAAACTTTCTATTTTACTGATTTTTTTAATTACAGCATGCTCCTGGACTCAAACCACTGCTGATAAGTATGATCAGGCAATGGCTGCATTTAATAACCAGCAGTATTCCACGGCCGTGCGGCTCTTCGATGAATTTTTTACGGAATACAATTTAACTGATGAACAGTTCGCAGCAGCGAAATATTATTATTCGGATGCATTGCTTAGTCTTGGCGAGAAGAACGCCGCTGCAGCAGGATTTGAATTCATCGTAAATAATTTTAATTGGTCGGCTTTCAGGTACAAATCATTATACAAGCTTGGAATTATCTATTTCGGCGAAGAGAATTATGACGAAAGCAGAAAGAACCTCAAACAGCTTCTGGATGAATATCCTGGAAACGAGCATACAGGATCGGCCCTCTACTGGATAGGTGAATCATATACCATGCAGAACAGGCTTCAGGATGCAATTTCTTTCCTTGAGGAAGCGGTAAATAATAAGAGGAATAATAAGTATATAGATTATTCTATTTATACTTTGGCAAGCGCTTATGAAAAAACAGGGGAATATGAAAAAGCCGTTCATTATTATGATCAGCTTTTATCATATCACGGTGACAGTCCTCTTGCACTCTCAGCACAGATAAGGATCGGCATCTGCTACTTCAAGTTGAAAGATTACCAGTCATCAATCCTTGAGCTGAATAACCCTTCTCTGACAGGTCTGCCTTCCGATATATATGCCGAGAGTCTCTACCTTCTGGCTAATTCATATTACAGGGTGGAGGAATACGATAATGCAGAAAGAGCTTATAACGAAGTAATAGAGGGCTTTCCGTCATCGAATGTATTCAGGGATTCAAAATACGGACTCGCATGGTGCTACTTTCAGCAGAAGAAGTACAATGAGGCTTATTCTGTATTCAATTCGATTTCGGAAGGTGATGATACTATCGCGGTAAAGTCATTTTACTGGAAGGCGGAGGCAAAGAGGTACTCGGGAAAAGTTGATGAGGCGTTCAGGTTGTACGGGGAATTTCTGAAATCGTACCCGGGCAGCAGCCTTGCAGAAGACGTACGCTACCAGCTTGGGGGTTATTACTTCGAAAATAAGGATTATGTTAACTCGGAAAGTTATCTAACGGCTGCTTCTAAGTCAGATGTTCCCGGGGTGAGAGCACGCGCATTGACTATGCTCGGCGAAGTAGCGTTGAATAAAAAGGATTATGATAATGCTGTAAACTATTTTAAGGATGTTATTGATGTCATTGATGTAAAGGCGGAGATTACGAACAGGGCAAAGCTGGGACTAGGAACCACATATTACTATCAGGGGAAATATAATGATGCGGTTGATTACCTTGAACGTCTCGATGACCCGGGAAACGGTGTTGAGAATGATAAAATCAATTTTTACCTCGCCGAAAGTTATTACGCACAGGGAAAATATGGTGACGCACTAAAATCATACAACAACATCAGTTCTGATGATACGCTCCTCGCAGGGCAGGTATTATATGGCAAGGCTTACTGCTATTTCAACCTGTATAATTTCGGTAATGCTGCGGAACTTTTCTCTGATTTCATAAAAAAGTACCGGAAGAATAAAAGAGTAGGTGACGCAAAATTAAGACTTGCCGACAGCTATTACGGCATCAAAAATTATGCGGCAGCCAGCAGGATTTATAAAGACCTGTTCGCAGGCGGAGCAGGGTCAATCGATAACCCTTACGGTTACTACCAGTTCGCACAAGCGCTTTATAAAGCAGGAAATACCGACGAGGCGATAGCTGAATTTAATAACCTGCAGCAGAAGTTTCCGCAGTCGGATTATGCACAGGGTTCTATCTACACTATAGGCTGGATTTATTTTCAGAAAGAAAACTTCAATCAGGCGATTGCAAAGTACCATGAACTGATGAATGCGTATCCTAATTCATCGCTTGTGCCTTTGGCCTGGTATTCGATCGGGGATTCATATTTTAATCAGGCAAAATATGATTCGGCAATTGTAAATTATGAGAGAGTGATAACTCTTTATCCCTCTTCTAAATATGTATTCGATGCAGTTAACGGTATCCAGTACAGCTATGTTGCGAAGAATGAACCAGAAAAGGCTGTTCAACTGATCGATAATTTTGTTTCTAAAAATCCCGGATTAAGTTTCAGCGACCAGCTTTTCTTCAAGAAAGGCGAGATCTATTACAGCATGCGTAAATATGAAAAAGCAGAGTTAAGCTACAAGGAATTTGTATCGGATTACCCCTCAAGCAGGCAGGTTCCCGATGCATATTACTGGATCGGTAAGAGTGCACAAAACCTTGGGCAGAATGAAGAAGCGGTCTTTAATTTCAAGAGGGTGTTCGATTCATATCCGAAGAGTGAAGCGGCCGGGGCTGCGGTGCTTGAGATAGGAACTATTTATAATAATATGAAGGATTATGATTCTGCCATTGAAATATATAATAAAGCGCTTGATAAGATCCCGAAATCGTCCAGGATCGCAGAAATACTTTTTATGAAAGGTGTTACTTATGGTAATAAGAAGGATGCTGATAACGCCTACAGTGTTTTTCAGGATGTGGTGCAGAATTACAATGGGACAATATTTGCAGACAAGGCGAAGCTCGAGCTTGGTTTAATCGAGCTTGCGGCGGGAAGGTACAGCAACGCGGAGTTTTATTTTAAAAACCTGGCAGATTCAAGATCCGATGATATAGGTGCAAAGGCCCAGTATTACCTTGGAACCTCGCTGGCTGAAGAGGGGAATACTGTTGATGCAATAAGTGCACTGGAACGTGTAAGAACAATTTTTTCAGCCTATGAAGAATGGCTGACGAAATCCTATATGAAGCTGGGCGACATTTACACCGAACAGGAGAATTATGAGAAGGCTAAAGAATATTACAGGTCTGTTCTTTCGAAGCACAAAGGTGATCAGTTCGGTCAGGAAGCACAGAGTAAGCTGAGGAAACTGAAATGACAAAAAAACTATTCTTATTACTGATTGTTTTATCAATGGCGGCATCCGCGCAGAAAACAACCAAATCCAGCGGCAACGTTGAGCTTCCTGATTTTATAATTACAGGCAAAGAAGTCGTTTCGGTTGAACAGGCAAAGAAGATTCCCCCGGATTTTGTTTCGACTATCTCGGGTGATTTTATCAGACCTTCCTATTCTCCGGAAGAGCTTGAGCTTAAGGAATTTCCGAGTCCTTTGAAAAATGACCTTACTCTTTTCGACTCACTTAATTATAAAAACGGGTGGCTCGAGGCAGGTTTGGGATCATATTTCCTACCCACAGCAAAGCTGGTATATTCCAGTCCTTTATCCGGCGGAATGATAGAGGCAAGAGCGGGCGTATTGAACCAGAGGGCATATGTGAGGAATAGTGAAAAATATACCCTGAATGGGGGAGCGACATTATATTATTTTGTAAAAAGTGAAACGCCCGCATTCAACAGGATGAAGCTTAAGCTGAACGGAGATCTGGCGGTAACAGGGTATAAGGTTTACGGTAAGGATTCCCAGCAGGATCCTGCTGAAAAGAGGAACCTTAATACAGGGGATTTGTCATTCCTTCTGAATAATCTTTCAAATAAGAACTTCATTTATGAACTTCAGTTTTCGGATCAGCTTGCAAACCTTGACAATCCCGATTTTTCCGAGAATCTTTTCGGCTTCGATGGTTTTGCAAAAGCCAGCTTTTCCGCTTTTAATATAAACGTAAATCTAAATTACAAGAGGCAGTATATTCTGAATCAGCTGCAGGATAATTCAGAGTTTTACTTTGTGCGCGTTCGTCCTACTGTGGGACTGACTTTGTCGAATATACTCCGTGCCGATTTCGGAATAAGCTACGCTCAGGACGGAGGACATACTTTTAGTGCGCCCTATGCCTCAGCTGCGCTGCACCTTGAAAGCAATGTAACTCTTTTCGGAGAATTCGCTCCATCAGCAGAGTTTCTCACTGAAAATTATTTTATAAGGATGAATCCTTATCTTGATGTAACCAGCTTTACGAATCTCTTTTTTGAAAAATCGAATGTGCTTAAGGCCGTCCTTAAATATGAATACGGAAGGTACTTTGAAATTGACGGGGGCATAAAATTCTATACTTCTGATGAGATACCTTATTTTAAAAATGATATAATCAATGGTACCTTTGATCTTGCATCAATCGGCGGAAACAGCTTTGCAGGGTTCCTGAACCTGCTTTTCCACCCGGGACCTTTCGGGCTGTTCTACGGCACTGTTCAGTACGAAAATGTAAAAGACGACGTAGGGATGTTTATTCCTTATTATCCTGAATGGACTGCTTCACTCAATTATAATTATGATTTTCAGATGGGATTAGGTACGGGAGCTTCTTTATATTATACATCAGAAACTTTTACGGATTTGACGAATACACAGACTCTAAATTCTTATATTGATCTCGGGTTAAATTTTTCTTATAAACTTACACCCGGGTTCTTTATCACGCTGAAGATGAATAATCTTTTAGATCATGAAAATTATAATTGGTACAGGTACAAGGATCTTCCATTGAACGTTACCGGTGGGATTAAGTTTACCTGGTAAATTTTTAATAAATAATTACCGGTATAATGAATAAAGCAGAAATAATTAGAAAGATCTCAAAAAAGGCTGGTGTGCCCGACACCGAGTCAAAGAAGTTTTTTGAGATATTTTTGAAGAATTCTTCGGAAATACTAAAGCCCGGTGAATCACTGGATATAGCTGGAGTGGGAATGTTCCAGCTGCGTGTGGGACAGATAGAGAAGCGCAGCTCACAGAATCCGGATGTGGAATATATTTACTCAGACCTTCTTGTGTATATTAACAGAGATGAGGACCTCCCGGAAGATGAAGAAATAATCTTTAATGTTCCCTCCGGTATAGAGAAGGAATATCAGCCTGTTGATTCTTATTTCAGTTTAAGTATAGGCAAGCCGGTCATCCCGCTGAAAGGAGTAAAAGAAACCGAATTTTTTATTCCTCCCTCGGGAACGGAATTAAGAAGTCTGCTTGAATCGAAGATCGCGAAACTCATTAGCGAAGCTGAAAAAACTGAAGGCGGTAAAGAGACCGAGACAATTCGTCTTAAGAATGACGAAGAAAGTGCCGCGGAGCAGTCGGGCTGGAAAAAACTTGGAGAGGGGAATAATCAGGATGAAATCGAAGTTCCTGACCGAAGTGATTTCCTGAAGACCAGGGAATTCGAAAACCTGTCGTGGGATTTTGGCGAGAACCTCTCAAGTGAAATAGAAGAGGATTCCATCTTCGATTTTGATGCTGACCGGGAAGATGCAATCCCTGCAGAGGATGCTCCTAAGTATAAACCTGAAGAAGCCGGACCGGCGGATGTTAAACCTGAATTTGAAGAAGAAAGCGGCGGTGAAGATCAGGAAGAAGATATCTTTGAAGAAATTATAGATGAGGATGAAGAGGAAGCTGTATACTTTGAAGATGAGAATGAGAAATTGCCGGAGTCCGATATTGAAAATGATGAAAACGAACTTACTGGTCGGTATAAATCTAGAGCAGTGGGATCTGAGAAATCCATAGAACTTGGGCAGGAAGAAAAGGGAGTCCCCGAAGAGGAAAATGAACCTGTCCTGCCGGAAACAGAATCCTCAGTAGAGGACCCCCTGAAGCCTGAGGAAACGCATGAACCTGAACCGAAGCTAATCAGGCCGGAACCGGAGGAACCATCATTAAAGAATTTTAAACGGGTACGGTCGCTGACAAAAGAGTTTAAGACAACTGAGTTCGATGATATCCCGGAAATTGAGGAGGAAAGGCCCAAACGAATCACTGAAGTTCGCGGCGGTTACCAGAAAGTGCGCAGAACCACCGCCGAATTTAATTTTGATCTTTCGGGAATAAAAGGACTGGATGAGATTGATGAAGAGGAGGAAAAAGGTGCCCGGGATTACAAGGGCTACAGGAAACGCAGCAGTATTCCCTCATTAATTGTCGCCTTTGTTGTTGTGATCGCGCTTGCCGGGATAATTTTTCTTTACTTCAAGCTGAAAAGCGCCAACAGCGAAGTTTCGGGTGAAACATCAGCCGGCAAAACCGGACAGACAACTACTATCGAGAGAAATTATGATGTCCCGGTGACATATCCCTATAATAAATCCGATGAAAATAAATCGGTTGAGAATGGAACTGTTGGAAATCAGCAGGGTAAAAACCAAACGGAATTGAAATCCGCGGAGAATACAAATACGGCGAAGCCTGATTTAACTGAGATCAGAGAATCTGTAAATGCCCGGCGGATAGGGAATTATATATATCAGTATCCGGAAGGAGTAGTTGTGCAGGTCTCATCCTGGAAGAGTAAGACAATTGCGCTGAGTGAGGTTCAGAGATACAGAAATGCCGGCTATACTGCATTTGCTGAAAAATCGGATATAGCCGGGATGGGTTTATATTACCGGGTAAGGGTTGGCTACTTTAAGTCACTTGAAGAAGCAGAAAGTTTTGTTAACGGAAATCACTAATTATAATGTAAAGGAAAAGGAAGACTATGGAGTTATTTTCAATATTTCTCAAGGGCGGAATAATCATGTGGTTTATTCTGGCCTGCTCTATAATTGGACTGACAGTGATTATAGACAGATATATTGTAATCCGAAAAGCAAGAATAAACGTTCCGGCTTTTATGGTAAGAATAAGAGGAATGCTAAAGAAGAAGGATATCACGGGCGCAATCAGCTACTGCATGGAGGAAAAGTCGCCTGTTGCAAACATTATTCGGAAAGGTCTAACAAAATATAAACTTGGCCACGAAAGAGTGAAAGAAGCGATTGAAAATGCAGGCCGCCAGGAAATAAGCAAGCTGGAAAAAGGTTTAGCTGTGCTTGCATCTATTTCAGGTATAGCTCCTTTGCTTGGTTTTCTCGGAACTGTTACCGGAATGATAACCGCCTTTATGACAATTGAAGATCTCGCCGGTTCTGCAAACCCGTCCGATCTTGCAGGAGGTATATGGGAAGCGCTGCTAACAACCGCATTCGGACTAATGGTCGGCATCCCCGCACTGGCATTTTACAATTATTTCCTGAGTGCCGTGAAAAAACTTGTGGGAGATATGGAAACAGTGGCAAATGACGTAGTTGATATTATACAGGACAGCTCTGCTTCTCAGTCGGAATTCGAAGAAGAAATAGAAATTGATATATAGGTAGTCAAATGAAATTCAATACATCAAATGAACCGCTGGCAATCTTTAGTTATTCATCTCTGACTGATATTGTCATGCTGCTGCTTATATTCTTTCTGCTTACTTCACAGTTCGTTATTCAGACAGGAGTTAAGGTTAAGCTTCCCGGTTCCAAAACTAACGAGCAGACGACACCTTCTCAAATGATAGTAACCTTAACTTCGGGAGGCGGAATTTATGCGGGCAAAGATGAAGTAACCATAGATGAACTGCCGGCAAGACTTGCTCTGATGAAAGGTGAAGGGAAAGAACAGAACCTTGTGATCCGTGCCGATAAATCTGTTCCAGTAGAGCTTGTAATAAAAGTTATCGATGCTGCAAAGGCGTCGAACATAGATAAGTTTACTATTCAGACCGAAAAAGAACAATTATAACAAAGCTTCAGAACGATGACTTATAATTCAATACGGCATATTTCGTTTTCGATTTCGATGATTATCCATATTATCATCTTTATCCTCCTGCTTTTTATTAAGTTCTCGATGGATTATCCTCCCCGTGATTATGTTGAACTTTCTTTCGGTAAATCTAACCTGCCGGGTTCTTCAGGCGCTATCGGTACGCAGATTAACCAGGTTGAGGAGAATGCTAAAGCTGAGACGAATGAGACGGTAGATAAAAGCGAAGAAGTCAAGGAAGTAGAACTCCCTAAAGCAAAAAATACCTCCGAGGAGAATGTCGTTAAGCCTGCGGATAAGCAGAAAGAAGAAAGCAAGACTGTGAAAACGGAAACTAAAGAGAACACCAATTCAAAAGTTACAACGGTCGGACAGGGAAATAAAGCAGAAGGGGAGGGCAGCTTCGGATTTGATATCGACTGGGGCGGCCAGGGTACAAGAAAAATCTACAGCTATATTCTTCCTGATTACCCGGAAGGAGTTAATAAGGAGATTGATATCAGGCTGAGATTCTCAATACTCCCTGACGGTACGGTAGGAAATATTCTACCGTTGACAAAAGCTGACACAAAGCTGGAGAATGCTGCAATAAATTCATTGAGGCAGTGGAGGTTTGAAGCACTCGCTCCCGGACAGAAGCAGACCGAACAGGCTGCGGTTATTGTGTTCCCTTACCGGCTTCAGTAGGATATTTAATATTTAATACTGAAGATTGCAGATTAATTTTGAATCTTCAATTTTGAATCTTCAATTTTGAATCTTCAATACTCTCGGGTTCCCTGTAATAGAATCTGTAAAAGAAGAACTCGCCGATCGTAAGCAGTGTAAGAGAAAAAGTATCCCTGTCAAACCACAGCCCAAATCCTTTAGGTTCCATCACTGCTTTAGCAATAATTCCTGTTATCGACCAGCCTACCGCAAACAGCACAGCTATCAAACCCAGGTTAAGGAATCCTGATTTGAGATTCTCACTCTGCCATTTTTTAGTAAATATTACCAGGGCGAACACCAGGTGAAGAAAAAATATGAATGCGGATATCATTTTGTTTCTCTTTTATCAGATGGGTATCAGATTGGAGTTCTGCGGTTTACTATGATTCTTCCCAGCAGCCCTCCGATCAGTCCGAATATCGAATCGACGATTAGATTGCTGATTAAGATAAATATAGTATAAAGAAGTGAAAAGCCGGTGGAAGTAATCTGCTGCGCCATCCCGTTCATCAGATCAATAGTCTGTTTTGCGGCCTCACCGAATTTGAAGCTTTCAAGCACTTCCTTCGTCTGGGGCAGCGTCTCTACAAAGTCATTTGTACGGGTAAAAAGGGTGATTATCACATCAAAAAAAGTGGAAAAAAGCGCGGCAATCAATCCTGTAAGAAATCCTATTAAAAGCCCTGTCTTAACCGAAATATTAGTATCCCCGTTAAGGGTTTTCTTGTATAAAAGCATTGCGGTTAAAACAGCAAGAGGGACGATAAGGCAGCAGCCGAATTCTCTGACTCCCGGGACTGTTGTAAGAACAGCTGCACCGAATCCTGTAACAAGGGATGGTAAATAGGCTTTACTGGACATTTGAATTTAGTTTAAACCCGAAAAAATAATCTTCAATCCCCGTAAAAATATAAAGAATGGAGACCGATCCCAAAATCAGACCTGTGGTGAAAGAGATCCACTTCGAATAATCATATACTCCTGCTGAATATAGAATAACGTCGGCTGCCATCGGGATCATACTGTAGAGGAGCCATCTTTTATCATGTGATCTCAGCCTGCTGAATATTAACCCTGCTACTGAGAAAAGCAATGCGCCGGTATAAATCCCTGTGCATCTTGCACAGACCTCAAGCTTTTGCCCGGTTATAAAGAATGATTTTACTCTATCCTGGTGGCATACAAGAGAATATATCTTATCCGGAAATAAGCCCGGAAATATCCCGGGAAAACCATTGCTGTAAAGTGTATTGGAAAATATTCCTGCGAACCATATGGCAGTCAGGAATGTGAATAGAATTTTAAAATAGACTGCCTTCATACTTAACTTTTCACCAGACTGTAAATCCTTATCTGATCAGCGATAAGAACATAGAGTTTACCATTAAAAAGAAGACTGCTTATGATAGGTGAATTAAGTTCATCGTCCGTTTTTAATTCCGAAAATTTGAATGTACCCGATTTTAAGTTCGACATCAGGATAAGTTTATCGGTGTTAACAATCAGGTTGTTATAGGTGATATTTATGCTCTTCAGGTTGACCCCGGTTTCCAGTGCCTCAATTCCATTGCCGTACTGATCAAATAGTATGATACTGCTGCCATCAATAACAAAGAGATTATTAGCAGGGGAGACAATCATTTGTTTAGGATCCCTCAGTGTATAGGTGCCGCCGTCAAATCCTCCGAAATTAAGAATGAAACGGCCGAACAAGTCAAATTTGAGAATTCTTTTATTCTCCGAATCGAGGATGAACAGATCACCCTGGTTTGAGGTCACAGCACTCAGCGGGTAGCCAAACCGTTCGGCCGGATTATCGCTTTCCCGGGTATAAAGGAGTGAGATAAAATTAAGGTCCTTATCAAACCGCTGGATCCTGTGGTTGTTCTTGTCAGATACATAAACATTCAGCGGATTGGCAAATACATCCACAGGCTGATCGAAGGTGCCTTCATCCCATCCGTATCCGCCTACATCTTTCAGATAGCTGCCGAGGGTATCAAGTTTATATACCTCATCCGTGGAAGCATCAGTTACATAAATTATTCCTGCGGAATTTATAGTAAAAGAGGAAGCATTCTTGAATTTACCAATGGAAAGCTGGTAGTTGAAAGTCTGTGAAAATACCTGCAGAGAGATCAGTAAAAATATAACTAACCCTGTGTAAATTCTCATTTTAAATAAACCATAATAGTAATTGAATTTAAAATATACATAGCGTATTAAAATTAAAAGGCAGTAAGAACAAGGGAGGATTCCTTATTCTGTACTTCAAGCTCTTTCCTTTTTTATTCATATTGTTACATATATCACAAATATTAAATCTGTAAATATTTAAAATACTCGAAATTTAACTTACCTTATGAAAGAATGTATTTTTGAACAGAAGTAGAAATAAATCAGTTTATTTCAAAGATCATTCTGATCCTCAAAATCCTTTTCGAGAAAATATAATCTCATTTTTTCCTACCACAAACTTCTACACTTTGAAAAAATTTAAGAATGTTAATTGCAAAACCAATAAATACAAAACAATATCCAATTTTAATTATTTAATAGAATTTTCTTTCCTTCTGAAGTCATTTAACAAACTTTAATTGATCAGGAATGGGTTTTATGAAGATTGCTTTACATACCATTTTGGTATTATCGTTATTTTCTATCGTAGTTTTAGGACAAAACGTTACTCAAATTAAAGGAAATGTAACCGATGAACAAGGTACACCATTAACAGGTGCTGAAATATTTATCCGTTCGCTGAGTTTAGGTACAGTTGCTAACGACAGTGGTAATTATAACTTATCAGTTCCCAAAAAGTTTTCCAAAAATCAAAAAGTCACTTTAACTGTAAAATATCTGGGTTATAAATCCCAGAGACTAAAAGTAACTTTAGACGGAAGTATTATCCTGAAAAATTTCACTTTAAAAGAAGATGTATTCAAAAGCGGAGAAGTAGTTGTTACCGGCTTAGCCTCTAAAACATCTAAATCGAGGGCAGAAGTTTCGGTGTCCAGGGTAAATGCTGCTGAATTAACAAATACATCTTCTTTTCAAACATTGCCGCAATTAGTTGAAGGACAAATATCGGGTGTCCAGGTTACTTCTCCCTCCGGAAATTCCGGTGCAGGATTTAGATTTTACGTCCGAGGGGGAGGGGGCTTAAATGGAGATGAACAACCAGTAATTTATGTAGACGGAATTCGGATGGATAATGATGAATTCCAGGGCTGGGGTGTTGGTGGACAGGGAGTAAGTTCGCTAGCTACACTTGACCCTGAAGATATTTCTAAAATTGAGGTATTAAAAGGACCCGCAGCAGCAGCAATGTATGGTACAAGCGGCTCTAATGGTGTTGTTCTTATATCAACTAAAAGCGGTGAGACGGTAGGCCGGACACACAAACTTTCCGTTAATTATAAATATGACTATGGTTTAAATACCCAATCATATAAATATAAAACAAGTGATTATTTGAGTGCAAATGATGCAAATGCAATTTTTAGAAACGGTGTGATCAGACAGAATACATTGAATATATCCGGCGGTTCAGGTTCATTAAGGTATTTTGGTTCATTTGATGACCGCTTTGAACAAGGGATAACTATGAACAATGAGCTTGACAGAAAGTCACTGAGAATAAATTTAACTACTTTTACAATCCCGGATTTAACCCTGAAAGTTTCTGCAGGATATAGTTTCGCGAATGTTAACAGGCCTCCAAATGATAATACTCTATTGGGACTTCTGGGAAATACTTTGCTTTTTCCGACATCATATTTGAATTTTGATAGCGCTAGTATTTATAACATAAAAGATATAAGCAACCTCGAATCTTTTACCGGAGGAGTACAAGTTACTTATACACCGATAAATAAACTGGAATTCTATTTCAATGGAGGAATTGATAATTCAAGTCTTAGCAACAGCCTGACTTTTCCAATTGGGCTTCCGATTGTACCTTCTTCAGCCGGGGCAAAGGGAATTGGCAGCAAGGAAACCAAACAATTCACTTACGATTTTAACGGAAGATATAGTTATGATATATTAAAAGGATTAAATGCAACTACAATCCTTGGTGCTCAGCTTTTTGACAGAACCGATAAAGATATATATTTATTTGCCGAGAATTTCCCAAATTCTTTTATTACCAGTATAGGTGCCGGTACAACCATAGATTCTTACGGAGAAGATCTTTTAAACACGAGGGAAGCAGGTATATTTGCCGAACAAGATTTTTCATATTATGATCAGTATTTCTTAACTCTCGGATTAAGAAGGGATTATGCCAGTTCAATCGGAAGCGAAGCCCCAAGTATTTTATACCCCAAGGTGAGTTTCGCTTTACGTGTTGACAAATATAACTGGTTTCCATCAAATATTTTGGATCTTTTTAAAGTACGCGCGGCGTATGGGGAGAATGGTCAATTGCCGAAACCGCTTGATCCCATACAATTTTTATGGCAGGCTACTCAAGGTGGATACGGTGCGGGAGCTACTATCTTCAACATTGGCAATCCATCAATTAAACCCGAAAGAATAAAAGAATTTGAAACAGGTTTTGATGCTGAGTTTCTTAGAAACTACTCAATCGAATTTACATATTACCGTCAAAATGCGACAAATTCAATTGTTTATAAACAAGAATCGCCGTCCACTGGATTAACCGACAGCAACGTTCCATTTAATATCGGCAGGATGAAGAACTGGGGTTTTGAAACTCTCCTTAAGGCAAACCTAATTCGATCAAAAGAATATGGGCTTAATCTAAGCCTGATCTGGAATTATCAAAATAACGAAGTAACCAGTTTAGGAGGTGCCAGCCCTATATTTGAGTATTTTAACGTTAATGTCATAAAAGAGGGCTTACCGAAACATGAATTTTATACTTATAAGGTTCTTGGGGCGAAATTTAATCCCGACGGAACCTATGCAGGCGTGAATGCAACTAATTACAAAGTCGATTTCGGCAATTCCATTCCTAACCATACGGGCTCATTCTCAATTAGTTTTAAATTTCTTAAAAATTTTAACTTTTATGCTCTGGCTGACTGGGCACTTAACCGCAGAATGTACAACTACACCAAATTATATGCGTCAAAAGGAGGGAATGTTCCTGGATATAATACTCTCAAGGCCAAATTAGGTCTTACACCTGATCATCCGGAAATTACAAGATTAACTCCTGGCTCTTCTCAATATATTGATGCAGCAAATAGATTTGCCAGAATGGACTACACCTACCCCGGCAATTATATTGAGGCCGCGGCCTATCTAAAAATAGGAGAATTGAGCTTGAGTTACAGCCTTAGGGATTTGCTGCCTGAAATAAATTTCAATGATATAAAAAATATTATAGTTGGTATTTCTGCATTAAATATATGGACACTGACAAATTATTCGGGTCCGGACGTTAATCTTAATGTTTATGGCAGCAGGTCTTTATCCAGGGGAGTAGATTTTTTATCACTCGAACATCCAAGGGTTTACAATTTTTGGATTAGAGTAGCTTTATAGATAGGAGATTATGGTTATGAGAAAATCAGTTTTAACAATAGTGTTAATTACGTTATCCTGTACATTATTTTCGTGTAATAATTATGTTACTAATATTGATCCTTTGAACAATGCCGAAGAAGATTCTCAATTAAATACTCAGGAACAATTGCCTTTTCTAGAGAAGGGAGTTGAAACGCGTTTTGCAAATGCTTTCGGACAAGTTGATGTTTTATCGGCAGCCTTGTCCGATGCTTTCTTTTTTGATGGTAATGTACCGAACGCCACTCATCTTGCCTTTGAGGAAATAGATAAAGGTAACATTCCTCTGGACAATGATGCCATAGATCCGGCATACAAAGCTGTTGGTCAATTCAGATTTTACGCCGATGATTTAATAAGAAGAACTAATTTAATTTCTATTACCGACACTACAATAAAAAATAATGCTTTGTTCACCGGTTATTTTTACGGCGGGTATGCACGTTATTTATATGCGGCATATTTCGGATTAAACCAAACAGAGGGAGGGTCGCCTATAAACAACGGTCCTTTTATTAATTCGGACCAAATGTACAATCTTGCAATAGAAAGATTTCAGGAGTCGCTGAAATTCACTACCGATCCCTATATGATTAGTTGTGTTAACTCTTTAATTGCAAGGGCGTATTTATATAAAGGCGATTATACTGATGCGGCAACTTATGCGGCAAATGGCCTGATTGAAAATAATGCACCATTCTATGCATTGCATGGTTATAATCAGAATTCTGGTAATTTCTGGTTTCTTACAGCCGGTATTGGACGTACCCAATTTGTAGCAGATTATAGATTTAAAAATTATATTGATAAAGATTCAATTGAGGTTAGCAGAATAAAAATAGATACTATCAGGGGATCAAATAATGAAATTTATTATTTCCAGGTTGTTTATTCGAATATTAACTCTCCTCAAAAAATTATAACATGGCAGGAAAATAATCTAATGAGAGCTGAATTAATTTTACGGGGATTTGGATCAGGCGATGCACTTTTTTTGGTTAATGAAGTCAGGGCTTCACATGAAATCGCACCTCTTTCTTCGGTTGATTTAGATGTAATCTATACTGAGAGAGATAAAGAATTATTCGCTTCCGGTAACCGCCTTGTTGATGAAAGACGATTTAATAAATGGCATCTTGATGCCGGTACCTGGGAATATCTCCCAATACCTGAAAGTGAGAGGAACGGTAATCCGAATATTAATTAATCTTCATTAAATACCGGTTGATAAATAGTCAATTGGTTAAAAATTGACTAATGATCTTATCACTAATAATCTTTCGAATACTTACTTACTAAATCCTGAAACTCCGGATTTGAGCGTATTCGATTTAACGCTGGATCATTTTTTAGAATGAAGCCTGTTATAGCACGTCCGGTGCCTCTGGCATTAAATACTTCTTTAAGAAGCGGAACAGCTTGAATGGCATCGCCCAATAAAGAATATATTTGTGCCAGCAACATTAAATGATAATATTTTTTTGGAATAAAAAATATTGAAGTGGATAATTTCGGTGCAATAACAATCCATGTTAATTCTCACATTTTTTATCTTAATCTAATGGGATAAGAAGCTCAGGTTTTCCGCCAACTGCAGATACTTTGTACGTTCCACCTAAATAATCCGGCAGAAAAACTATTGTTCCGTTGTATTTCATTTCCGATGATAGCCTATTCATTCGGTATCTACCACTTTAAAACCGGAAGAAAATATGATAGAACTGTAAGCTCTCATAAATAAAAAGCTTCCATACTATTTAAAGAGGAAAATATATCAAAGAATTAAAAAAAACTGGCAGTATAATAGAAAAAGGCAAGTAACCGGCCTTTTAAATAATAAAATGTCTAGTTTTTTTTGTGGAATTCTAAAAATTGTACTTGTTTAAAAAGTCGGCTTTCTGTATGTTTGAAAACTTAAAAATAATTAGATTGCCTCGTGGTGTAACTGGCAACACGTCTGACTCTGGATCAGAAGAGTCCAGGTTCGAGCCCTGGCGAGGCAACTTGTTCTCAATTCGCTCGACAGGGCGAGAAGTTTATCCCGCTGAACGGAGTGAAGCGGGAAGCCCTGGCGAGGCAACTTGTTCTCAATTCGCTCGACAGGGCAAGAAGTTTATCCCGCTGAACGGAGTGAAGCGGGAAGCCCTGGCGAGGCAACTAAGTCAATTAACAATGTACAATTTATAATTATTCATTGTACATTGACCATTGTTCATTGTAAATTCTTTTGATACAGGCGCGTTCGTCTAGTGGCTTAGGACGCCGCCCTCTCAAGGCGGAGATCACGGGTTCGAATCCCGTACGCGCTACTGAGTTTTTCCTCAATAAAATCCTGCCGGTTACCCCTGCTATTTGAATATCACGTTTATATAATTATTAGTATGTTTTTTAATTGTAAATTGTTCATTGTTCATTTTTAATTGTTCATTGTTAATTATTCATTGTCCATTGTTAATTCTTTTTTATGAAGCGATACGAAAAACATATTTTTGTGTGTGAAAATAAAAGACCTCCCGATGATCCGCGCGGTTGCTGTTCGGATAAAGGGAGTATTGAGATAAGGACGAAAATGAAGGAGAGGGTAAAACAGCTGGGACTCAAGCCGAAAGTCCGTGTTAATTCCTCCGGATGTCTTGATTCCTGTGAATTCGGTCCCAGTATCGTCGTTTATCCGGAACAGATCTGGTACTGCCATGTTACAATTGATGACGTTGAGGAAATCATTCAGAGTCATATTATAAATAATAAACCGGTGGAAAGACTACTAAACAAACATCCAAAATTCAACCAGGACAAAAATGAAGGGTAAATCGGAAAAAGACCGTGCAGTCGAAATTTTATCTATCCTTAAAAAGGAATATCCGGATGTGAAATCCGCACTTAATTTTTCTACACCTTTTCAGCTGCTGATCTCAACTATCCTTTCGGCTCAATGTACAGATGAAAGGGTTAATATTGTTACTAAAACATTGTTCAGGAAATATAAAAAGCCGCAGGATTTTATAAATGTTAAGAACGAAGAGCTTGAAAAGGATATTTATTCAACGGGATTCTACAGACAGAAAGCAAAAAGTATTAAACAGTGCTGCCAGGCTCTTGTTGATGAACACAAGGGTAAGGTTCCTGCTGATTTCGAAGCACTTAATAAGCTGCCCGGCGTCGGGAGAAAGACAGCATCGGTTGTTGCAGGGAACGCATTCGGGATACCTGCGGTTGCAGTTGATACGCATGTGAAGCGGTTGTCGAATCTGCTGGGATTTATCAACTCGCCGGATACCGAAAAAATTGAATTCAGACTAAAAGAACTTCTGCCGGAAAAAGATTGGGTTAAAGCCTCGCATTTGCTGGCGGCACACGGAAGGAATATCTGTATTGCACGCAGACCCAAATGCCTTCAATGTGCTGTAGGAAATCTCTGCCCGTCTTTCAATCCTGCAAATGAATAATTAGGAGGAAAAAATGTCAGATATAATGAGGGACAGGGAATACTGTAATAACCTGCTGAAAGAATACACACAGAACGATAGTCTCCTTAAACATGCTTATGCTGTAGAGACTTGCGTAAAAGCCTATGCTGAAAAATTTAATGAAGATGCAGAGTATTGGAGCAACGTAGCTCTGCTTCACGATTTTGATTATGAAAAATACCCGACCGCTGAAGAACATCCATACAAAGGGTCGGAGATCCTGAAAGAAAAAGGATTTGATGACGAATTCAGGAATGCTATTTTATCTCATGCTGATTATACGGGAGTTCAGCGTGAATCAAGGCTTGCAAAAACACTCTATGCTTGTGATGAGCTGGCCGGATTCATTACAGCAGTAACTTATGTGAGACCGAATAAAACGATTGATGAGGTAGAAGTTAAATCGGTTAAAAAGAAAATGAAAGATAAGGCTTTTGCAAGGAACGTCAGCCGCGAAGATATTGTTAAAGGAGCAGAAGAACTCGGTGTGCCGCTTGATGAGCATATCGCATTCTGTATTGAAGCTATGAAAAAGAACAAGGAACTTTTAGGCCTGTAAATGCCGGTTAAAAAAGCAGAAAACTTCATCCTCAAAAATCAGCGGGGAGAAGATTTCGAATTATATAAAAATCTTGATCATTATGTCCTTCTTGTCTTTTATCCTAAAGATAACTCACGTGTATGTTCAGCCCAGCTGGATAACTACCAGAAAAATATAGAACTTCTTGAAAAGGCCGGTATAAGGCCGGTCGGTATAAATATAGAATCAACTGGTTCTCATAAGTCCTTTTGCGGAAATATGAATATTCAGTTTCCAATGCTCTCGGATCCCGGAAAAAAGGTAAGCCGCAGCTTTAATGCTCTTAATTTTCTGTCTATTAATAGGCGGAAACTGGTTCTCATAAGTCCTTCCCGGGAAGTAGTTTATGAGAGGAAAATCCCCTTTTTCAGGTACGATAGCACTCAAAGGATACTTGAAGATCTGCGCATGAAACAAATTATTTAATTGACTTGACAATTTAGGCTAAATAGGCCTAAATTGGGACAAATTATTAGGAGAATTTATTAAGCGAATTTGCTACTGTACTTAACAAACTGGCTCTCGTAAAATTAGTTATCTGAAGTGGGAAGCTTTTAACAAACCGGTTGATTAGATAAATTTAATGATAGGCAAATTCTCCTTAATAATACTATCTCTTTTCACTGCTTCTATATTCGCCCAGTCGGAAGTAAGAATCATCTCTTCAGACAGAAATTCCATTATCATAGAATATTCACCTTTATACCAGGATACGTCCGTTGTCAAACTCGGCGAGAGAAATTTTCTGAAAGTTGATCTTGTGAAGGGAGCTGTCCCGGAACAGGAAAACCAGGGAATGCCTGCCGTACCGGTCAGTTCTTTAAACATTGGAGTACCTTCCGAGTTCGGAAATACCATTGAGATCTTAGGATCGACTTCAGTAAAGATGAGAGGACTTATCATTCCGGTTCCGAATTTCGTTAAAAACGGCGTATCGCCTGTACCTGAATACGAAATGAGTCCTGAATATTATAATTATAAAGCTCCCTCTGATTTGGTCAGCTTCGGAGAATTCGGGCTAATCAGGAACCTCCCAGTCCAGACTATTCAGATTAATCCGGTTAAGTTTGAGCCGCTGGGACAGTCAATCACACTTTTTAAAACAATCAGGTTCAGGATAAATTTCAGCAGCAGACAGAGACTCTCTTCAAAACCCGCAGATGATTTTGCGGCCGGAGCAATAATCAATTTTGATGCTGCGAAATACTGGGTTCACGAAAGAAGAGTGGAGTCGCTTAAGAAGACGGTTTATAATAGTGTGCTGGCAAACGGCCAATGGGTGAAATTTGAAGCCCCTGAAGAGGGAATTTACAAAATAGATTACTCAATGCTTTCATCTTACGGTATTGATGCGGCTGCAGTTGATCCGCGTACTATTAAGATATACAATAACGGAGGCAAACCGCTTCCCGAAAATCCCACTTTTGAAAGACCCAGTGACCTGGTTGAGAATGCCATAATAGTGGTTGGTGAAAGTGACGGTAGGTTTGACCAGGGTGATTATATTCTCTTTTACGGAAGAGGAAATAACTTCTGGAATTATGATACAACTGCGAATACATTCAACAGGATATTTAATATTTATACTGATCACAATTATTACTGGATAACATCGGGTGGGGCGGCTGGTAGAAGGTCAGCGGATAAAGCGAGTCTTGGCCAGGTAAGCGCTTATGAACAGAATTCAACCAGGGCTTTTATCAGCAGGGAAGATGATAAAATAAATATTCTTAATTCGGGTCGTGAGTTTCTCGGTGATGAATTTAATAATGTGGTTCTTACCCACTCTTACACTAATAAGCTTGACGGCAGGATTAGTAGTGTCCCTGTAGAATACCATTTGAGTTTTGTGTCTGCCTCGCAGAACCCGACTGCTATCGATGTTTTTGAAAATAATACCAGGATCTGGCATCTCAACATGCCCACAGCAGTCAGTGAATATGTCGATGGCAGACAATTCACTACTACAGTTTATTATAATGGCAGCCTGACAGATAACAGGAGTAACCTTCATTTTAATTATACTCCTAATTCCTCTTCAGCAAAAGGCTATCTTGATTACTATGAAATATTATACCAGAAAGAATTAAAAGCCTTTAATGATTTTCTCCTTTTCTTTTCAAAGGATACAACCTCGGTAATCGAATACCACCTGACAGGATTTACTAACAGTAACATTAAAGTATTTGATGTTTCAGATTATTCCGGGCTGAAGCAGATAACAAATGCTTCGATCAGCGGCGGAGAGTACCGGTTTCAGTCGAATGAACAGCAGGGTAATGTTTCAAAATACATAGCTGTAACCAATGATCAGTATAAAATCCCTGTCAATCCCCAGGAGGGTGAAAATTCAAACATACATGGAATTGCCGACGGAGCGAGGTTTATCATAATTACACATAAGAATTTTATGGAGGCTGCTGACCGGCTGAAAAATTACAGGGAAAACCAGGCGGCCAACAAACTTTCCACAATTGTTGTGGATATTGATCATGTCTTTAATGAGTTTGCTGGCGGACTGCCCGATATAACAGGCATAAGAGACTTTATCAAATATGCATTTGATAACTGGCAGACAGCCCCTGAGTATATCCTTTTCCTCGGCAGTGGGAATTATGATTATAAGGATATCCTTGGGTTCCACACTAATTTCCTTCCGCCTTATGAGACGCCGGAATCATTACAGGAAATTTACAGCTATACAACAGATGATTATTTTGTAAATCTTGATACAGACCAGAAAGTCGATATTGCCACAGGCAGGATTACATGTAAAACCCTGGAATCTGCTAATGCTGCAATTGAAAAGATCATTTATTATGAGACAGGCAGTGATAAAGGTTTATGGAGAAATTTAATAACCCTGGTTGCGGATGACGGGTACCAGGGTGCGTCGTACCAGGGAAATGATTTCACTTCCTCTTCTGAAGTTCTCGCTAACCAGATTATTCCCCAATCCTATAACTTTAATAAACTGTATATGGCTGGTTTTCCTATTGTTCTGACTGGCGGGGGGAAGAGAATGCCTGCAGGGAATAAAGCAATTCTTAATGCGATGAACGAAGGCGCTCTGATCGTAAGTTATGTGGGTCATGGTGCCCCGTATGTATGGGCTGATGAATATATCTTTGAGCAGGGAGTCTCGATTCCGCAGCTTCACAATGATAAATACTTTTTTCTGTCGGCTGCAACCTGCGATTTCGGCTATTTTGATGACCCTGCTTTCATAAGCGGAGCCGAAGAGCTTGTCCTGAAAAGCGACGGGGGCGCAATCGCCTCAATGTCTTCAACCAGGCCGGTTTTTCAGATTAATAATGTGGCTTTGATGAACAAGTATTTTACAGAGCTGATGCAGAGCGGCAGTGATTCCGCAAGAGGTATTCCAGTAGGTCAGGCTATGTATTTAACAAAACAGGATCCTACCCTGACAGATAGTAATGCCCGGAAATTCTTCATCTTTGGTGATCCGACCGTCAGGCTCCTAAACCCAGGTTACGATGCGGTTATAGATTCGGTAAACGGCCAGGTGGTAACAGAAGGCTTACAGATAAAAGCATTAAGTCATACCAGGATCTCCGGAAGGATTTTACATCCCGATTCAACTCTGTGGAATGATTTTAATGGTGAAGGTACTCTGGAAGTTTTTGATTCTAAAAGAACCGAAACTCTGCATAACCTGAATAACTACCAGATCACTCGACAGGGGGGAATAATCTTTAAAGGTCGTGTTTCTGTGAATAGCGGAAGGTTTGATGCTGATTTTGTAGTTCCCAAAGATATTTCATATCAGGATCAGAATGGAAAAATTGTGTATTATTTTTATGATCAGTCAGAAGACGGGTTGGGCTTTACAAATAAAATTATTGTAGGAGGAACTGATACTACTACCGTAAACGACGGTAAAGGTCCTGATATAGATATTTTCTTTGACAATTCTTCTGCCCTTAATTCGAATTTAATTAATCCTAACTCTAATCTTGTAATAAAGTTTTCGGATGAGACAGGCCTGAACACAACCGGAACGGGTATAGGACATCAGCTCGCAGGTATTCTGAATAACAAGGAAGATAATCCTATTGATTTCAGCCGGTATTTCACAGGAGATCTTGATGCCGGAGGTAAATCAGGAAAGGTAAATTATAAGTTTACTGATCTCGACCAGGGGGACTATTCCCTTAAGGTTAAAGCATGGGATGTTTTCAACAATTTCAGCACCCAGACAGTATATTTCTCGGTAGTCAGCGATGATGATCTTGAAATCAGGGATGTTTATAATTATCCCAATCCTTTTTCAGGACACACTACTTTTACGTTCCAGAGGAACCAGGTAAGTGATGCTGAAGTAAGGGTAAAAATCTATACCGTGGCAGGCAGACTCATCCGCGAAATTGAAAATTTCCATACTACAGACAAATTTGTAAGAATCCCCTGGGATGGCCGTGATCAGGACGGAAATATAATAGCGAACGGTACATACTTGTACAAAATCATTGTAAAGAACCTTGACGGGAATTTCACAAAAAGCGTTTTAGGTAAACTGGCCGTGATACGTTAGGGAATTAATTTTGGACTTATACAGGCTAAATAATTAACTTTATTTTTTATATTTTTTATAAATGATAATAAGAATAATAAGATCATTATTTATCGGAGGTAATATAAAATGAAAACCATATTCAGGCTACTGATGGTCAGCGTTATGTTTATGGGAATGCAGCAAGTTACGCATGCACAAGGTGAAGCCGCTGTTCCATTTCTGCTGTTAGCACCTGATTCCAGGGCCGGCGGTCTGGGTGAATCCGGCGCGGGTCTGGCAGATAATTCTGCGGCCATTTTCTGGAATCCGGCTGGTCTCGCCTTTCAGACGGGAACTGAGTTGAGTATAACTCACAGTAACTGGCTGCCTCAATTCAATCTTGATCTCTTCTATGATTACCTGACATACAGGGAGTATATGGAAGATCTTAGCGGAACGGTATCCGCCAGTATAACTTATATGAACTTTGGAGAGTTCGTGCGTACCGGTGAGCAGTCACCTGATCCGCTCGGAACTTTCAGATCATTTGATGCGGCTCTTACACTCGGATACGCTACCAAGCTGTCATCCGACTGGGGTCTTGGATTTAACTTCAGGATCATCCATAGCCGTCTTGCCGACAAAGGCGCAGGTGACGAGCAGGGTAAAGGTGTGGCTACCTCGGTCAGTTTCGATGTTGCGGCGATGTGGAGACCTGAAAAACTGGTTCTTCCTTTAATTGACGAAGATATCGGCAATAAATTCAGTGTCGGTGCGAACCTTAGTAACCTTGGTCCCAAGATCTATTATATAGACCAGGCACAGGCAGATCCTATACCTACTAACTTCCGTTTAGGTTTTGCATACAGAATTTTTGAAGATGAATTTAACTCTTTAACCTATACACTCGATTTCAGTAAACTTCTAGTGAGCAGGGACAGTACCGGCGCTTCCAAAGAATTTTACCAGGCAATCTTTACTGCCTGGGGGGATAAACCCTTTAAAGAAGAGCTGAGGGATATTGTTACCTCGATGGGATTTGAATACTGGTACGGTGAGCCCGGCGACTTCCTATTTGCCCTAAGAACCGGTTACTTCTATGAAGATCCTTCATACGGCAACAGGAAATTTCTGACTTTCGGTGCAGGTATCAGATATGATATCTACGGATTCGATTTCAGTTATATTACCACCGATGTTTTCAAAGGCGGAGAGAATCATCCTCTTTCAAATACATTAAGGTTCAGTGTGTTAATCGGTTGGGGAGGTGTTCCCGAAAGCGGTCATGGATTGCCAAGGGGAATTTAATCTCTTATGCATAGAATATTCCCGTTAACATTTCTCGTTCTGTTTGGTTTGGGCAGTTTATCTGCCCAAACATTTATTGGAAAACTTAATCCTTTTTCTCCCTCCAACCCGGCGGAAATAACTGCCGGAGATACATTAAAAATTCTTGCTGTAATGGTTAACTTCCAGAATGACCGTGACGGAACAACATTCGGAAACGGAAAATTTGGTTCAATCTATACACAGGATTACGGAAATACTATATTAGACCCTTTACCTCACGATAAATCATACTTTGAAGCTCATCTGAAATTCGCAAAGAATTACTTTGAAAAAGTTTCGAACGGACAGCTGTTTATTCAGTATACAGTTCTGCCGGATACATTTTCGGTATCGCAGACGATGAGAAATTATTCACCACCCAATAACTCGGATGATTTTTCCGCCCTGGCAGATTTTTCGCAGGAAGTGTGGCAGAAAGTGGATGCAATGAATCCCGGCTTCGATTTTTCAGATTATGATATCTTTACGATTTTTCACGCAGGAGTAGGACGTGATATTTCACTTCCCGGAAGTATAGGAAATGAAAATGATCTTCCGTCAGTTTACCTCAGCCTCGATGCGCTCCAGAATATATTTGGTACTGATTTCAGTGGGTTCCCTGTGTCTGGAGGCAGCTTTAATATTAAGAACACTATGATTATTCCTGAAACAGAAAGCCGTGAAATTGAAACAATCGGTGGTTCTGTTTTATTCCAGGTATCTATAAATGGACTGATTGCTGCGAGTGTAGGAAGTCATCTCGGACTTCCGGATCTTTTCGATACAGAAACAGGATTAAGTGCTATCGGCAGATTCGGCCTGATGGATGGCCAGGCGATCTTTGCCTATAATGGAATTTATCCCCCGGAACCATCTGCCTGGGAGAAAATATTCCTCGGCTGGGCCCAGCCTGTTGAAGTGAATCCTGGTAATTATTCTGTTAATGTTACTGCAGACCTGGCAGCCGGTTTAACTGATACGACAATACTTAAAATCCCGATAAATTCAACTGAGTATTACCTTGTTGAGAACAGGGAGAGGGATGCTAACAAAGACGGTTCAAAAATTACTTACCAGGTTAACGGAAGTTCATTCACCAGAACTTTTACTAAGGATACTACAGGATATTATAGCTACGATGTGGATTCGGTTGACGGTGTCGTTACGGACGTTGATGAGTTTGACTGGGCGGTGCCCGGTAATGGAATTGTTATATGGCATATTGATCAGAATATTATAGATGCTAAAATTGCTTCCAACAAAATAAATACTGATAAGTACAACCGCGGCGTTGACGTAGAAGAAGCTGACGGTGTTCAGGACATAGGCGAACAGTTTACCACGATTTTCGGAGATGTGGTTATTGGAGAAGGAAGTCCGGAGGACTTCTGGTACCGCGATAACCCGGCTGAACTTTATGAAAACAGGTTTTCCAAAGATACAAGACCTCCGGCAGTTACGAATTCTGGAGCGAACAGTCTTATCACTATGTCGGGATTTTCTGACATCAGCAATACTATGAGTTTCAGTATATCTTATGGTGACTCCACAATCGTTCCTTTATTTTCCAGGAGTACCGGATATTCAGGCAGTAGATTTTATCTTACTTCAGTTCAAAACTATTTTACATTCGCCCTTCAGGCAGATTCCGCACTGCATATTTTAAATGGCGATGGTACAGAGGCGGTTTCTGGTTCCGGCATTCTTTCCGGTAAAAAGATTGCTTCTTTCCTCTCCCTGAATACGCAGCACCTCGTTGGAACAAATGGAAAATATTTGAATGCGTATCTCACTGATGGAACAGAACAATTACTGGCCGGATTAAATACAGGCAACGTCATAACAACTGCACCGGTAATAAGGTATACACCTGATGCTCACCAGCCTCAGATACTGACTGGTACATCAGATGGAAAAATTGTCATGTATAAACCGGCAGAACTTCCTTCAACTTTGATGGTAGCTCAGGATAGCCTTAGTTTCGGAACCGATCTTACAGTGCAGCAGATTGCCGCAGACAGCGGTTTTATCGCTGCAATTTTTTCTTCGGTTAACAGGACAGTGCCCTATAAAGGCTACCAGGATAATGACGGAAATAGTGTAAGTTTCCGTGATGATACTCCTCTTAAACTGGAAATAACCAAAGATGGATCCGGCAATTACATCGCTGTTGTTCTGACAAGTTTAAAAAACTTTTATATTATTTCGGGAAGTAATGTTCTGGCTAAGTGGAATGTGGCCGGCTCATCGGAAATAAATTCTTTTGCAATCGCAGATCTAAAACAGGACGGAGAGAATTACATTATCTATAACAACGGGGAAACGATCGAGGCAAGGAACTTAAATGGATCGCTCGCTGACAATTTCCCATTTAAAGATCCTGACAGCCAGGAATTTACCGGTAATATACTTGCGGCCGATTTCGAGGGCGACGATAATGCGGAAATAATTGCTTCAACCATTGACGGCAGGATATTCGCAATTGACGGAGGTACCGGAAAGGTAATGTACGGGTTCCCGATATCAACCGGTTCCGGACTTGCTTCCTATCCGGTGTTATATACGGATAACGGAAAAATTTCACTTGCAGCTTTTAACAGTGATATGAATCTGTCTGCCTGGAGCATCGGACTGACAGAAGGTAATATCTTCTGGGGCGGTGAGTACGGAAACCCTGAAAATAGTTCTTTTGCTAAAGCAGCTTCCGGTCAGAACAAGACAGCAGGATTCTTTCCTGTCGACAGGGCTTACAATTATCCTAATCCTGTTTATGATGGCCAGACCTACATAAGATACTATGTCTCTGAGGATGCAAAGATAAATATCAGGATCTTCGATCTTGCGGGAGATTATGTCGCTGAACTTAACGACAACGCTCGGGGCGGACTGGATAATGAAACAGTCTGGAATGTAGGCAATATTCAGAGCGGCGTATACCTTGCAAGGATTGAAGTCACAGGCGTTAGCGGTAAAACGGATTCTAAAATAATCAAAATTGCTGTAGTGAAATAAAAAATAATCACTTCAACTTTGAGGATAAAATCTGAATAACTTCTAAAAACTCATCAACTTGCCTGATTTGTGTAATGCAGTTTGTCTGTTCATCAAATCCAAAAAATGAATTAAACTTTTTATGAAAATATTTCTTTCTCTGACACTAGTATTCTTATTGAACATTACCGCCTTCGGCCAGTTTACGGAGTTTCATCCTGAGCTTAACTGGTATACCATCAAAGGAAAGCACGTTGAAGTTCATTTCCACGAGGGAGCCGAAAGAACCGCGCGGGTGGTATGTAAAATAGCCGACGAGGTTTGGGGTCCCATTACATCTTTATATGATTATGAACCCGGCACGGTTCATTTTGTTATAAAGGACATCGACGATTATTCAAACGGTGCTACCTATTTCTTCGATAACAAGATTGAGATATGGACGAGTGCACTGGATTTTGATCTCCGGGGTGCACACAACTGGCTGCGAAATGTGATCTCGCACGAATTCACTCATATGGTGCAGATTCAGTCGTCTATGAAAATGACCCGAAGCATCCCGGCTGTGTTTCTACAGGTACTGAATTATGAAGATGAAAGAAGACCCGATATCCTTTACGGCTACCCGAATGTTATAGTATCCTATCCGCTTTCATCTGTGAATATGCCTGCATGGTTTGCCGAAGGAACTGCTCAGTATATGAGGAAAGAGTTTAACTATGATCAGTGGGACACCCACAGGGATATGATACTGAGGGAATATGCACTGAACGGAAAGATGCTTACGTGGAATCAGATGGGCGAATTCGGGAAAACGAGTCTTGGCAATGAATCGGTATACAACGCGGGTTTTGCTCTTACCCGTTACATCTCCCAGCGGTACGGTGAGGAGAAACTGAAAGAAATTACCCATGCACTCGGCAAACTTACGAACTTTACCATCGATGCGGCTTTTAAGGATGTGCTCGGTAAAGACGGGGATGAAATTTATAGTGAATGGAAAGATTATATTACCGCAGATTATAGAAAGCGGTCTGCTGAGGTCGTTGATAATCTTGTGACAGGCGACCTCGTCGATGAGGAAGGATTTGGGAACTTTTATCCCACCTGGTCGAAAGACGGTAGACGTTTTATCTATATTTCAAATAAATCCTCAGATTACTTTGCACCCGCAGGAATTTATCTGCATAATGTAACAACAGGTGAAGATAAAGAACTTGTTTCCGGTGTCAGATCAACTATGGGCTGGGTAGGGAATGAGAATAAGATTATTTATGCAAAACTCACAGATGATAATCCCAACTGGTATAATGTTCACGATCTTTATCTGTACGATATTGATAAAGACGAGGAAACAAGACTCACACACGACCTCCGTGCAAATCAGCCCGCGGTTTCCCACGACGGTAAAAAAATAGTCTTCCTTTTCCAGAAGGACGGGACAACTAACCTTGGAATGGTCGACATTGACGGAAAAAATTTCAAACGGCTGACCTTCTTTGAGAACGGCGAGCAGGTTTACAATCCTAAATTTTCCAATGATGATTCATTTATAGTATTCGATTATTCCTATACTCACGGAAGGGATATCGCACGGGTTGATACAGACGGGAGTAATTACAGGAATATAATTGCTACTCCGACCGATGAGAGAAATCCCGACTTTGCCGCTGACGGAGATCTTATTTATTCATCCGACGAAACAGGCATCTTCAATATATACAAATATAACCCGGCAACTGGGGAGAAGACGAGACTGACCAACGTACTCGGCGGTGCGTTTATGCCTTCTGTTTCCGATGACGGGACGATATTATATGCCGGGTATACATCAGCCGGATATAAAATATTTAAGATCACCCCGGGAGAACAGTCGAAAGTAGAAAGAGATGAAAAATACGTCTGGACGGATAATCCTCCTTTAGGCAAAGATATACCGAAAGGCGATTTAGCGAATTTTGATATAGACCATTTGAGAAATTATAACGATTACGAAACCCCTGATTACAGAGAAGAAAAATACAGCGGCGCTTTTTCAAGGTTATCATTCTTCCCGTTTATTCGTTTTGACAACTACAATACCGGAAACAGCTTCATTGAGAAACTGAAACCCGGTGTATATGTCTCATCCAGTGATATGCTGAACCGCTATTCATTATTTGCAGGAGGATCAATTAATGCACGGATGGAAAGAGACCTGTTCCTGATCTTCGAATACCGGAATAAGCTGCCTTTGTTATTTAATCTTGGAATTAAACCCGAGCTTTCACTGGAACTTTACAACATAAGCCGAAAGTCAGATATAGATCTTGCTTTTGGAGCTGATACTCTTCCTGATGGAACAGTTCAATATTCGGATGTTACAAATACTGATGTTGCGTATAACCTGTTCGAAGTGGATTTAGCTGCTAAACACCGGATCATTTCAAGGAATCAGAATATCGAATTTCGTTTTATCTGGAGTCGGTACACTGCAACTTTAGGTAGTTTCATTGTTCCCAATACTACTTTACTCTATCCGACGACGAATGACGAATACTTCATAGGGAGAAACATAAGATTTACTTATAACCTTGATCTTATACTTCCTTCTAGGGATATGGAAATAAATCCCGTTGGTGCGCAGGTTCAGTTCCAATACGATTATGAATTCAATAAGTTCAATCCTACAGGTGAGGTCACTCAGGATGATGGTTTACTGAAGCCAGTTTATCAAAAATATAATTTTCATAAAGTTGAGCTGAACTCAAAGCTGCATTTTCCTCTTCCATTCAGGGCACATACATTGACAGCACAGCTTCGCGGAGGTACGATACTTGGTCCGCAGGTTCCTGATTTCTTCGACTTCTACCTGGGCGGACTGATAGGTATGAAGGCATACCCGTTTTATGCCATCAGTGGAAATGAACTGGCCTGGCTGAATTTAACTTATCGTTTTCCTCTCTTCAGGGAAATAGATACAAGGATTGGACATGTTTATCTTGACAAAATATTCTTAGCTTTCTACGGCGATCTGGGAAATGCCTGGAACGGAAAGATACCGGCACTTGATACTTTTAAGAAGGGTGCGGGTGTTGAACTGAGGGTGCAGATGAATTCATATTACCTGTTCCCCACAAATCTTTTCTTTAATGCATCATATGGTTTTGATAAAGTAACGAGAAAAGTTAATAATGAAAATATTACCTATGGGAAAGAATGGAGATTTTACGGAGGAATATTATTCGGATTCGATTTTTAACGACACAACAATTTTATGAGGGTATCATGAATCGCACAAGTTTTCTTTTTATAGTTCTTGTTTGCATTGCAGCCGGATTCTCCTCTGCGCAAATTGAGAGCAGATCCCTGTGAAAAAGGAATGATTGTTAATAAGGAGAATTCTTCAAACATAATTTTATCCGGCAATCTGCAGCTTGATAACAGAATCTCTTTTGATGCTGTCGAGAAAGAGATTAAGATTCTAAAATATGATCCTCAATTTAAAGACAAAAAATCTCCCTGGCTTGGTGCGCTATTTTCACTTATCATTCCGGGAGCCGGAGAAGTTTATGCCGAAAGCTACTGGAAAGCCGGGATCTTCGTGGCAATTGAGGCAGCGGTAATTGCAACAGCGGTTATCTATGATCGTAAGGGTAACGACGCTACAGATGCCTTTGAACATTTTGCTGACAATATTACAGACTCTACTGGGTGGAGTGCAGTTCTGTATGCTAGCTGGCTTAATTCTAATTACAATGGAAATATTCCTATTGATCCCGATAATTCTAAACCTGCATGGGAAAGAGTTAACTTTGATGATATCCATGCTGTAGAGGTCCAGTATCCCGATCTTTCTCACCAGCTTGCTTATTACGGTGAGCAGCAGTATTACGAAATGATAGGAAAGTATCATCAATTCCGGGCCGGTTGGGCTGATTATAGTTCCTCCTTTGGATTTAATGTCTCCCCATTGTTCCATCAGTATAGCGGGATGAGAGCAACGGCGAACGATTATTATAATACCGCATCAAAAGCAGTGATCGGAATATACATAAACCATTTCCTCAGCGCTATAGATGCATACTGGAGCACTACCATATATAATAAAGAACTGGTTGCCCGGGTTACAGTTGAGAACAGGCAGTATGCCGATTACATAGAACTCGTACCGACGCTGAATCTGAAATTCAGTTTCTAAGATTCCTCTGTTAAAAAATCTCAAATTGACCACTAACCCTGAAGCGTGGTTCCGTGCAGAACGAGCCGGTACTTGTTTAATTTATCAGCAGTTCGACTCCTTCCTTTGATGCTATGGGGAACAGCTTTATATTTTAACCCCAAATTATTAAACTTAATACATATGAAAATACCGATTGTTGTAATTGTTGGAAGACCTAACGTAGGAAAATCAACTCTCTTTAACAGGCTTGTGGGCAAAAGGGAGGCAATTGTTGATGATGCAAGCGGGGTAACACGCGACAGGAATTACGGTGAGGCTGAATGGGCGGGTAAAAAGTATCAGCTTATGGATACAGGCGGATATGTGCCTGATTCAGGCGATCTATTTGAAACCGCAATTCGTGAACAGGTAGAGATCGCGATAAGCCAGGCCGATTCGATAATTTTTCTGGTTGATGCACGCACGGGAATTAGTCCTTTTGATGAAGAAATTGCCATACTTCTCCGGAATTCGGGCAAGAAATATTTTCTTCTAGTTAATAAAGTCGACTCTGTAAAATATGAGCCTATGGCTGCCGAGTTTTATAAATTCGGTGTAGATAAGTTGTATGATGTTTCGGCACTCGCCGGAAGGAAGATAGGAGATTTCCTTGATGACCTTACCGATGATTTTCCTGAAATGGAAAAGGAATCGGAAGATTCCCGGCTGAAGATTGCTGTTGTCGGCCGGCCTAATGTTGGCAAATCATCTCTCACCAATGCTCTTCTTGGTTACGACAGAAGCATTGTAACAGAAATTCCCGGAACGACACGCGACAGTCTCGACTCCGTCCTTAAGTATTACGGTGAGGAGATCATACTGGTAGACACGGCGGGACTCAGGAAGAAGAAGCGCATTGAGGAAAGCATCGAGTTCTTTTCTATGTTAAGGACACTGCGCTCTATAGGAGAGTGCGATGTGGCGGTAATAATGATCGATTCGGTAGTAGGGCTTGACAGGCAGGATCAGAAAATCATCGATGAGGCTGTCCGCTGGAGAAAAGGGATAATCATTGCCGTAAATAAATGGGATCTTGTTGAAAAGGATACGAATACTGCCAGGCAGTTCGAACTGGCAATAAAAGATAAGCTTGGGAGAACAAGCTACTTCCCGGTTATTTTTATCTCCGCGTTAACAAAGCAGAGAATTTTCAAAGTAATTGACCTGGCAAAAGAGGTAAGTGCTGAGAGGAAAAAGAAGATCCCTACCAGTGAACTGAACGACAAGCTTCTTGAGGAAATTGAACGGAATCCTCCCCCTTCAACACATACCGGCAGGGAAGTAAAAATAAAATACATTACCCAGGTGGGAGACAATTATCCTGTTTTCCTTTTTTTCTCGAATTATCCCAAGGATATACCTGACCACTATAAGAGGTTCCTGGAAAATAAGATCCGTGAACTATTCGGATTTTACGGTGTGCCCTTTACATTGAGCTTTAAGAACAAATAAAATAAAAGTGCTAAAACCCCGAAAAATAATTGTCATAGGAGGAAACGCAGCGGGACCTGCTGCCGCAGCAAAAGTACGAAGGGTAAATCCCGAAGCAGAAGTGCTTATGTTTGAATCAGGTGATTTTATATCAACCGGAACCTGCGAGATACCCTATGTGCTTTCGGGAGAAATCCCCACGTATGAAGAGATTATTACCTATACCCCGGAAGATTTCAGAAAAGAAAAGGGAGTAAAAGCCTTTACCAATTGTGAAGTTCTGAGTATAAGTCCTGGTAAAAAAACTATCAGGGTCTATAACGGGAGGATAAGAAAGGATTATGAGGAGAATTACGATTCGCTTATCCTTGCCATGGGTTCGGTTCCCGATAAGATTCCCGGGTTCCCTGAATTTTCCCCCAATGTCTTCACACTGAAAAACATTGCCGATCTTCAGAACGTAATGGAGTTTATAAAGTCGAAAGATATTCTCTCCGTGGTAATCTTTGGTTCAGGGTATATTGGACTGGAAACCGCGGATGCATTTCATCAGTTGGGGATCGATGTAACACTTGTGGAAAAAGCAAAACTGCCTCTTCCATATACCGAACCCGAGGTGAGCACACTTATCCATGAACTTTTGAAAAAGAATAAGATAGCATTTACTGGGGGATATAAAAAAATGTCGCTAAATACTGCCGAAGGTTTTATCAGGTCTATTAATATTGACGGCAGAATACTGGAGCCTGAACTCATAATATCTGCAGTGGGTTTTTCTCCTAACAATAAACTGGCAGAAGAAGCAGGACTGAAGATTTCTGATAAAGGCGGAATAAAAGTAGATCGGAACCTCAAAACATCAGACCCAAACATTTGGGCATGTGGTGACTGCATTGAAATAATCAACGCAATAACAAAGCAGAACGACTATTTCCCGCTAGCCACTATCGCTCACGATTTTGCTCACATCGCAGGTGAAAATGCAGCCGGAGGATCGGCGTTTACTGAACCAGTGGTGAAAAATATTGCCGTGAAGATATTGGATAAGTTCCAGGTTTCCGTAGGTATTACCGAAGCAGAAGCGAAGCAGAATTCAATACCATGTAAAAGTGTGCAGGCTGCAGCCCCAATCCTTGTAAAAGTAATGCCCGGGAGTGAGCAGGTATTTGGAAAGATAGTGTACCACGCAGTGAATAAACAGATTCTCGGCGCTGTCTTTTTCGGAGGCAGGGAAGTTTCCGGTTACGGTGATATTATAAGTTTGCTTATAAAGCTTAAGGCACCTGCTGATTTTTTAGGAGGTATCAATTATAACTATACTCCGCCTCTTTCACCTTTTATCAATCTTTTATCTATTTTGGGAAGAAAGGTTAAATAATTTTTATTATGAGTTCAATGAATCTTCAACAGGAATACAAAAATCTTACACTTCTTGATTCACCGATCGTTAAAAGAGAAATAACCCGGCTGAGGGATAAAAATACAAGTCCGGAATTTTTCCGTGCTGCTGTTAAAAGACTTTCAATAATCCTTGCAATAGAGATAAGCAGGAAATTTAAGCTGCAGGAAATCGAAGTTGAGACGCCGCTGGAAAAAACAACAGGCTACAGGTTATCCCAGGAGATTATACTTGTGCCTATCTTAAGAGCGGGACTTGGGATGGTTAATGGTTTCCTTGAAGTTATCCCTGATGCAAAAGTCGGGCATATCGGGATGGAGAGAAATGAGAAGACACTTGAGCCGAACAGCTACTATTTTAAGATCCCCTCAACAAAAGAGAATACAAAGATCATTATCCTTGATCCTATGCTGGCTACAGGCGGAAGTGTAACAGCCGCTATTTCAAAACTGAAAAATAACGGGATAAGTGATTGCACTTTTGCTTCACTGGTTTCCGCACCTGAAGGAATTAAAAGAGTATTTGAAAAACATCCGGACATTGAGTTTTTTACAACAGCACTGGATAGGGAACTGAATGACAAAGGATATATTCTTCCCGGATTAGGAGACGCGGGCGACCGTACGTTTGGAACACTTTAGTATAAAAAAAATCCTGCTGACGGTAATTATACTATTGCCGTCCTGCATTTCGGCACAAACATATCCTGATTCAGCTGTCGATTCATCTCTTACTTATGGTATAAGCCGTATCATTCTCCAGGACTACTCTGTAGCTGAAAAAACCTTTAGAACTCTCGATAAAAACTACGCTCGGCTTCCTTTAGGAAAGATCTATTATGCAGCTGTGAAAATTGCAAGATCGTACGATTACGGGGAAGACTACGATGAAGAGGTTATTGATTCGCTGCTTGAGCTTGCATTGGATCAGTCACGTGCCCTTATCGAAGCAGATAAAAAAAATCTCTGGAACAAGTACTTTCTGAGTCTTTCGGAAGGCTACCTGGCATATTTCAAAGCTCTGAATGGTGAATGGCTGAGTTCATTTTCTTCGGGTGCCGATGCATTAAATGATTTCAGTGAACTCGCGGCACGCGACTCAAATTTTTATGAGGCATTCATCGCCATCGGTACTTATAGATACTGGAAGAGTAGGAAGACAGAATTTCTCAAATGGATTCCCGGATATGAGGATGAAAGAGAGGAGGGAATCCGGCTTCTTGAGAAATCAGCAGATCATCCTGCTTACAATACCTATCTTGCCATCAACTCACTTATCTGGATATATATTGATCAGAAGAAATATAATAAGGCTGCGGATCTTGCTGAAGAGGCACTGAAAGAATATCCAGGGAGCAGGTTCTTTGAGTGGGGACTAGGCAGAGCTTATGAGGAAATTGATCCGCGCGGAGCCATTGATGTGTATGGAAAAATCCTTGATTCTCTTCCCTCTAATCTGAATCATTATAGTGAAATAATATTAAAACACCTGATGGCGCAGCAGTATGATATTCTTGACGGGAAGCAGAAAGCACTAAGGCTCTGTGATGAAATCCTCTCAACCACACTTGATGATGATGTCCGTTCCAGATTAAAGGACAGATTGGAGAGGGTTAAAGAATTAAGAAGGGAACTTTTGAAGTGACCGGGGGTTCAAAATTACATCCTGTTGACTTTCACCATTCTAATAAATATAGTATGTTATCGATAATATAATTTTTAACGGTTTATAGGTAAATGGGCAAACTGGAACCCAAATATCAGAAAATGCTGGATGAACTGCTGGCTGTATGTCATAAAAACCTGCCGGTAGTGGATGAGGCATTAATAAAGAAAAGCTTCGAATATTCACTCGAAGCTCATAAGCATGATCTGCGTGCTTCCGGTGAGCCGTATTTTTCCCATCCATATCAGGTGGCATTGATCGTGGCACAGGAACTTCCCCTGGATGATATAACTATCGCGAGCACCCTGCTCCACGATGTTGTGGAGGATACCGAGCTGAACCTTGATCTTTTATCGAAAGAGTTCGGGAAAGAGGTGGCAGAGATTGTCGACGGTGTTACCAAAATAAGCGGAATATTCAAAGGTCAGGAAATAACAGTAGCTGAGAACTATAGGAAACTGCTCCTCTCGATGGTTAAGGATGTAAGGGTAATCCTGGTGAAGTTCGCCGACAGGCTTCATAACATGAGGACGCTCGAATTTGTTAATCCCGATAAACAGCGAAGAATCGCGCAGGAAACACTGGAAATATATGCTCCCTTCGCTCACAGGTTCGGACTTGGACGTGTAAAATGGGAGCTTGAGGATTTGTCATTTAAATACCTTAACAGGGAAGCCTACGAGGAACTGGTTGATAAGGTAAAGAATAAAAGAAAAGAACGCGAAAGCTATATCAAGAAATTCACTGAGCCTATACTCGAGAAACTGGATGAATATAAGTTCAAGTACGAGGTGAGCGGAAGACCAAAGCACCTTTATTCAATTTACCGGAAGATGGTGCGCAGGAATAAACCATTCGAGGAAATATATGATCTTTTCGCTATCAGGATAATCCTGGATACTGAAAATGCTAATGAGTGCTATACTACGCTGGGTATAGTAAACCAGATTTACCTTCCGGTACCTGACAGGTTTAAGGATTATATATCAATACCGAAGACCAACAATTATCAGTCGATACACACCACTGTCGTGGGTCCGGAGGGGAGACTTGTTGAAGTTCAGATCAGAACAATCAAGATGCACGAGGTTGCCGAACGAGGTGTGGCAGCCCACTGGCGGTATAAGGAAAGTAAATCCGCAAGTGATAAGGACCTTGAGAACTGGGTTAACTGGATAAGGGACATATTTGAAAATGCTACCAGGGATGAAGCTAGGAAAGATTTACTAGAGAGTTTTAAGCTAAACCTTTACCAGGATGAGATTTACGTCTTTACGCCGAAAGGAGATCTTAGACGTCTTCCGATTAATTCTACCCCTGTTGATTTTGCTTTCGAAATTCACTCAAAGGTAGGTTTTCACTGTATCGGAGCAAAGGTAAACGGAAGGATCGTCCCGCTTGATACTATACTGCACAGCGGCGACCAATTAGAGATCATTACATCTAAAAACCAGCACCCCAACAAAAACTGGATAAAATTTGTAGTAACACATAAAGCAAAATCTGCTGTTAGAAAATGGATAAACAAGGAAGAAGAGGATATCGTAAAAGGCGGTAAAGAAATATGGGAGAAGAAGATTAAGAAGATGAAATTATCTTTTACTCCTGATGATCTATCTAAACTGACTTCCGATCTGAAGTTTGAGAATACCAGGAACTTCTTCAAATCCATAGCCCAGGGAAAAGTGAACCTCGATGAGGTGCTGACTGCCACTAAATCGAAAGAGGAAAAGAAAGAGGCTGCTCCCGCAGCATCACTTGAATTTGAAGATTTTGCAAATGCAGCAAGAGGGGATGTCGGGGGAGTGCTGGTTGAAGGCAAAAAAACCAGGATTCTATATTCATATGCAAAATGTTGTAATCCTATCCCGGGTGATCCTGTTATTGGATATATTACCATAGGTGAAGGGATCAAGGTACACAGGAAAACCTGTCCCAACCTCATCCGCATTTCTGAGAATGATCCCAGCAAACTGATCCCGGTTCAATGGCCTGAAGGAGAAGGGAATCTGTTCGTGGCAGGACTTACGGTTATGGGAGAGGATTCGCCGGGACTTCTTAATGAGATTTCTCATGCCATCGTGGCATATCAGAATACTAACATAAAGTCGATAAACATCAACACTAACGATTCCACATTCGAAGGAAACGTTACTCTTTATGTGCACAACCTTGATCATCTCTCGCGCATAATAGAAAGACTGAAAAAACTGAAAGGAATTTATTCAGTAGAACGTTTTGAAGGGACCTGATGCCGGATAATGATTTCAATGAACCGGCCAGGATACTGGGGATAGATTATGGACTGAAGAGAACTGGTCTTGCCCTGAGTGATCCGTTGAGAATATTCGCATATCCTTTCAAAACCCTGATAAACGATAAAAATTTTTGGGACGAGCTGAAGAAAGTTATTCAGGAAAAAAACGTTACAAAAATAATATTGGGCTTTCCTACAAACGAAGGCGGCAGCAAATCTCATATTACTGACCAGGTCAGTATATTTGCGAATGACCTCGAGAAGAAATTCAAGACAGAAGTAGTTTTGTGGGATGAGAGGTATACTTCAGTGATGGCGCGGGAAAAAATACTGGAGTCGGTTACAAAGAAATCGAAACGAAGGGACAAAGGGCTGCTGGATCAGAATTCTGCGGCAATAATTCTGCAGGAATACCTTAATAGTTTAAATTGACATTTATTAACCGATAAGCTATTTTCGGACATCATAAATTCAATATTGGGAGCACGTTTATGTCACTTGACGCACTCGGAATGATCGAAACCAAGGGGTTGGTCGGCGCAGTTGAAGCCGCTGATGCAATGGTTAAAGCCGCTAAAGTTGAACTACTGGGAAAAGAAACCATCGGAGGCGGTTATGTGACCGTTATGGTTCGGGGAGATGTTGGTGCGGTAAAAGCTGCAACTGATGCCGGTGCTGCCGCTGCGCAGAGAGTCGGGGAATTAATTTCAGTTCATGTCATTCCACGTCCCCATACTGAAGTCGAAGCTATTCTGCCGAAAAGAAAGTAACATATGCCGAAAGCATTGGGTTTGGTTGAAACCCGTGGTCTCGTTGCGGCCATCGAAGCGGCGGATGCCATGGTTAAGGCTTCAAACGTTACCCTTATCGGGAAAGAGGTAACAAAGCCTGCACTGATTACCATCAAGATTGTTGGAGATGTTGCAGCAGTAAAAGCATCTGTTGATGCCGGAGCCGCGGCCGCAGCAAGGGTTGGCGAGCTTGTTTCTATCCATGTAATACCACAGCCTGATTCGCAGATGACTGCACTATTTCCTGAAATAGCAGATGACGATGATCCCGGGGGAGGCAGGAAACCAAAACCTGATAGAAAGAAAAAAACTGATTCGGATAATTCGTCTTCTAAGAGTAAACCCGCTGAAGCCGTAAAGAATTCTGTGACGGAAATTTCGTCTAAAGAAGAGAAACCGGAAGACGCTGAAAGTGCGGTTAAAGAGAAAGGGGAGGAAGCAGTTACGGCAGTGAAACCCTCGGCAGCAGAAAAACCTGTAGCTGAAAGGATTGAAGGATCGGCTGGAAGAGATATAAGCAGTTCAGAAAAAGGATCTGCCGGCCGCAGCACAGAAGATAAATTTGCAGGTGCTGAAAGATCTACGGGCAATGCTGACATATCAGGCAGACCTGTCCCGGCCGGGAAAACTGCTTCGAAAAAGGTTCGCGTATCAAAACCGGTTAAGTCACGCGCACCGAAGCCCAAAAAAGAACAGGAAAGTGAAAATCTTTTTTCAGTAAACCTGGATCACCTGGAGAGACTGAGAAGGGAGGCCCTGGGAATTAAAGAACCGGGAGAGGAAAAACCGCAGACTAAAAAGTCTGCTGAAAAACCCGCGAAAAAACCAACTGCTGAAACACCTGTCAAATCTGGAGCAGTGCAGGGACAACTGTCGATGGAAGAGCTTGAAAAACTTAACGTTCATAATCTGAGAAAAGCAGCACGTGCTATGGAAGGATTCCCAATCCAGGGAAGAGAAATTTCGCGTGCCAACAGAAGCGAACTACTGGATTTATTCAGAAAAATAATTTAGCACCTGTGTTTATATTTATGTAGAAAACTCCGCTTCACCGTGGAGTTTTTTTATTTATATTTAAGAGATGAAAAAAAATCTGCATATAATAGTCCTCTCGGTAATTTTCTCCATAATATTATGGATCTCTATCTCACTCTCAAATGATTATTATGCCACTGTTAATGTACCCGTTAAGCTGGTGAATTTCCCGACAGGTTATTCTACTGCAACAAGAATTCCCGATGATATATCAGTTAAACTTAAAGGGCAGGGCTGGAAGCTTCTCGGTGTAAATCTTAGTACCAAATCCGACTACACCATTTCCGTGGAGGACAGCGGCAGGATCAATGTTAATCTGTATAATTTCCTCGGTGAGAACCAGTGGCTTTCATCGGATGTCGAAGTTATAGATATGACCCCCGACACGCTCTCTTTCTATGTTGAAAAAGATTTTATGAAAAAGGTGGCAGTTGTACCCGATTTAGATCTGCAGTATAAACCAGGATACGGACTTGCTACCCCTGTATATATGACTCCCGATTCCACGACGCTTTATGGGCCCAGGAGCGTGGTGAAAAATCTTAACTTTGTTTATACCAAAAGAAAAACATTCGGGAAACTCGATGACTCCTTCAGGGGCCAGGTTCAGCTTGAGGATTTGCCGGGAGTGATTTATAAGGACAGAGAGGTCCAGGTTTACCTTAATGTCCAGAAAATAGTAGATAAGAATTTTGATGATGTTGATATTCAGATCATCGATCTACCTGTAGACAGACAGGTTGTACTGCTGCCTAATAAGATATCAGTAGGGGTAAGAGCAGGAATCGATCTGTTGGGAAAAATGGACAAGAGCAGGATAAAAGCATATGTTAATTATCGGGATATAGTTCTTGATACCCTGGGGAGCATTGTGCCGAAGGTAAACGTTCCTGAAAATACCACTCTCGAATATATCAAGCCGGAAAGATTAAGATATATCATCAAAAAATTTAATTGAATCTGGAGACTTTCCTTTATGTTTATAACCTTCGAAGGAATCGACTTCTGCGGAAAATCCACTCAGGTTGAGCTGCTGAAGAAATATTTTACTGACCAGGATAAAAGAGTTGAGATTATACGCGAGCCGGGAGGAACAGAAATTTCCGAGCTTGTACGCTCGATACTTCTGGATAAAAAAAACTATCATATGGTAATGGAAACGGAAATATTCCTGTTCTCTGCAGCACGGGCCCAGCTTGTCAGGGAAAAAATTAGACCTTATCTTAATGAGGGAATCTATGTAATTTCGGATCGATTCCATGATTCCACAACCGCTTACCAGGGCTTCGGCCGTGGTATTGATATAGAATCTGTAAATCATATAAATAGCCTGGCTATCGGCGGGACTATTCCCGATCTGACTTTCTTCATTGATATTACGGTTGAAGAAGCCGAAAGAAGAAAGAAACTGATGCGGAATTTTGATCCCGACAGGATTGAGGTATCTGAAACATCCTTCTATGAGAGAGTAAGGGCAGGCTACTTGTTTATTGCCGATCAGAACAGCAGGATGAAAGTTATAAACGGAATGAAATCAATTGAAGAGATTCATAATGATATTCTTGAAGAAATTAATTCTTTAGAGAAGAAGGAGATCAGATAAAATGAGATTGAAGAATTGGAAATCATATTTAACCGGGGTGCTTGTAATACTTTTATTTTCAGGTTTCTTCCCGGGTGAAGATGATGTTTATTTCCAGATTTCCAAGAACATAGACCTATTCGGGAAAGTTTATAAGGAGATTTCTCTCAACTACGTAGATAATATAAATCCCGAACAGTTTATGCGGGCAGGCATTGAAGGAATGCTTAATACACTGGATCCTTATACAATATTTATTGACGGCGACAAAAAAGACGAGATCGATCTTATAACAAACGGCAAATATGGCGGAGTCGGGATATCGATTGGTGTGAGGGGCAGTGCTGTTACGGTTGTTGAAGTACTTGACGGCTACTCGGCTCAGCGACAGGGAATAAGGATAGGCGATGAGATAATAGCTGCTGACAGCGTTGATATAACACCTGAGAATATTGATGAGGTTTCACAGCTTGTGAAAGGAGAGCCGGGAACTGCTGTTAATCTTACTATTGTTAGAAATGAAGAGCAGGACACAATAAACTTTAATCTTATAAGGGAGGAAGTCATTGTTAAGAACCTGACTTACTACGGCTTCGTGCCTGAAAACAGCAATAATGCCTACCTGAAGTTATCAAGTTTCAGCCGTTCGGCCGCTTCTGAAGTACTCGATGCCCTGAAGGAGCTGAAAGCAAAGAAAGAGATTAAGTCGATTGTACTCGACCTGCGCGGTAATCCGGGAGGATTGCTGGATGTGGCTGCAGATATTTGCGATAAATTTCTTCCCAAGGGAGATCTTATCGTAACCACGAAGGGGAGAGATGAAACGAATGTTAATCATTATTATGCCGATCAGGAACCATTTGTCGGAGACGCAAAACTTGTGGTTCTTATTAACCAGGGATCGGCTTCGGCTTCCGAGATTGTTGCCGGAGCAATGCAGGACCACGACAGAGGTGTAATTATCGGAACAAAATCATACGGGAAAGGACTGGTGCAGACGATTACTCCTTTAAGCTATAATTCTTCTTTAAAAATTACTACTGCTAAATACTATACTCCCAGCGGACGGTGCATCCAGAAAATTAACTATGCCGAAAACAATAAAGTCATTGCAGATGCTGACTCAATACTTGACAGCAAATACCTGACAGATAATAAACGTCCTGTTTACGGTGCCGGAGGAATAACTCCCGATTCAAGTGTGGAATATAAGATAGAAGGCGGGATAACGCAGGACCTGCTTGCTAAGGGTATGTTCTTTAAGTTTGCAGATCACTATTATTATAAGAATCAGGATGAAAATTTCGGTTCGATTAAAGATGAGAAATTATTTTCTGATTTTGAGAAGTACCTTAAAAATGAGGACTTCGAGTATAGCTCGGAAGCTGAGAAAGCTGTTAACAAGCTTATTGCTGATGCTGACAGTAAGAAACTTGATTCATCTATAAGGTCCGAGCTGAAGAAACTTAAAGATCAGTTTGGTCAGATAGACGGAAGTGAATTTAAGATCTACAAAACAGAAATTCTGAAAGAATTAAGATCTGAACTTGCTTCAAGATATCTTGGCTCTGAAGGAAGAGTAAAGGAAGCTTTGGATAATGATCCCCAGTTCCAGGCAGCGCTTTCGGTTCTTTCTAATGAAAGAGAATACGACAGGTTGTTGAATTATCAGTAAAAAAAATCATATTTTAATAAACATATTGAAGGGGAGCCGTAACGCTCTCCTGTGCGGATACTTTGATTTATGGAATTATCGATCAGAAAAATGAAATCCTTTACAATCATCCAGAGGAAAAACCCTGTATTTGAAAGATGTCCTTCGTGCTCTGCCACTGGTACAATCTACAGGTCGCATTCCCGTAATTGGAGAGAGAAACTGGTGAAGAGGATATCTTTTCTGAAGCTATACCGGTGTAAACAATGCGGTTGGAGGGGATATCGTCCAACCGTAGCATTGACGGTTAAGTCGTTTTATACCATTCTTCTCTATATAGGTGTTGCAATAATTATTGCCCTGTTAGTCAGGCTTATCCTGAGCCGGGTTGCCTCCTGATTTTTGCTAAACCCGTAAAGGAACTGGTTTCGCATTTTTATAAACGGTACCGGCAGATTTAAGTGTATTAACTATTCTGCTGTACCCCCGGCAGACAGAATTTGATGCTGAGCTGCTACAAGCCGGACAAAGTTTTCTAGGCATTCGGATTCCGAAAATGTCATATTGAAATCCGGCGTATTAAAATTCTAATCTGATAATCAGATAATTAATGGATCCTTCTGTAAAAGAGAAAATTAAAAGTATAGTCGGGAAAAACAATTTCACCGATTCCTCCGAAGACAAGATCACATACTCATACGATGCTACACCACTTATAACTCAATCTCCGGAAGCAATTGTATTCCCTGAAAGTGAAGAACAGATATCTAATCTGGTGAAACTTGCAAACAGCGAGGGGTTTGCCATAGTACCCAGAGGATCGGGAACAGGGCTGAGCGGGGGTGCGGTTCCTGTTGAAAATTCTGTTGTTGTGGTGATGACCCGCTGGAACAGGATACTCGAAATAGATCCGGCCAACCTTACTGCGCTTGTTGAGCCGGGGGTTGTAACAGGACTGATTCAGCGTGAGGTTGAAAAGACAGGACTTTTCTATCCTCCTGATCCCGGCAGCGTTAACGTCTGTACTATCGGTGGAAATGTAGCGAATAATGCGGGCGGGTTAAGAGGACTGAAGTATGGGGTGACAAAGAATTATGTGCTCGGCGTTGAAATGATACTGCCTGACGGCGACCTGCTGAAAACCGGCGGGAAGAATATGAAGGATGTTGCCGGGTACAACCTGAGAGATTTTATTGTGGGAAGCGAGGGGACGCTCGGCATTATAACAAAAATTCTGCTGAAGCTGATCCCCAAACCAACCGAATCGATAACATTCCTTGCATACTTTGATAAGCTGGATGATGCCGCACATGCTGTGGCTGGAATAATATCAGCCCATATTACTCCCTCGATGATGGAATTCCTGGATAAGACAACAATCAAATGTGTGGAGGATTATACTCATATCGGACTGCCGGTTAACAACGAGGCTGTTCTGCTGATCGAGGTTGATGGAAGAGGAAGTGCCGTACAGGAGGATGCGGATTTGATTCAGCAGATATTGAAGAAAAATAACTGCACATATATGAAGTCTGCAAAGGATAAGGTTGAAGCCGAAACCTTAAAAACTGCGCGCAGGACAGCGTTTAGTGCTCTTGCGAGGAAAAGACCCACAACAATTCTTGAAGATGCAACAGTCCCGCGGAGTGAGCTTCCGGTGATTATAGAAAAAGTGAATGAAGCAGGACGCAGGTTTGATGTGGTATTTGGGAATTTCGGACACGCGGGCGACGGCAATATTCACCCTACCTGCCTCACTGATGAAAGAGATAAAAATGAAATTAACAGAGCCCACCGCGCGTTTGAATTCATTTTTAATGAAGCTATAAAGCTGGGCGGAACAATAACAGGAGAACATGGTACCGGTCTCGCTAAAAAACAATTCCTTGAGAGTGTGGCAGGGATACCGGGTCTGGAGATGATGAAGAAAATTAAAGCATCGATTGATGAAAATAATATACTTAATCCTGGAAAAATATTTTCATTAAAGCCGAAGTGTGAAGTACTCTTCCCGGTTGATAAAAAATTACTTGACAAGTAAACTGCGGATTTTAATAAAATTAATTCTTTTAAATGAAATAAAAGATCTAACGGATGTCTACACTCAGTGCATTCATTGCGGAATGTGCCTGAGTTCCTGTCCGACTTATGTAATTACCGGGAGCGAAACATCCTCTCCAAGAGGGAGGATAAGGTTAATAAAATCTGTTGCGGAAGGTATGTTGCCGGTAACAGATACGTTTGCCTATGAAATGAATTTTTGTCTCGACTGTCAGGCGTGCGAGACTGCCTGTCCCGCCGGAGTTAAATATGGGAAGCTGGTTGAGTCTGCCAGGGTGGAGATTGAAAAGCAGGGATACTCCTCTGCAACGAAATCGTTTTTTCTTAAAAGGATTATTCCTTACAAGCACAGACTGCACTTCGCGGCAGGGCTGTTAAGATTATACCGGCAGTCGGGTCTGCAGAAACTGCTGAGAGCATCAGGCGTACTAAATCAACTTTTTCCCCGTCTGGCAGAAGTGGAACAGTTCTCACCGGAGATACCGCCAAAGTTCAGCGGTTCATACATAGATGAGTTCAACCTTCCTTTTTCTCAGCTGCCAAAATCCCGGGTCCCTGCTAAACCTGCAGTTGGAGACGATGATCCGGATGCACCTCACGCTGTTCAATACAGGCTGGCATTTTCGATCGGCTGCCTCATGGATGTGCTTCTTCCCGAAGTAAATAAGGATACAGTTGAACTGCTGAATAAGCTGGGAGCTCTGGTAATTTCTCCAGCGGAGCAAACCTGCTGCGGGTCGCTGAACGCCCATAACGGAGATATGAAAACAGCAATTGATCTTGCAAAGAAAAATATTAAGGCGTTCGGAAGACATAAATATGATTATCTGATCTCCAACTCGGCAGGCTGTGGTGCTTTTATGAAGGAATATGGTGAACTTTTCAAGGATGATCCTGAAATTGCGGATGCCGCGAAAGAATTCTCAGCAAAAGTAAAAGACCTCACCGAATTTTTATCAGAAATCAATCTGTCTTTTATGAAGAGCAGTGAGGATAAGAACATAACTTATCACGATGCCTGTCACCTTGTACATACTCAGAAAATATTTAACGAACCAAGAGATATGTTAGGCAAGGTGCCTGGAATAAATATCATTCCTCTCGAGGATTCAACCAGGTGTTGCGGTAGTGCAGGGATCTACAACCTGGTGCACACGGACACATCTCTTAAACTGCTTGAAGCCAAGATGGAAAATATAAGGAATACAAAAGCAGAGGTTGTCTTGGCAGGGAATCCTGGATGTATGCTTCAGATTAAATATGGTGTTAAAAAGTTCAATATAAATGTTAGGGTTGAACATCCTGCAACTTTTTTAAACAAATTGATTTAGTCTGCCAAAGTCGGTACAAAACCCCGGGATTCCCTCCCCCTTAACCAGTGTCCTCCAGATCTATTAAATGTTTCTACACTAAAATAGACCGGAGTTTACTATTGCAGAGATCAAAACCATTTGTCTTATCAGGAATACTAAATCAACTGGTCTGACAGCTCGAAAGATTGTTGAAATCCTCAACAGATTAAATCTCGGATTATAGTAGAAAAATCAAATATTTATACCCACGGGTCACTTATACAAAACTTTTATAGTGCATCCTGGTTAACCTTTTATTAATAGCAAATAATAATGTTTAAGAACATAATTATAACCTTAATCTTTTTTGCTTTATATACATAATTTTTTAATTTTGGAAATTAACTAAAATTCACTTTGTTAAAGTTATACTATCTCTTAGCACAACTTTCAAAACTGTGCTGAGAACTTTTTTTACCTTTAGATAAATTATAAAGAGGAGATTTTTTTCAGGTACAGATACACTGTATAAGGATTTTTATTGTTCAAAAATCAACCTGCAATCTCAGGAATAACTAATGAAAAAATCTTTACTTGATTATACCCTTCGGATCCGTGTTCCGGTTACGATCTTTGTCATAATTGCCTCGTTTACAATCACCTATTTTGCGGGTAAAGCTGAGCGTGACGGTGTTGGTTATCAGCCCACCCAGCCTATAAATTTTTCACACAATCTTCATGCAGGTCAGATGAAAATCGATTGCCAGTATTGCCATACCGGTGTTGAGAAGTCGAGGCACGCCATGGTACCGCCGGTGAACACTTGTATGAACTGTCATAAAATTGCGCGTAAGGACAGGCCCGAAATTCAAAAACTGACTGCTTATTATAATGAAGGCAAAGCACTTCCATGGAAGAGAATCCATAAAACACCCGACTTCACCTATTTCAATCACAGTGTTCATGTTAATAAAGGGATCGACTGTGTAAACTGCCATGGTGAGGTAAAGAATATGGATAAGGTTCTCCAGGTAAACTCATTTACAATGTCTTCATGTCTTGACTGTCATAGAAATGCCCACGAGCGTCTGCCTGATGTTAAGGGCATAGTTAAAGGTCCCGATAACTGCTGGGCTTGTCATCGTTAACAGGAGTTAAAATGGAAAAAGTGAAATCAAATTCAAAAATCATAAATCGAAAAAAGTTTTTTTCCTCTCTGGGTACGGGAGTATTCGGCTACTTCGTAATTAAATCGATTCCTTTATCTTTTTTAAGAAAGAAGGATAAGGACAAGGAAGTAGTAATAGCAATAAATCCTGATGCTGTTAGCAGAACAAAAATAGGTGAAAAGAATGTCTGAAAATCAGGACAATATTAAAAACAACAGTTCAGAAAATACACCTGATGTTAATTACTGGCAGAGTCTTGAAGAATTATACAATGACCCGAAAGTTTTACAAGCAAGTCACCATGAGTTTAAAGAAGGTGTAACAGATGATTTTAATCCCTTTAAGCTTCCGGGACTTTCGAGGAGAAAGTTCCTGGCCCTGGTAGGGGCTTCGGCAGCGCTTGCCGGGGCAGGGTGTTCCGACTACCGCGACAAGGGTGATATAATCCCATATATAAAGAAACCCGAAGAGATTACTCTGGGCAAGGCAAACTATTATGCTTCAACCTGTACCGCCTGTGCGAATGCCTGCGGTATTTTAATAAAAACCCGTGAAGGAAGGCCGATTAAGGCTGATGGAAATCCTGATCATCCAGTGAGTAAAGGAAAGCTTTGTTCAAAAGGACATGCAAGTATTCTTAATTTATATGATCCTGAAAGACTGCAGGGCCCCCGCAAAAAAAACGGCGGAACTATAGATGAGATTTCATGGCAGAACGCCGATAAGGAAATTGCTGTGACACTTTCAAAGGCCGGCAAAGAAATTGCTATAGTTACGAAAAAAATTAATTCACCTACGGGAAAGAAAGTACTGGACGACTTTAAGTCGAAGTACCCCTCAGCAAAAGTTTACTCCTACGAGTTGTTCAACGATGCAGTAAAGAATTCCGCCTGGCAGAAGAGCTACGGAAGCGGATCGTTTCCTTTAATCAAATGGAATAAAGCCAAGATCATAGTTGCATTGGAATCAGATTTTCTCGGTACCGACGGCAACACCGTTGAGAATGCAGGATTATTTGCCGAAGGCAGGGAAGTATCTGATCTTAAGAATTTCAACAGGCTTTATGTTGTTGAAGGAAATATGTCGTTGACAGGCAGCAACGCCGACTACAGGATGCGCCTGAACCCTGATGCCCAGTTCGATCTGGTATCAATGCTTATAAGAGAACTGGGAGGCGGCGGACAGGGAACTTCAGCAGAAGCTTTTGCACAGAAATACAACCTGCCTGTTAAAACGGTAAAGCACATAATTACGGATCTCAACAAGTATAGAGGCAGTTCTATTGTGTACGCAGGATATAACCTGCCTGAAGAAGTGCACATAGCTGTTAATCATTTGAATAATATGCTTGGCAACGACGCGATGTACCGTACTGATCAGTCAGAGTATTCAGTGCTTCCGTTATCTTCAAAAGAGGAGTGGACTTCGCTTGTTGGTAATATGAAGAACGGCAACGTTGATGCGGTTATCCATTACGACAGTAATCCAGTTTATCATCTGCCTGGTGACCTTGAATATAAAGCTGCGCTTGATAAGGTCCCCCTGGTTATTAGTCTTACTGAAAGTGAAAATGAATCTTCCGAACCGGCGGATTATATTCTACCGATAAACCATAACTTCGAATCCTGGGGAGATGCAAAAACAAGAACAGGGTTTTCATCTCTTCAACAGCCTGTTATATGGCCGATCTTCGATACGAGACAGAAAGAAGCTGTACTGCTTAACTGGATAAACGGAGAACCCGCTAAATTTGATTTTAAAGTTTACCACAAATACCTGATGAAGAACTGGAAGGATAACATCTATCCTTCTCTGAAACCAGCGATGGATTTCGACAGATTCTGGCTCGGTGTACTTCAGGATGGAGTCGCTTCAACAGGCGAAGGCACAGGATCAAACGGATCCTTCAATACGTCAGCTTTCCAGTCGGTTGGAAACAAACCAAAAGAATCCAACGGATACACTGTTGTACTGAGAGAAAGCTACGCAACTGGCGACGGCTCATTTGCAAACAACGGCTGGATGCAGGAGCTGCCTCATCCGGTATCAAAAATAACATGGGACAATTATGCGGCCTTATCGGTTGCCACCTCAAAAGAGCTGGGCGTTAAATCAGATGACCTGGTTGAGATAGAAGTGGATGGCCGGAAGATCCAAATTCCGATATTCGTTCAGCCTGGTTCCGCTGATAAAACACTAACGGTTGAACTCGGTTACGGCAGATCGAAGGTAGGAATTGTAGGTTCAGGCGTAGGCTTTAATGCAAATGTCCTTTTATCGAAAGATGGAGGTCTTTCGCCCTGGATATATACCGATGCATCAGTTAAGAAAGTATCCGGCACCTACAAGCTTGTAACTGCGCAGGAACATCACGCTTTTGATAAAGATCTGACTCGCGACGCTGTTGAGAAAAGACATATAGTCCGTGAAGGAACGCTGGAAGAATATAAAAAGAATCCCGGCTTTATCCGTGAGGAGATGAGGCGGAGGATAAAAGTCTTATCCCGACTATGAATACACCGGAGTAAAATGGGGAATGGCAATCGACATGAATAAATGCCTTGGCTGCGGTGAATGTGTTATTGCGTGCAATTCCGAAAATAATATTCCGGTAGTGGGAAAGGATCAGGTTGCGGAGGGCAGTGAAATGCAATGGATTAGAATTGACAGGTATTATTCAGGATCCAGTGAGGAACCAAAGGTTAGTCACCAGCTAATGCTATGTCAGCATTGTGATCATGCGCCTTGTGAAAATGTTTGTCCCGTTGCCGCAACAACTCATAGTCCCGACGGATTAAATCAGATGGTATATAACCGCTGTGTAGGTACGAGATATTGTTCAAATAACTGTCCTTATAAAGTTAGAAGATTTAACTTCTTTAATTTCAGGGATCATTTCAGAGATTGCATATCAGGAGAATAATCTATTTAATCTGGTTTATAATCCTGAAGTTACAGTTCGTTCCCGCGGAGTAATGGAAAAATGTACTTTCTGTATTCAAAGAATTATGGAAGCAAGGGCAGACGCAATCAGAGAGAAACAGGAACTTTAAAGGTTCCGATGTTAAAACTGCCTGTCAGGAAGCCTGTCAGGACAGAAGCAATCATTTTTGGCGATATAAATGATAAGGAATCGAATTTCAAAATACAGGAACATAAATTAGGATATTATGTATTTGGAAGATTTGAATACGTTAGACCCAATGTTACATATCATGGCTAAATTAAGAAATACTCATTCGGAGGAAGTGTAGTGAAAGAACCAGAGATTAGGGATTATCCTTTTGTTGACTATCAGGGAGATTCCGGTATTAGAAGGCGGATTGACCCGTCCGAGATCGAACAAATTGTAGCCAAACCAATGGATACAAAACCGATAAGAAATTTTTTATTGCAATTTCGATATCGGTTAGTTTCTGCTCTTCGGAGTTATCTGTATTGGCTATTAGTTTTTACTTCGGAGTTGGTATGTGGGGAAATAATCAGCCGGTTGGCTGGGGCTTTCCCGATTGTCAACTTCGTGTTCTGGGTCGGTATTGGACACGCCGGAACTCTTATTTCCGCTATACTCTTTCTTTTAAGACAGAGATGGAGAACAGGTATTGCGAGGTTTGCTGAAGCTATGACGATCTTTGCAGTTATGTGCGCGGGAATTTTTCCGTTGATCCATATCGGCCGCCCATGGCTTGCCGGTTATTTGATTCCATATCCTAACCAGCATGGCACTCTGGGTTAATTTTATTTCTCCTCTTAGTATGGGACGTATTTGCAGTTTCCACTTATTTTACTGTTTCACTTGTTTTCTGGTATGTAGGTCTTATACCTGATTTTGCAACTCTGCGAGACAGGACAACTCAAAAATTAAAGAAACTTGTCTATTCGATTTTTAGTCTTGGCTGGAGACACTCTAACAGACACTGGCAGCATTATGAAAAAGTTTATATGATCCTGGCCGGACTTGCAACTCCTCTTGTATTTTCGGTTCATACGGTTGTAAGTTTTGACTTTGCTGTAGCGATTCTTCCCGGATGGCATTCAACTATATTTCCTCCATATTTTGTTGCGGGAGCTATTTTCTCCGGATTTGCGATGGTGGTTACAGTTCTTATTTTTGTCAGGAAAGTTTTCGATCTGGAAAATATCATCACGATAAACCACCTGGAAAATATGAATAAAGTTATTCTTCTTACGGGATCCATGGTTGGTTATGCATATGGTATGGAATTTTTTATGGCATGGTACAGCGGTAATCCAGTTGAACAATTCGTGTTTATAAATCGTGCATTCGGTCCTTTCGCATGGGCATACTGGATAATGGTTAGCTGCAATGTTCTCTTTCCGCAGCTGTTCTGGTTCAGGAAAATAAGAAGATCAGTACCTATTATGCTGGTTATCGCGATACTTGTAAATGTAGGTATGTGGTTTGAAAGATTCGTGATCGTAGTTACCTCTCTGCACAGAGATTTTCTGCCTTCGAGCTGGGGAACATTAGTCCCCACGATGTTTGATATTGGAATTCTGGTCGGAAGTTTCGGTTTATTCTTTACGTTTGTAATTCTTTTTACAAGAACATTACCTGTTGTTTCAATGTCTGAAGTTAAAGGCAATGTCAGATGGCGCACAGCCTTCACATCACGGAGGTCATGCATAATGGATAGAACAGAAAAGTTAATTCGGTATTACTGCACTGTTTGATAAACCTGATTCTATCATAAACGCTGCAAGGAAAGTTGTAAGCGAGCGGTTATAAAAAGTTTGATGTAAATACTCCCTATCCTCTTCATGGAATGGATCCGGCGATGGGATTGAAAAGGTCATCAAAGCTGGGATTTGTCACATTGTTTTTCGGATTCTCGGGTGCGGCATTTATTCTTTTATTTATGTACTGGGCTATGTCAGTCGATTACCCTATGGTTATAGGAGGGAAACCTTACTTCGCTCTTCCTGCTTTTATTCCGATTACATTTGAGTTCACTGTGCTGCTGGCAGCTTTATCTACTGTCTTCGGTATGATAATGGCATTCTTCAACCTGCCGTATAATAATCATCCGCTGCTTGATACGGAATATATGAAGAAGGTATCAGTTGACCGGTACGGACTTGTTATTCTTGCCGAGGACCAGCTGTTTGACGAAAAGAAGGTGGAAGATCTGTATAGAAGCCTGGGTGCCGTGGAAATTGAAAAGGTTTATTTCCCTGATAAAGTATCCTATCCTGTATTCGACGCAAAGTTTATAACTTTTCTAATAATTGTTGCCCTGGCGATATCTGCGCTGACGTACTTTACACTGAATAAGTTTATGTACATGGTGCCTTACAACTGGATGGCCGAGCAGGACAAAGTGATTCCTCAGGAAAAAAGTGTTTTCTTTTCTGATGAATTCGGAATGAGAGAACCGGTTGAAGGCACGGTTGCACGGGGATTTGTTCCTTATCCTTATATGGGAATAGCGGAACCCAAAGAGTACCTGGTTAATCCAGTGCTCCCGACCAAGATATCAATAGAACTGGGGAAGAGGAAATTTCTTACTTTCTGCTCGCCATGCCATGGTAATCATGCTGATGGCGACAGCAGGCTGAGGGGCCAGTTCCCGAGTCCTCCTTCACTTCATACAGAGCGGGCCATCAACTTTCCCGACGGCAGGATCTATCACGTAATAACGAACGGGCAGAATGCAATGCCGTCATATGCAGATCAGATTACACGTGAGGAAAGATGGTCGATTGTTAATTATATAAGAGTTCTTCAGCGAGCAAAGAATGCAAGCGACGCTGATATCCAGGAAATTAAAAAGGAGTCTTCCAGCAATGTCCAAAAATGATTCCGGATATATAAAGCGGCCCTTACCGCAGAAATTTTTAACCATCGGATTTGCTCTGCTTGGTATCGGACTGGTCCTGGGAATTATAGCATACATTATAGATCCCCAGAGAGCATCATATAGCTACCTCACTTCTTTTATGTTCCTTCTAAGTATTGGAGTCGGTTCTTTGTTCCTGGTTTCGCTTGAATATCTCTCGGGTGCTGTATGGAGCACTCCTTTCAGGAGGATAAGCGAGTTTTTCGCAGGTACGATTCCTTATATTGTTATAATCAGCATACCTCTTTTCTTTACACTTCACGATGTATTCCACTGGACACATACTTCTGTTGTTGAAAGTGATGCAGTTCTTAAATCAAAAGAGGCATATCTGAATATTCCGTTTTTCCTTGTGCGGAATGTTGTGATCTTCCTGGTATGGACATTATTCTATTTCCTGATTACACAGAGATCAAGGAAACAGGATGAGACAGGTGACCAGGCATTGACCGGAACGAACATAAAATTATCAACGGGCTTCATCTTTATTTTTGCCATAACAATAACAATGACCGGAGTCGACTGGATGATGAGCCTTGAACCTCACTGGTATTCAACTATCTTCGGTGTATATTATTTTGCCGGAACAGTCTGGTGTGCACTGGCAGTGCTTACCCTTGCTGTCGTGATATTAAGAGAGAACGGCTACCTGGTGCCGGGATTAAAGAATGACCATTACTACAGCCTTGGTACAATGATGTTTGCTTTTACTGCTTTCTGGGGTTATATCGCTTTCTCACAGTATATGCTGATATGGTATGCTGATCTGCCTGAAGAAACCTCCTGGTTCTTTCACCGCTGGGAGGGCGGCTGGATGTATGCTTCAGTTATTTTAATCATAGTACATTTTATTGTACCATTTTTCGCGCTGCTGTCGTTTCCTGCGAAAACAAATCCAAAAAGACTGAAATTTGTTGCCGTCTGGATTTTAGCGGCTCATTTCTTTGATCTTTACTGGGTTATTATGCCGGGTATGGTCCAGGCTGGAAGAGCGTTCTACTTCAGCTGGATGGACCTCGTATTCCCGGTAGCTGTAGTAGGATTTGTGATGATTATCTTCAAAATGATGACAAATAAATATAACCTTGTACCTGTAAATGACCCCAAACTGCAGAGAGGTCTGGATTATAGTCTCTAACAGATGAATTTTAGGAACTTAATAAATGAGCGACCTGGAAAAATTTATAAAAGAAAAAAGAGAAGAGATCAGGCAGGATCCCGGTAAGATATTCGGACTGGTTTATCCCTATCTCCTGTTGATTGGTCTCGGGATAGGAATATACTATGTCAACCAGATGAATTTTATCGGGAGGCAGGAAGTACCTGTTGCAGTTCCTGATACATCTAACACTCCTGAAGTTTTAACTATCCAGGAATCAAGCCTGGTACCCGCAGCAGATGTGAACAAATTATCGCAGCCAACTGATTCACTGGTTGAGATGGGAAAGAAGATTTTCCAGACAACCTGTGTATCCTGCCACGGAGCAGACGGAAAAGGTGATGGACCAGCTTCAACAGGATTAAATCCCTCTCCCAGAAATTTTACAAGCAAAGAAGGCTGGGTGAACGGACCTAAACTGACCAGTATCTACCAGACTTTGCAGGAAGGTATTAAGGGAAGTGCAATGGTCGCTTATCAGCAATTTACACCGACTGAGAAGTTTGCCCTTGCACATTATATAAGAACAACTTTCGTTCCTGATCCCCCTCCGCCTGCAAAAGATGATCTGACTATGCTTGATCAGCTGTATAATCTCTCACAAAAAAGATTTATCCCTGCACAGATCCCTATTGCAGATGCCGAGAAGCTTATCATCAAAGAAAATCAAAATAAGGTGGATGAGATAAAAAGTATAGCGGATAAAATTGAAAAGGATAATAATACTGCTTCCACCCTGTTTAAAAAGATAACAAGTAATAAAGATAAGGCCCTGACGATCTTATTGAATTCGGGATCATGGAAAAATAATGAACGGGAATTTATAAATATAATTGTAAATAATGTGAATCAGGATGGATTTAACGGCGGAGTGTTTAACCTTTCCGATTCAGAATGGAATGAGTTATTTAATTATTTGAAAGGTGTTATTGCCTGAGGATAGCATTATGAAAATGAAATCATTTAGTGTTTTATTATTAATGTTATTTATGGGGACGGTGCAGCTGTCAGCTTCACAGAATGATGCTGATATCGAAGAACAACTTGGCGCAAAACTCCCTCTGGATCTTCAGTTTTTAGATTCGGACGGAAATAAGGTCATGTTGAAGGACATTATTAATAAACCGACAATTATAGATTTTGTGTATTATGAATGTCCCGGTATATGTAGTCCTTTAATGACGGAAGTTGCTCATGTAGCAAATACTTCTGATTTAAAACCGGGGGTAGATTATCAGATTTTATCGATAAGCATGGATGAAACCGAAACTCCGCAGATAGCTAAGAAGAAGAAGCAGACTTTCCTTAGCCTGATAGACAGTAAATCTTTTCCCGATACGGCCTGGAGATTCCTTACTGGGGATAGTTTAAACATTGATAAGCTGACAAGATCTGCAGGTTTCTGGTTTAAGCGGACAGGAAGGAACTTCATTCATGCAGGAGCCTTGATCTTTGTCTCACCGCAGGGAGAAGTCTGCAGGTACCTCTATCCCGGATATTCACAGACGAGAGGCTTTGGTATTCTACCATTTGATTTTAAAATGGCGGTGCTGGAGGCTGCTCAGGGTAAGAAGACTCCGGTTATCGGAAGAGTGCTTCAGTTCTGTTTCAGTTATGATCCTCAGGGAAAAACATACGTTTTCAATATTCTGAGAATCTGTGGCGCGGGGATACTCCTCGGAGTAATAGTATTTGTTGTGATAATAAAAGTAAAACCTAAGAAAGATAAGAGAAATAAGAGGTAGAAATTATGGCGAGTGATGCTGCTGCTTTAAATCAGAACGGTCATCCGAGCTACCTGGTAAATACAGGTAAACACCAGGGAATTAAAGCATGGATACTGTCAACTGATCATAAAAGAATCGGTATACTCTATCTGATTGCTTTGCTGTCATTTTTTGCAGTTGGGGTTACATTCGGATTTTTGATAAGACTTGAATTGCTGACGCCGGGACGGACGATTGTAGATGCCCAGACGTACAATGAATTCTTCACACTGCACGGTGTGATAATGATCTTTCTATTCGTGATTCCCGGGCTTCCGGCTGTGTTTGGAAACTTCTTCCTCCCGATAATGATTGGAGCGAAGGATGTTGCCTTCCCGAGGCTTAACCTGTTGTCATGGTATCTTTATGTTACAGGCGGACTGCTTGTTCTGCTTTCGATCCTTCTGCCCGGTGGCCCTGCAGATACAGGGTGGACCTTCTACATTCCTTACAGTGTAAGAACCGGAACGAACGTTATCTTTACGATGTTTGCAGCATTCGTACTCGGGTTCTCCTCTATCCTGACAGGATTAAATTTTGTAACTACAATTCACAGGCTGAGAGCGCCGGGGATGGGCTGGTTCAAAATGCCTCTGTTTACTTGGAGCTTATACGCTACAGCCTGGATTCAGATTCTGGCAACACCCATTATCGGGATAACTTTACTTCTTGTTATAGTAGAACGGGTATTCGGTGTCGGACTTTTTGATCCGGCGCTTGGAGGCGATCCGGTTTTATTCCAGCATTTATTCTGGATTTATTCACACCCTGCGGTATATATAATGATTGTCCCGGCGATGGGCGTCATTTCCGAAATAATACCTGTCTTCGCACATCGTACAATTTTTGGCTATAAGTTCATAGCTTTCTCGAGTATCGGTATCGCCCTCTTCGGGTCGCTGGTATGGGCTCACCATATGTTCGCTGCAGGAATGAGTGATACGGGGCAGTTCGTATTCTCGCTGCTTACTTTTCTTGTAGCCATACCTAGTGCAATAAAAGTGTTCAACTGGACAGCAACACTATATAAAGGCTCAATTGAACTTGAACCTCCGATGCTCTTCGCATTGGCATTTATATTTCTATTCTCGATTGGCGGATTGACAGGTGTGATCCAGGGAGCACTCTCTGTTGATATTCAGATCACCGATACCTCTTTCATTGTAGGTCACTTTCATTATGTAATGTTCGGCGGTACAGGTTTCGGCATCTTTGCGGCGCTCCATTACTGGCTGCCGAAAATGTTCGGAAGGATGTATAACAAGAAAACAGCAAAAATTGCTTTCTGGATAATCTTTGTAGGATTCAATACACTTTACTTTCCGATGTTTGTAATGGGCTGGCTGGGAATGCCGAGGAGGTATTATGATTATCTTCCTCAGTATCAGCCGTATCATGTCATTTCTACAGTCGGATCATGGATCCTGATCACAGGTTTAATAATAATGTTTACTAACCTTATTAAAAGTCTCAGGAGCGGCCCTGTTGTAACCGCAAATAATATCTGGGGTGGTGAAACCCTTGAATGGAAAGTTGATACCCCTCCGACACATGAAAACTTTGAGGAAATTCCGATAATTACTACTGGACCCTACGAGTATAAAGAAAATGATGAACCAGTACTGGAAGAGGAGGTAAAGTGAGCGAATTAGAACAACAAGCTGTAACTCACGTCCATAGAGATGATATCGGTACCCGGATGGGGATGTGGCTTTTCCTGTTTACCGAACTGTTGTTGTTCGGAGGTCTGTTCTTCCTGTATTCTGTGTATCGGTTTACACATCAGCATGATTTTCATATTGCAGCAAAAGAACTTAATACCCTCATAGGAACTTTTAACACTGCTATCCTCTTGACTAGCAGTCTAACCATGGCCCTTTCTATCGCTGCCATACAAAAAAGAAATATTAAGCTGTCAATTTTCTTTCAGCTTATAACGATTGTACTTGCTGCCGGGTTCATGATTAATAAATATTTTGAATGGATGCACCACATAAATCTTGGTCTTTATCCGGGTGGAGATGTACTGTTGTCGAAAGGACAGGGACAGGTATTATTCTATGGATTATATTATACAATGACCGGGTTGCACGGACTTCACGTAGTTATCGGTGCCGTTGTGATCGCTACTATGACCAGGTTTACCGCGAAAGGGGTAATTACCCCCGACAACTACGTGAAACTGGAGGCTGCCGGATTGTACTGGCACCTTGTAGATATCATCTGGATATTTCTTTTCCCATTATTTTATCTTATTACCTGAGGTGTTGACGGATGGAAAAACATGCAGAACATCAGCATGATAACATGTTACAAATTACGGGATATATATTTTAGTCTGGTTAGCCCTGATGATACTTACCGGACTAACAGTAACTGTAGCAGGAATAAATTTTGGTCAGTTAACGGTGACAACCGCAATTGTTATCGCAAGCGTTAAATCGTACCTGGTACTGACGATCTTTATGCATCTCAAGGTGGAACAGAAAGCTTTTAGAGTTTTTATTGGAATAGCTCTGTTCTTTATTCTTATTTCATTCATTCTGTTATTTGCTGATTATTCCTTTTATGTAAGGTGATAAATATATGTTTTCCGGAGCTTCAAATTTTGTAAACTCAACAGATACCACTTTTTTCTTCATAGTGGCGGTATCGGTATTCTTTCTTGTTGTGATTACCGTGAGTATGATTTACTTTGTGATCAGGTACAGCAGGAAAAGAAATCCCAGGGCAAAGAACATACATGGAAATATTCCGCTGGAAATAACCTGGACAGTAATACCGACGATTCTGGTGTTAATAATGTTCTGGATGGGCTGGGCCGGCTACAAGCAGCTAGCTGACGCACCGGCAGATGCGATGAATGTGGATGTAACAGCGCAGATGTGGAAATGGTCTTTTAAATATCCCAATGGTGTTTCATCGGACACTCTTTATGTCCCTGTTAACAAACCAGTAAAGGTTCTGCTGCACTCCCGGGATGTGAACCACTCTTTCTTTGTTCCTGCTTTCCGTGTAAAGAAAGATGTTATTCCTAACAGGAACAACTCGGCCTGGTTCTTGGCCGATAGGGTAGGCACATATGATATATTTTGTGCTGAGTACTGCGGTTTGAACCATTCCCATATGCTGAGCAAGGTTGTGGTTATGCCCCAGAATTCTTTTGATACATGGCTCAAAAATCAGGCGATGCAGGATTCCCTCAAGTCAGTTAAATCTTCCGCAGCTGGTACTACCACGACGAAGACAGATACAACGAAGGCAATGTAATTCCAGTGAAAGAAAAGCTGAACATATTATCAGAGCTTACTAAGATCAGAATAACGATTTTCGTTACAATAACGATGCTGTTCGGATTTATCTCTGCAGCGGGTGAACTAAACGTATCCGCAATACTTCCAACTCTGGGAATCCTTTTTCTTGCGTGCGGCTCTGCGGTGATCAACCATTACCAGGAAAGAAAAACAGATGCTTTGATGAGCAGGACAAAAAACAGACCCATACCTTCGGGAAGAATATCTCCCTCAAATGCTTTGAGAATAGCTCTTATCCTTCTCATCGCAGGTTCACTGCTGTTATATTTTGGTTCAGGTCTACTTGCTTTAAGTCTGGGACTTTTGAACCTCTTATGGTACAACGGTATTTATACTCCTCTGAAGAAAGTTAACCCATTAGCAATCATACCAGGGTCGTTGGTTGGAGCAATACCCCCAGCTGTTGGATGGGTTGCCGGCGGAGGAAGTATTTCCGATCCGCAGATATGGATTATTGCATCGTTCTTTTTCATCTGGCAGATCCCTCATTTCTGGCTGCTGCTGCTTGTGCTCGATAAGGATTATCAGAAAGCAGGATTTCCCACCCTGACACAGATATTTAATCCGGATCAGCTTGCCAGAATAACTTTTACATGGATTGCCGCAACGGTAGTTACCTGTCTGATGATTCCGTTCTTCGGAAAACTTCAGTCGCCTTTTGTAGGATATGGATTGTTCCTTGCCGGTGCCTGGCTTGTCTGGAATTCATTCAAGCTTGTGAGATTTACTAAAGAAAGAATGTATTTTATAACGGCATTCAGGGAAATAAACATTTTCGCAATCCTGGTAGTTGTACTGCTTTCTCTCGATAAACTTTTAATATTCTTTTAACATATAATAATGTGAGAAAAATAAATGGATTTTCTTGATAAACTGGTTATACCCCAATCAGCGGAGCATATTCAGTTACTGCATTACCTCCTGATATTGATCCTTTTCCTGTTCATCCCTTTTCTGAGCGCGGTATTCGGGTCAACTATATTGTCACTTTATTATAAAGCTAAAGGATTTAAGGAATCCAATAACATCTATCTTAAATTTTCAAAGGATGTTATTGAAACTCTGACAATTAATAAAAGCATAGGCTTGATTCTCGGAATAGTTCCCATTATTACTGCGATGCTCATATATACACAGCTTCTACAGGGTACCAACTCAAATGTTAGTGTATATTTGATTTTTTCCATCTTCTTTATGGCTATTGGTCTTATACTGATTTACACATACAGATATACAATGACCTTCATGGGAATTTATGATGCCTTTAAAGACTTTAAACCGAAAGATGAAGCCGTTGCCTGGGAGGTTTCAAAGTTTCGTAAAGCTAATATAGGCCTCAGCGGAAAATCAGGGCGATATGGTATCGTCTTCATTTTTCTTGCCATCTGGCTGTTTATTTCATCAGCTACCGTGGCTGCTTATCCCACAATGTGGGGTAAATACAACATCATATATCTTATGTTCTCCTGGGAAGTACTGGCGCATCTTTTTAGCTTCATTTCTTCAGCAATAGCCCTTACAGGTGCCGCTATATTTTTTGCTTTTTTTTACTGGGAAGGGGGTAAACACTTACAGTCCGGACCCTATTTCGATTTTGTAAAGAAAGTTGCTACCAGATTTACCTTTACCGGTGCATTACTTGTGCCTGTCTTCATAATTATAGACGTATTTGCTTTTCCCTCATCTGCATTATCGGGAGCAATTTTCTTTTTTGTTACAATTGCACTAATCCTTTTATTTATTGCCTACCATTTGCTGTATTCAATGATCAAAAATAAGGATTTAAGACACAGCGGTTCTGTATTTTATATGATCCTTTTTACATTACTTGCATTGATCATAAAAGATCAGCTTGCTCTCCAGAACTCCACCGAAGTCCAGACAGCAGTGATGAATGTTAAATTCGAGAAGATGATGGCTGAGCTTACCGGGGAGGGAACCAAAGCAAAAGCGTTAAGCGGTGAACAGATATATAAGAATATATGCTCCTCCTGTCATTCCTTTGATCATAAAGTAGTAGGACCCCCATATCAGGAAACACTTCCCAAGTATGAAGGTCATATTGACCAGTTAATAGCATTTATAAGAAAGCCCGTAAAGAAAAATCCCGGCTACCCGCCTATGCCGAATCCCGGCCTTACACCCGTAGAGGCTGACTCAATTGCACACTATATAATGAGAACCTACAAGCAATAAAAATTCTTGAATTGAATTTTTAAGTTGAAGTAGCTAATTTTCAAAATATATAACAAATTAAATTCAATTCTGAACCACTTTATAACAGAATCTTTTCACTATTTAAGTTTTTTCATTATGTTTAAGTCAGCTAATAATAGAGTTGTTTTGCATTTAATAAGCATTTTTAATAACAAAGGCAGTTAGATGAATAATAGGATCCTTTACTCCTTTTTTTTACTTATATTTATTTTCTATCCCCAGGTATCCGCACAGGTAACTTTTCAGTCGGATACCGGAAGTGTGTATTCCGGGGTTGTATTAAATACCGATAATTTTTCAAAGACTATTGCAATTCCGAAACCAGAAAATCGTGTCATGGAAAATGAATTTGGGATTAATGAACCACCCAGAATTCTTCCTAACATTAATGAGCCGGCAAATTCTATATACATTGAAGATAAAAATACAAAAACACAAACCTCTGGTAGGTTAGAGGGTATGCCAATATTGTTAGATGAATTTCCCGGGATTCCAATGACAAATTATATCCCCCCTGATCCTAATGTCGCTGTTGGACCTAATCATATTGTGGCGCTCGTAAATAGTACGTTTTCAATTTGGGATAAAGAGGGGAATCTTCTTAAATCCATAGATGCCAATCAATGGTTTTCTCCTCTATACTCTAGTACTATGGCGGGTGATCCTCAGATCATTTATGATAATTATAGCAATAGATGGGTAATGGTATGGCATCGTGCAACCGATATATCGCCGTCTTTTCTTTATACTGCGGTCTCAGATGACGATAATCCTTTAGGCGTTTGGTATGCCTGGGCGCTTCCCGGAGATTATAATGGGCATATCAGTACTGATTTGTGGGCTGATTATCCTCATGTCGGCTACGATTCACAAGCTATCTATATTACAACCAATCAGTTTCCGCGGGGAGCAGGTTCAGTTTATTCGAGAATAAGGATCATCTCTAAAGCTGAATTATATTCGTCAACAGGAGAGACTTTACATTATACCGACTTCTGGAATATTTCACTTCCTGGTAGTTCGAATAGGGTATTCAGTATTGCACCTACAATTACTACCGGCAGTACCTCCGATTATTATCTGATAAGTGCTCCTTCATTCGGGGGTAATGTTCTGGCTCTCTATAAAATTTCTAATTCTTTAACCTCGCCTACTTTGACCGGAACAAATGTATCTGTATCGACTTTTTCCCCTCCACCGGATGCCGATCAATTGGGAGGTGGAAACACACCAATCGAATCAAATGATGCCCGAATTTCAGAAAGAGCTTATTTTAGGAATGATACACTCTGGGCAGTTCACGCGATCAGAAATCCTAATCAAACTTCTCATTCTGCTATATCTTATTACAAAATTAACGCTAATACCAGCACAGTAATTGATGACATAACATTCGGGTCCCTTGGTTATTACTATGAATTTCCGGCGCTTACCCTTGATAAGGATGGAAACGTATGTTTAACATACAGCCGTTCAAGCGAAAATGAATATATAGGTGCTTATTATTCTGTCTTACCGAATAGAGATCCAGGCGGATATAGCGGCAGTATTCCATTGAAAGAAGGTAAAGGAAATTATGTAGTTACGTTTGGAGGGAATCAAAATAGGTGGGGTGATTACATGGGTGTTTATCTAGATCCGATCGATCAAAATAAATTTTGGGTTTTTACAGAATATGCGTCTGCAACAGATACGTGGGGGACTTGGGTTGGCGGAATAAGGACTATCCCTTTTAATGGTCCCCATCTTTTTGTACGTCAGAATGAGTTTAATTTTGGCAGCGTTGAGTTAGGTTTTTCCAGTCAGCCTCAACAGATTGTAATATATAATTATGGCTCTGAAGATGTTGTGATCACAGATGTTCCGGCCACTGTCGGTCCTTTTCAAATTCAAAATGTTCCCTCCGGATCTGTTACAATATCACCATACGATTCTCTGACATTTGAAGTAACTTTTACTCCTGATAGTGTAGGGTTCAGAAACAATACACTCACATTTACAAGCAATGATCCTGATTTTCCGGGTATTGATTTATTCGGAAATGGTTATATAATAAATCAGGTTACACAAGGTATCATGTATGCAGCTACAGGCAATTCCAACAATGGAATGCTTTACAGTGTTGATTTACTTTCGGGTCGGGCTGATTCAATAGGATCAAGTGATTATGATGAAGTTGATTATATTTCCAAAATATCTATCAACCATCATACACATAATATGTATGGATTATATGCACAAGTAGCGAGTTCATATATTTTAAGAGTTAATCCTACTCTAGGTGATGCATACATTCTTGATACTTTAAATCTCGCCAACGTACAGGCTATTGCCTTTGATACCTCTGCCGTTTTATATGCTATTCTTAAATCAGGTGAAATATATACTATCGATCTTTCTGATGGATCATATACTCAGGTAGCGGATGCAGGGGTAAATCTGACATCAATCGCTTTTGATCCTATAACAAATGAACTATATGCCACTGCCTATGCTGTCCTCGGAAGTAATAGAGACCTACTCTATAAAATAGATTTACTTTCAGGAGTACCCACAATTATTGGTCATACAGGATTTAATACAGTGACCAATACGATTGAATTTGATGCTGCTGGAAATTTATATGGTGCTATCGGTGCAGGGAATACAATTAGCGATTTTATCCAAATTGATAAGACGACTGGTGCAGGTACTCTCATAGGATCTACCGGAGCTATGCAGGTAACAGGCCTGGCTTTTGCGCGCACGGGAGTTGTTGGAGTTGAAGAACCTTTAGCTAATTCACAACTGCCAAAAGATTATAGTCTCAAGCAGAATTACCCGAATCCTTTTAATCCCTCGACTAAGATAGAATACACGCTTCCGGTTGCTGCAAGTGTGAAAGTCGTAATTTATAATCTCCTTGGAGAGGTTATAAATGTACTTGTAAATTCACAACAAAATGCAGGAACTCATTCCGTGGTATGGAATTCTGAAGACATACATGGAAATAAGGTTGGCAGCGGCGTTTATTTCTATGAATTTAAAGCAAATGGTTCTAATGGATCTGATTTCACGCAGATAAGGAAAATGATCCTTTTGAAATAATCTTTTGATTAAATCTAAATTTCAGAAAGCCGGATTAAAAACCGGCTTTCTTTTATTTTAAAGGATATTAACCTGGAAACCTAATTTTATATACCATTCATATTAATTATATTTCCAAATTCAATTTCAGACCGGATAATCAAAGAACGGAGAAAGTATGCATAAATTCCTGGGTACTTACAACGTAGTACCTTCACTTCCTGAAAACCTTGAAAAGCTCAGAGAAATAGCCTATAATCTGCATTGGACCTGGCACTCAGATTCAAGAGAACTTTTCAGAAGACTTGATCGGGAATTATGGGATGAAACAAATCATAATCCCGTTATGATTCTCGGTAACGTGAGCCAGGACAGACTGGAAGAGGTTTCACACGATGACGGATTTATCGCTCACCTTCAACGTGTACACAATAAACTTCAGGAATATCTTAATGAGAAAACATGGTATCAGAAGAACTATAATTTTTCTACTTCATTCAACATAATATACTTCTCGGCCGAATTCGGACTAACTGAATGTCTTCAGACATATTCAGGAGGACTCGGTGTTCTGGCGGGTGATCATCTAAAAGCTGCGAGCGACCTGGGTATTCCTTTAATAGGATTGGGACTCCTCTATAAGGAAGGCTATTTTCAGCAGTACCTGAATTCAGACGGATGGCAGCATGAACGATACGAAATAAATGACTTTGATAACCTTCCTATGGAACTAGTCAGGAATGATAAAAATGATCCTTTGACTCTATCGGTGTCTTTTGCTAACAGAGAAGTATTCTTCCAGGTTTGGAAAATACAGATTGGAAGGATTCCGCTTTATTTGCTTGATACTAATGTGATGATGAACTCTGAGGAGGATAGGATCATTACCAAGACTTTGTACGGTGGAAATGTGGAGACGAGGATTGAACAGGAAATTATCCTCGGAATAGGAGGGATCAGAACAATGCATACACTCGGAATCAGACCTATGGTCTGTCATATGAATGAGGGACACTCAGCATTTCTCTCGCTTGAAAGGATCCGGTACCTCATCCAGAATGAGGGCTTAAGTTATACTGAAGCAAAAGAAATAGGATATTCATCAAACATTTTTACAACCCATACTCCTGTACCTGCAGGAATAGATGTATTTGCTAATGAGCTTGTTGAAAAATACCTTGGAAATTATTACAGGAATGAATTAAAGATCGCAGGCAAAGAGTTTTACTCGCTGGGCACAATATACAGGGATAAAGAATCCAGTGTATTTAATATGGCACATCTTGCTATGAATACTGCTGGTTACATAAATGGTGTGAGTAAACTTCATGGAAAAGTGTCAAAAAAGATGTGGGTCAGCGGCTTCAGAGATGTTCCTTTTAATGAAATACCGATAGGAAGCATTACTAATGGTGTTCACATCCGTTCCCATATCTCAAAGGAGATGGAAGAACTGCTGGTTCAGTATATAGGAGAAAAGTGGCTTGAGAATCCCGCATCTCCAAGTCTCTGGCAGAGGATAGATAAAATACCTGATGAGGAACTCTGGAGAACCCACGAAAGAAGACGCGAACGGTTAGTTGCATTTGCGCGCAGAAGGCTTATTAAACAGGTTAAATCGAGGGGCGGCAGCCAGACTGAAGTTACAACAGCTGCGGAAGTTCTTGATCCGACCGCATTAACAATCGGTTTTGCGAGGCGGTTTGCTACTTATAAAAGAGCGACACTTTTATTCAGGAATCTTGAAAGGCTAAACCAGATCCTGGGCAACCGCAATCTTCCGGTTCAGTTTATAATTGCAGGAAAAGCTCATCCTAAAGATGAGGAGGGCAAAAAGCTGATACAGGATATATGCGAAATATCAAAGGATGAGGTTTTCAGGCGGAAGGTAGTTTTTATTGAGAATTATGATATTAATGTAGCACATTACCTGGTTGAAGGATGCGATGTGTGGCTCAATACGCCTCGCCGTCCTCTGGAGGCTAGCGGTACCTCGGGTATGAAGGTAATAGCTAATGGCGGACTGAATTTCAGTGTACTCGACGGATGGTGGGATGAGGGATTTGATCCTGAGCTGGGATGGAAAATTGGGAACGGCGAGGAGTATACCGATCCTGATTACCAGGATGAACTTGAGTCGCGCCAGCTTTACAATACCCTGGAGACACAGATCATTCCTTTGTTCTATTCACGGGGTGAAGACGGACTTCCGCGTGAATGGATCCAGAAGGTAAAAAATTCAATGAAGAAACTCGGGCCTTATTTCAATACCCACAGGATGGTACAGGAGTACTTTGAGAATTATTATAAAGCTGCAATTGAGAAGCGACGGATATTTGCTGAGAAGAAATGGAATAACGCGAAGGAACTGGCAGACTGGAAAGTAAATATGCATAAGAACTGGGACAATATCCGGCTTGTTAATCTGGTGAATCCTGATAATTCCAAATCTGTTTTTGTGGGAGAAGAATTATCGATTTCCGCAGAGATTTATCTCGGGGAGCTTACTCCTCAGGATGTGGAGGTTCAGGTTTATTATGGTCCGGTCGACCAACAGGATAATCCCGAGTATAATGAGACAATTGTGCTTAAGTCCGAATCACACAAAATGACAGACGGTAATTATAAATACACCGGAAGTATAGCTACAAGGAGGTCTGGACAGCAGGGCTTTACCATCCGTGTGCTTCCCAAACATCCTTTACTGATAAATCCTTTTGAGATGGGATTGGTATACTGGGCCGGCTAATATCCATTGAGAAAATGATCCGGAAGTTAGTTGTTTAATCCTGAAGACAGGTCAGGATCGATAGTTTGGAAATCGGCTGGACCTTATGGTGAGGTGAACCAGAGTTAAAGTGTCCCATTCAATCCGGCTTCTCAGCTATTATGCATTTACCTCATCAATTATCTTCTCAAAGAGTTCAGGAAGCTGATTAAAGTCGCTTTCGCCAAGATATTCTTCGATATTAGATTTGAAATCTATATTTTTTTCCGATCCGAAAAAGCGTATGATCCCGGCCGCAATTTGCTCTTTGCTTTCGGGCTCTACGATAATACCGGTATAATTATCCTTAACAAATTCGCTCAGTCCGCCTACTCTTGTAACGATCACAGGTTTTCCGAAACTGTAGGAAACATTTAACACAGCACTCTGAGTGGCACTTCTGTAAGGCAGCACGGTTACATCAGCTGCTGTGTAGTATTTTCCGACTTTTTCATTGGGTACAAATTTATTTATAACGATAATCTTATCCTGTAGTCCCAATTTTTCTACACGACTGATATATATCGAAACATTATCATAGAATTCGCCGACAATCAGGAGTTTAATTTCAGGGATTTGTTTAAGGGCTTCAGGCATAGCATCGATAAGAAGATCCAGTCCCTTATATTTCCTGACATAACCGAAGAACAAGAGCACTTTATCACTATCCGAAAGGTTTAATTCCTTCCTGCTTGTAATTCTGCTGAAGTTATCAGCCGTTAGATAGCAATCGAATGGAGGCAGAGAAGATCGGTATATTTGCCTTCCACCGGCAATCTTCCCCAGTTCTTTTGCAACTACATCCGACAGTGCTAAAAAGCTGGCAGCGTTGCTCAATCCCAGCTTTGTCAAAAAACTGTCGATGAATCTTGATTCATGAGAGATAAAATTCTCTGTTATGAATAATATTTTTCCCTTATATCGATTTTTCAGTAAATAGGAAATCGTATAATGGCAGACACCAAAAAAAGGCTGCCACCAATCGAATACTACAAGGTCGGCTTTTTCCTCTCTTATTCTTTTTGCAGTCTTTAACCAGTTGAAAGGTGAAATAGAATTTATAATCCTCTCATTGGGAACTTTTAACGAAGCCATCTTGCTCTCATCGTATTGTGTAGTCCCGGGAAAGAGGAAGTCCGGGTAAAGGAGGGTATAGTTAAATATTTTAACGTCAAATGTTTTACTGAGACTATTGAAGAGATAGGAAACATAAGTGGCCGGACCGCCTCTGTAGGGATAGGCAGGTCCGATAATAACAATTTTCTTCCGGGAGGTTTCTTTCATACTAAATGATTTTATTCATTCAGTTGAAGTTACATAAAAATGAAATGATGAAAAAATTAACTGAATGTGAATGTTTAACGGTAAAAGTCTGTATCTTCATCCGGCATATCATCTTCGTCTTCGGAAGACATAGTAAACATAGAACTCAGCATATCCTTAAACTGCACTCCTTTCTCCATTCTGAACTTGCTCAGAAGGGAATACTCTGTAAGTCCATGCAGAACAAATTCCATTAGCAGCAGGTGATGCTTTTTATCAGCTTTTGGGAAGTGTTTTTTCACGATATCTGAAAGTCCTGGCACTTTATTCAAAGCCGCCTCGTATTTTTTTTCATCAAGTTCATTCAGTATATCGACGTAGTTGCCCTTATTGAACCAATTGGTGATTTCCTGATAGATGTTCGCGTCCTGCGATTTCTTCAGCTTATCCGGGGTCGGGAAGTGTTCGGCAAAAATATTTCTGACTGCCTTGCTTATAAGAATATGTGCAACTTTAGAAGGACCTTCCTGCTCGCCCTCATATACAAGCTCAATCTTGCCGGTAATTGAGGGGATTACACCATAAAGGTCAGAGACCCTCGCAAAGGTATCCGTTTCCTTGTTAAGGATAGCTCTCCGCTCAGCAGTACTTATCAGGTTCTCGTAGGCTGAGATCGTAAGTCTTGCTGATACACCGCTTTTAGCATCTATGTATTCGCTCCGGCGTGCTTCAAAAGCAATCTGTTCTACCAGATCCTTCAGCAGATCGTGAATATGTACTACGTTTTTCTGCTGGTCGGCCGACCGTGCTTCCTGCTCCGTGATTGATCTCGATACCTCTATTGATTTCGGATAGTGAGTAAGTATCTGGCTGTCTATCCTGTCCTTTAAAGGGGTGACGATAGATCCGCGGTTCGTATAATCCTCCGGGTTTGCAGTAAATACAAATTGTATATCAAGCGGAAGTCGTACCTTAAATCCGCGTATCTGGATATCATTCTCCTGCAGGATATTGAAAAGAGCTACCTGTATCCTGGCCTGGAGATCGGGAAGTTCGTTGATAACGAATATCCCACGGTGCGACCTGGGTATCAATCCAAAATGAATGACTCTCTCATCGGAATAGGGAAGCTTCAGCGCAGCAGCTTTGATAGGATCAACGTCTCCAATCAGATCTGCTACAGAAACATCGGGGGTCGCCAGCTTTTCGGTATAACGCTCTGACCTGTGTACCCATTCAATCTTTGTGTTATCGCCTTCCTTCTTTACAAGTTCCCTCGTGACATTTGAAATAGGGTTAAAAGGATCCTCATTAAGATCGCTGCCTTTCACAACAGGTATATTTTCATCAAGCAGGTTTATCAGCAAACGTGCTATCTTTGTTTTTGCTTGCCCGCGCAGACCAAGCAATATTATATTATGGCGTGAAAGAATAGCAGTCTGGATATCGGGTATAACAGTTTCTTCATAACCAATAATACCTTCAAAAGGATTCTCACCCTTTTGAAGAGCACAAATAAGATTCTCTCTCAGCTCATTTTTAATCGGCCGTGATTTATATCCGCTCTTTTTAAGTTCTCCAAGCGTAGATATTGAAACTAAATCCATCAAAACTCCTTTTTTTTTATAAAATGAAAGCAGAAAGATTATTTCACTCTGCGTCTCCGGTTCCTGATATAATCTTCAAAAATATACTCTCCGAGTCCGGTAAGACTGCTGTAGAATGCACGGCCCTTATTTGTAGAGGTAAACTCTCTAACAAACTGTTGAAGATAAGGATCACGGGCAATCATAAACGTTGTAATTGAGATACCCAGTTTTCTACTGCGTGCAGCCTGGTCAAGTGTTTTATTAACAATCTTCCTGTCCAATCCAAAACTATTTTTATAATACCGCGCACCTTCTTTCAGACAGGTTGGTTTACCATCCGTGATCATAAATATTTGTTTATTAGATGTTTTTCTTCTTCTAAGTATATTCAGTGCGAGATCTATTCCCGCAACTGTATTTGTGTGATAAGGACCTACCTGCAGGTATGGAAGGTCTTTTATAGCAATAGGCCAGGCATCGTTGCCGAATACAATAATATCAAGAGTATCCTTCGGGTACTTTGTAGTGATCAGTTCAGAGAGTGCCATTGCTACTTTTTTTGCAGGAGTGATCCGGTCTTCTCCGTATAAAATCATCGAATGAGAGATATCAATCATCAGCACGGTTGAAGTAAGCGCCTTAAAGTCCTTTTCCTCTACTTCAAGATCGTCCTCGGTCAGCTTAAAGTCATCTATACCATGATTTATCTGTGAATTTTTTATCGAATTAGTTACATCGATCTGGTCCATTGTATCCCCGAAGCTGAACTCACGTCTGTCTGAAGTAAGCTCATCTCCGCTTCCTGAGTAAGGCGTTCTGTGATTTCCGCGCTTTGATTTCTTCAGTTTGCCGAAGATCTCTTCAAGCGACTGCTTACGAATAGACTGCTCACTCTTTGCAGTAATTACAAATATATTTTTGTCTGAATCTTCTTCAATATAGTTCTTATCCTTCAGCTCATTTATAAAGTCACCCATTCCGTAGTTATTGTCAGTCAGGTTGTACTTTTTATCCAGCTCGTTCATCCAGTTAAGTGCCTCAGTTACGTCACCGGAAGTAATAGTTAATAACTGCATGAATATTTTCAGAAGATCTTCAAAACGGCTCTCACCGCTGTTTCCCGGAATAAATTCCGTAAATCTGTGTCCTATCATGTATATTTTTTTGTTTGTTAAGCTCTAAACACTAATTTGTGGACTAAAGTTCAGGAATGCAAGGAAAATATTTCCGGTTTACTTCAAATCACTTAGAACCGGTGATTTTGCGTATCATGCTTAGTGCATATACGTTAGTCCGTTCCGTTTTAAAGGCGAGCCTGTAGTGCCGCAGGGCAAGTCCTAAATTCCCATCCTTATAGTATGCGTCTGCGAGACCTATAAGGGGTTTGGCCTGCTGAGGAAAGCGGCCCACAATGAAACGGAAATACCTTACGGCGTCAGAGGTTTTGTGGAGTCCCAGCAGATCATAGCCAAAGAGGCATATCTCATTAAGTGATGTATCGTAGATGCTGGAGGAATCCGCAGAAATATTTCTATAATCGGCCAGAACTGAATCGATCCCGGAAACTCTATATACAGACATCAGTCTGTCTGACAGCTGGGCTACAGGAAAAATAACTGTATCATCGAGAACAGTTGAAGCAAGATCGAATGCTGCAGCGCTGTTATTTCTGTCTCTTATATTTAGCAGATCAACTGCAGCAAGTTTTTCCTCAGGGTAAATAAGGAGCAGCGAAGTACCATCATATCCTTCATGGGCAAAATATTTTCTGCCTGCATTATCCCTCCCAAGGGTAAATCCCAGTCCGTAATTTATCATTGTTCCATTCTTGAGTCTGGTTGGTACCAGCATCGAATCCAGAGTTTCAGGTTTAACAAGGTGACCCTCGAGCAGGTTTACAGCAAACCTTAACAAATCTTCGGAAGTTGACAGCAATCCTCCACCGGGGTATTTATTGCTCAGGTCTGCAAGCGGAGCATTCTCAATTATTCTGGTCCTGTTCCTTTCATACATTCCCGCGCGATAAGGGATTATTCTTTGCTGGTACCCCAGGAGGGTAGAATTCATCTGTGCTGGTTCGAAGATATTTTTCCGGAGATACTCAGAAAACGATTGTCCTGATACATTTTCTATGATCGTTCCGAGAAGATTATAGCCGAGGGTCGTGTAGAGATACTTTGTTCCGGGCTTGTAGGCGAGCGTATCTTTGCTTACAATATCAGCGGCATCCTTAAGCGAAGCATAATGCCTGGTATCATCGAATTCCGCCCTGTAATAATTGCGTATCCCCGCAGTATGATTCAGAAGCTGGCGGACAGTAAACTTCCACTTCTTTTTAGGGAAATATGAAATATAGCTGCGTGCATCATTATCCAGCTTAATTTTTCCTTTCTCTACAAGCTGCATAACAGCAACAGCCGTAATAGATTTCGATATAGAGGCTATTCTAAAGAGAGTGCTGTCCGTTACGGCTATATTATTTTCAACATCGGCAGTTCCTGAATTACCAAGCCAGAAGATCTTCTCGTTCCATGCTATACCTGCCGATATTCCCGGGATAAGTTTATTTGTTCTGAATTCTTTGAGGTAGCGGTCGAGGTTTTTCTTTAAGTCATCCTCTTTTTTTCTTGCAGCCGCATCCTTTTGTACCGGGATCACATTCTTCGGTTTTACTCCCGCCTCCTTTTGCTGGGCAGAAAGCATAGTGGGGAAGAATAATGCGGTAAAAAGCATCAGCAGGGCAACACTTATGTAGCGAAAATTTATTTTCATTTAAATAAGAAGTGAAAACACGGTCAGTAATATAAGAAGGAAAAGGGATTGAGATAACCCAATCCCTAATTAAATTTATTTTTTATTATCTGAAAGAGGAATTCTCTTTTCGATAATATTATCTATCAGTTTATAGTCTTTTGCTTCCTGGGCTGAAAGGAAATAATCCCTGTCGCAGTCCTTGGTAATCTGTTCAATTGATTTTCCCGTATGTTCGGCAAGTATCTTGTAGAGGGTATCGCGTGTCTTCAACATCTCCTTTGCGTGAATTTCGATATCGGATGTCTGTCCCTGCAGGCCCCCGACCCATGGCTGATGGATCATAATCTTAGCATTGGGGAGTGCGGTTCTTTTACCGGCTGCTCCTCCCGCAAGCAGGATAGCTCCCATACTAGCAGCCATACCGACGCATATGGTAGATACATTAGGCTTGACATATTTCATAGTATCATAGATTGCCAGTCCCGCTGTAACGCTTCCGCCGGGCGAGTTGATATAAACATTGATGTCCTTCTCAGAATCCTCAGCCTCAAGGAAAATAAGCTGAGCGATAATCAGACTTGCGATATGATCGTCAATAGGAGTACCTATGAAAATTATTCTTTCTCTAAGCAGCCGGGAAAAGATGTCCATCCCGCGTTCACCGCGGCCTGTCTGTTCGATGACATAAGGTACCAGCTGGTTATAAAATTCAGGATGTTTTGTCATTTAGTTTCCTCTGTTTTAGTATTTGTTAATTTCGAAGGATCCACTTTATTAATCTTATTATTCTCTTTCAGGAAATCAATCAATTTCTGATCCCTGAGACGTTCAGCAAAATTAGATGATTTGTAATAGTTTAGCAATTTATCCTCAGGCAAACCTGTCTTCTCTGCGTCCTTCTTCACAAGTTCCTGCAAGTCATCATCAGTTACTTCGATGTTTTCCTTCTTCTCAATCTCATTCTTTATCAGATACCATTTCACCTCGTATTCAGCGTAGCTGTGGAGACGTTTGGCTGCCTCCTCACGGTCGTATTTACGGTAGCCCTGTTTCTTTGATTCCTGCTCCTCGCGTTCAATCAGGTCACTCAGGAAGTTGTTAACAAGTGAGGTTGGGGGAGTGAAATCATTAGCTTTCACAATTTCCTGGATCAGCTTGTCGCGTGTAATCTCATTGGTTCTCTGATCGTAATACTTCTGAATATCCGCGCTTATGTTCTCCCTAAAGTCCTTCTCATTATCAATTTTATCGTTGGTAATTTTTTTCAGGAACTCCTCATTAAGCTCTGGCAGAAGATACTTTTTAATATCTTTAATCTCAGCCTTGTAGAGGAACTCCTCTTTCTGTGTTTCCTCTTCACCTTTATCGTTCTTAACTTTACGTTCGTCTGTAAAATTGAACTCAAAAGTATCACCGACTTTCTTACCCCTCGACTTTTCCACAATATCCTTCTGAACATTCTCATTTGAAAGATCAACATCGAACGTTTCAGGCTTACTTCCTTCGTAAGGCTCCCCCTTTTCATTAAGGCGCTGAAGGTTCAGCTTAATTACATAGTTATTAGCCTCACCAACAACCTCTTCCTCAACCTGCGAGGCATTAGCCTTCTGAACGTGCATTATCTCGTGTTCAATCTCCTCATCCTTCACTTTGAAGTCGGGTATATCCATACTGATATCCGTATAACCCTTTACATCAAGTTGAGGTATAATTTCATAATGAACCTTAAAATGGAAATCCTCCCCAGGATTAAACTTAATATCAGAGAGGACAGGCTGGCCGACAGGTTGAAGGTTTTTCTCCTTCACAACCTTCCAGAAGCTGCTGTTAGCTACCTTCTCAGCAGCTTCATACTCAAGTGCATCACCATACATCTTTTTAATCATAGAAACTGGAACTTTTCCTTTCCGGAATCCAGGTACCTGGATCTTCTTTGTCTGCTTCTTAACCTCACTATCTATATCCGGTTTTATTTCGTCATATGACATTGTAACTTCCACTTCATTCTCTGAAGTAGAAATCTCGTTAACTTTTACTTCCAATTTATCCTCTGGTTCTGTTAATTATAAAAATTCAAGTGCAGATTTGGACAACAGGGTATGTATTGCCTGACTTTCCACCTGCTTTTCGTAAATAATAGAATTACAAATATAATAAATACTGTGGAAATTAAACATTTTCACCAGCATATGAGATGCTGGAAAAATTATTCGGGGAAGTGATGGTTCAAATAATTTAAATTTAGGTTAAATTATCAAAAACCCAATATCAGATTTGCGAAAACACGGAATAGACTATGTTACTTGCTATTGCTCTCCATCATTGACAGTTTGGGCCGGGGTCTGCACATTTATGTAATTAAAAAGTATAAAGGTATGCAAGAAAAAACTGGCAGTGACTATTCGTTTACAACTGGCCTCAGCAAAAATTATTAAGCGGTTAAAGGTGGATTTATGAAAAGTCCGGATACGTATATAAGGACGGTCGGTGCATACAGCAATACCTTACTGACCGCAACTTTTTTTGCTTATAATTTCATTTGACCTGTATTCAACTGTAATTACCTCATTATTATAGGTATTTAACTTCAATCTATAAACATCCTAAATACCACCTGAAAACGTTCTGAATACGTTCTTAAGTAAGTCGGACCTCCATTCCAAATCCCATTTGAATAGACTCTGAACCACTCTGGGTACGCTTGAAATAGTTCGTAAGGTCTGGCTAAAGCAGGACAATTTTTTATTATTCACTTTTTCCAGAACTACACTGATTCATCAATAGAGATTTGTATCTCAGAATTTCCGTGGGCCTTCTCCAGTTCTCTTTTCACCCTTTCCACCTGTCCTCACCTTTGTTTTCTGGGGCAAAACTTTTATTTTTGTTCTCCAATTTCAATAATCAATGTTTAATTATCTGCGAGAATGGCGGAATTGGCAGACGCGCTAGACTTAGGATCTAGTACCGAAAGGTGTCGGGGTTCGAGTCCCCGTTCTCGCACGAAAAAGGTTCAGGGTGACATATCCTGAAAAAGGGTTAGGATACAGCGTTAAAGCTGAATAGGGGGAGTTGAATTAGGAGGGCGGCCTTCTTCACGACATTGCACCTGCCATATAATCTTTGCGAAGTCTTTTAATGACGGCGGGATTATCCCTTTTTCATAAACTTTGTACGCTATCTCAGCCCTGGCGATGAATGACCAGAAGCTATCAAGGTTATCTACAATTAATTCCATATTTAGTATCATCTCTTCAAGTTTTTCAAAAAGTTTTGACCTGGTCAGGTCAGGAAGATTTCTCGCTGCGGTAATTTCTTTCTGGAGCTTAGTGAATAAGCTTAATACCTGTTCGTATTCATTCTGCATGAAAGTGTAATGGTTAGATTCCCCATAAACCATAATGATTTCCCTTAATAAATATTTCCACCTGTCTTTTGCTGTTAAATTATCTCTTTTTTATCCTAAAAGAAAGCCGGAAGGAAAAAATTATTACCGATTTTTCTTAAGGATCGATTCTTTACTGCTAAGTATACATTATTTTTTATAACATATTCTATTGAAAAAAAATTTCAATACTTTTAAGATTAAGTCTTAAGTTTGCATTGTGCATAAGCTGAACGGCAGCTTTTCTTTGCAAAGCATTAATAAAATTGATTTTTTTAGATGGAAATTTGATAAATTTATTGTTCAGTAAACAGGATGTGTACACTTAGTGAGGTAAAAACAACTCTCTCAGTTCCGTTTTTCCTTCAAAATTGCAAAAAAATAAAGATTTAATAATTAACAGAGAGTATTTAAGCAGGTATGAAAATTGCTGAGGTTAGCACGAATTATTCATTAAATAATAAAATTTGGATAGTCCTATTTTCAAATTTCTTATTCCAAATAATCAGTTGTCGGGGGAAAGCATGAAATATACCCACGTTTCTGTATCGAAGACCGGACTTCGCCGGTACGAGAATGAAGATTCGTTCGGGGTGTTTGAACTTGATGAAGGATTATTAACTGTTTTATGCGACGGACTCGGTGGAAACCGCGCCGGTGAGGTTGCTTCCAGCCTGACTGTAGAGACTATTTATAATTCGTTTATAAGGTCCGACAACAACGATTATCTTGAGAGAATAAAGGAAGCCATTCTGGCGGCGAATAATATGATAATTGCTCAGTCAGCTTCAACCCCTGCATTCAAGGGTATGGCCACGACTGTAGAAGTTCTTTTCCTTAATTCGAATGCTGCTTACTGGGGTCATATTGGTGATTCGCGTATTTATAAATACGATGATCAGAAAATTAAACAGATTACCAAGGATCACTCGCTTGTTCAGCGTCTTGTCGATGAAGGATATCTTACACTTAAAGAGGCGGAGAACCATCCCAACAGGAATATTATTATGAAGGCCCTGGGTGACACTCCTGAGGTTGAGGCTGATCTTAGCAAGATTAAGTTGAATACCCGCGATGATTTTAAGTTTTTTATTTGTTCTGACGGCGTTACCTGCGTGGTAACTGATGAAGAACTCGAGGAAATTATCGGCCATGACGACGTAAATTTTACCGCAGAAAAACTTTCTAAGTTAATAGAGGACAGGGGAGCACCGGATAATTATTCATTCGTATTAATAAAAAGGGATGAATGATGGTCGGGACGAACATTGAGAATTACAAGATAGTCGAGGTGATCGGCGAAGGCGGAATGGGCGTTGTCTACAAGGCAATCGACCTGAAGCTTGAGCGCTACGTGGCTATAAAGATTCTCAATACCAGTAAACCTCCTAATCCCCAGTTCATTGAACGCTTCAAACGTGAAGCGCGCAACCAGGCAAAACTTAACCATACTAATATAATCCCTGTCTACGGCTTTACCGATGCCGATAATACCCTCGGTATTGTAATGGAATATATCGAAGGCGAAACCCTGGAGGAGATTATCCGCAGGGAAGGACGGCTCGATTTGAAATTTTCCCTGGACGTGATGAGGCAAATACTAAACGGCGTTGCCTTTGCTCATCAGAAAGGTTTTATCCACCGCGATCTTAAACCTTCAAATATTATTATAAGTAATGAAGGTATTGCAAAGATAATGGATTTCGGAATCTCCAAATCGATAAATGAGACTAAGGATATTACAAAGGCGGGGACGAAAATAGGCACCATCTTCTATATGAGCCCTGAACAGATCAGGGGTAAACCACCTACAACACAGAGCGATCTTTATTCACTTGGCATTACATTTTATGAAATGCTTTCAGGTAAGACCCCTTTCGATTATCCGACTGAGTTTGAGATAATGGAAGCTCATATTAAAAAGATGCCCTCCAGGCTTTCTACTCATCTTCCCGATATCCCTTCTGAGGTTGACAGGATCATATCTAAAGCACTCGAGAAACCAGTACAGAAAAGATACCTCTCGGCCGGGGATTTCCTCGAGGATGTCAGTAATGTTTTTGAGGATCTAACTACTTTGGAGGTTGAAGAGCCGGTAGTTTACCAGAATCAGAGGAAAATTCCACATTATATAATCAGAAGATTTGCCTTATCAGCAGTGGTTCTGGTTATAGGTGCGGTTCTCTTTTATTATTTTTACAGCAACATCTCCACTTTACTCAGGGACAAGAATCCAATCGTGAATAACGGTGATGGCAGTGAAGCTACAATGACGTCAAATACTTCGGGTGTTATCAGGTCAGGATGGACCCCGGTCACTCTTTCAACAGGGACGACTCTTAACTCGATTGATTTTGTTACTCCGGATATGGGTTATGTCTGCGGGTTCAACGGACTGATACTTAAGACAATAGACGGTGGTAAAACCTGGCAGAAAAGTACATACAACAGCCGGGTTAACTTCTTCGATGTTTATTTCCTGGATGAGAACAACGGCTTTATTACCGGCGATAACGGAACTATAATCTATACTAATGACGGCGGGAAGAACTGGAAGGTGCTTAAAGCTTATATTAAGGAATCCATTTTTGATATATGTTTTCTGAGCGATAAAAGAACGGGTTTTATGGCCGGAAGTCACGGAACAATACTTAAAACCCTGAATGGAGGCACTACTTGGTATCCGGTATATACTTCAACACGTGAACTTCTATACAGTATCAGTTTTAAAGATGACCGAAACGGTTTTGCTGTCGGATGGAATGGTACAATGCTGAAGACAACGAATTCAGGCAGGTCCTGGAAAAAGATGGAAAAGATGACAAATAACTACCTGAGGGATATTATTTTCATCGATGAGAATAACGGCTTTATTTCCGGTGGCGGCGGAATCGTTATGAGAACGACCGACGGAGGCGAAAGCTGGAATGAGGTTCCGTCGAATACAATGTCGGGACTCTACTCTATTCATTTTGTTGATAATAAAGATGGATTGATCCTGGGCAGCAGGGGGGAAATACTTGTTACAGATGACTACGGTGCCAACTGGAAACTTACACAATCGGGCAACTTTGCAACGCTGACCGATGCAGCTGTTACCAATTCCAATAAGATCTTTGTGATCGGTTTTAACGGAACAATGCTTACCACACAGGCTGTTCAGTAATTCTTTCACTAAAAATCCATTTTCCCCTCAAACTTTAATTTATTATTCCTTAATTTCTTTTCATAAAATTTTTCTTTTTGTGAGGTTGAAGTGGATAAGTTTGTAATTAATGGAGGCAGGAAACTAAAGGGGGCTGTTGAAGTGAGCGGTGCTAAGAACGCTTCACTTGCACTTATGCCTGCGTGTCTTTTGACCGGTGGGTTGTCTGTCCTCACCAATACCCCGGAACTGAATGATGTCTACACGATGTCGAAACTGCTGTCATTTCTTGGCGCTGAGGTATCATTTGAAAATCATACTCTGAAAGTTGATACAGGCGGAATAACTTCTTTCGAGGCTCCTTATGAGCACGTGAAAAAGATGCGTGCTTCGGTTTATGTGCTGGGCCCTTTGCTTACTCGCTACGGGAAAGCAAAGGTATCGCTGCCTGGAGGATGTGCGTGGGGACCACGTCCCATTAACCTTCATCTGGAGGCTCTCGAAAAAATGGGAGCAGAGATTGAACTCGATTCAGGTTATATTATGGCTAAATCCAAACGTTTGCACGGAGCCAGAATAAATTTTGATATTTCTTCTGTCGGTGCAACAGGCAATACCCTAATGGCAGCATCGCTGGCTAAAGGAATAACGGTAATAAATAATGCCGCCATGGAACCCGAGATAAACAACCTTGCCGGGTTCCTTATTAAGATGGGTGCTAAGATCAGCGGAACCGGAACTACAACCCTGGAGATTGAGGGGGTTGATGAGCTTTCACCGGTAGAAGCAGCAACTATACCTGACAGGATTGAGGCAGGAACCCTTCTGACTGCAGCTGCTATTACAGGCGGTAATATTACACTGAAGAATATCCAGCCGAAATATCTGCAGGCTGTTCTCTCGAAGCTGGAGGACAGCGGCTGTTTTATTGAATCCAATGAAAATTCTATCTCCTTAAAAGCTGCTGATCTAATTGAACCGGTAAATGTCTCGACTTCAATTTTCCCTGGATATCCTACGGATATGCAGGCACAGTGGATTGCCTATATGACGCTTTCCGCAGGTGTGGCTACGGTGACTGATACCATTTATCTCGACAGGTTTAAGCATGTACCTGAACTTTTAAGGCTGGGTGCCGACATCACAGTGAGTGAGAACAGTGCAGTCGTGAAAGGTGCAGATCATCTTGTCGGTGCCAAGGTGATGTCTACTGACCTGAGAGCAAGTGCTTCGCTGGTGCTGGCCGGACTTGCGGCCCGTGGAACGACTGAAGTGCTTCGCGTTTATCATCTGGACAGGGGATACCAGAGGATTGAAGAAAAGTTAAAGGAACTGGGTGCGGATATTGAAAGAGTTCAGGGAGCAGAATATTAAACCGTTATCGGTGAAAAATATTATAAGGTGGAGAAATTACCTGCTGGTTTATCTGATCCTTATTGTACTATTCAATTTCCTTCTGCTTGAATTTCCTTTGACCAATGTATTCGGATTCGAATTCTCCATGCTCAATGCAGTTTTGCTTACAATATTTTCAGGTTTCTTTACGCTTTCAGTATTGAATAGCGAAAAACGTTATAAATCGTTTCTGAAAAATGATCTCCTGCCTTTCATATTTTTCCTGGTCATTCCGCTAACCATCTCAATTACTCACGATCTCCTTACAGTAAGCTGTTCAGTATGGGACGGATTGCTTTTCTACACCTTCATAACGCTTCCTTCAGTGATTGTGGGAGCGGCAATAGCCGTACTTTCAGTGATAGTGTCGCCCAGATTCAGGCACCTTATTTTTATTATAATTTTTCTGGGCGCGTTATCAATAACTTTTTTCGAGCTTTATTACAATCCCCAGATCTACTTCTACAATCCTATTTATGCATATTTCCCGGGAACAATATATGATGAAGCGGTAAACGTCGATCTGAAGCTGATGATATACCGTTCGCTTAACCTCCTTTTCTTCGTTGCGGTATATTTTATCGGAGCTTATGCCTGTTACAGAAATATCTTGATATCGAAGAAACTTATTATTTATATGTCTGTACTTTTTTCAGCCATATTTCTTTACCTTTCACCTGATTTGGGGTATTCCACCACCCAAAATAAGTTGAAGAGCGTTCTCGGCGACCTGGTGAGAACTGAACATTTCGATATTTATTTCTCTCCTGGTATAAGTGCAGATGAAATCAAAATTATAACACTCAGCCACGAATATTATTATGAGCAGCTTTCAAGTTTCTACCATACTTATCCGAAGGAAAAGTATTTATCCTTCATTTTTAATAACGATGCTCAGAAAAAGAAATACTTTGGTTCCGAGAATGCCGATGTTGCGAAGCCCTGGCTGAGAGAAGTTTTCGCTATCGCTGATAACTATAACAGCTCATTAAGACATGAGATCGCCCATTGCTTTGCCGGGGAATTCGGGTGGGGCATTTTCGATGTTGCAGATAATTTTAATCCCGCTCTCATAGAAGGTGCTGCAGTTGCCGGAGCCCCTGAATATGATCTGAATGATGTCCATTATATGGCTTCTCTTGCTTATCACAATGGGTTCAAGATAGAAGTTAAGAATTTGTTTAAAGGTATGAACTTCTTTGGACAGACATCGGGACTCTCATACATCTACGCCGGTTCATTCTGCCGGTACCTTATTGATAATTACGGCATTGAGAAGTTTAAACGGCTCTATTCTGATATTGATTTCGAAAAAATCTATAAGAGGAATATTGAAGAACTTAGCAACGGGTATTTCAGCTTCATATCAAAAGAATTTCGAGCGCAGAATAAAAATGAAGCGGAATATTATTACGGGAGAAAACCGATTATCTATAAAGTTTGCCCGCGGTACGTGGCAGACAGGCTGAGAGAGGCATGGAATTACTATGCCGAGCAGAATTATAAAGAAGCCCTTGATATTTTTACTGAAATACTCAAGCTGACGAATAATTATTCTGCTCTGACCGGCTATGCAAATTCCTTATTCAACACAGGGAAAGAGTCAGAGGCTATAACTTTACTTAAAAATAAGATAGGGGATTATGAAAAGACATCGTATTATTATAACATTGAATTCCGCCTTGCGGATTTCTGTGCGCAGGTTCAGGATTCCGTCTGCGCAGACTCACTTTATAAAAATATAATTTCACAGAATCCTAACCGTACATTATATTACCTTTCAAATTTCCGCCGGAATTTGCTGGAGTCGGATTCTCTGATAGTTCCGTACCTGGAGGGAAGCGACGTGGATAAATACGTTATAGTGACAGGAATGAACCAAAAATCTTATGACTATTTCAGCATCCCTGTTCTGATTGATCTTGCTGGGTCGCTTGGTGAGAGCTATAACCTGTTCCTGAAGCTTTTTGACCAGACCATTACTGTAAACAGTTATCCTGTAAGTTTCGCGGTGTACAGGCTGTCGGTTTACCTGCTTTCTCATCTGGATTTTATGAGGGCCAGGAAGATGGCAGCTTTGGCGATGAGGTTTGATAATGATAAAAATTTTAACTTTATACTTCAGGATAATTTCAAAAAAGCCGACTGGCTCTACATGAACGGAAACCGGATTTTATCATCAATAAATTTTAAGTGAGGTTTATGGACCAGGAAAAAAATGTCACGAAACACATGAAGGCCACTGCGTATTTCCTAGGTTTCATTTCATTTGTTCTCTTTGTCTATATCCTTATGGCTTTGAAGGAGATACTCGTCCCTGTAACAATTGCTATTTTCCTTACGTATTTACTGCATCCGCTGATGGATTATCTTAAGAATAAGGGCGTTCCGAAATGGATGTCGCTCTTGATTATACTTCTGGTTGTAGCAATCATAGGATATCTGACCGGTCTTCTCGTTATTTCTGCCGTAGGAGACGTTCCTGATAAAATGCAGGCCTATTCTGAAAATATTTCCTCTTTTATGGCACAGATACTTAAACCTTTTGATGTAACCCTTAGAGAATTTGCCTCCTGGTTTAAGATAGACATAAGGCGTATCAAAATCTCAACCTTGTTTGAGAAACTATTGCAAGCAGGAGTAATCCAGAATATATTCAATTCGCTTTCTTCAATGCTGGGCGACTTTTTCATATCACTCATCTTCTGGGTGTTTATGATGCTTGGGAAGAGAAAATTTGAGGAAAGACTAACTGTGGCTTTCTCTGAAAGAAGTACTATGGTAAAACAAAATCTCCTTAATATAAATGTTCAGCTGCAGTCGTACCTGATAATAAAAACTATTCTCAGTCTGATAGTAGGAATTATTGTTACGCTGGTGCTTATAATTTATAACGTTGACTTCGCTCTGCTTTGGGGACTCCTTACCTTCGTGTTTAACTTTATCCCGAATATCGGGGCACTAATAGCAACGGTGGGACCCATTATAATCGCCCTGCTGCAGTACGGTTTTGGTCTAACAGTGATTTCACTCGCCGTTGTGCTGTTCCTTATTCACAATATTGTAGGAAACCTTATTGAGCCTCATTACTTAGGGCGGCATATGGACCTTAGTCCGGTTTTCGTTCTATTCTCTCTGATTTTCTGGGGATGGATATGGGGCATAGCTGGAATGTTCCTTGCGGTGCCTATTGCCGCAGCTATGAAAATTCTATTCAGCAACATTGAACCTTTGAAGCCTATTGCTATATTGATGGGAAGTAAAGCGCAAAATGCTAATTCTATAATTATCGAACCCAAGAATATTAATGACGAGCAATAAAAAATTAATCAGTGATATAACAGACTTTGAATCAGAGCTTAAAAAATTTCCATTTGTCAAAACAGCTATGGAGACTGCGGAAGAACAGAAGTATGATGTTTTTATTGTTGGCGGCTTCGTTCGTGATTTGATACTTAAAAGGGAAAGGGGTGAAATCGATTTTCTGGTAGTAGGGGATGGTGAATCATTTGCGAAATTATATGCTGATAAGCTGGGAATAAAAAAGATTGATGTTTACAGGAATTTCGGTACTGCGCATTTCAGATACGGCGACTTTGACCTTGAGTTTGTCGGTGCCCGGAAAGAATCATACCGGAGGGAAAGCCGGAAACCCCAGGTAACTGCCGGAACTTTTGAAGAGGATATCCTCCGCAGGGACTTTACCATCAATACACTAGCCCTCTCCGTGAGCAAAAAAGATTTCGGAACTCTTATAGATGAGTTTAACGGACTTGATGATCTAAAAAAGAAAATCATCCGAACCCCGATGGATCCCCTGAAAACTTTTGACGATGATCCTTTAAGAATTATGCGTGCATTCCGTTTTGCATCGCAGCTGAAGTTCAAAGTGGATGATCTGATTATGGAAGCCGCCGGTGAGATGAGGGAAAGACTTAAGATAGTTTCACAGGAAAGGATTACCGATGAATTCCTGAAGATACTGGCATCACCAAGACCCTCTATAGGTCTTAAACTGTTGAATAATTCCGGCGTGCTCGAGGTAATTTTCCCTGAAGCTGCGAAACTTGGAGGAGTCGAACAGAGGAAAGATTATCACCATAAGGATGTTTTTCTTCATACCTGTGAAGTGGTTGATAATATTTCAAAGGTTACGGATAATTTATGGCTTCGATTTGCGGCCCTGGTTCACGATATCGCCAAGCCGCCCACAAAGAGGTTTGTGGAAGGCACAGGCTGGACGTTTCATGGTCACGAGGAACTGGGCGCCAGGATGATGAAATCGATATTTAAGAAACTTAAGCTCCCTTTCTCAAAGCTTGAATATGTGGAGAAACTTGTAAGGCTGCATCTCAGGCCGATTGCGCTGGCAAAGGACGAGGTTACGGATTCTGCTATAAGAAGACTGATAGTGGCTGCCGGAGAGGATCTGGAAGATCTGATTACACTGTGCCGGGCTGATATAACAAGTAAGAACAGGGATAAAGTCGACAGGTACCTCGAGAATTATGAAAGGGTTATGAAAAAGGTGTGGGAGGTTGAAGAAAAGGATAAGCTTAGGGCCTTCCAATCGCCCGTAAGAGGGGATACGATAATGGAGGTATGCAATCTTAAACCATCAAAGAAAGTAGGAGAAATAAAACAGGCTATTGAAGACGCAATACTTGACGGGGAGATAGGGAATAACTATGACGAAGCATATGCTTATCTTCTTAGAATTAAGGACAGGTATATAAAACAATGAAGGGTGTACCGTTTATCCTCAAATCCGGGTATTCTCTTTTACCGCTCCTGTAATTATTCCGCCGTTTATACTTAAAATTTTATATGCTGCCGGATATCCTCTATTTTTGTAAGGAAATCTTCAGATACTCATTACAACTGAAGAAAATTACAGTGTTTAGATAGTAACTTAATGAAACCGTTCGATGTCTAAAGAACAATTTAATTCTGATTCTTTCAAATAATTTGCCGGGAGAAAACTAATGCGATTTTTTCTTAGCTTAATATGTCTGCTGACTTTTAGTTATGCATCCTTTGCGCAAAAGACATTAAGCCTCGATGAAGCAATAAATACTGCGCTTAATAAAAATACTACTCTGCAGAAGAGTGAGAATACATTGAAATCCTATCAATCAGGCGTGAAAGCCGCCGTTGGTAATTTCCTTCCGACACTGGGAGCATATGGAAACTGGAACTGGACGAAATCTGAAGAAGCCGGCGGTAATTTCATTTTCCAGGGCTCTATAATTCCGATACCGCCGTCGATTTCACAGAACAGGAACTATACTGTAGGTGCCAGCAGCGATATAACCTTATTTGACGGTCTTTCTAATATCGCAACGTTATCCCAAACTCAAAACGACCTTGAAGCCTGGAAGCTTACTCTGGAAAGACTGAAACAGGATATTGTTTTCCAGACAATAACCCTTTACTACGACGTAATAAATGCAAAGCAGCTCCTGAAGGTGAAGGAAGATGATGTCAAATGGAATAAGAAAAATCTGGAGACGATTACCGAAAGAAACAAACTCGGTGCTGTAACCCTAGCAGATGTTTATAACCAGCAGGTGCAGGCAGGAAATGCGGAACTTGCACTGATACAGGCCAACAATGACCTGGAAACAGCGAGAACTAATCTGTTGTATTACCTCGGGCTGGATGTTCTGACAAATTATGAATTTGAGGAACCCGCAGAAATCGGCACACCGGAAGCCGGAAAAGAGATGGATTACCAGGATTTATCGGAACTGGTTACACGTGCGCTGAGTACAAGGAGTGATTATAAAAGTGCAAAATTAAGTCTTGAAAGTGCTCAAAACGGCATCACAGTCGCTCAGTCTGGTTATTTCCCCCGCCTGACGGGGAGTATCAGCTACCAGCTCAGGGCTGATGCACTAGAAAATTTAAATGACTCGAAATATCTCAATGTTAGTGCTACATTAAGCATACCCATCTTCTCTGGATTTTCCACCGAGAACCGGGTACAGATTGCTGAAGTGAATGCTGAAAATAAAGACGTTGAACTTACAGAGCTGGAACGTAATATTAAACGAAATATCCAGAAAAATTATCTTGATCTGCAGGCGGCAGAAAAGAGTCTGAGCGTTAACGAAAACAATGTTAAAGCAGCCGAAGAGAACAGGAAAATCGAGGAAGAGAAATATTCTCTCGGTTCAGGCACACTTCTGAATGTCCTGATTGCAAACTCGAATTATACCACTGCACGTACAAATTATATCAATGCGAAGTTTGCGTATGTTGTTCTGAGTGAACAGTATAAATACTATCTCGGTGTACTTAATTATCAGCAGTACGAATAAAAATTTTTTGAAAATAATTTATTACTAGGAGCAATTTCTAATGGCTAACGGGAAACAAAAAAAATCGAAGAAGAAACTGTATATCTTCGGTGGAATAGGTGTATTAATCGTTGCTTTAATTCTGATAGCGTTGATCGGCGGAAGCAAGGAGGAAATAATACCTGTTCAGACCGAACCGGTACAAAAGAGAAACATTACACAGACTGTCTCGGCAACAGGAAAAATTAATCCTGAATTCCAGGTTGTGATTACCCCTGAGGTTACCGGAGAAATTGTCTCGCTGCCTGTTAAAGAGGGTGATTATGTAAAAAAAGGCACCCTTCTTATAAAAATTAAGGCTGATTCGTATGTGGCCGCCAGAGACAGGGCAAATGCAAATCTGCAGGGTGCAAAAGCTACCCTGGCTATGAGAAAAGCTGAGCTTGACAAGCTGACTTCAGATTATAATAGAGTTAAAGAACTTCACGCAAAAGGATTATCGAGTGATTCAGAACTCGAAACATCGAAGAGTTCATATTTATCTTCACAGGCATCATATGAAGCTGCCCAGGCGAATGTTTCCCAGATGCAGGCGGCTTTAAAAGAAGCCGATGAACAGCTTAATAAGACAACTATTTTTTCTCCAATGACCGGAACAATTACTAAACTGAACGTTGAGCTCGGTGAAAGAGTGCTTGGTAGCGGATTCAGCCAGGGTACGGATATGATGACTGTTTCCGACCTTGGTAATATTGAAGCCAGTGTTGATGTTGATGAGAATGATGTTGTACTTGTTTCTATCGGCGATACGGCCCAGATAAAAGTTGATGCTTTCGGCGACAGAATATTTAAAGGCACCGTTACTGAAATAGGGAATAGTGCTATTTCAGCAGGGTTGGGAACACAGGAACAGGTTGTGAATTTTGATGTAAAGATTAAACTTTTCTCACCTGACGATCAACTGAGACCGGGAATGTCATGTAATGCTGATATACAGACTGAGACCAGGCACAATGTTTTTGCTGTTCCGATACAGAGCGTGACTGCTAGGAACCAGTCAGAAATGCCGGATCAGGAGGAGGGCGATGGAGAGCTAGCTGTGAAGGAAGAGAAGAAAACCGGCTTCGGACAGAAGAAACTGCAGGAGATCGTGTTTGTTGTGAAGGATAATAAAGCGAAGGTTATAAATGTGGAGACAGGAATTAGCGATGATAATTTCATTGAGGTAAAGACAGGATTGGATACAGGACAGCAGGTTGTAAGCGGAAGCTATCGTGCTATATCAAGAGAACTTGCCGATGGTTCCAATGTTAGAGTTGAAGAAAAAGGTAAAGCCTTCGGTTCAGATAATAAAAAAGCGGATTAAAGAATGAACATTATTAATATCGAACATATAGCTAAGGTTTACCAGGTCGGCAGCGAAGAAGTTCATGCTCTGCGGGATGTTTCTTTAAAAATAGACAAGAATGAGTATGTGGCTATAATGGGACCTTCCGGTTCAGGTAAATCGACGCTTATGAATATGCTCGGATGTCTGGATACACCCACCTCAGGAATATACGACTTCAAGGGAAATAGTGTAAGCGAGATGACAGATAATCAGCTTGCAGCGATAAGGAACAGGGAAATAGGGTTTGTATTTCAGACATTTAACCTGCTCTCGAGATCAGATGCAATTCACAATGTTGAACTGCCTCTTATTTACGCGGGACTTCCCTATGCCGAAAGACGTGAAAGAGCGCAGGAAGCCTTGATCGATGTCGGTTTGAAGGATAGAATGCATCACAAACCGAATGAACTGTCCGGGGGACAGAGGCAGAGAGTAGCTATCGCAAGAGCCCTGGTGACGAAGCCTTCTATCATGCTTGCCGATGAGCCTACAGGCAACCTTGATTCCAAAACCGGTGAAGAAATAATGATCCTGTTTAACGAAATTTATGAAAAGGGGAACACGATAATACTGGTAACTCACGAGGAATATATTGCAGAGCACGCAGCCAGGATTATCCGCATTAAGGACGGGTTGATTGAGAATGATCATATGGTGGCAAACCGCTACATTCCCAAACCAAGAGCTGCCGCCGGTCTTTAACAATTAAATAAGGTAATACAGAATACTATGAATACATTTTTGTTTGAGCTTAAAGAGAGTATGATGATCGCCCTCAGGGCTATAAGGGCGAATAAAGTGAGGTCGGTGCTTACAATGCTCGGTATTATCATCGGTGTTACTTCTGTTGTTGTTATGACTACTGCAATTAAAGGAATTAATAACTCCTTCCAGAATGGTATCAGCGCACTGGGGTCTGATGTGCTTTATATCGATAAATGGGCATGGTTCTCGAATGAAGACTGGTGGAAAGTGAGAAACAGAAAAAATCTTACCATGGAGGAGTACGAGGAATTTAAAGATCTGGCAAAGCTTCCCCTGGCAACCGCTCCTGTTGCAAATACCAGGCAGACCGTGAAATATGAGGACCGCAGAACAGATGCAGTAAATGTTAATGGTTCGAGTGCCGATTATGTTAAAACAACAAACTTTACTTTTTCTGAAGGAAGATTTTACAGTGAGATAGAAGCCAGAAGTTCGAGACAGGTAGCCGTTATCGGTAGTGAATTGGCAAAGAACCTTTTCCCGCGTGAGGATCCTCTCGATAAGACTATAAAAATCGGAGGGGTTAATTATAAGATAGTCGGTGTGCTTACCGAACAGGGCAGCTTTATGCTCGGCAGTTTTAATCCTGATAACCAGGTGTTCGTACCTATCGGTACCATCTTCAAGAATTTTACTAGTGAGATGCATGGATCGGTAACTATAAATGTCCGTGCCGCTAGTCCAGCTATGCTTGAAGATACAAAGGCTGAAGCTGAAGGTGTGATGAGGAAGATAAGAGGATTGACATACGATGAGGAAAATGATTTCTCCATCAATCAGCAGGAAGGATTAATGGATAATTATAACAGTATTGTCGGCGTTATCCAGATTGCCGGGTTGTTCATTACCGGTCTTTCCCTCTTTGTGGGAGCTATCGGTATTATGAATATAATGTTTGTTTCTGTGAAAGAAAGAACAAAGGAGATTGGCTTGAGAAAAGCTATCGGTGCCAAGAGACGAACTATACTTGGACAGTTTCTGCTTGAATCATCCACTATCTGTATAATGGGTGGTCTTATAGGACTGCTGCTGGCTATTTTAATTAGTATGATGGTGAACCAGTTTATACCAACCTCCGTGCAGTATGATGCGGTTATTATCGCAATATTGATCTCTTTGCTGACGGGAATCATAGCAGGACTTGCGCCCGCTTATTCAGCAGCAAAGATGGACCCGGTTGAGGCATTAAGGTACGAATAAAGATTCAAGATTGACAAATGAAAAATGAAGATTGTATAATGAAGTGGAATAACGGAGTAATGAAATGAGATTTTCCGAAGTTATGACAGTTGCCTTCAGATCGCTCAGGACAAACAAGCTGCGCACAATGTTGACTGTCCTTGGTGTTGTGGTTGGTATTTTTTCCATTATCGTTATAATGACAATCATTACTATGCTTCAGAAGAGTATTGAGAGCGGTTTTTCGCAGTTAAACAAAAATACTTTTCAGATTCAGAAATTCCCCAATATGATGGGTGGCGGTCCGGGTTGGAGAGAAAAATACAGAAACCGTCCTGATCTTACCCTGGATGATTTCTACAGGCTTGACGGTATGCTTACTCAGGCCATGTATATAGGCGCTGAACAATGGCAGTTCGGTAAACAGATAACCTTCGGAAACAAAGAGACTAATCCCAATATCAGTGTAGCGGGTGTTACACTGGGCGCAATGAGAACCAATAATTGGAATGTTGAGAATGGCAGGGATTTCAGGCAGTCGGATGTTAACTACTCAAATGATGTGTGTATAATCGGGCAGGAGGTGGTTAATAAGCTTTTCATAAATATTGATCCTGTGGGACAGGTTATCAGGGTTGACGGCAAACCGCTTCAGGTAATAGGTGTATTGGAGAAGCAGCCTTCTATGTTCGGCCAGTCTCGTGATTCTTATATAGTTATGCCGATAACAACTTTTCAGCAGAAGTATGGCAAATACAACAATAGTATTAATATTACGGTTATGGCTCCAAGTAAGGATGAATATAACAATGTAATAGATGCTGCAACTGGTTATATGAGGACCATCAGGAAAGCGCAGCCCGGAGAAGAGGATAACTTTTTTATTTTCAGTAATGAGTCTATGATAACTCAGGTTAACGACATAACTTCAGGTATAAGAATAGGCGCCTTAGTGGTCTCAATAATCGCATTGCTCGCTGCCGGTGTTGGTATTATGAACATTATGCTTGTGTCGGTTACGGAAAGAACAAGAGAAATAGGCATAAGAAAAGCAATAGGAGCACGCAGAAGCAATATACTGTTCCAGTTCCTGCTTGAAGCAATTACTCTGTGTATTGTCGGAGGATTTGTAGGTATTGTTCTCGGTGTCGGAATAGGGAACATTGCTGGAAGTTTTCTTAATGCGAAAGCGGCCATACCATTTGACTGGGTTATGATAGGTCTATCCTTGTGTCTTTTTGTTGGAATTGTATTCGGAACTTACCCAGCATATAAAGCAGCTAATCTTGACCCTATCGAAGCCCTCCGCTATGAATAGATGAATTTTTCTCATAAGGGGTTGTGGAAAAAGAAACCGCTAATGATTGAATAATCGCTTTATTATCCAAATCTTCTCTAAATGTGATACGCATTAAACTTTAAGATGGTTAATTTTTGAATCGCTTCATATATCTTATCTTAGATAACAATCTGAATTCAACACATGAAGGCAGCGATAATAATTAATGAGGAAGCCGGTCGGGATCAGGATCTGCAGCAAATTTACGGTAATCTTGATAACGCGGATTTTCCACACGATATATTTGAAATTCCCGGTGAAAACCTGCCTGATATACTCGAAAAGATCGGTGATGAAGATTATGGTATTCTCATCGCTGTTGGCGGAGATGGTACCGTAAGTTCTGTTGCTGAGAAAGCAGTTAAACTACAAAGAACGATGGGAATTATTCCTGCCGGTACACTTAACCATTTTGCTAAAGACGTAAGAATTCCTTTGAGTAGTGATGAAGCTGTTAAAGTTATACTTAAAGGCAGAACAACTTTAATTGATACCGCTTACGTAAATGATCATATTTTTCTGAATAATTCTTCAATAGGCCTTTATCCAAGGTTAGTAAAGCGGAGAGAGGAGCAAATGAAACTTGGCGGGAAAAAATGGCCGGCAATGTTGAAAGCAACACTGGCAGTACTGAAGTCAATTCCTAAAATAAATGTTACTATTAAAGCGGACGGCAGTATGGTGAAATGTAGGACACCTTTCGTTTTTGTCGGCAATAATGATTATAAGTTTGATCTCTTTAACCTTGGGCAAAGAGAAGGTCTCAGGGACGGCAGACTAAGTATCTATTATCCCAAATATGATGGAAGGATTTCCTACCTTCGACTCATTCTTAAAACCCTTACAGGCAAACTAAACCAGGAGGAGAATTTCCAGATCCTTCATAATGAAGAACTGGTAATCTATTCAAACAAAAGAAAACTTGAAGTATCTATTGACGGGGAAGTGTTCAAGCTTAACACTCCGCTCCATTATGAAATAAAACCGAAGTCTTTGAGATTAATAATACCAGACTGATTTGAAAAAAATAGTACATATATCCGATCTCCATTTCGGAACAGTTGAAAAAAAAATTGAAGAAGTAATCCTGAATGACATCAGTACACTGAATCCTGACCTCCTTATAGTTAGCGGCGATCTTACTCAGAGAGCCCGGAAAAGTCAGTTCCGCCGGGCAGATGAATTCCTTGACAAACTTGATTATAAAAAAATAATTGTTCCCGGAAATCATGACATTCCGCTCTTCAATGTTTTCGCAAGATTTCTGCTGCCACTGACAAATTACGAAAACAATATAACCACTAACCTGTCACCTTTTTACCGGGATGAAACCATGGCCGTTCTGGGGATAAACACTGCGCGGTCATTAACCTGGAAATCCGGCAGGATATCCGTAGAACAGATCGAAGTTCTTAAAAAAATGTTATGTTCCATCGATAACAGTTTATTCAAAATAATTGTTACTCATCACCCGTTCATTCCACCGCCTGGCGATCTTGGAATTAAGCTGGTCGGAAGATCTGCAAGGGCTTTGCAAATAATTGATCAATGTTCAATTGATTTACTGCTGGCAGGACATCTTCACCAGGGTTATAATGGCGATGTCAGACCCTTTTACCCTTCCCAGAATAGTTCGATAATCTCAGTGCAGGCAGGGACGGCAATATCGAACAGGACCAGGGAGGAGCCCAATGCCTTTAATGTGATAGAAGCTGATAAAACACATATATCTATATCTGTAAGAGAGTGGAATGGAGATATTTTTGAGGCGGCACAGGCTACGGAATATAAGAAAACCGGCAGGGAATGGATTAAAAAAGATTAAACGACCCGGTATTTCTGACGGATATATATCGTGATTTCAGAATCAGTCAAAGACTTCTATTCATAGCGAAGCGCCTCAATAGGATCCAGATTGGAAGCTTTATAAGCAGGGTAGGTTCCAAATACCACTCCAACAAAAACACAAAGGCCGAGACCAATTAAAACCCAGTCAACCGGAATAGCATTCTCTGCATTAAGGAAACTCCCGGCAAAATTGCCAACACCTATTCCAAGTGCAATACCTATAAATCCACCTAACAGGCAGAGCACAACTGCTTCTATAAGGAATTGTGTAAGTATGTTGATTTTTCTGGCACCTACAGCTTTCCGGATACCAATTTCCCTCGTTCTTTCTGTTACAGATACAAGCATAATATTCATAATTCCCACACCTGCAGCAAGCAGTGCAATGATTGAAACCACTACAGCTCCGATCCGCACGCCGCTTGTGATATCGTTTATTTGTCCTACAAGCGATTCATTGCTGAATATATCAAAGTCGTTTTCCTGACCTGCAGGTACCTTCCTGATCGTCCTCATATATCCTGTCGCAGCATCCATTGCCGAATTGTAGTCATCCTTGCTGTAAGACTGAACCGATATGCTTATGCTGTGTGCACGCCTTCCATACATTGCCTGAAATGAGGTTATCGGCATGACAATATAATTATCCATCGACTGGCCGAAGAATTCGGGCTGTTTTTCCAGTATGCCTATTACTTTTAAGGGATAACCGTCTACCCGGACTATAAGTCCTATAGGATTTATGTTTGGGAAAAGTTTCTGGGTAACATCATCCCCCAAAACACAGACATCATTTGAGTGCTGAACATCAGATTCATTTATCTCCCTGCCGTCCTTTACCGTCATAGCATTCGTCCTGAAAGCACCTATAGTTACACCGATAACAGAGATATTGGGATTCGTTTCTTTGCTGCCGAATTTGACTATCTTTCCATGCATTGTCTGCTCGGCCCCCACGTATTTCGCCTGTGTCATCATCTGCTCGAAACGGTAAAAGTCATCCAGGGTAATATCTTTTCTGTTGCGGTATATCCGCCAGGAGCCGGGACCGCCTGTATGGATCGCAGGAAATTTCTGGATCTGGAAAGTATTTTTATTCAGGAAAGAGACGCCGCTTTCTATTGTATCCTGGAGCATTGTTATAACAGTCATGATAACGATTATAGAAAATATCCCGACAACTACACCAAGAATGGTTAGAATAGTTCTTAAGCGGTTGGATTTGAGCGAGTCAAATGAAAGTGAAAGAATCTGACTGATCTGCATTATTCCCTGCTTTTTTAGGACGAAAGTTTCAGTTTTACTTCTTAGGCTGTTACTAAAATAATCGAATGACTTAAATATTAAAAGTGTTTAATTAATAAATAATACGATGGAAGAAAATGAAACTGCTCAATCACCCGGGCAGGGGAATTAGAATGTTTGAAGTAATATAGACTTGATAAAAGAAGTATGTAAATTTAGATTATAACTTCACAAATCTTATCTTCATTTGAGATTTAAGCTTATATTAATACCGGGTTTATTCTTTTTTTTGACAATCTCAGTAAGGGCGCAGGATCAGTACCTGGTAAAAACCGTTACAGATTCAATACCGATAAACCTGGATAATCAATATCCACTCTCCAGGGTTTCCATTATTCCTTTTTCTGAAAAGATAGTTTTGCGCGGCAGAACCCTCAGCCGCAGCGATTATTCAATTTCATATAACACTGCCTCATTCCGGCTTTCCGATTCGCTTGCTTATTCGATTTTTGATACTCTTTATGTTTCGTACCGTTCGTATCAGCTTTCCCTTCAGAAAGAATACAAAAAGCGCAGCCTGGTAATTAAGGTGAAGGAAGGGGGAAAGGATACAATACGGGTGGCACAGGCAGAAGGAGGTGAGTTTACTGCAGAAGAGATATTCGGAAGCAGGATAGAGAAAAGCGGTACCCTCGTGAGAGGATTTACAGTAGGTACCACAAAGGATTTCACTCTTAACAGCGGTTTGCGGCTCCAGCTTTCCGGAAAACTATCGGATGAGATCGAGGTGGTGGCAGCCCTGACAGATGAGAATACACCCATTCAGCCGGAAGGAAATACTGAACGTCTCGAGGAGCTTGACAAGGTATTCATTCAAATCAAACATCCTAATGCCGTGGGTACCTTCGGAGATTACCAGCTGTTTCATAAACAGGGGGAGTTCGGTGTTATTGACAGGAAACTGCAGGGACTGATGGGTGAGTTTCAATATGAAGGACAATCGGGTTATGTCTCCCTTGCCGGTTCCCGAGGCAAATTTAATACGAATAATTTCAACGGCGTTGATGGAGTGCAGGGACCTTATCGCCTTTCAGGAATCAATAATGAAAAGGATATTGTTGTGATCGCCGGAACCGAAAGAGTATATCTTGACGGCATCCTTATGAAAAGAGGTGAGGCAAATGATTATACGATCGAATACGGCAATGCGCAGATTACTTTTACTCCTCAGCGGTTAATTACGGCGGCGAGCAGAATTTCTGTCGATTTTGAATATACCGACAGGCGGTTTAACAGAGACTTTTTCGGAGCGGGTGTAAAATCGACGCTCCTTCATGATAAGCTGGGGATACAGCTTCAGTATCTCAGGGAAGGCGATGATCCCAATGCTCCTATCGATGTAACGATTTCAGATTCGGATAAGGTGAAACTTCAGAATGCCGGCGATGACAGAACCAAAGCAACGAAGACGGGTGTTAGTCTTGCAAAGCCCGATTCCCTTGGAATCGTAAGAGGCACATATATCAAAGTCGATACTCTGATAAATAATGAACCTTTCAGTTATTATGTTTATAATCCTGGTGATTCAACTGCAATTTATAATGTCTCTTTTAGCTACGTTGGTGAATCTCAGGGTGATTATATCAAAATAAGTCTTGGAAACTACCAGTTCGCAGGAAAAGGACAGGGAGGTTATCTTCCCATTATTTTCATCCCGGTTCCTGAAAGAAAACAGGTGGGCAACATAGTGGTGGATGTTAATCCTCTGCAGGATTTTTACATCAGTCTCGAATATGCCGGAAGTCTGTGGGATCAGAATCTGCTTTCTACGCTCGATGATAAAAACAATTATGGTTACGCAAGAAATATTTTCCTGAAAATGGATCCAAAAAAAATAAACCTGGGAAACATCAGACTGGGTAAAATTGGCTTTTCCGCAAAGGATCGATTCATCCAGGACAAGTTTACTTCTGCAGACAGGATAAATGAGATAGAGTTTGACCGCTATTATAATGTTGCCCGGGACCAGGCTAGGGTGGATGAAACACTTCGCGAATTCAACCTGAACCTGCTGCCGATTGACAATATGATCGCGACATCCTCTATCGGTGTGCTGAAAAGAGGAGATGATTTTAAATCAACCCGCTATAACAATATCTTCAGCTTCACGGATAATAATAATTACAGTCTCATCTATAACTTCGATTACGTGGAATCACGAAATGGGGATATTAAAAGCAATTGGCTAAGACAAAAAGGCAGCGGATATTATGTGTTCTGGTACCTAAAGCCGGGAGTTGACTTCCTCGCAGAAAAAAAGAAAGATGAATATGTAACATCAGATTCTCTGCTGGGAACAAGTCTTAAATATTACGAGGTAGCTCCTTTCCTTCAGCTTGTTAATATTCCTGGGTTTAAGATAGGAAGCAAATATTCGGTCAGAGATGATTATATGCCTCTTAACGGAATAATACTTAAGCAGGCCCGGGCACTCACTCAATATTATGATATGACCTATAATGGTATTAAAGAGGTGAATTCCACTTTTAACCTCACGTTCAGGGATAAAAAGTATACTGAGCCTTTTAAGAAGAAGGGGTTTCTTGATAATCAGACAATACTCATAAGATCACAGTCGAAATTTAATTTATGGAGTCCGGTTTTGAACGGTGATCTTTTCTACGAAGTCTCTACAGAAAGGACAGCCAGGCTTGAAAAGGTTTTTATCAGGGTGGCCCAGGGGACAGGAAACTACAGGTACCTGGGCGATTTGAATAATAACGGAGTGGCAGATGAAAATGAGTTTGAACCTGCAGTGTACGATGCCGATTACGTGCAGGTTACAGTTCCGACCGATGAGCTTTTTCCTGTAATAAATCTGAAGACTAGCACACGATGGAAGGTACAATATGGTGATATATTCGAAAATGGGTCGTTTGCTTCTAAGCTGCTGAAGCCGCTGTCGACAGAGACTTACTGGAGGATTGAGGAGAACAGCAGGGAGGAAGACTATAAGCGAATTTACTTACTCGACTTCTCCGCATTCCAGAATGAAGAGACAACCATAAACGGATCTAATTATATTCAGCAGGATGTTTTCCTTTTTGAAAATGATCCCGATCTTTCGTTCAGGTTTCGTTATGCACAGACAAAAGGATTAAACCAGTTCAGCGGAGGAACCGAAAGGTCGTATAACAGGGAAAGAAGTTTAAGGATAACCTTCAGGATGGTAAAAGAATTAAGCAACCAGACAGATATCGTGAATACAAATGATGCTGTATTCGCTCCTGTCGAATCAAACCGGAAAAGAAATATAAACGGTACTAGTGCCGCTTCGGATTTTTCCTACCGTCCCCAAAATGATATAGAGGTCGGGTTTAAGCTTAAGGTGGGCAGAAACGAGGATGCATATCCTGTCGTACCTACCGTTGTAGATCTTAACGCGCAGACATTAAGGTTTAACTTATCGTTTGCAGGTACTGGAAGATTAAGAATTGAACTTGAGAGAGATGAACTTACAGGAAATACCTCGGAAAATTTTCTTCCTTTTGAATTGACCGAAGGGAACCAGATTGGGAAAAATTATTTCTGGAGACTTAATTTTGATTACCGCATAAATACCTTTCTGCAATCGACGGTTAGTTACGACGGCAGGCTGCAGGGACAAAACAGGCCTATTCATACCGCAAGGGCAGAAGTTAGAGCATACTTTTAATAAATAAGGATTAATATGAAAATAATATCTGATATGATTGAGGCGCACATATTCAGGGAGACACAGAATGGACTCGAATTCCTGCTGCTTAAACGTGCCGAAAATGAAATTTACCCTGGTTTATGGCAGATGGTTAACGGTAAAGTTGAGGGAGATGAAACAGCATACCAGGCAGCCATAAGGGAAATAACCGAAGAGACCGGACTGCGTCCTGAACAACTGTGGGTCGTCCCGAATGTGAATACCTTTTATTCGCATGAGCTGAATGTAATCTCCCTTCTTCCTGTGTTCGCCGCAAAAGTTAAAGCGGGAGAGAAGGTTACAATTTGTGAAGAGCACAGCGATTCATGCTGGTACAGTCCAGAAGAAGCTAAAGATTTGCTGGCATGGGAAGGACAGAGGCATTCAGTCGAACTTATAAGCAGGTATTATTCCAAAGACAGGATTTTCTGGGATTATGTCGAGATAAATCTGCGCTGACCCGGTCATTTATTATGGTTTTATAATCCTATTTGGTTATTTTTATAATTCTAATTAAAAAAACAGGAGAAAAATTGAGTTTACTTGTAGTCGGATCACTTGCACTTGACACGGTTGCCACGCCATTCGATAAAATTAATGATGCCCTTGGAGGATCAGCAACTTATATATCCCTTGCCGCGAGTTACTTCAGCGGACCGATTAACCTCGTAGGGGTGGTAGGAAACGATTTCCCGAAAAATTATATACGCCTGCTCGAAGATCATAATATTGATACAGATGGTCTGCAGGTTATGGATGGAAAAACATTCCGCTGGTCAGGCAGGTATCACTACGACCTTAATGTTCGTGATACATTATTAACTGAGCTCAATGTATTCGAAAAATTCGATCCTGTTATTCCCGAAAAGTTCAGGAATGCAAGGTTTGTATGTCTCGGCAATATAGATCCTTCACTTCAGCTTAAGGTACTGAACCAGATGGTGAACCCTCACTTTGTAGTATGTGATACAATGAACTACTGGATTGAAGGAAAAAAAGAAGAACTGCTCGAGGTATTGAAAAGGGCAAACGTGCTGATAATAAATGATTCCGAAGCCCGGCTGCTGGCTCACGAGCCTAACCTTATCAAGGCGGCAAAAAATATAAGGGAGATGGGACCGGAAATCCTTATTATTAAAAAAGGAGAGCACGGTGCTTTGCTCTTTATGGAGGACATAGTTTTCTCTGCTCCCGCATATCCGCTGGAGATGATTTATGATCCTACCGGGGCGGGAGATACATTTGCCGGAGGATTTATCGGTTACCTGCATAAGACAAACGACCTTGGTGTTGCAAGTGTAAAGTCGGCTGTAGTATTCGGAAGCACACTTGCCTCATTCTGCGTTGAAAAGTTCAGTGTTGATGGTTTGAGGGATCTTAATTACCTTCGCATACACGACCGTTACCGTGAATTTTATAATATGACAAGGTTTGATGAACCGGACTGAGTATTTCTCCCTGAAGTTTGAAGATGATATGCTGGTTTTTTTGGATCAGACAAAACTTCCGTTTAAAGAAGAATACGTAAAGACAGATGACTACAACAGAATAGCTGAAGCTATCGAGAGACTTGAGGTGAGAGGCGCACCGGCGATCGGGATCACTGCTGCTTACGGGATTGCGCTGGCCGTTAAAGGACTCGATAACCTTACAGTTGGAGAAGCCTTCCGGACAGCATATAAAAGACTTGAAAGAACCCGTCCCACAGCCGTCAATCTATTTATGGCACTTGAGGTTATGCAGAAAGTTTTCGATGAGCTTGACCCTTCTGACGATCCTTACAAATCCTTGCTCGCCGGGGCTATTTTGCTTCATAATGACGACATAGAAAAATGCAGGAAAATCGGGGAGTATGGATTAAATATTTTCCTGAAAAAGTCATCCATCATCACTCATTGCAACACCGGAAAACTTGCAACCGGCGGAGATGGTACCGCGTTTAATGTAATTAAGAACGGTTTCAAAAGGGGACTCGTAAATTATGTGTATGCTGATGAAACCCGTCCTCTGCTGCAGGGATTAAGATTGACAGCCTTTGAGCTTGAGAAGAACGGTATTCCTTTCTCTGTGCTTAATGATTCGGCATCCGCATCGCTTTTAAGATCAGGTAAGGTTGATTTTGCTATAGTGGGAGCCGACCATATAGCCCTGAACGGTGATACAGCCAACAAGATAGGTACATATAACCTTGCTGTTAATTGCTTCTACCACGAGGTTCCTTTTTACGTAGCGGCACCTACAACTACTATAGATAGAAAAATTGCCAGCGGTGATGAGATTATTATAGAATACCGGAACAAAAGTGAGATTACCAGTCCAAATGGAATTCAGCTTTCTCCCGGGATTGACGAAGCATACACACCTGCCTTTGATGTTACTCCTGCGCATCTGATCAAAGGCATAATTACCGAAGAAGGTATATTCAGCTTTCCCTATAACTTTATAAAATGAGCGAAATAATAAAGACTGAAGCTATAGTCCTTAACAAGATAAACTATGGCGATACCAGTTTGATTGCTTCTTTCTTCACTAGGGATTACGGCAGACTGTCCGGCATCCTTAAGGGAGGGAGGAGCTCAAAAAGCAAGGTCGGTACGGCTGTGAATCCTCTTAACCATATTGAAATTGTGCTTTATAAAAAAGATTCCAGAGATTTACAGCTTGTGTCCGCGGCCTCAATCATTTCACATTTCTCCGGGATTAAGGACGATCTTGAAAAGCTTCAGTATTCACTGGCAGTACTGGAACTCTTGAAGAAGCTTACTCCAGAGCATGAAGTCAACCACAGGCTCTTTTCCGGTACGGTCAGAATCCTATCCCTGCTAGAGTCATCTAACGAAGAAACTTTGGTTTTGTTCGGTAGATACTTTTTGTTTTTTCTTACCGACAGCGGGTACGAACTGCAGTTTGAAAAATGTATATCTTGCGGCAAATCAAATCTTGAGAGTGAAAATTTGGCTTACAATTTTGATTTGGGTATTTTTTGTGAACAGTGCAGCCGGGATAATTTATATTCTTTTACAATCGAAATGGAACTTTTTAACTATCTGTTGTGTCTAAAATACAATAAACAGGCAGTAAAAATAAATAAATCAGTGAAGGAAAAGGCAATTGTTTTTCTTGATCGTTACGCAAAACATCATGTACCGGACTTCAAAGGCTTACAGTCAATTCAGTTTTTCAAATGAGGTTTTATAGATAGTTGATACAAATGCAGCAATGCAGTCTAATTCTTAAAAAAAATTGAATTTAAATTCGGAGGAATAGAACATGAAATCAAAAAGATTATTTGGTGCATTTGCATTAGTGTTTGCCGGAATCCTTTTCGGAGCGCTGCTTGTTTCCGGGTTCGGGTTGGTCAGACCGGGACTCGCGGATATAAATCTTGGTGCCAGTAATCCTCCCGTTAACCTTGATGCCGATGCTACTTCATTCAGTAAGGCATTTATTGAAACTGCTGCTAAGGTCACACCTACCATTGTACAGATAACGGTTGTATCTGAAGCTGAAAATCCCCATAACGACTTCTTCTTTTTCCCGTTTAAGGATATGCCCCAGGAGCAAAAAGGAACAGGAAGCGGTATTATAATATCTGATGACGGCTATATACTTACAAATAACCACGTGGTTGAAAATGCTAATAAAGTAACAGTCGGGCTTTCAGACAAGAGAACATTTGATGCTACTGTGGTTGGAACAGATCCGTTAACAGATCTTGCAGTTATCAAGATTGATGCTAAAAATCTTCCTGTAGCGTATCTGGGAGATTCAGATAACTTGAAAGTAGGTCAATGGGTAATGGCAATCGGCAATCCGCTTTCACTTTCATCTACTGTTACAGCGGGAATCGTAAGTGCAATCGGGAGAGGACAGCTTGGATTAATAAAGAACAGTTACGGTGTTGAGAATTTCATACAGACAGATGCAGCTATAAATCCGGGCAACAGCGGAGGCGCACTTGTTGACCTTTCGGGAGCAGTAATAGGTGTCAACTCAGCTATTGCAGCAGGAAGAACCGGAACTTATATCGGTTATGGTTTTGCCATTCCCATTAATATGGCTAAGTCAGTTGCAAAAGACCTTATAGCCCACGGAAAAATAAGCCGCGGTTATATAGGAGTGAATATTGGTGAAGTTGACAATGCAATGGCTAAGGCTCTCGGTATGAGCAAACCTGAAGGTGTAATCGTACAGGGTCTGGTTGAAGGTGGATCTGCAAGCAAAGCCGATATCAAAGCAGGCGATGTCATTCTTAAAGTCGATGGCAAGGAAGTAAATGAACCAAATGCTCTCCAGAGCTATATTGCCGGAAAGAGTGCAGGTTCCACCGTTACACTTACTCTTTACAGGGACGGCAAAGAGATTACAAGAGAAGTCACCCTTAAAGCAAGGGAAACTGAGCAGAGTAACGAGCCTGTTGTTAATAAAGAGGATAATGAAAATGAAAACAACGGGAGCAGTTCAACCACAGCGTTTGATAATCTCGGTCTTACAGTCAGAAACCTTAACTCGCAGGAAAAATCTCAATACAGTATTGATCATGGAGTCATGATTACTGAAGTTAAACCTTACAGCAAAGCCGAGGATCAGAGGTTATTTCAGGGATTGGTAATACTTGAAGCTAACAAAAAGAAGGTTGATTCTGTAAGTGATTTTAAGAGCATTGTGGATGATAATAAAGGAAAATCAGTTATGCTCAGGGTAGCTGATTCCCAGGGAAATAAAAGGTTCATCGCATTGGAAATACCTGAATAAGGTTAAAAATCTTTAATTAAAGCGCCCGATAATTTCGGGCGTTTTTTTTATATTATCTCCTCAACATTTTACAGGATATAAAATGATACGCTTCTTAACAGCAGGGGAATCTCATGGTAAAGCACTTACCGTGATAGTTGACGGGATTCCTTCAAATCTTACCATAGAAAACAGCTATTTAAATTATCATCTTAAAAGAAGACAGGCCGGTTACGGAAGAGGTCATCGGATGAAAATTGAATCTGATTCTGCGGAAATATTAGCCGGCATCAGGTTTCAGAAGACGTTAGGCTCACCAATTTCATTTTTAATAAAGAATAGGGATTGGGAAAACTGGAAATCCCAGATGTCGCCTGAAGCTGAAAAAGGAAAAGTTGAGAAGGTAACTGTTCCAAGGCCGGGACATGCGGACCTTGTAGGAATAACAAAATTTAATTATGATGATATAAGAAATTCAATAGAACGGTCCAGTGCGAGGGAAACCGCGGCAAGGGTAGCGGCGGGTTCTGTAGCACGCAGACTGCTTGAGGAATTTGATATTTTTGTGGGGAGTTATGTTGAAAGTATCGGAGGAGAATATCCGGATTCGAGGATGTTTGATAATTTGACCGGGAATAAGATATCTAAGAGTTTTTCTGCTTGGGATTTGTCGCTTGAAGCGGATAGAAGCGATGTGAGAGTGCTCGATAAGGAACACGAAACCCGGATAATAAATAAGATTAAGCAGGTTAAGAAGAAAGGAGATACACTTGGAGGTACATTTGTAACTGTAGCATCGGGAGTGCCTGCGGGTCTCGGAAGTTTTATGCAATACGACTTGAAACTTGACGCAGATATTGCTGCCTCGATTATGTCAATCAATGCGGTTAAGGCGGTATCGATCGGTACAGGGTTTGAGTCGGCTGAGCGTACGGGTTCAGAATCCCACGATGAGATCATAAAATCAGGAGAAAGATTAAAAAGAAAGACCAATAGGGCAGGCGGAATTGAAGGCGGAATCTCGAATGGTATGCCTATAATAGTCCGTTCAGCAATGAAACCAATTGCCACGTTAATGAGTCCTGTTGAGAGTGTCGACCTGAGAACGATGAAGAAAATTGAATCGCGAAGGGAGCGAAGTGACTTTGTTGCCGTGCCGGCCTGTGCGGTTATAGCCGAATCAATGCTGGCCTGGGTGATAGCAAAACACTTCCTGCTTAAGTTCGGAGGTGACTCGCTTGAGGAAACAAGAGATAACTATAATAACTACATCAAGAAACTATTTTCCAGAATAAAGAGAAACTTCAGATAAATGGTAAAAATCAAAAAGTTCGTATTTAATCCTTTTAATGAAAATACGTTTATTGTATGGGATGATCATTCGAAAGAATGTGCTGTAATCGATCCCGGCTGCTCGGATGAAGTTGAAGAAAATGAGCTTTCCGAATTCATACGCAACAATGACCTTATCCCAAAATATCTGATAAATACGCACTGCCACCTTGATCATATCTGGGGATGCAGGTTTGTAAAAAAGAAATATAATCCTGTATACCTGATCCCGGAAGATGATCTTATGCTGCTGAAGAATGCCGGCAGCCAGGCTGATATGTATAATGTTCAGTTCAATGAACCTCCTTCGCCTGATGATTTTCTTTCCGAGAAATTAAAATTATCTCTGGGTGAATCGGATGTAAAACTATTATTCACGCCTGGACATACACCCGGCGAGTTCTGTCTCTACTTTCCCAATGAAAATTTCTGTATTGTAGGAGATGTACTTTTCAAGGACAGTATCGGTAGGACAGATCTTTGGGGAGGAGACTACAATACCCTTATCGATTCTATTAACAGCAAGCTTCTTTCGCTTGATGATGATGTAGTAATTTATCCCGGACATGGTGATGAAAGTACTATCGGCAGGGAAAAGGCTAAAAATCCCTTCCTTAACGAATGAAATAGATAATCAGTACAGCTGGTAAGAATTCCTTAGAAACTTAACAAAAGGTAGTTAATTATGTTGGAAAGAAGAGAAGTGAGCCTTATCATTGGATTAACAATCGGATCTGATGTAAAAGGATGAAAAAGAAAATAACAGGTACAATGATCTTGCTGGTTTTATTGTTTGCAGGAATAAGCAAATGCCAGGGAGGAGATTCAACTTCAGTATCCGGATACAAAAACGAGATCCCGATATGGTTAAAAGAGAAGATTAAGGTGATGTCGCTCGATGAAAAACATTATGCAGGTGCGAAAGTTTTCGCATACGAAATTGACAGTGACTTTGTTTTCTGGATCAATAATCCATGGAGTTCCTGTATGTACTGCGAACTATATAATCCTGACGGAACTAGGTTGAGCGATGAATCAATTGGAGAATTTATGAAAGAAAAAAAAGAATCTGTGCTGATCTGGGAAAATTATCCTGCAGTACCCTTTGATTCGTTAAAAAAGAATATTAAAACACCGACTGAATATGAAAACGAAGAGGGATATTGATGGAAAAAGATTACATCGAAAATAAAACTATAGAAAAGGCAGATTTCAGAAATGAGCGGCTTGGCGGAACTGAGTACGAGAACTGCAGATTTATTCAATGTGATTTTTCGAAATCAGACCTCAGCAGCATAAAATTCATTGACTGCACTTTTGAACAATGCAATTTAAGTACTGCTGACATCGGCCTTACTGTACTGAATAACGTAAGTTTCAGTGACTGTAAGATGAACGGGCTGCGTTTTGATACCTGTAATGATTTCGCCCTCTCCTTCAGGTTTGAAAACTGCAACCTTGATCATTCAACATTCTATAAGTCAAGAATTAAGAATACGACTTTTATAAATTGTCAGCTGATGGAAACTGATTTTACTGCTTGCGATCTCACGGAAGCTTTTTTTGATAAGTGTGATATGCAGGGAGCGGTATTCGAAAGGACTATTCTTGTAAAGGCTGATCTACGGACTTCCTATAATTATTCAATCGATCCTGAAAATAACAGGATAAAAAAGGCGAAGTTTTCTTTGTCAGGACTGGGCGGATTGCTGGAGAAGTATGAAATCGAAATTGCGAACTGATTTGCAGCAGAATTAATAAAAATAGAAAAAAGTGACCATGTTCTTAAATATTTTGAGAATATAGTAAAGGTTGCTTATAATTATGAAGGTAATGCCGTGAAGTTATGAGAATTCGTTTCGCTAGTTTGAAAATAACATAAACAGCAAAGGAGTGAATTTGGAAGATATTAAGGAGTACAAATATAAAGGTGCGCGGTCTCTGATTAGATTACACGAGAAACATCTCAGATCGTGTGTTCAGACATGGAAAGAGGCTAAAAGATTAAACATTAAGCTTCCTGTTACCGAAGATGAATATTATAAGTCCCTTAATACTTTGCTTTTTCATATTTTGAGATCTGCCCGGAACTATATGATATGGAACTGCGAAAAGCTGGGACTTCCCGATCCAGGTATCAAGAATCCCCCTGAACCTGAAGCAGTCGAGGCTAAGGCAGATGAGTATTTATCCCATCTTCTCGAGAAATGGAAAACTCCGCTTGCCGAGACCGAAGAGGAAAAATTCCACACTCCCGTATACACTTCCAGGTGGGGAGTTGATTACTGCATAGATGCTATGCTCGAACACGCAGTTATGCACCCGATAAGGCATGAGTTTCAATTGAGGAACCTGATTATGGAACAACAGGGTCAACAAAAGAAATTATGAAAAGGACAGATATATTTTTGTTTTACATACCTGACTGAACGTCGGGCATACGGGTAACGTCTTCTATGTGTATCAATGAAAGTTTCCAGCTTCCTGCAGGTTGTTTTTCCCATACCAGGCTGTAATTACCACTTTCATTAAGAACAGCACCACCGGGCGGTTTGATATTAAGAGTATAGGTTCCTCCTTCATAAGCCAGGTCCGGACCGGCACCTTTGATCAGGCTTTTTGTATTCAGATTACTGATCACCTTGACTCCACCTCCTACCCAGTTTCCCGCAATCTCACCTTTACCATTATGAACAAGAGAATCGTTCATTGCAACAGCATCGTCCGCAATTTCATTCATTACTGCGGCCGAATCTTGCATATTCCAGGCATCTATAAAGGCTTTGCCTAAGGAATCAACATTTACTATTTCCTCTGTGCTGCTTTCTTTGTCATACTGTTCCTGCATGCAGCCTGCTGCCATGATGCTTATTAAAAGCAAAAGATATTTCATTTCTTCCTCCTTATATAAGGTGAATGACCGGATGCGGATTAATATTGAAGTTATTACCTGTAAAATCAACCATTAACAATCTTTGAATCATTTATGTGAGTCATATCAACTATCACAGCTTCCCCTTTAGTTACCTGAATTGGTAACACGACTTAAATGTGAAGGTTGCATTTCAGTTCGAAAATTTACACGGCTGAAGTCGGAATCTGAAAAAGTGTTTACTTGTAAAGATTCCTTCAATGATGTAAGTATAGAATTTGCGGAAAAGGGAAACACTGAGAAAATGATTCATAACCTATCCTATATGAAGTCGCCTCTTGAAAGACTGGGACCGATACCGGATGAATGGGGACCCTGTGTAGAAAGGACAGAACAGTAAGGTTGTCCCCGAAACCTCTTTCTGTCAGCTTTCCTTTAACTCAACATTTCTTTATTTTTTTATTTCAGAAATAATAATAGATTATCATTTATGGTGAGCAGATTCGGTCTTCTGAAGAAACCTCTCTTTTACATCTTATTCATACTATTTATTCTTTGGATAGTATTGTTTGAATTCATTTTCTCTGAGAATGAGTTTCTGCCAAAACCGGGAATTGTTCTTTTGACGATACCTGCTTTATTCGAAGACTATCATCTTTTCGCTAATTTCTTTACAACCGTATCTGCCATTTATCTTCCGCCGCTGCTTGCCTACCTGTTTTTAATTCTGGTCCGCGGAGTTCTCTTTGCGGAATCCGGTGCTCTCGCAGTATTGGCTGATTTTATTTCAAAACTGTCACTTTTCTTCCCGGCAGTACTTTTCGGAATTTTTCTAATATTCTGGCTCCCGCATACATTCTTTAACGAATATCTGTTCTCATTTATTGTCTCATTATTATGGTGGATAATTGAGATAAGGGGAGCTGCGAATAAAAAGAATGAGACTTACATAACTTCTTTCAGAGCATTCGGAGCTGATGATAATTTTATCCGTAAACATATTTTATGGTATGATGTCAAGCCCCGTATTTTTAAGAATCTTTCAAGGTTTCATCTGCACTTGTGGGGACTGATTCTTGTTTTCGAATTTATATCAAATGGGTATGGACTAGGTGAAATTCTTAGTCGGGCTCTACTGTTTCACGATCTTTCAGCCCTGTTTCTTGTAACTGCCATTATCGCATTTATTACCGGAACAGGACAAATCTTTCTGCAGGAAGTTGAAGATAAATTCATTTTCTGGAGTGCAGAATGAGTAAAGCTGAAAACATTCTCGAATTGAGATCTGTGACGAAGATTTTTTCAGATGATTATGGCACGAAGAAAAAGGTCCTTGAGGATATTTCATTAACAATTACTGCAGATTCCCCAAAAATTACGTCGATTCTTGCGTCATTTGGAGGGGGGAAGAGTACCCTTCTCAAACTGATAGCCGGAACTGAGAAACCTGACTCAGGAGAGGTCATTCTTAACGGCGGGAAATATTTACAACCTGACGGTAAAATAGTTTTAATTCCTGAGAAATCCGCCTCTTTGCCCTGGCTGAATGTCATTAAAAATATAGAGTTAGCTTGCAGGCTCGAAACTTGTAGAAAGAACGAAAGACGTTATGAAATAAATGATTTGATCAATCTTGTTGGTCTTTCCGGTTATGAAAATCACTACCCCCATAACGACAGCTTTGGTTTCCGATTCAGAATAAGCCTGGCCAGAGTATTACTCTTTAATCCAGTCGTTCTTTTACTTGATGATTGTTTCAAAAAGATGGACACTGCCACCAGGGAGGAGATTTACACCCTTATTTATGAGATCTCCCGGAAAACCGGTACATATTTTCTGATTGCAACTACAAATATCTCTGAAGCTTTAAGGTTATCGGGAAGAGTACTTATGATGAGTAAAGATCCCGCTAAAATTTATAAAGAAATAAATATTCCTGAAGAATTTATCGCAGATTACAGAAATGATAATTTTTCAAAGCACCGCAGAGAAATTGAAGATATATTCAATAATCAAAATGTGTCGGGAATCATAAATTTTTCCATTTAATTATAAATGATAGTTGATTAAACTTATTTTTTTATAAAAATTTTTCAGAGTTAAATGCAGGAAAAGATAGATAACCTCCTTAAAAGTAAAGAACAGGCTAAACTCGGCGGCGGTCCTGATCGTATTGAAAGCCAGCACAAAAAAGGAAAACTGACTGCGCGTGAAAGAATAGAACTCCTCGTGGATGAAGGCAGCTTTGAAGAAGTCGATGCTTTCGTAAAACACCGTGCTACTGATTTCGGACTTGATAAACAACACTACTCCGGGGATGGTGTTGTTACAGGAACTGCAAGGATAGATGGAAGACCGGTGGCTTTGTTCAGCCAGGACTTTACAGTATTCGGCGGCTCACTTTCAGAAGCCCACGCTGAAAAAATAGTGAAGATGATGAACCTTGCTATGAAAGTCGGCATCCCGGTTATCGGGTTAAATGATTCCGGCGGTGCCAGAATACAGGAAGGAGTAGTTAGTCTTGGCGGTTATGCCGATATCTTTTTACTCAATACGCTTGCTTCAGGAGTAGTTCCACAGATATCTGTTGTCCTTGGTCCATGCGCCGGTGGAGCTGTTTATTCTCCCGCTATTACTGATTTCGTTTTTATGGTAAAGAATACAAGTTATATGTTTGTTACCGGACCTAACGTTGTAAAGACTGTTACGCACGAGGATGTGAGTTTTGAGGACCTTGGCGGTGCAGATACTCATGCATCTAAGTCGGGAGTGGCTCACTTTACTAATGAAAATGAGATTGAGACTCTGCTTAATGTTCGGAAGCTGATGGGTTTTCTACCACTGAATTATATGGATAGAACTCCTGAGAAGGAATTTGACCGTTCACAACTGCTTCCGATTAAAGAACTCGATAACATAATCCCTGATACTCCGAATAAACCCTACGATATGAAGGAGGTTATCGAACTGCTGGTGGATGACGGCGACTTCTTTGAGGTTCATTCATCCTATGCAGAGAATATTATTGTGGGATTTTCCAGGCTGGGGGGAATGTCGGTAGGAATTGTCGCAAATCAGCCCTCGGTGCTTGCAGGTGTTCTTGATATAAACTGTTCTGTAAAAGGTGCCCGTTTTGTGCGTTTTTGCGATGCATTTAATATTCCTCTGCTGGTTCTAGAGGATGTGCCTGGATTTTTACCCGGAACTGAACAAGAATGGAACGGTATTATCAGACACGGGGCTAAACTATTGTATGCCTTCTGTGAATCGACTGTTCCAAAAGTTACAGTGATTACCAGGAAAGCATACGGTGGAGCATATGATGTTATGAATTCCAAGCATATAAGAGGCGACTTCAACTTTGCCTGGCCTTCAGCTGAAATCGCAGTCATGGGTCCGAAAGGAGCAGTTGAAATAATCTTTAAAAAAGAGATTTCCTCAGCTGAAAATCCTGAAGCAGAGGTTGAAAAAAAGCTGGCTGAATACATTGAAAAATTTGCTAATCCTTACAAAGCGGCTGAACGTGGTTATCTCGACGACATTATTTTACCCAGGGATACTAAAATCAGACTGGTTAAGGCATTTGAACTATTAAAAACTAAAGTGGATAAAAATCCGAAAAAGAAACACGGAAATATCCCGTTATAAAAAATAAAGGATTAACTTCATATTATAATTGAAGTTAAACCGATTATTTAACTTTTTACTTGATAAAAAATGTTACTAAACTTATATTGCTCATCAAATAATTTACGGAGTGGTGCATGAAGCAGAAAATTCTACCATTTATTGTTATTTCTTTCTTTGCTTTGCTGCTGAGTTCCTGCGGAGGAAATAAAGAAATAACAAGAGATGAAAATACACCTGGCAAAAACGAAGGTATTGTAAAAGGGGGGATCGTCTCGGAAATGATGGAACAGGCAAGACAATATTATATTTCAGCTCTTGCTAAACAGGATATCAACAGTACTTCTGAAACTGTTACAAATTACGAATCGGCCCTTAGGATAGTAAATAATCTAAGTTATTATCCCGGTATTGAAGAAAATGAAGCTTATCTTGAACTTGAAAAATCCATTATCGAAGATTATAGGAAATATGTTGATGGACTGCCTGAACTTCCTGTAGAGGTATCATTCGCGGCTCTGGAGGAATGGATGGGAAAAAATATGCCGGATGAGCAGTTTGCCCTGAAAGATAAAGAGAAGGATACAAATTCTGTTGTAATCCCTGCGGATGTTCCTCTGGAAGTTAATTCATATGTTGAGCAGTGGGTGGAATATTTCACCGGTAAAGGCCGCAAACATATGGAACTCTGGCTTGAACGCTCAGGCAGATATTTTCCTATGATGACCAGCATCTTCGAGCAGGAAGGAATTCCGAAACAGCTTGTTTATCTGAGCATGGTAGAGAGCGGATTAAATCCTGTCGCCCGTTCCTGGGCAAGTGCGGTTGGGCTCTGGCAGTTTATTAAATCTACCGGCAGGATGTACGGACTTGAATCGGAGTTCTACTTTGATGAAAGACGTGATCCCGAAAAATCTACACGTGCAGCAGCAAGACACCTGAAAGATCTTTATTCTTCATTAAACGACTGGTATCTTGCACTGGCAGCCTATAATGCAGGTGAAGGAAGAATTACCCGGGCGGTAAGAAGAGCCGGCGAAAATAATTTCTGGGCTGCAAGGAGCTACCTTCCGAGAGAAACAAGAAGTTATGTACCTCAGTATATTGCCGTCTGCCTCATCGCTATGAACCCTGAGAAATACGGTTTTACTAATATTCAGCTCGATAAACCGGTTGAGTATGAAACCTGTAAAGTTAATGAAGCTGTCGATCTGAATTATATCGCCCAGAGTGTCGGCACTGATGTGCAGACTCTCCTTGATATGAATCCTGAACTGACACAAATGAGCACTCCAAGAAATTTCCTCGGCGGCTATGATCTCAAAGTTCCCAAAGGTACTTCTTCAACGCTGGTTGCGAGCCTTCAGAATATTCCCCAATCGGCTAAAAGAAATTATCTTGTTCACACAATCAGAAGAGGAGAGACCCTATCCCGAATTGCCGCCAGGTATGGCATATCGAGTCACGATCTTGCCGATGCTAATAACATTTCTGTAAGATCACATATTTACCCGGGTGTAACCCTGAAAATCCCGGTTTCTAATGTATCTGACAGAGACTACGCATATAATACCAATACCGAAGAAGCCGGTGAGATGCAGTCAGGAAGTGACGGCTATGTTTCTCCTTATGCCGCTTTGCTGAAAAACGGCAATATTGATATTGATACAACCTCAGGCGAGGAAATTATTGCAGCGCTTGATGAAGACACGCAGAATGATGTAACTCAGGATGACAGCGCCATAACCAGTGAGGACGGTTCTACTATTGCGGTTATCCCTTCAGGCAAAGCAATGGTAACCTACACAGTTAAAAAAGGCGAAAGCCTTTTAGGTATAGCGGACCTTTTTAATTCAAGGGTCAGCGATATAAGAAACTGGAATAATATCCCTTATACAAGAACAATAAGTGTAGGCCAGAAACTTGTACTTTATGTACCGCAGGAAAAGAAAGATTTTTACGCAAGTCTGGATAACCAAACTCCCGTCGAAAAGTCAGTTACCAGGTCAAATTCTTCAAACTCCTCATCAACATATGTTTATCACCGTATCAGAAGAGGTGAAAACCTGTACTCTATTGCAAAGAGATACAGAGTGTATGTCAGTAATTTGCGTGAATGGAATGATATCTCCGGGAACAGAATCTATGCCGGACAAAAATTAAAAATATACACAAGCCGTACTGCGGTAGCTGATAATACATCTGCTCCGACGCGTTCAAGCCTGTACCGTTATAAAGTAAGGAGAGGCGATACTATCAGCGAACTTGCAGAGAGATTTAATGTTTCCACTTCTCAGATCAGGAATTGGAATTCATTAAGCTCCAACAGAATTAATTATGGGCAGACTCTCAAGATATATTCACATGAAAATGCTGAATCACTGGGCGATAACACAACCAAGAGCTCGGCTAATGTAAATTATTATAAGATTAAACCGGGGGATTCCATCGGTCAGATTGCCGAAACTTATAAGGTGTCAGCTTCCAGCATAAGGAAATGGAATGGGCTGAGAAGCAACAAAATAATTGCCGGTAAAACATTAAAAATATATTCTGATTCTGATGTGAATGATGTTCCTGAGACTCCCCACAGAAGTGCAAATGGAATCCATACCGTAACGCGCGGCGAATCTCTTTATTCCATTGCCAGGATGTATTCCACATCCGTTGAAAACCTGAAAAGGATTAACAAACTCTCAAGTATAAAGATTGTTGTAGGTCAAAAGCTGAGAGTTGAATAAAGACTTTACTTTATTTTAACAAATACTTGAACTAACTTTGTACATAAATTTGGAGGAAATCCAAAACTAAGTTTTGAAATTGTGAACGAGCCGTTAGGGGTGTTGTCCCGTTCGCCGGGCGACTGAGAGCATACCCTAAAACCTGATCTGGGTAATACCAGCGTAGGGAAACGGGCTAAATAGCCTGCTTAGGGAATAATTAAGTATTTAGCCGTTTCTTCAAACGGCTATTTTTTTATACAGAGGTGATAAAATGAAATACTTGGTTATTCTTTTTTTCTTTTAAACATTTCTCTTTTTTCACAAAACGTTGTAATCAGAGGAAAGGTGCTTGATTCCGAAACACTTAAGCCTCTTCCGTCAGCCAACCTTTTAATAGAAAATAAACAGTTGGGAACCGCCACTGAACAGGACGGCAGCTTTACGCTTTCAGGGAATATCAGAGCAAGTGATATTCTGAAGGTAAGTTATGTCGGCTACACTTCTATGAAAATATCACTGCGGAACAGGGATTTGAAGAATCTTGTTGTCAAGCTTTCGCCGGAGATCATTCCTTCACAGACAGTCTTTGTGGAGGGGAGTATTGGAAAGAAGGGCATTACTCCTGTTACATTCGATAAAGTTACAAGGAAAGAAATAGAGGAGAATTATACCGTACAGGATATTCCCGAATACCTCAGTACCCTTCCTTCCACAACATTTTATTCGGAGAATGGTAACGGAATCGGGTATAACTACCTTAGTATAAGAGGATTTGACCAACGGAGGATATCGGTATCGATAAATGGTATTCCACAGAATGATCCTGAGGATCATAATGTTTACTGGCTTGATTTTCCCGACCTGCTCGCGAGTACCGATCTTATACAGGTGCAGAGAGGAGCAGGAAGCGGAGCCTCAGGTTATCCAGCAATCGGGGGCAGTATTAATATTATAACCTCGACGTTCACAAATCAGCCTCAGACAAATTTCTTTGCTGCAGCAGGCAGCTATAATACGAGAAAATACAGTGCTTCATTTTCCAGCGGACTAATAGACAAGAAATATTCTGTGTATGCAAAATTGTCGCAGATACTGAGCAGCGGCTACAGATTCAGTTCCTGGGTTAAGTTTAACTCCTATCACCTTTCTGCGGTAAGGTATGATGATAAACTTACTTCGCAGGTAAACTTTTACGGCGGTCCTGTTGCAGACGGACTGGCTTTCACCGGCCTGCCTAAGTTTGCTATTAAGGACAGAGAGTTAAGGCAAGCTAATTATTCCTACTGGGAAGCAGATCTGGGTAGATATACGGATACGCTGGAAAGAAGACCGACAGAGATCGAAAATTTCTCGCAGCCTCATTATGAGCTTCTGAATGAATACAGGTTTAACGATAATATTACTTTTAACTCTGCCTTATTTCTCGTAACAGGGGACGGCTTCTTTGATTTCGATGGTTCCTGGGCAGATACTACTTATCTCAGACTTACAGGCGAATATGGTTTCCACCCGGCACAGAATCCCGGTAATGTTCTTATCCGCGCACAGGTTGACAATACTCAGTACGGCTGGATACCACGTATGAGTTATAATCATCAGAATGGTGAGCTGATAATTGGAGCGGAAATAAGGAAACATAAATCGGATCACTGGGGATCTGTAAACTTTGGTGAGAACCTTCCTGAGGGAATTACGAAAAACTTCCGTTATTACTTTTACAACGGCGGAAAAGATATAATAAACGGATTTGTTCACGAAGAGTATAACATCAACCCGATGTTTAATCTTCTGGGTGAAATCCAGGCTGCCTATCATAAATACAGACTTTATAATGAGAAATATCTCGGGCATGAATTCTCAGTCAGCAATTTATTTTTTAACCCGAGACTGGGTGTAAACGCAAAGTTCAATTCGAATCTGAACGTATATTTATCTTATGCAAGAGTATCCCGTGAACCCAGACTTACCAACTATTATGATGCAGCAGAATCAAGCGGCGGTGCAGTACCGCAATTCAAGCAAAATCCTGACGGTTCATACAATTATGATGAACCGTTTGTAAAACCGGAAACTATGAATGATTTTGAGCTGGGGTCATCATTTCAGACTAAGGATTTAAACCTTACACTGAATCTTTTTTATATGCTGTTCGATAATGAGATAGTTAAGAACGGTCAGGTCGACAGGTTCGGTCAGCCTGTTACAGGCAATGTGAATCGCACAGTCCATACCGGCGTTGAATTATCAGGAATACTAAACCTTGGGAAAGATTTGAAGCTCGTCGGCAATGCCACATTCAGTAAAAATACAATTGAAGACGGCCGGCAATACCTTAGCAGCGATGAGTATCTTGATCTCAGCGGAAACAGGATCAGCGGTTTTCCCGATTTTCTTGCTAATTTTGGTATAAGTTATAACAACTATGGTATATTTCTGCAGTTCACAGGAAGGTATGTCGGAGCATTTTATTCTGACAACTATGATAGGAAGATAACGCAATACCTTGATCAGCACCCGGATTTTATTTCGTACAGTGATAACAAAAACGATGCATACTTCACGGCTGATTTTACCGGTAGCTATGAGTTCAATCTACTAAGTGCATGGAACAGCTCAAAAGTATTTATCCAGGCTAATAATGTTTTTGATAATCTTTATTCAGCAAATGCTATTGGTCCCGAGTTTTTCCCGGCAGCTGAACGAAATTTTCTTGCCGGCATCCAGGTTGGGTTATAGATACGTTATCAGCCCGAACAAGTTCTGTCATCCTGAACTTGCCCGACCCGCTTTTAGCGAGATTTCAGGGTTTTTCTTTAACATCGAAGCAGGAAACCAGTTTGAATAAATGTATTATACTCGCTAATGGGAAGCCTCCCTCAAAGAAGGTGATTAAGTATCTTCAGTCAATGGGCTATAATACCCTGATCTGTGCAGACGGCGGCGCAGATACAGCGAAGAAGATGAGTATCATCCCTGCTTACATCATTGGTGATTTCGATTCAGTAAAAGATGAAACCCTTCGATTCTTTCAAAATAAATCTGAAATAATTGAGATTAAAAGGCAGAATGACACAGATGTCGAGAAATGCCTGAAGTTTGCAATCAAAAAGAAATCTAAGGAAACTGTGCTGCTTGGTGCTATAGGTGACCGCCTCGACCACAGCTTCTGCAATGTGGGAATCGTCATCAAGTTCTTTGATAAGATTAAAGTCAGGATTATTTCAGATAAATCCATTCTTACCCCATATAGCGGTGAAGTTGAACTGAATACTGTACCGGATGAAACAATATCACTTTATGGATTCGATGATAAGACAATGATAACCTCAAGTGGATTAAAATATCCGCTAAAACAGACCCTTCTTCCTTTCGGACAGAGAGAAAGTACCAGCAATGTTGCCGTCAGAGAAAAAGTCAGATTAAAGATTACCGGCGGGATGATTTTCGTGATCAGAGATTTCAACACGCTTCAAAAGCATGATCTCATTTAATTCCCTCGACATAGCAATAATCATACTCTTCTTCGGGATTGTTCTGCTCATTGGCTTTATATCTGGCAGGAACACCAAAGGTGAGGCCGATGATTACCTTTTATCGGGACGCAAAATCGGACTCTTCCTCTTCATTCTTACAAACGTATCAACCTGGTATGGCGGTATACTCGGAGTAGGGGAATTCACCTACCGGTATGGAATAGCCAGCTGGTTTACCCAGGGATTTCCCTATTATGTGTTCGCATTTTTATTTGCGATCTTTTTCGCAAAGAAAATCCGTTCGGCTTCTCTTTTTACAATTCCCGATAAAATTTCGGAAACCTATGGAAAAACAACCGGAATGATATCTGCTATTCTGGTTTTTGTGCTTGTCTCACCTGCACCTTATGTTCTAATGACAGCAAATCTCATCTCGCTGATCTTCCATACGGGGGTCATCCTCAGTCTCTTTATTTCTGTTATCCTTTCAATGATTTACCTACTGCAGGGCGGCTTCCGTTCTAATGTGTTTACTGATTCATTCCAGTTCTTTGTTATGTTCGGCGGATTCATACTTATGCTTATCTTTTGCGGAATCAACTTTGGAGGTTACGATTATCTCTCTTCATCACTTCCGCGGACCCACCTGGAACTTACGGGCGGAGCATCCCCCTTGTTTATTACAGTATGGTTCCTGATTGCAATGTGGACATTTGCCGATCCCGGTTTTCATCAGCGTTGCTATGCAGCAAAAGACGGGAATGTTGCCGTAAAAGGAATAATTATCTCGATTACTTTTTGGGCTTTATTTGATTTCCTTACTACTTCAACCGGATTATTCGCAAGAGCGAGTCTGCCGGGCGTAGATCAGCCTGTACTTTCATACCCTCTTCTTGCTGAAAAAATTCTGCCTTCAGGAATAAAAGGAATATTTTATGCTGGGTTGTTTGCCACTATAATGTCAACTTCTAACAGCTTCCTTTTTCTCAGTGGGACAACAATCGGCAGGGACTTCATTTTCCGACTGAAAAAAGGAGGGAGTGAACGGAAATTAAAATCTTATACAATTACAGGCCTCGTTATAAGCGGACTGCTGTCAATTTTTCTCGCGTATGAAATTCCCTCAGTGATTGAGATCTGGTACACCCTCGGTTCCCTCTGCATCCCGGCTGTCATCCCCGCGGTCATCAGTTCCTACTACCCTAAGCTCAGGATAAGCAATAAAATAATGACTATAGAAATGATCACGGCAATCTTCCTAAGCACCACTTGGTATTTTTTAAGAGAAGGTGCAATTATAACCGGTTCACTTTATGAAATTGAGCCAATGATCGTGGGATTGTTGTCTGCTGTTATTATTAACCTATACGGACTGAAAAAGCGTTGATCAACCCTTCTCTTTCATTTTTTTTCGATGGATCAAAGATAGTATAATTGACCCTGCAAGAAGTGCGATTATTACTCCAAGGGATACTGGGGTGGGGATGTGGTAAAAATCGGAGATCATCATTTTAACTCCGACATAGAACAGGATTATTGCAACACCGTACTTGAGATAAACAAACAGATCAACAATTCCGGCAAGCGAGAAGTACAAGGCCCGCAATCCTAGTATAGCAAATATGTTTGAAGTTATTATTATAAAAGGATCCCTTGTTATAGCGATTATCGCAGGGATCGAATCCACAGCAAAAACGATGTCTGATGATTCGATTAAAAGCAGGGTGAGAAAAATTGGAGTAGCGTAAATTGTTCCGTTTCTTTTTGTGAAGAATTTTTTTCCCTTATAATCAGGCAGAATGTTGAAGAACTTCCTGATAAACTTTATAACAGGATGTTTCTCCCAGTCAATTTCTTTATCCTCTCCAAAAGCCATTTTGTATGCCCCGTAGAGAAGTATGGCTCCGAATACATAGATGATCGGCTGGAATAGATTTATTAGTCCTACTCCGATAAGTATAAATACAATTCTCAGAACTATAGCGCTCAGTATTCCCCATTTAAGTATATGGGGCTGGTTTTCATTGGTGATTCCCATCGTCTTAAAGATCAGGAGGAACACAAACAGGTTATCAACTGAGAGAGAATATTCAATGAGGTAGCCGGTTATAAATTCGAGACTACGCTGAGGACCCTTTTCAAGGAAGAAATGAATGGCGACGAAAAAAAGAAGAGCGGTACTTACCCATACACCGCTCCAGATCAGACTTCTTTTTAAACCTATTTTACCTTGTCTGTGATCAGTTACATATAAATCAATTATAATAATTATCAGCGCAATTATTATAAATAAAATCCAGAAGGTAAATTCATTAAACAAATTTATTTACTCAGCTATGGTAAAAGAACTCCAATGGCAAGTACAGTCGTCCACAATCCGTTCTTATCACCTTCAGCTGATTGTGTTATATTAAATGATCTTACGATCTTACCTGACATTTTATACTGGTTTTCTCTTTCACTCCAATCCGTATCGGGATTAAATTCAACACCTAAAGTTGTTGCCAGCATAGTTGCGGCAAGATCCTCCGCATATTCACCAGCGACTTTTTCAGTCTCTCCGAATGGATGATGCTCTGAAAGGTATCCATACTGGGAAGGCTCAGCAGGAAGCGCTGCTCCAATCGAAGCTGCTATCAATCGATTTGGTTCATTTGTTGAATTGCGGGCCATAACTGCAAAGGTAATCTGGCCAGGTGAGAGTTCCTTTAACCCTTCTTCTTTACTTATTTTCTTACAGCCTACGGGATAAATACTGCTGACTGTTACTAAATTGCATATTTCAACCCCCGCACTTCTAAGTGCCAGCTCGAAAGACGTTAAATACTCTTTATGTCTGCCTACCCCTTTGGTAAAGAAAATTTTAGTTGGAACATACAATATATCATCTCCTTTCTAAGTTATGATGTAATTTTAATAAACTTTCGTTTTCCTACTTTAAGAATTTTGGGTTTCTCCAGGGATATCTCCGCATTTATATCGTCGATCTTCTCACCGTCGATTGATACACCCCCCTGGGTTACGAGTCTTCTTGCCTCCCCTTTAGAAGAAGCAAAATTGACTTTCACTATCAAGTCGAGTATTCCGATTTCGGAGTTCTCATCTAATTTTATTTCAAGGATATCATCAGGGATTTCCTTTTGAATAAAGATCTTATCGAATTCTTTTTCAGCTTCCTCTGAAGCCTCAGGGTTGTGGTACATTCTGATAAGAACTTTTGCCAGCTGCCTTTTAAGATCGCGGGGATTAACTGTTTGTCCGTCCAGCTGATTTTTTATCTCTGAAAGTTCCTTGTTTGGAATATCTGTTGCAAGTTCAAAATATGTATATATTAATTCATCGGGGATCGAAAGAGTCTTACCAAACATATCTCCCGGGGTATCCGAAATGCCGATATAATTATTATATGATTTGCTCATTTTTTCGACGCCGTCTGTGCCTACCAGAAGGGGCATTGTGAGAATTACCTGGGGCTCAACTCCGAATTCACGTTGAATGTCTCTGCCTACCAGCAGGTTGAATTTCTGATCGGTACCGCCAAGTTCAACATCGCTTTTTATTGCCACTGAATCCATTGCCTGCGCAAGAGGATAGAGGAGTTCGTGGAGACTTATTGGCTCGCCTCCCTTATATCGCTTTGTGAAATCATCTCTTTCAAGCATTCGTGCTACTGTGTATTTAGAAGCTAAGTGTATTACATCCTCAAAACTCATCTTCCCGAGCCATTCTGAGTTGTAAACAATTTTGGTCTGTTCTTTATGCAGTATTTTAGATGCCTGCTCGAAATATGTCAGTCCGTGCTGCCTGGTTTCCTCAAGCGAAAGGGAAGGACGGGTAACATTCCTGCCGGATGGATCTCCAATCATTCCGGTAAAGTCGCCGATTATGAGTATAGCCTGGTGTCCCAGTTCCTGGAACTGAGCAAGTTTCCTCAAAACCACAGAATGTCCTATATGAAGATCGGGCCTGCTCGGGTCGCATCCCAGCTTAATACTTAACGGAATATTCTTCTTAAGCGAATTCTCTAACTTAGTGACTAGTTCATCTTCCGGAATTATCTCAAATGCACCCCTTTTTATAAGGTCCATTTGCTCATTTATAGCGGGAAACGACAATTTATCTCTCAAATTTATTAATATTTATAAAAATTTATTATCAAATCATTCAACCTGTCCCGTCTGGTGGAATCAATCATCCACTCTTCCATCCCAACTCTTACACATACAACCCCCATTATTCCTCACGTTTGTATGACTGTATGGTTGTATGATCGTATGGTTCAATCTTCCAAACCATACTGTCACATTCCTCATCATTCCTTCAACATATAATCATTTTTCCATTCATCTTTCACTTTTAACTTCAAAACGTAAATTCTATTTAACTTAACAAGTTTATTCTCAAGAGAATAATGTTTCCGATCATATTCATTAAACCATGCTAAATCCAGATCCTCAGAATTTGTCAAAGTAGATACCTGGGAATAATTCTCACCTAAAGACGCCAGAGCAACAGATAGAAATTGAATATTTTCTTTTATTGATCTTCTCGAGTATCCTTCAGCAATATTTGAAGATACAGAAAATATTGAATCCTCCACCTAAGCTTTGACCTTATAAGAAATACTATTTAACAGATTTAATTTTTGCTTAACAAAAGAATACAGATCAACTGCTTCCTGCCAAACAATCAGGTCTCTGTAACCACGATTTATATTCTTATTCTCATTGAGTTTAATTATTAGTTCTTCCTTCATCAAACATCCGCATAATTAAAAAACTAAAAAACTTCTACCCAACAGCAGGCAACATCCATCCATTCCAACCCATACAACCATTCAACCATCCACTCTTCCATCCCAACCCATACAATCATACATCCATACATTCATTCCCTCCTGCTATTTGATACTCCTTTCCTGATCTCTCTGCCTGTCTCTCTTCGCAATCGATTCTCTCTTATCATATACTTTTTTACCTTTGGCCAGCGCCAGCTCAACTTTTACTTTTCCATTCCTGAAATATAATCTTAATGGAATTAATGTTAAGCCTTTCTCTTTAACTTTCCCTATTAATTTTTTGATCTCGCTCTTATTAAGGAGCAATTTCCGGGTTCTTGTGGGCTCATGGTTGTTGATATTGCCCTGTTCATAAACACTAATGTGAGCTCCGAAAAGAAAGACCTCGCCGTTAACCAGGTTTGCATGGCTGTCAACCAGGTTTGCTTTACCCTGCCTTAGTGCTTTAACTTCGGTCCCCTGGAGTACAATTCCTGCTTCATAGGTCTGCAGAATAGTGTATTCGTGCCTTGCTTTCCTGTTTACGGTAATATTTTTTTCTTCGGTCTCTTTGGCCATAATTCCACAAAATTAGGGATAAAAATTATTTTTATACTGGATTAAATGCAAATAATGTATATCAAATGTAACACTATTCGCCATAAAATTATAGAGAAAGAGAGGAGATCCGTTAGAATTTTCTGGTTCTTCTAAAGGAACTCTCTTGAAAAAAGGATTTATTAACAATTCCGAAACAAAAATTAAGACCTACTTTGGTTCTGGTGCATGCAGAGCATCTTTTACCTCAACGTTATGATAAGCGACTATTTCCCATTTCCCGTGTCTCTTAGCAGCCACTTGAAGAAGTCGTGTTCGCAGACGTCCTTTTGAGTCAAAATTATCCTTGCGGCCGGGAACTTTTTGCATTCCTGATACAGCAGTAAGTACCTCTACGACTGCTGCGTCAGGATCAACAAACTGGAGGGAAATGACGTCTTGTTGTAATTTACTCTTCAGGAAAATACTCTTGAAGATCTGTTCATGCTCTTTGACAAAAACATCGTGACCCGTGTAATAAACACCTAAAATATTTGTGAATGTGCCATCCTTCGCAAAATGCTCTCCATATTCAACTGCATCTCCCTTATTCCATGCATCAATTTCATCCTGGATAATCTTGCGGACCGCAGCCTCGTCATCCTGATCCTGGGAAAATGTCGAAATTGTAGGAATGTTTACCAGTAAAATGAGTTGTGCAATGAAGATCAGAATCTGCTTGTTCATAATTTGTTCCTCTTTTATTTTTAATTAAGATCTTTGATCACTTTCATACCTGGACATATTTCAGAAATTTAAGCTTCTAACGAAAGGGAATTCTTACAACCTTAACAGTACCGGTTTTACCCATAAGTCTAATATCTCATAATAAATCCTTGCGCCGTCTATTTGTAAATGATTGCCGGAAACATGATCAAACTTCTTCATCGTAAACTTTTCAGGAATTTATTATGGTGTATAATTTTATTCTTTTAACTATCCGTACCGGATATAACTTTTTATGAGCATTTTTATCTTTACAAACTAACGTTCGTCATAATGCTATCCCAAAAAATGGTGGTTTCGATCTGTCCCGGAATATCTGCTATATTATTTTGGATCCCTCGTTAAGAATCATTCAATCGAATCATTTATTTTGGATAAATTTGATTTTACTAAACTTGTAAAAACTGTTCCAATAATTTTTTGCTTTTAATTAATATTTTACACTCATAATATTTTTTACCCTCTATAATCTCATCTTCCGCAAATCCAATCCATATAGAAAATCGTTCAATAAACCTTGTGTGAAATGCAGATTCTTTCATTGAATGATTATTGTCATATTCAACGAATGATGGAAAAGCAGAAAAATATAAATTAGTATAATATTTCAAATCTCTTTCATCTTTCCCGTATTTATTTAAAAGATATAAGCTGTACAAAAACCCTAATTGACCAAGGATTTCATCATTATAGCTATCATTATACGCCCAATTAAATTCTAAGGTAAAGGTTTTTAGGAACTCATAAAATAACTCTGAATACTTCTCATTCGTTAATAATGATTCACATTTTTTTGTCAGTAATAAATAGTGGTATTGCATTCTCACAAGACCCGCAAGTTTTAAAACAAGTTTAATATTGTGGATAACTAGCCAGTCTGTCTCTGTTCTTATTTTCACGATTCCATTTTCTATCCATCTTTCAGGCAAATATTTTTGGGAATAAATTTCTTTAATAACTTTAAGAGGAAGGTTCCCATTTTGAGTGAGTTTTATTTTCTTCGCTTTTATTATAAATAAAAGCTCTAATATGATTTTAAGAATAGGACTTTCACTGGTCAATACTTCATTATTTAATTTGTTTATTTTAATAGGGCAATTTTCATCAAAAGGATAGTAAATTATTTTATGCATTTGCATCGGAGTAAATCCTTCACATTCCGGGAGAGGGGTGTTGTTGTAATCTGGCATAATCTAGACTCATTATTTTTTTGTTAAATCATCTGACGGCTTAACTGCTGAGCTGTAATTGCCTATCAATTCTTCTTCAACATCTAAAGGTATTTTGGAATTTCTTTTGATTTCAGGGAATAATATTAGTGGTGGATTAATTGTTATTTCATTTGAAAGATTTACAGATTGTAAATCATCATGTAAATATTCCCTTTTCCCACAATTTAGTGCATCACATCTTACTCTTATGCCCGGTCTGCAATCTTTCCATATACAAATTCTTCCTATATATTGCATTTCTGTGTTTGTTAAAAATATATCTGCACCGCTTGCCATACTGCCAGCTTTCCCCTGCAGCCTTCTGCTGATTTTTGCCAGATAAATTAAATCCAGGTCGTCAGATATTGTAATCAGAATATCTGCATCTTTTGGTCTTACTTTATCTGTAAGAAGAGAGCCTATTAACGCAATTCTGTAAATTCCGTTTATTTTTACTGCAGATTGATAAAAATCTCTGACTAAATTTAAGAGCTTTAAACGGTAATCTGATATCATATTAGCAAAATATTCTTTTAAGTAATGTATACAATTCTTGATAATATTTCACCAGCCTGTATCCCTATTTAATTTTTTCGATAAATGCTGCCTGGGTCCGAGTCCTATCGGGACGAGCCTGCCAGACGCAGTTCTTACTTGTTCCTTGTTCCTTTTTTCTTTTTCCTTGTTTCATGTATATTCCGCCTTATGAAAAAAACCACCCACAATATCACTTTCACTGCCTCAAAAAATTCAGGCAAGGTGAGCGGGATTGTAATTCTTCCTGAGAAAGCCAGCCTGTTCCTGGTGCTGGCTCACGGTGCAGGAGCGGATATGAATCATTTGTTTATGGAAACCATTGCAGATTACCTTGCTGATGAACGGATCGGGACTTTAAGATATAATTTCCCTTATACTGAAAATAAGAAAAAGAGACCTGATTTTGCCCCTGTTCTAATGGAGACGGTCCGCTCTGCAGTTAAAGCTGCAAGCGATTATTCAGGCAGTCTTCCGGTCTTCGCAGGCGGTAAATCGATGGGCGGCAGAATGACCTCAATGGCTGAATCCAAAGAGCCGCTCGAAAATGTTAAGGGGATAGTATTTATTGGATTCCCTCTTCATCCTCCGGGCAAACCTTCAACAGAAAGATCGGAACATTTATTTAATGTCAGTGTACCTATGCTTTTTCTGCAGGGTATAAGGGACAAACTTGCCGAACCAGGATTATTAAAACCTGTCATTAAAAAACTTGGGAACAAAGCATCTCTCCATTTAATCGATGGTGCTGATCATTCATTTCATATGCTTAAAAGTTCGGGTAGAACTGATGATGAAATCATGAGAGAACTTGCAGCAAAGATTGGAGATTGGGCATCTTCGCATAGCTGAAGCTCTTCTTAGTTCACTTTCAACATTCTTTCCCTTTACCTATTTTTACCCAGCTATTTTCAGGTAATTAATGATCAGATCAAAATTCCTACTCTTATTTCTCATTCTGGCTGGTTTGCTTTTCTCAGGGTGTGCGCATAAGGAACCGGAAAACCAGATTGTCATCTGGCATAATATGCGTCCCGAGGAAAAGAATGTCCTCCAGAACCAGATCGACGAGTATATAAAGCTGCACCCCGGTATGAAGATAATCCAGCTTTACAAAGAAACCGAGGAAATGCGGTCGGGCTATATAGTCGCGGCGATAGGGGGACAGGGCCCCGATCTTATATATGGACCATCCGATCAGGTGGGACCTTTCGCTGATATGGAGATCATTAAACCTCTCGAAAATGTTTTTTCAAAAGATTATCTCTCTCATTTTAATGATAAAGCGCTGATTACTTATAAGGGTCACCTCTGGCAGCTGGCGGATAAGCTTGGCAATCATCTTACTCTTGTCTATAATAAGGATCTTGTTCCGGTTCCTCCAAAAACAGATAAAGAATTGATTGAGATAGGGAAGAAGCTTACAAAGGATTTGAACGGGGACGGCAGGATTGATCAGTATGGATTGGTCTGGAACTACACTGAGCCTTATTTCTTTATCCCTTTTCTTACCGGCTTCGGGGGCTGGGTGCTAGATAGTACTGATACTCCTACATTGAATACTCCTGCAATGGTGAATGCCCTTAATTTTATAGCAGACCTTCGTGATAAGTACAAGATCATCCCCGGTGAAGCTGATTATGATATCGCCGATGTTCTTTTCAAAGAGGGAAAGGCGGGAATGATAATTAATGGCGACTGGTCATGGTCGAGCTACGGCAACGCCGGCATAAATTATGGAATATCCGTCCTCCCCATCATTACTGAGACAGGGAAGTATGCAACTCCCATGGTTGCTCCCAAAGGCTATTCCATCAATATAAATGTTGATAAGAAAAAGCTGGGCGAGATAAAAGATCTTCTTAAATTTTTAATGAGTCCTGAAAAGCAGCTTGAAACCGCGCTGGAGATAAAAACATTTCCAAGCAGGAAGGAACTCTACTCCAACCCTAAACTGACCAACGATGAGATATTTATAAATTCGAAGAACCAGATCGACCACGGGATCGCTCTTCCTATTGTAACAGAAATGCGTGCTATCTGGGATGCTATGCGTCCAGCCTACCAGGCAGTTCTCGGAGGCGCGATCACTCCTCAGAAAGCGGCAAAGCAGATGCAGGTGGAAGCTGTCAAAAAGATTAAGGAACTTAGAGAGGATTATGAAGACCCCGTCGGTAGAACGATTGTTTTTGTTATCTTCTTTCTTGCCGTGTTCGCACTTATATTTTTTACAAGAAAAAGCATTACGGCTTTCTTCAGGAATTTTAAGCGGGATAAGTTTGCCTACTATTTGCTTCTGCCCGCAATGATCTTAATGATTGCTGTGATCCTCTATCCTTTTATTTATAACATTGTTCTTTCTGTTTCTAATATGAGTCTTGCTCATATCAACGACTGGAGTATAGTCGGCTTCTACCAGTATGCAAAAGTGTTTGCCGAACCGCAGTTCTATGAATTCTTTCTGAAGACGATAATATGGACAGGCACAAACATTGTTTTTCACGTTGTACTTGGTGTTACTCTTGCGCTGCTTATAAACCGCAGCCTTCCGGGTTCAGGCATATTCAGAACGCTGCTGATTCTCCCGTGGGCAATACCGCAGTACATCGTCGCTTTAACCTGGAGGGGCATGTTTAATTATGAATACGGCGCAATTAACCTGATAATTGTTAAGTTCCTCTCGATGTCGCCTGTTGAATGGCTGAAGTCGCCCGTAGAAGCCTTTATGGCAGTGATAATGACCAACATATGGCTGGGATTTCCGTTTATGATGATAATAGCGCTCGGCGCGCTGCAGAGTATCCCTAAAGAACTATATGAAGCAGCTGATATCGACGGAGCAAAATGGTACCAAAAGCTGAAATCCATTACAATACCACTGATAAAGCCTGTGATGATCCCTGCTATTACTCTTGGTGTAATATGGACCTTTAATAATATAAACGTAGTCTGGCTGGTAAGTAATGCGGGAGAGCCATCGGATAAAACTCATATACTTGTGTCGTTTGTTTATAAGGCGGCATTTAATTTATATAGATACGGGTACGCTGCTGCATTCAGTGTGGTTATATTTTTAATTCTCCTTGCGTTCGGATTGACTTTTCTGAGGAGGACAAGAGCGACTGAATCAATTTATTAAAACAAAGTTTTATTAATAGAGCCGCAATATTTGTAATGTGAATTAAAAAAGTATGAATAGAAAAAAATTACTTGCCGACATCCTAACATATTTATTCCTGATAATATTTACGCTGGTTGCCCTGTATCCGGTAATAAATGTATTTACGATATCAATACGTCCTAACGACAGACTCCTTTCAACATCCCTTGCAATTATACCTGATAGTGCAACCTTCAAACAGTATGTTGAGCTCTTCACAAACAGACCTTTTCTAACCTGGGTATGGAACAGTACAATAGTATCTTTTGTTGTGACGGTTACTGGTGTAATACTTGCTTCCACTGCCGGATATGCATTGTCAAGGTTCCAATTTATCGGCAAACAGTTTAGCATGCTGGGATTATTAACCACTCAGATGTTCCCGGCAACAATGCTCCTCCTCCCGATGTATATAATGCTTATTAAGCTTGGATTAATAAACAGCTACCTGGGAATTATAATAGTTTATTCAGCAACAGCACTTCCATTTTGTGTATGGCAGATGAAAGGCTATTACGATACAATCCCTCTCAGTCTTGAAGAAAGTGCCAGAATAGACGGGTGCAACAGGTGGCAGGCATTTTACAAGATCATTTTTCCGCTGGCCGCGCCGGCACTTGTAATTACAGCCCTCTTTTCCTTTATGACAGCCTGGTCCGAGTATATCGTGGCTGCACAGGTTCTGCAGGATTCATCGCTTTATACTCTGCCGCTGGGACTAAAATCATTTCAATCCAATTTAACTACAGAGTGGGGTTTATACGCAGCCGCCGCTCTTATTGTTAGTATTCCCGTGGTAATATTATTCATTGTATTAAGTAAATGGCTGGTTTCCGGCCTTACCCTCGGCAGTGTAAAAGGCTAAACCCCGCAGAATTGTTAATTATAAATTATCAATTGTTAATTGACTTCGTCCACATCTTTTACAAACATTACCATAATTCCAGCGAATATCATTGAAGCTCCACCGAGAAGCAGGGCATAGATAGCTTCTCCTCCGAAAGGAACTCTTACAAACCAGCCGAGTATTGCTGCAGCAGTGATCTGCGGTATGACAATGAAGAAATTGAATATGCCCATATAAACTCCCATCTTTTCAGGAGGAATGGAACCCGCAAGAATTGCATAAGGCATCGCAAGTATAGATGCCCAGGCAAGTCCTATTCCCAGTTCTGATATGAGAAGGAGATCGGGATTCCGGATTACATAGAATGATGCAAAGGAAATTCCGCCAATTACAAGACTTATCATATGAACGCTTTTCCTGCTGGTCCTTTTTGCAAGCCATACAAGAACAAAAGCCATAACTGCAGCGAAGCCGTTGTAGACCGACATAAGCACTCCTACCCAATCGGCTCCTTTATTAAATAATTCGGATGTCGGATCGGTTGCCCCGTATATATGATGAGTAACTGCAGGAGTGGTATATATCCACATAGCAAATAAAGCAAACCAGGAAAAGAACTGAACCACGGCAAGCTGCTTCATCGTAGTAGGCATTTTATATAAGTCGTTGGTGACAACAACAAAGCCATTTTTGGTATTTCCCGATTTGGTCATCAGTCCGGCGACGAGCTGCACGAAACCAAATGCCACCAGTCCTACGAACAAAACATATAATCCGAAATCATTTTCATTTAAAATGAAATACAATACGGCTGAACAGGCCAGCCCGATCACCAGCCATATAAATCCGTTGCTGAAAAATTTAGAGGCCGATACATCAATCGGAGATTTGTAGCCGGCTTCCTTTTGAAGCTCAGCTTCATTTTCAGTAAATCGTTTTAATTCTTCCGGCGAATATTCTTTGGAAGTTGCAACCGTCCACAAGACAGCCAGGAAAAATACAGCACCCCCTATGTAAAATGAGAATTTAACCGAATCAGGTATTTGACCTGCAGGCGCAGTGTTTGCAATATTAAACCAGTTGGTAAGCATATAAGGAAGAGCTGAGGCCACAACGGCTCCAATCCCGATAAAAAAGCTCTGCGTTGAATACCCGATGGTTCGCTGTTCAGACGGCAGGTTATCAGCGACAAACGCACGGAAAGGTTCCATCGAAATGTTTATTGATGCATCCATTATCCACAGCATCCCTGCAGCAACCCAGAGAGCAGGGGAGTTAGGCATAAAGATGATGGCTATAGATGCAAGGATTGCACCGCCGAAGAAATACGGTCTCCTTCTGCCGAGCCTTGTCCATGTCTTATCGCTGAAATGTCCGATGATTGGCTGTATTATAAGCCCTGTTACTGGTGCCGCGATCCATAATATAGGGATTGAATCGATATCAGCACCCAATGTTTCAAATATTCTGCTTACATTTGCATTTTGAAGTGCGAAGCCGAACTGAATACCAAGGAATCCGAAACTCATATTCCAGATTTGCCAGAAGCTTAAGCGGGGTTTTTGCATCAGTTGTTCCTTAAAGAAAACTTAACTTAAACGGAAAAAACTTAGTCTTTTTCCGAATCAAAACAAAAAGGCTCAGTTAACTTTCTTTTGGTTCTGACGACCTTCTGGCGACTTTCTGACTGTCATCAGTCACCTTCATCCGGCCTCTCTTTGGCCCCATCTCGGCCTCCAAAAGGCAGATACCTGGCTTCTTGAGAGCGTCCACCCGGAATAGAACGGAATCAGATTCTACCTCAGGATAATTTTCTAAATGGCTGGAACTGTTTTATTTTTTAGAATAACTTATATTAAATCCTTAAATAAATTCAGATAAAAATCCGGAGGCATATGTATATGTTTAAGAAATTGACTATCCTGGCATCAATTATATTCTTATCATCTGTATTTTCGCATGCTCAGATCCCCGATAAATTCACAAATCTGCAGGTGCTGCCCAAACTGATTTCCAAAGAAAAACTGCTAGGAACAATGAGATCCTTTACAGAAGCACTGGGCGTGAACTGTGGATTCTGCCACGCTGATCAGGAGGGTACGGATAAACTTGATTTTCCATCTGACAAAAAAGAAGAAAAGGAAGAGGCGAGAATAATGCTGAAAATGGTTATGGGGATTAACCAGGATTATCTATCGCAATTATCTGAATACACCAGCGATATTATGAAGGTTAAATGTGTTACCTGCCACCGGGGAAATAAGAAACCTCTGATGCTTGAGGATGTCCTGATGACAGCGATTAAAGAAAAAGGCCTCCCTCAGGCGATAAGTACTTATCATCAGCTGCACGATCAATACTACGGCAGCTTTACTTATGATTTTTCACCTCACACTCTCGTCAAACTTGTTGAGATGCTGAATGATGAAAAAAGATATGATGAGGCACTCGGCGTTGCCAACCTGAATATAGAGGTGTATCCTAATTCAGGGATAGCTTATTACGGACTTGGGGAGGCTTACCAGGCGAAAGGTGATAATGAGAAGGCCCTGGAAACTTATCAGAAGGCTAAAGAGATGATGCCTGAAAGTTCCCGTTTTATAGACAGAAAAATTCAGGAACTGAAGGAATAATTCATTCTGCATTATGGAAACTGCACTGATTGACAACAATGATTCTTTCACCTACAACATAGTTGAACTTGTTAGAAGGATAGCCGGTGTTGGTCTGGATGTCATTCCATATGAAGAACTGCGGATCAGTAAACTAGATAAATATCAAAAGCTGATTATCTCCCCGGGTCCCGGACTCCCGGATGAATTTCCCCGGCTCCAGGATATCCTTAAGGCATATTATTCAAAGATCCCGATGCTGGGGATCTGCCTGGGACACGAGGTAATCGCTCGTTTTTTCGGAGCTGAGCTGATTCATCTTCCTTCTGTTGTACACGGTCAGCCTAAAGAAATAAATATCACACGGCATTCGGTGCTGTTTAAGGGTATACCATCAAAATTTAAAGCGGGATTATATCATTCGTGGGTGATTGATAAAAAGAACCTGCCTGATGAATTGGAGGTTACGGCAGTCTCTGAGGATGATAATATTATGTCGTTCCGGCATAAAGAGTATAATCTGTTCGGCGTGCAGTTTCACCCTGAATCAATTATTACGGAATTCGGTGAAGAGATGATGACCAATTTTCTAAGCCCGGATGGTGATAAATGAACCTGCCAGAATTTATTAATAAAATTAACGCATACAGCAGTGAAGATACCCCTTTTTTCTTCCTGGCAGATTTTGAACTAAAAAAGCCGTTCCTCTGTAAACTTGATGAGACTGCCGGTACAGGAATATTCTACGATATAAAGGGTAGTAAAAATTTTGATGTTGGATCAGGAAAGTATAAACTTAACCTGTTCAGCAAGCTTCCTGTTAAAAAAGAAATATATCTTGAAGCTTTTCAAAAAGTTAAATATCACCTCGAGAGGGGTGACACATATCTGGTCAACCTGACCTTTCCTACATCTATTGAAACAGATTTATCTCTACAGGAAATATTTTATACGGCAAAAGCTCCCTATAAACTCCTCTATAAGGATGAGTTTCTTGTTTTTTCCCCTGAATGTTTTGTGAGGATTACTGAGGGTGAAATGTTCTCATACCCTATGAAAGGCACAATCGATGCCTCACTGCCTGATGCAGAGGAAATTCTGCTTAAGAGCAAGAAAGAAATATATGAACACAACACCATAGTCGACCTGATAAGAAATGACATTTCGCTCTCGGCAGTCGACGTTACTGTTACAAAGTTCAGGTACCTTGACAAAATCCATACAAACCAGAAAGACTTGCTGCAGGTGAGCTCAGAGATTAAAGGAACACTTAAGAAGGATTGGAAACATAACCTGGGCAGCATCCTGGTAAAGATGCTTCCCGCAGGTTCTGTCAGCGGAGCTCCAAAACAAAAAACTGTAGAGGTCATAAAGAGTGCAGAGCAGCAGGACAGAGGTTGGTTTACAGGAATCTTCGGGATATTCGACGGAAGGAACCTGGAAAGTGCTGTCATCATCCGATATATTGAAAAGACATCAAACGGATTACGGTTCAGGAGCGGCGGAGGAATCACTGCGTTAAGCGATGCTGAAAATGAGTACCAGGAATTGATAAATAAAGTATATGTACCCGCTGGTTGAAACTATCAGAATTGTGAATGGATTGCCGCAAAATCTAAGATGGCACCAGGAAAGATACCAGAGATCCTGCAGAACTCTGTTTGAAGCGGATCCGAAGTTCATCCTTGAAGATGTGATAAATGCCCCGGCTGCATTTGCTCAAGGTATAGTAAAATGCAGATTCCTGTACAACAAGGATTCGGTTAAGACTGAATTTCAATATTACATCGTGCCCCACATTTTTTCCCTTAAACTTATTGAAGATGATAAAATTCAATATTCACATAAATTTACGGACAGGACTACAATAAATAATCTTCTGAAAATGAAACAGGAATGTGAAGATATCCTGATTGTTAAAAACGGATTCATTACTGACACTTCGATAGCGAATATAGTTTTCTTTGACGGTAAAGATTGGATTACCCCTGCCGGTCCTCTTCTTAAAGGTACAGCCCGGGAGAGACTTCTCGATGCAGGAAAGATTATTGACGGAAAAATAAGGATGGAAGATTTGAGAAAGTTTTCTCACTTCAGATTGATAAATGCAATGCTTGAATTCGAAAAGCAGGATATGATTAACATTTCAGGTATAAAATAAAGGAAGCTAACGTAACCTGTACAAAAAAAGCAGAATGAGTTCGCGCCTGTGAGGTTGTCCTGCAAATTTTAATAACAGGTATTTTTCTCAAATTTTTGATATTTTGCTTCACCTAAAAAATTATGAATAAAGCATATACTGATGAATCATAACCCGGATTCAACTTCCAAAAGAAAAAAGGAGCATATAGAACTGTCACTGACAGAGAAGGTTGCCTTTAAAGGCAAGACGAACGGTTTTGAGCATTATGACTTCATACACTATGCTATTACGGAAGTTGACCTCCGGAAGATAGATTTCAACACTGTTTTTTTAGGAAAGAAAATCAATTATCCCTTTCTGATCTCCTGTATGACCGGCGGTACTGCCGAGGCAGAGAATATCAATGAAAGACTTTCGGTAGCAGCCAACAATCTCAATATTCCACTCGGTGTAGGGAGTCAGCGCCAGGCTCTTGAGAACAAAGATTATCATACCACCTATAAAATTATTAGGAAAAATGCTCCATCAATTCCAATCCTGGGAAATATCGGGGCGGCACAGCTGGTTTTGATGGACAATTTCGATCAGGTTAATTTCCTGATCGACCTTGTTGAAGCTGATGCAATGGTAGTGCATGTTAATCCTCTGCAGGAGCTTATACAGAAAGAGGGTGAACCTGAGTTTACCGGGTTATTGAAAAAATTAGGGAAGATGATTAAGCAGGTAAAAGTTCCTGTAATTGTTAAAGAGGTCGGTGCCGGTATCTCTGATAAAGCCTCAAAGAAAATGCTCGACTGCGGTGTTAAAGGGATTGATGTGGCAGGAGCGGGTGGCACAAGCTGGGCAGGAGTGGAGATACTCAGGAATAAGGATGGTAAATTTAAAGAATTCTGGGACTGGGGACTTCCGACATCCTACTGCTTAAGAACTACCGCGAAGCTGAAAAAGAAATATGATTTTACACTTATCGGCTCAGGGGGAATAAATACTGCCATTGAAGCAGCCAAAGCACTTGCTCTTGGTGCGGATATTATCGCATCTGCCAGAATAATACTTCAGACACTGGATAAAGAGGATACTGAAGGTGTTGAGAAACTGGTGAATGAATGGTTCGATCACATAAGAAAAGTTATGTATCTCACCGGTTCATCATCACTTAAAGAATTTAGAGAAAATAAATTAATTGAGAGGGGAAGTCTTTATTGAATACTGTCCTTAATCAAAAATATAAGTCGCTCCTGGAGAGAGAACAAAAGCAGGTTGAAAGAATATTGAGGCGTTCTTTATCCCGCAGAAAACCGGAGAATCTTTATTCGCCAGCTTATTACATTATTGAAAGCGGCGGTAAACGTCTCAGGCCTATGCTGGTTTTATTATCGGCAAAAGCAGCAGGGGGTAAATATTCCGATGCCTATTATACCGGTGCCGCGGTGGAACTGCTTCATAATTTTACCCTGGTTCACGATGATATTATGGATAATGCTGAGAAAAGACGCGGCAGGCTTACGCTGCATGTTAAGTATGATGATCACACGGCAATTCTTGCCGGCGACAGTCTGCTTGCCGTTGCATATGAAAACCTGCTGAAGGACAGTAAAGGGGGCACCAGAGATATATTTGCCGATTTCACAAAAGGACTAGTGGAAGTTTGTGAAGGGCAGAGTCTTGACAAGGAATATGAAACACGTCAGACGCTCGAACTTAACGAGTATATTTCGATGATACAGAAGAAAACTGCAGCGATGCTGGAGATGTGCTGCTCGCTTGGTGCAAGACTAGGTAAAGGATCGCCCGGAGTTGTTAATGCATTGTCCTCCTTCGGCAGGAATATCGGAATAGCATTCCAGGTTCAGGACGATCTGCTCGATATAACAGCAGATGAAGGTGAATTCGGAAAAAAGATCGGGGGTGATCTTATGGAAGGAAAAAAGACATATCTTCTTGTTAAAGCCCTTGAAAAAGCAAAAGGGAAGGATAAGGAACTACTCAAAGCCCTAATCAGATCAAAAGGAGTAAAACCCGGAAAAGTACTAGGATATAAAAGGCTTTATGAAAAGCTCGGGGTAATTGAAGATGCAGGGGAAGAAATAAAAAAATACACGGGCAGGGCATTGCGGTCTTTGAAAGTATTGAAAGACAGAGAAGACCGTGAAATATTTAAATGGCTGGCTGAAAGTCTCATTAAACGAATGAAGTAATGATCGAAAAAACAGTAACAATTATAAATAAGGCAGGGATGCATACCCGGCCTGCAGCAACGATAGTTAAAATGGCTTCGAAATATAAATGTGAGTTCTTCATTTCCAAAAATGGCCTGAATATAAATGGCAAAAGCATTATCGGTGTGATGACCCTTGCCGCTGAAATGGGATCTGAGGTCACCCTTTCATTTGACGGCGAGGATGAGGAACAGGCCGCGAAGGAAATAGTAGATTATTTTAACAGAGGATTTGACGAACTTTGAAATCATTCAGACAAATATTTCTTGAAGCGGAAAATAAGATTGCAGGAATTGCAGCCGCTCCCGGAATAGTGATCGGCAAGGCGTATCTTTTTATGAAGGAAAAGATAGATATTAACAGGGGAGAAATCACCGACATTGAAGAAGCGAAAAGGAATCTTGAAGAAGCGCTTAATAAATCAAAGAAAGAGCTAAATAAAATACTGGGATTTGCTCGTGAAAAAATGGGGGATGAAAGAGCTGCGATATTTGAAGCACAAATTATGATACTCGATGACCCCGTGCTTCTGGGAAATATTTATGAGAGAATTGAGACTGAAAGGAAACAGCCCGAATTCATTGTGGACGATGAGATATCTAAGTACCAGGACCTTATGCTCATCTCTCACGAATCGTATATGAAGGAACGTGCTCACGATATTGAGGATATAAAGAACAGGATTATAAGGAATCTTCAGAAGAAAAGATGGCAATCGAAGATTAAGCATGATGTTGTGGTGGTAAGCGACTCCCTTTCTCCGGCAGATACCATACTTCTGAGCCGCAGCAACGTGCAGGGCTTTGTTACGGATCATGGTGGACTTACCTCTCACGCCGCAATTGTTTCAAGGTCATTGAATATTCCCGCGGTTGTTGGTACTCATAATGCGACGCTCCATATTCGTGAGGATGATACTATTATCGTGGATGGATTCCACGGTTATATCCTGATTAATCCTGGAGAAGAACAAATTGAGTTTTTTAATCAGAAACTTGAGAAACTGAAGCAGCTTCAGAAAGAACTTGAAGAGCTTAAAGATAAACCTGCTGTTACAACAGACGGTAAAAAAATAACCCTTCAGGCAAACGTAGATGTAACAGGGGAAATTGATCTTGTGGTTACAAGCGGCGCCGAGGGAATCGGTCTTTACCGTACCGAACAGATCCTCGAGGAACTGGGAGAATTTCCTTCGGAGGATGAGCAGACCAGGATATACACCAACCTCTCGAACAGAATTTATCCTGAGATATTTACCATAAGGGTATTCGATATTGGCGGCGATAAGTTTAAGCTGCTCGACTATAAAGAGCCCAACCCGTTCCTTGGCTTAAGAGGCATACGTCTTCTTCTTGAGAACCTGGGTATTTTCAGGACACAGCTAAGAGCTATCCTGAGGGCAAGTGTGAATAAGAATGTCCAGGTAATGCTCCCGATGGTTTCCACAATTAAGGAAATCCGCCGGGCCAAAGAATTAATAGATGAATGCCGGCAGGAATTGAAGAAGGATAAAATTCCTTACGATAAGAATATGAAAATTGGTATAATGGTGGAGGTTCCGACAGCGGCGCTTATGGCAAAAGAATTTGCCGCTGAAGTTGACTTCCTGAGCATCGGCACCAACGATCTTATCCAGTATCTTATGGCAGTTGACAGAGGTAATGATCTTGTGGCTGACTTGTTCCAGGAATTTAGTCCTGCCGTAATAAGAACAATCCATCACATTGTACGTGAGGCTAAGAAATCACATAAGAGTGTTAGCCTCTGTGGCGAAATGGCTGCCGATACTCTCGCGATTCCTCTGCTGGTGGGACTTGGACTGGAATCATTGAGTATGTCGCCGTCAACTATAGCCTATGCTAAAAGAATAATACGCAGCTGCTCCATGGAAAACCTTGAAAAGCTGGCGGATGACTGTCTCACTTATGTTACCCAGGAAGATGTCCTGGCCAGGATCGAAAAATTCTTCAGGGAAAACCAAATTACCCGTACAAGGAATATTATTTAAGGAAATTTAATGAAGTTAACAGACTATACTGCTAAATACGATTCTCAAAACCAGTTTAATATCCTGGTAGAAACATATAAACAGATTGATTCAGCATGGAATAACGAATTTGATATTGAAAAGCTGAAGACCGAAAAATTCAAAAATATAATAGTTTCGGGTCTTGGGGGTTCAGCAATTAGCGGAGATCTTATAGGAAATTTTCTGAAGAGAGAACTGACCCTGCCCTTTTTCGTAAACAGGAATTATACTCTGCCTCAATTTGCAGATGAGAGTACCCTACTTGTGATATCGTCATATTCCGGGAATACCGAGGAAACAATTTCAGTGCTTGAAGAGGGGATCATAAAGAATTGCCCTATGGTTTGTGTTTCGACAGGTGGAAAGGTTCAGGAGATTGCGGAAAAGAAGAAGATTCCCCTGGTCAGAATGACTCCCGGTTTCCAGCCGAGATATGCCCTCGGTTCCAGCTTCTTCTCACTTTTGAAGATCTTTGTTCAACTTGAATTAGTTCCACCGCAGGATGCGATTGTTGAAAAAATCAGGAATCTCTGGCAGGAAAAGGGTAAAGAATACTCGAAGGAAAACAATATTGCATTTAATTGTGCTGAGCAGCTGATTGGTTTCATCCCTGTTATCTACTCAGCGGCTGACCTGACCTCAGCCGCCGGGTACAGGTTTAAATGTCAGCTGAACGAAAATTCCAAACTGCATGCTTTTCATCATGTTATCCCGGAACTTAATCATAATGAAATAATAGGATGGGAAAGCTTCAATCCCAATTTGTTTAATGCAAAGCTCATAAATATACTTGACGAATCATATCATCCGCAGGTTAAAAAAAGATTCGAGATAACTACCGAACTGGCTGTGAAAAAGGGCCTGGAATATATGAACATTGAGAGCGAAGAGAATGATTTCAAGGTACGATTATTGGATTTGATTTATTTATTCGATTGGATAACTTATTACACCGCTGTACTCAGAGGATTTGACCCTTCTGAGATAGATAACATTCATACTTTGAAAGAAAGATTATCTTAATGTAATCCTTTCAGAATTTTATTAGCGATGAAGGGATTTCTGAACTAAAAATTTAAGCCTGTGAAATTCCTTAAATTTCTTTTTCTTATATTTTTAATTATATCCTGCACTGCCGATGCACAGCTTTACTATTTCGGCAGAAATAAGGTCCAGTACCAGAGGTTTGAATGGAAGGTGCTCCGGACTGAACATTTCAACATCTATTACTATGGTGAGTTTGAAGAAATTGCCGAGATAGGAGCCTCGTATGCTGAGGATGCCTATGATGAACTGAAGGTTAAGTTTGATAACCTTATTACCAGACCCATCCCCCTTATTTTCTATAACACCTCGCTTCATTTTCAGCAGACAAACACTACTCCGGGACTAGTACCTGATGCGGTTGGGGGATTTTTTGAGTTCTTAAAAGGCCGGGTCGTAATACCTTACACTGGTTCAATTCATGATTTTAAGCATGTCATCAGACACGAGCTGGTTCATGTTTTTATGACTACGAAAGTGCTGCACATCTTCTCGGATCACAGGCTGACCGCGGAAAGGTTTCCTCCGCTCTGGTTTACAGAGGGACTGGCAGAGTACATGTCGACGGATGTAGATGCCCAGGCAGAGATGGTAATGCGTGATGCTGTTATAAATAATTATTTTGTTAATCTTGAGGATATGTACAGTATCTACGGAACTTTCCTGATGTACAAAGAAGGACAGAACTTTCTGCATTTTGTGGAAGAGAAATATGGACCGGAAAAAGTCATGCCGCTTATCGATAATCTCTGGATGTACAGCGATTTTACAAAAGTACTTGAGCATACACTGGGAAAACCTGTTGAAGAAATAGATTCAGAATGGCTGTTTTATCTCAAACGCAAATATTATCCTCTCCTTTCTGATGAGGCACCACTGCAGCATTCAGCTCAACAGCTTACCCATTTCGGATTTAATTTTTCCCCTGTTCCGTATAAAACAATCGGGGATACCTGGCTTTATTTCCCGGCTAACCGCGACGGTTATTCCTCTCTTTACAGGATGAAGATAAATGTAAAAAAGAAAACGGATATGGAGCCTGAATTAGTTCTGAGAGGAGAGAAAACAGCGGAGTTCGAGGCATTTCACCTGTTTCAGTCGTCTATTGATATTTCGAAAAACGGACTCGTTGCATTTGTTACAAAATCCGGAGCAACAGATGCAATTCATTTCTATTCTATTCCTGAAGAAGAGGTAATTGACAATTATCAAAATGATAACCTTATCAATATAACTTCACCTAAATTTTCCGAAGACGGAAAGAGAGTAGTGTTTCAGGCCATTGATCAGAAGGGTTTTAGTGACCTTTTTACACTTGATCTTGAAACAAATCAGCTTACAAGGCTGACAAATGATTACTACGATGAAAGAGACCCCGTGTTTGGAATTACGGATTCACAGGTGATATTTTCATCTGACAGAACCGCCGGAAAATATGAGAGATATTATAACCTGTTTTCCTACAATCTCAACACTCACAGAATTGATTATATAACTAATCTTCCTGCAAACAATTCGTCGCCTGTGCTTTCGCCCGATAAGAGAACACTTCTCTTTACCTCTGATATGGATAAAGTGCAGAACATCTGGCGGATGAAATTTAGTAATCAAGCTTTCTCTGATTCTGTCTGGAAAGTAACACATTTCATCACAAGCGCTTTCCATCCAAGGTACCTTGATTCAACGGAAATTACTTTTTCAGGATTTGAAAACTTTTCGTTTAACCTATATAAAGATAAGATTGACAGCATTCCTCCCGATTCCTCTTTCAGGGTTGTTATGAACTTTGACTCTACAGAAGGGAAATGGATTGAATCGCAGCTTAATGTATATGCGGAAAAAGAAAAGTATAATTATGAAAGGGAATATACACTCGACTATGCCCAGAGTGATGTTACAACAGATCCTGTTTATGGAACAAGGGGAGGGGCTATCCTCTCCCTGAGTGATCTTTTCGGGGATGATAATTATTTCTTCCTTATATATAATACAGCCAATGTTCAGAGCGATTTCCTTAAAAGCTTTAATGTAATGCTGGAACGGATCGACCTCAGCAAGAGAACTAATTACGGATTTGGAGTCTTTCATTTCAGCGGGAACAGGTATGATATAAGGGAATCAGATGAGTATTTTTATGAGAGAAGCTTCGGAGGATTCTTCCTTCTGAATTTCCCGCTTTCGAAATTCCAGAGGATCGAAACTGATGTTTCCCTTGCCAGCAGCGATAAAGAGGTAATACAGGGAGTTATAGAAAGAAAAGCGCTCCTGTTAAGCAACACTATATCCTATGTTGTCGATAATTCAATATGGGGACCTACAGGTCCTCTCGACGGGATCCGGGCAAGGCTGCTGCTTGGTTACACAAGCGATGTTAAATACAGCAATGTGAATTTCTTTACAGCGATTGCCGATTACAGACAGTACTTCAGAATCGGTTACACAACTGCACTGGCTTTCCGGGGAGCATTATTTTATAATGAAGGTAAAGAGGCAAGGAGATATTTTATGGGAGGCAGCTGGGACCTGAGGGGATGGCCGAGGTGGTCGATCCGCGGCGAAAAGCTTTGGATATCTTCGCTTGAACTGCGGTTCCCTCTTATTGACCAGATAAATATCAGGTTTCCTTTTGTGAACCTCGGTTTCTGGGGGATTAGAGGTGCTGTCTTTTCCGATTTCGGAGGTGCATGGGATAAAGTATACGATCAGACACTTGGCAGTGTAGGATTCGGCTTCAGAATGAACCTGCTTGGTGTGATAGTTTTACGCTATGATATCGGTAAAAAGATCGAGGATAATCTTTCCAGATTTCAGCCGGGATTATTTTACCAGTTTTTCTTCGGATGGGATTTTTGAAATATTTGAAATACATATTTTATTTTCTTCTGCTGCTTTCTGCAGGATGTGCAACATCATCAATCCAAACGCAAGCGCACCGGGATGACAATGCATATACAGGTTTTGGGAAGAATCCTGCCCGTGAATTCTATATCAATGAAAATATAACTGACTCGCTTTCCTTGAAATGGGAGAATAGTGCAAACGGTGGCTTTACAAACTCTTCCGTTGTAATCTATGACTCACTGGTATTCGTCAGCGATTTATCAGGGCGAATCTATTGTTATAATCTGGTCACTGGTAAAAAAGTGGGACAACTGAAAGGTGATGGATCAGTATTTTCCTCACCCTTTATATATAAATTCTACCTGATTTATGCGGATGCAGTCGACGATGATAATATTACTCATTTAAGATACTATGATTTTGTAAGGGGGGAAATGGAGCATGATGTTGAAGTTGAAGGAAGATGTGTAACTGAAATTATCGGCACATCCGATGAAGTTATTTTTAATACTGAAGACGGGAATGTTTACAGGTATGATATGTACGGAAAAGAAATATGGAAAACGCCCACAAATTCGACAGTACATGGTTCACCATCAATGAATAATGGAATTATAGTCTTCGGTAATGATGACGGCGAACTTATCGGCATAAGCAGCGGGGATGGTAAAATTTTATACCGGAAGAAAATCGGTCAGTCTTTTTTCTGCGGAACAGCGATATCAGGGGATATGGCTTATGTAGGTAATGACAACGGGAGTTTCTATGCAGTTGAATTAAAAACAGGAAAGGTTAAATGGCAGTTTGAATCAGGAGCAAGGATAATGATGACTCCCTCGGTTACTCCTTCTGAAATTTTTTTCGGCAGTCTGAATGGAAATCTTTTCTGCCTCGACAAAAATACCGGAAAGCTCATCTGGAGTACACCTACAGGAGGAGTGCTAAAGGCCACGCCGTATGCTGCTGAAAACCTTCTCGTCGTTCCCGATCTTAACAAAAAGTTCTATTTTGTGAACAGGAAAAGCGGAGAAATTACACGAACTTATTTTGTCGATGGAAGAAATGAATTATCACCGGTTATATTCGGGAACATCCTTTTTATCGGGTTTGACCGGGGAGAGCTGGAGGCGTATGAATTTGAATAAACTGATATTGCTTCCTATTATCCTTTTCTCTGCATCAAACATTTGTGCACAAGATTGTAAAGCCGAAATACAGGTCAATACAGATATCCCTTCTGCAAAAATCTATATTGATGATCATTTAGCCGGAAGGGGAAGGGCGGATGTAAGATTAGGGAAAGGCACATATCATATTGTAGTCACAGAAGAAGCAGATCGGTGGGATTCACAGTCATTTGAAGATACCCTGAGGGTAAACGATTGTAATGATACAGTCTTAACCTATAATTTTAAATCTGAAGTGTATCTCGATACCGAACCTCAGGATGTATATGTTTACCAGGACAGTGCTCTTATCGGTCATACTCCTTTGTTCCTTTCCGTCAATAGCGGGACCATTCTCCTGAGGAAACCGGGATTTGAGGAAAAAATTGTTGATGTACATAATTTAAGAAACAGCGCAAAGGTCAAACTTAATTTTACCGGTGAGAGAAGGGGGGAGAATTTCTTCGAGAGGAATATATTCAAGATTCTCGTAGGTGGAATTGTTGCCTTTGGAGGAGTCTCAGCCTATTACAAATTAAAAGCCGATGACAATTTCGATCAGTACCAGTTCTCCGGTAATCAATACTACCTGGATCAGACTCACAAATATGACCTGATAGCGGGTATTGCCTTCGGCGCAGTACAGGTAGGCTTTGGTTTTCTTATCTACTATTTCCTCTCTGACTAAAATTTTCTTATTCTCCTCATAAATAATTAAATTTTGAATATTATTACAATATTTTTTACTCATATATGCTTACCGTCCTCGAATCAATTAAACTTTCTACCAGGTATCTGGAGGAAAAAGGTATCGAATCACCCCGGATAAATGCAGAACTGCTCCTCGCTCATATACTTAAATGCAAAAGGCTCGATCTTTACCTTACGTTTGATCGTCCCCTCAGCGAAGAAGAGGTTGCTTCATACAGAAGTTTCCTTAAAAGGAGAGGAGAATTTGAACCGCTGCAGTATATCGTCGGATCGGTTGAATTTTTTGGTCTCCCCTTTTATGTGAATTCCTCGGTACTGATTCCAAGGCAGGAAACCGAAATACTCGTCGAAGAGGTAATAGAACAGAATAAAAACAAGTCGGGTATTAAAATCCTTGACATCGGCACCGGCAGTGGAATTATAGCAATCTGCCTAGCAAAGAATCTTCCGGAGTCAGAAGTGATCGGGACCGATATAAGTAAGGAAGCACTGGTCATTGCCGGGAAAAATTCTATTCTTAACTGTACAGTAGACCAGGTGAGGCTCTTAGAAAATGATATACTCAGCAGTTATCCTGCAGAAAAAAGCTTTGATGTAATTGTATCCAATCCCCCATATGTGTCGGTTAAGGACTTTGAGAAACTCCGGCCTGAATTAAAAGTATATGAACCGCGCCAGGCGCTGACTGATAATGCAGATGGATTGTTATACTATAGGAAAATAAGTGCAAGGGCAAAAGAACTTTTACTTCCCGGGGGCAGGTTATACTTTGAGACAGGTGAGGGGCAGTCGAAGGCCGTTAAAAAAATACTTGAAGAGAACAACTATAGTTCTATCAGGATTAAAAACGATTATCTTGATATAGAAAGGGTAATATCGGGAGAAATGAATTGAGAGTCGTTGTACAGAGAGTGATAAAAGGAGGCGTAAACATTCCCGAAGAAAACTATACTCAGGATATCGGCAGGGGACTAGTGATCCTGCTGGGTATAAGGACCAGCGATACTGAAAAAGATGTGAATTTCCTTGCTGATAAATGCAGCAGCCTGAGAATTTTTTCTCATCAAGATTCGGAAGATGAAAAAATGAACTTCTCAGTAAAAGATATTGATGGAGAGGCATTGGTTATTTCTCAATTCACCATTTACGGTGATGCATCAAAAGGGAACAGGCCTGGGTTCACAGATGCCGCGAAACCAGATGAAGCTGTGCCTCTTTATGAAAAATTTATCGAAAGGATGAAGATCAACCTCGGAAATGAGAAGGTTAAATCGGGCATTTTCGGCGCAATGATGGAGGTCAGGATCTTTAATGATGGTCCGGTTACAATAATTATCGATTCAAAATAAAAGTATTTATGTGAATCCGGTATTAATGATATTCCTCGATGGTGTCGGGTTAGGCAAAAAGGATTATGAATTTAATCCCTTCTTTAAATACGGATTTAATACCTTTACCAGGCTGTTCGGGGATTATCCTGCACTTGACAACCAGTACTTGACAAAAAATGGTTTTTATTTGACTCCGGTAGACGCTACGCTGGGAGTAGAGGGGCTGCCCCAGAGCGGAACAGGCCAGACATCCATTTTCTGTGGGATGAATGCCGCTGAATATGTAGGCAAACATTTTGGCCCTTATCCATATTCCACCTTGGTTCCGGTAATAAAAGAACAGAACATTTTTGCAGAATTCATTTCAAAGGGCCGAAAGGCTAGCTTTGCGAATGCTTACCCGAAAGTATTTTTTGATTACCTGAGATCGGGGAAGTCAAGACTAAGTGTTACATCGTTAAGTGCGAGGCTGAGCGGACTAAGGCTGAATCGCGTATCTGACGTGAGGAGGGGAAATGCATTAACAGCAGAAATTACTAACGAGAGGTGGAATAAGAAGCTTGGCTACACTCTACCCGTCATCAGGCCTGAAACCGCTGCAAAGAGGCTGATCAGGATAGCTATGAAGAACGATTTTACATTGTATGAATATTTCCTTACCGACCACCTTGGACATGGGCGTTATGACGATGACATCTTAATAACATTACTGACACTGGATAAATTCCTCTTTACTGTTTTAAATGAGGCCGATAAATCTGAATTCACAATTGTTATCTGTTCGGATCATGGCAACTTTGAGGATTTATCAATCAAAACTCACACGTTTAATCCCTCTCTTTTTATTACCGCAGGTAAATACGCGGAATCCATATCTGCCGAAGTGAAAAACCTTACACAGATAAAACAAGCTATATTGAGGTACTGTGGGTGAAGGACTTTCCGGTAATCAGGGTTTCGGTATTATTTGCTGCCGGAATAGTTTTGCAATCCTTTTTTTCTCTAACCATATCCTATGATTTTATAGTACTGCTGATCTTCTTTTCTTTTTCAGTATTATTCTATTTACTGCAGAAAAGGAAGCTGTCATATGGATTGACGTCCATCCTGATTCTCTTACTCCCGCTTTCGGCCGGATATACCTCAGGACAGCTGCAGCGTAATGATCAAAAAATAATTCCGGATTCAATCTATGTAATAAGGGATTTCACTGCATACGGGTGTATTTCAAATATTGACCTTCCTTCCCGAAACGGGTTTTCATTTCTATTAAAGACTGATTCAATCAGGGCAGGATGTATGGTCAACACCCGGGTAAACTTATTATGTAAGATCTGGGATGACAGCGCAGCCTCTTTATTCGGCAGGCTTGAACCGGGGAATAGTATAAAAATAACGGGTACATACAGAAAAGGCAGGGAGGAACGTAATCCCGGAGAGTTTGATTATAATAAATACCTGCATTCTCAGAATATTAGCGGTATCTTGACTGTCTATGAGAAAAATGAAATTTCCATAATATCCGGGGATGTTTATACCATCCGGCGGGTAATATTTTCAGCCAGGAAACTCATCGACGAGATAATTACATCGCTGCATACCCCGGAGACAGCTGCATTATTGAAAGGATTAATCCTGGCTGACAGAAGCGATATCAGTTATGAGACAAGGACCCAATTCGTTAATTCGGGAGTTGTCCACATACTTGCCGTTTCAGGTCTGCATGCAGGATTCATTGCTTTGATCTTTTTTGCCCTTATGGGAAGACTTAACATGTATCTGAGGTCGATCCTGACTATTGCCGGTCTGCTTCTATTTATGTTCCTTACCGGGATCCCGCCTTTGGTTTTCCGTGCAGTTGTTATGGCATTAGTGATTATTACAGCATTCCTTTTAAACCGGTCGACTAACATCTATAACTCTCTTGCCATAGCGGCATTAATTTTACTTGCTATTGACCCTTCTGAAATATTTAATCCGGGTTTCCAGCTGTCTTTCATTGCAGTCTTATCTATTGCTTACTTTTATCCGCGTTTTGAACAACTGATAAACAGGGCCGGGATAAAATACAGGTTTCTGAGATATATCTTCCTGTGCGCCGCGCTGTCACTTAGTGCCCAGGTTGGGACGTTTCCCATAACCTTAATTTATTTTGGGAAATTTTCCCTTATAGCTCTGTTGGTCAACCTTGCTGTAATACCTCTTGCTGGAATCATTATCGGAACAGCTATAACAACTCTGTTCGTTTTTCCATTTTCTATATGGACTGCATCTGTGTTTGCCTCAGCAAACGGGGTGTTTTCTGATTTCTTATTGACATTGGTTAAATGGACCGGATCATTCAAATACTCTTCTCTTGATATTGTAAATTATTCACAGACTGATGTGTTGATCTTTTATTCATTCATACTTGCCGGTATCTTTGTAGTCCGGTACCTTAAAACCTCCCGGGCAATGCTGATATTTATCATCCTGATTGCAGCAAATATATATATCTTTTCCTCTTCCATGGAGAACGCGGGACCGGGGAGAAATACACTGAATCTATTTATGCTTGATGTCGGGCAGGGCGATTCATTCATTTTGGAATTTCCTGATGGGCAAACAGCATTAATCGATGCAGGTAATGCATCACCATATTTTGATAATGGTGAAAGAATTATAATTCCAGCAATGGAAAGGCTCGGTATAAAAAAGTTCGATTATGGTTTTACATCTCACATTGATATTGATCATTATGGCGGATTTATTTCACTCATAGGAAAAAAGAAAATAGAAAAAATATTCAAGCCGATTCCGGACACAGCTTCTGAGAAAGACAGACGGTTTGAGCAATTCCTCAAGAATAAAAATATTCCGGTTGAATATTATTCAAGGAAGAAGATCAGAATTGGGGATGCGGAAGTTTTTATCCTGAATAATAATACAGAATACCTTACTGTCGGAAATTCGCTTAATAACCGCGGCGGTATAATAAAAGTTGTATTCGGTAAGACCTCTTTCCTGTTTACCGGAGATATCGATAAAAAAGGGGAGATTTATTACATGAAAAAGTATAAAGATTTCCTTGACGCCGATGTACTGAAAGTCAGTCATCACGGCAGCAGAACGGGTTCTTCGGATGACTTTATAAGGTCAGTTTCCCCGAAAATAAGCCTGATCAGCTGCGGAATAAAAAATACGTTTGGTCATCCTTCCCGGGAAGTAGTAAAGCGGTTAAAGGAATCAGGTTCGCTCACATGCAGAACCGACCTGCAAGGCTGTGTGCTTCTTCAATCTGACGGAATGAAGATAAGAAGAATTGATTGGAAAAATTATTATTAAATTAGTACAGTTTAATTCACAGGATAAATTAAAGGATAAATCGAAGTATATATGGAAAAACGGATTCGCATTGGAATACTCGGAGGAGGCCAGCTTGCCAGGATGTCTGCCTACCAGGCATATAAACTGGGATTTGAGATCGCTATTATGGAGAAGCTCCTGCAGTCGCCGGCTGGGATGCTAACTAAATACGATTATGCAGGGTGGGTTGATAATAAAAAACTTCTCAGGAAATTTGCTGAAGGCTGTGATATAATAACCCTTGAGAACGAATTTATAGATTATAAAGATCTTGAATTTATAGAGATGCTCGGCAGGAAAGTTCTGCCTTCTTCCAAAACCATATCACTGATACAGGATAAGTTTATTCAGAAAAAAACTTTAAGGAGGAGTGGGATTCCTGTTCCGGAATTCATAGAAGTTAAAGATTCAAGTTCGTATGATTCAATTGCCCAAGTGCTGGGAGACAGGTTCATCCTGAAATCAAGGAAGATGGGCTATGACGGTTACGGCAATGCTTTTGTTATAGATGAAAAAAGTTATAATGAAGGCATAAAGGAACTCTCTGAACGTCATTCCCAATTAATGGCAGAGGAACTTATTGACTTCAGGAAAGAGCTGGCTGTGATGATTGTCCGTACAAAGAAGGAAACCAAAGCCTACCCGGTTGTTGAAACCATTCAGAAAGATCATATCTGTCACACCGTAATTGCTCCCGCCGATATCAACGGCAAACTGCGCAAAACAGCAGAAGAAATTTCAATTAAAGCAGTCGAGGCTGTCAAAGGTATCGGCATATTCGGGGTTGAGCTATTCATTACAGGAGAAAAACAAATACTTGTGAACGAAATGGCTCCTCGTCCTCACAACTCAGGTCATTACACTATTGAGGCCTGTGTTACTTCACAGTTTGAAAATCATGTACGCGCTGTCCTGAATCTGCCGTTGGGATCAACAGAAATGGTAAAACCCGCTGCAGTAATGATCAACCTTCTGGGTAAAAAGGAAGGTCCGGGTATTGTAGATGATTACGGGGAAGCATTAAAAGATAAAAAGGTTCATCTGCATATATACGGTAAGGAAAAATCGAGATATGGAAGGAAGATGGGACATATAACGATGCTTGGCAGCGATACCGGGAAAGTTCTGTCCAGACTGAAAAAAATTGAACAAAAAATAATTATATAGGAAAACAATGAAAAGAAAGCTATTAGTAGGAATAATAATGGGGAGTGATTCTGATCTGCCGGTTATGAAAGAAGCCGCAGAAATCCTGGATGAATTTAATATACCTTATGAAATAAAAATTGTATCAGCCCACCGAACACCCAAATTTATGGCGGAATACGGATCAACCGCACATGAGAAAGGGATTAAAGTAATAATCGCCGGGGCAGGTGGGGCAGCACATCTGCCAGGAATGACGGCAGCTCATTCACCACTGCCGGTAATAGGAGTTCCCGTAAAATCAAAATCGTTAGATGGACTGGATTCCCTCCTTTCAATAGTGCAGATGCCGGGTGGAGTTCCAGTTGCTACAGTTGGGATAAACCAGGCTAAGAATGCCGGATTACTGGCAGCACAGATAATTGGTACTTTTGACGAATCTGTTAAACGGAAACTGATCTCTTATAAAAAGGACCTGGAGAAAATCTCCCTCAATAAAAACAAGAGGATCAAACAGTAGAAGTGACTTTTCAGGGATATTTATTCGTCCGGGTAGATATTCTGCCTTGAAAATTTCAAAATATTGCTCCCAGATATTGATAAAGTAAATAATTTTTTTTATTATCATTTCAACTTAATATTCTATATTTGATTTTGTTGACCATAAAAGACTTTAAGAGAACATTTCTTTATCCAAAGAGAAAAAAATAATTAATATAGACACTGATATCGTGCTTAGCTTTTCCTTATTGATAATATTGGGGAGATGTGAATACTACTATTCAAAGGGAAATGACTATAAGCTTCTGTGAAAAACGTTCGTAATACCTATACGCTAAGAGTTGTAATCCGGATAATTAAATTAGAGCAAAATAATTTTATTTAAGATAGCCTAATTAACTTTAACTCTTAACAACCAATATGGAGGTCTCTTATATGTATAATCTTCACAAATTCTTTCTTATCATAGGAATTATGCTAGGGCTTACTGCTTTTACACTGGCCCAGACTGGTGCCCCCAGTAATGGCAAAATGACGATAACAAGGTCTTATCAAGGTCCGTCTGTTCCTTTCGTTACCAATCCACCTGCATCTGTGATGAGTGGGGATATGGCTTACGCCTGGGAAGCTTTCTCTCTCAGTTTTATTTCAATGCCAATGCCTGCCGGTACTCCCTGGACAACTGTCGGTTCATGGAATCCGCCTCCCGGTTATTCTTCTTCGGCAATACGGGGTGGAGATGGTAATTATTACTTTATAGATCCTAGTGTACCATCAGTATTGTATCAAATGGATCCGGGTACAGGTGTCGCCACTATGATTGGTCCTATTACCGGAATGGAAGCCGGCGCTAATGTAAATGGTATTGCTTATAATCCTGTTAATGAAACCTATTACTTATGCGGTGGTGTTTTTGTTTCTACCAATAATCTATACTCATTTGATATTAATACCCTCACTGCTTCTCTGGTCGGCAGTTTCGTAAATGCAACCGGTGCTATGATAGCTATTGCTATTAATTCATCGGGTGTTGGATTCGGGTATGATTTAACTGATGATATGGGGTATACCTTCGATCCTCTAACCGGTAGTTCTTCAGCATTAGGTTCACTATTATTTGATGCTAATTTCGCTCAGGATATGGATATCGATCAGGCAACCGGTACAATTTATTTAGCATCTTACAATAACGCAACTGGAACTGCACAGTTGAGAACTATGGATCCGGTTTCAGGTGCAACTACAGTCGTTTACGACTGGGGTGCTGCTGAAATTTGTGCATTTGCAATTAATAATGATTATGGTCCGATCCTTGGTCCGGGTCCTGCTACTAATCCCGACCCGCCAAGCGGTACTATGGGTGTAGATCTTGACCAGGATATTTCCTGGGAAAATCCTGCCGGAGCAACTGATATTGAAGTATTCTTCGGAACTGATCCCGGCAGCTTAACATCCGTATATTCCGGATCACCTATAACAACATACGATCCGGGAACTCTGGATTATTTCACTACTTACTACTGGAGAGTAAATGAAACCGATGGTACCGGAACAACAAACGGTACTACATGGAACTTCAAGACTCTTCATGCACCTCCGCCTCCGGGTACCCTTTTATATGATCCTTTTGATGATATGAGCTATTGGACACCTGTCGGACCTCTCGGATTGACTAACTGGACAATAGAGACTACCAATGCGCAGGCGGTATATCTGCACCTGAATTGCAATTCTCCTGGACACCTGCATTTGTTGGTGCGTCCTACTTCCTTTCCGTTCCAATGACTGTCACTACAGGACACAATTGTGAACTGACCTTTACTCATTTTGTTGATTACTTCGGTAATCCATGTGGTCCTATTGGAGTTGCTGTATCAACTGACGGCGGAGCTACATATACATCTATCTGGGAAATGACTCCAACTGCAAATGTTGGTCCTCAGGTTGAAACGGTGGATTTCGTTGGTACAGACGGAATGCAGATTGCCTTCTACTATAATGGTGATTCATTCAATATAGATTGGTGGTATATTGATGACGCTCTTCTTGTAGACCTGGATTTTATACCTGTAGAATTGACTTCCTTCAGAGCAGATGTTAATGATGGAAATGTCGTTCTCAACTGGTTAACAGCAACAGAAACCAACAACAAAGGATTTGAAGTTCAAAAGAATTCCGGAAGTGGTTTCCAGACTATAGCTTTTGTTAATGGTAATGGAACATCAACTCAGTCTCATGCTTATACCTATTCTGATAATAATGTCAGCGAGGGTCAGTACACCTACAGACTGAGACAGGTTGATTTCGATGGTACTTCAGAATATTCGAATTCCGTCGAAGTAAACGTAACAACACCTCATGTATATGCTCTTTCTCAGAACTATCCAAATCCGTTCAACCCGTCAACACAAATTAACTTTAGCCTCGCTAACGATTCTAAGGTTAAGTTAACGGTATTTGACGTACTTGGACAGGAAGTTGCAACCCTTCTGAATCAGAACATTACAGCTGGTTCTCACAGTATTAATTTCAATGCTTCACATCTGAACAGCGGTGTATACCTCTATAAGATAGAAGCTAAAGGAGTTGATGGAAGTAACTTTACATCAGTTAAGAAGATGATATTAACCAAGTAATTTTACTCCTGTTATAACAAAAAGCCGGTCTGGAAACAGTCCGGCTTTTTTTATGAACAGATTAAGTAAAACTTAAATTGCCGCAAAACCCCGAGCGAGTACGAACATTTCTTTCTATTCACACTAAATTAATAATCTTTTAATCTTCAAAAGGTTGCAATTAAAAAAATTATTGTTGAAATTTCTAAAACAAATAAACAGCTCTTCATTTATTGGGAGAACTTTACTAATCTATATTCAAAAGGAGCAACTATGAAAAAACTCTATATTGTCTTTTTCATTCTGATAGGTTGTTCGATGATTTTCGGACAATCCAAAATGATTGCCTTACCCCAATCTCCGAACTATAATCCTTTATCAATTAATCCGGAATTAGACGGTCTTAATGATATAAAATGGGAGGAAACTTTTAACACAACTACACCTCCTGCTGATTGGACTATCGTTGATAATGATGGAAGTGGTACTGCATGGGAATTCAGACAGATTGTTGCATTTACAAGCGGCGATACAGTTTACCCACAGATTGACCAAAGTTTCTGGTTCAGTAACTTTAATAATGCCAATTCAAGCGGGTTGATTGATGAATGGCTTATCTCCCCACAACTTCCGATAGTTTCAGCCGGAGATAGTATATATTTCTGGGCAGGCGCTATTGATAACGGTTACGATGATTCATTAAAGGTTTGGGTTTCTACCACAGATATAAATCTCGGCAGTTTCACGCAGGTAGGCTACTTTAAAGTGGACGGACCGGTGGGAAGCTGGCACAGATACGGCTTTGACCTTTCTGCATTTGCCGGAAACCAGGTCCATATAGCTGTTAACTATTACATAGTTGACGGCGGTCCTTCAGGAAATTATTCAGATAACGTTTGGGTTGATCATTTTATTATGACAGGCCCCAGCGGAGGGAATGTAATTCCGATTTCCCAGGCTATTGAGGATTTAAACAATGATTTTATCCCGGATCATCTTGGTGATACAGTAACAGTTCAAGGTGTTGTATTCTCACCTAACTACCAGACTTCCAACAACTCTTTCTATATCTCTGATGGTACAGCTGGTACAGATATCTTTGTCTACGGTCCTCCAGTATTTACGTGGAATATGGGAGATATGATTGAAGTTACTGGCGCAGTCAGTCAATATAATGGTATGACCGAAATTATACTTCTTGACACAACAAGCTGGTCGCTGATTAGTACAGGTAATCCGACACCTGATCCGGTAGTACTAACTCTGGCTCAGTATAAAGCTAATGCTGAAATGTATGAAGGTTCTCTTGTCGGCTTTATAGGATTAGACCTTGCAAGCGGTACCTGGCCGACTGCGGGATCAAGTGCCAATCTTAATTTAACCGACGGAGCCGATACTGTAACATTCAGAATAGATTCTGATACTGATATTGATGGACAGCCTGAACCAACCTGGCCAGCCGATGTATTAGGGATAGGCAGCCAGTTTGATTCCAGTGTTCCATATGACGGCGGATACCAGATATTCCCGAGGTATTATGCTACAGATTTTCTGCCTCCTGGAACGATTCCTGTAGAATTAACCTCGTTTACTGCTGAAGCTAATCTGAATTCTGTGTCATTGAACTGGAATACTGCAACTGAAACAAATAACGAAGGATTTGAGATCCAGAGAAATTCAGGAAACGGCTATGCTACAATCGGATTCGTTCAGGGAAATGGAACATCAACACAACTTCATTCATATTCATTTGTTGATCAGAATGTTGCAGCTGGACAGTATACCTACAGACTGAAACAGGTTGATTTCCAGGGAACATATTCTTTCAGTTCCGAGGTTTCGGTTAAAGTAAATCCTGTAACTTATTCTCTTGCACAGAATTATCCGAATCCATTTAACCCGACAACTATGATTAACTTCAACCTGAGAGTCGACTCAAAAGTCTCTCTGAAGGTCTTTAATATCTTGGGACAGGAAGTTGCTCAGCTTGTTAACAGTGCAATGGTTGCCGGAAACCATAATATCGACTTCGATGCTTCTAAACTTAACAGCGGTGTCTACCTATACCGCCTGGAAGCTACCGGAATTGATGGTTCAACATTCTCTTCTGTAAAGAAGATGATGTTAACCAAATAAGTACTGTTTTATTCGAAAAAAGCCGGTTTTTCAGCCGGCTTTTTTTGTTTCCCGCTGGTTCGGCACACCTCATTAACTACATTGCTACTTCTGATCTATTTTAATAATTTTAACCGGATTTTTATTAAATAAGAGTGGAAAAATGAAATACTTAATTCTGTCTTTTCTCTTCACTAGTGTATTATTCTTTAACGGATGCAGCAGTAAATCTGCTGAGGATTATATGAAGGCGGCACAGGAAAATGTTAAACAAAAAAATATTTCCGAAGCGATCAATAATTATGAATCTGTTGTTCAGGAATTCCCTGATAGTCCCCAGGCTCCCGACGCATTGTTCCAGGTCGCAACCTTGTATCAGAATAAAATGGTAAAAAATATTTCTGATATTGAATCATACAAAAAGGCTGAGGAAACTTTCCGCGAGGTATATAATAAGTATCCGGATGATAAAAAAGCTCCGATGGCTTTGTTCCTGTCTGGATTTATCCTTGCAAATGATCTTAAAAATTATCAGAGTGCAACCAGCACGTACAACTTGTTCCTTGAAAAATATCCAAAGCACGAGCTTGCCTCATCTGCGAAAGAAGAGTTAAGTAATATGGGCTTAAGTCCTGACCAGATTCTGCAGAAGAAAACACAGAAAAATATATAGATGACAAAGACAGCCCAGGATTATAAAAATTTCCTGAACCCATCGATTGTTTCAAAATTAAATTCCCTTGAATTAAAGGCCAGACTTGTAGTAGAAGGTTTTATGGTGGGACTGCATAAAAGTCCCTACCATGGTTTCAGTGTTGAGTTTACCGAACACCGTCCATATATGCAGGGGGATAGTCTGAAGGACATTGACTGGAAGGTTTACGGAAAAACGGAAAAATTCTTTATTAAACAGTACGAAGAGGAAACCAACCTTAAAAGCTATATTCTTCTTGATTCAAGCAAATCGATGCAGTATAGTTCCGGGACGAATATTTCCAAGTTGGAATACGGTATAACGCTTGTGGCCGCTTTAAGTTACCTGATGGTTAAGCAGAAGGATGCGGTCGGGCTGACAGTCTATTCCGACCAGGTGACGAGTTATTTTCCTCCCAGGGCTGCAAAAACATATCTCCAGGAAATTTTGAAAAATCTCAGCACTCTCGAAGCATCCAATAAGACCAATACGGCGTCCTGTCTGAACTCAATAGCCGAGAAAATTAAGAGAAGAGGACTGGTAATCATAGTCTCGGACCTGTTCGATGATGTCAATTCAATATTATCCGCGTTAAAGCATTTCAGGTACCAGAAGAACGAAGTGATCGTTTTCCAGCTCCTTGATCCCGTAGAGAGAAGCTTCTCATTCGGTGCTGACGCTGTCTTCAAGGATCTTGAGACAGATGAGGAAATGACCACCCGACCCTACCAGATACAAAAGGCATACCAGCAGGCAATGCAGGATTTCGTGGATAAAATAAAAAAGGAGTGCCTTAATTCTAATATAGAATATAATCTCATCGACACTTCAATGCCTTTCGATAAAGCGCTGTTCAGCTATATTCAGAAAAGAAGCATGCTTTATTGAACAAGCTTTTTAATTTCCTTCATGTAATTTTCAGCTAAATTTTCAGAAGCAGTTTTATCTATCGCCTCGGTTATCACCCTTATTATCGGCTCTGTGTTTGATTTTCTGAGATGTACCCAGTGATCCTTAAAATCTATCCGTAAACCATCTTCTGTATTTATATTCTCTCCACTATATTTTTTAATGAGTTCTGATAGAACAGTATCAGGATTCATCTCGCCTGTATTTATTTTTTTCTTCGTGATATAATAAGAGGGGAGCGACTGTCTAAGCTCATTCATCGTTCCGCCGGATTCAAGAAGATGCTGTAGGGTTATCACGATACCAGCAAGAGCATCCCGGCCGTAATGAAGAGCGGGATATATCACTCCGCCGCTTCCTTCGCCGCCTATTATGGCGTTTACTTCTTTCATTTTCTTTACCACGTTCGCCTCACCTACAGCTGAACGGTAAACCCTGCTGCCTGTCAGTGCGGCTACATCATCAACCCCGCGTGTTGTTGATAGATTAACAACCACATCACCTTTTTCTTTGGTTAGAATGAACTTTACAGCCTGGGTTATTGTATTTTCTTCGCCGAAAGGAATTCCCTTATCCGTGATTAGTACTAGTCTGTCAACATCCGGATCAACAACAACACCTAGGTCGGCCCTGTACTTTTTAACTTCAGCCATAGTGTCAATTAGATTTTCGGGAATGGGTTCAGGAAGCCTGGGAAATATTCCTGTCTTCTCACAGTTGTATTCTATGACTTCACACCCCAGTTCGCGAAGCAGCTCAGGGATTACATAAACTCCGGCCCCGTTTACACAATCGGCAAGAACCTTGAATTTCCTTTTTCTTATAGCTTCTTTATCGATATGTTTCAAAGCCAGGGCATCATGCATATGTTTCTTAATGCCCTCCGAATAAAAGGTTGTTTTACCAATTTTATCCCAGCTCTGAAATTTGTTCTGTGCAAGATTCAGTATTTTGAGGAGTTCAGTGTTTTCTTCGGGAGTCATAAATTGTCCTGTCGAGTTCAAGAACTTCAGAGCGTTCCACTCATTAGGATTGTGACTGGCGGAAATAGCAATCCCTCCCTGTGCATTTAATGTTTTAACTGTATACTGAACCGTTGGGGTAGGGCAAATGCCTATATCCATTACGTCGATTCCCTTTGCATTAAGTGTTGCTGTAACAATTGAATTGACCATTTCTCCGGTTATTCTGGAATCGCGGCCTACAACTATTTTCCCGAGTCCCACAAAATCCGCATAAGCTGAAGTAAAATTAACTATCACATTAGGATCCAGACCATCACCGACTATACCACGAATTCCTGATATACTTACCATCAAGGTAGACATTAAACCTCCGCAATTTTCAATTCAAAAAACAAAAATAAGATAATTTCTGGTTTTTGTAAGTTATTGTTAACTTAAGCAGAGTTTATTCCCTTTAACTATTATTAAAGAAAGGATCGCTTACACCCTGTATTGCGGAAGAGCGTTATATAAGACTTTTAACTAAGGTCCAAATACTCTCTGAAAACGTTCTGAAAACGTTCTGAATACGTTCAATAAGGCTTATTTCTGCCGTATTAAAAATTGTTATGAAGGCACTACTCTTGAAAATTAAGCAGGTAAACAAGCTGCTGGTAAAAAGGTTCGGAATTCCTGAAAGAAATAAAGTAAATCCGGACCCTGTAGATCTTTTAATCGCCACAATTCTTTCACAGAATACGAATGACAGGAACTCTTATAAAGCATTTCGTAATCTGAAGGATAATTTTAAGGACTGGAATGAGGTGGAAAAACTGCCGGCTTCCGGGATAGAAAAATATATAAGGGTTGCAGGACTGGGAAAGCAGAAATCCAATGCTATCAAAGGTTTCCTTAAGCAGTTGAAAAAGCAAACAGGCAAAATTTCTCTCAATTACCTGGATAAAAAAGCAGATTATGAAGTTATAGAAGAACTTACAGATTATAACGGTATCGGGATTAAAACGGCGAGCTGCGTTCTTCTTTTTGCAATGGGAAGGAATGTTTGTCCTGTTGATACTCACGTTCACAGAACAACAAACCGTATTGGTCTGGTTGACACAAAGAACCCTGAAAAAACTTTCCTTATTCTTAACAAGAGTTTTCCGGAGGGAATTGCTCATTCTTTCCATACGAATCTTATAAAGCTGGGAAGGGAATTATGTAGGCCTACGAAACCCTGGTGCTCTGTTTGTCCCCTGGTTAAAATCTGCGAATACCCTGATAAAAACTATGAATTACCTGGTAAAAAAGCTGCAGCAGGATTTATGCTTCTTGACAATGTTTCCTGATCTTCAAGCGTTTGCACCATAAGTATTTGTGATATAGAAGATTATCCTATTCTGCCCTTTTAACTTTTCTTTTATTTCTGTGTGAATTAAATTAAATTAGTTTACTATAATAATCCATCAAAAAAATCACAGGAGAAGTTTAATGTCAGGACAATTAGGCATTATTGGTTACGATTATCTTGAATTTTATGTTGGTTCTGCCAAAATGTGGGCTTACTGGCACGCAAAAGCAATGGGATTTCAGTTAAAAGGTTACATGGGCCCTGAAACAGGTGTAAAAGACCGTGTATCTTATTATATGGTGAAGAACAACCTTCAGTTCGTACTTACGTCTTTTGTCAAACCGACCAATTTTGATGTAGCCAATTTTATTCATCAGCATGGCGACGGTGTCAAACGCTGGTCGCTGAAGGTGAAGGACGTTAAAAAAGCATTTGATACTGCTGTTGGGAACGGCGGAATTCCTGTGAGAACACCCAGGAAGCTGAGCGATGATAATGGATATGTTGAGGAAGCTGCAATAAAACTTTATGACGATGCGGAAATTGTCTTTATTAACAGAGATAATTACAAAGGAATTTTCAAACCGGGCTATGCAGAACCGAGGATGAAGATTGAAGTTGAAGCTATGGAGACGGGTTTACTGGAGGTGGATCATATTGTGGGAAACGTTAGAACGAACGAAATGAACCTCTGGGAAAATTACATGAATAAGACTCTTAATTTTGAAACCTTTATCGAATTCGGGGCAGGCGACATTTCCACACAGTACTCGGCGCTTCTTTCCAAAGTTGTAAGATCGAAAGAAGGAGCTCCTGTAAAGAATCCTTTGAATGAGCCTTATGAAGGATTGAAAAAATCTCAGATTGAAGAATATATTGATGAATATGTGGGGTCGGGTATTCAGCATATAGCAATATCTACAGATAATATTCTCACGACCATTGATAATATGAGAAAGAACGGAATCGAGTTCCTTACTGTTCCGGGAAGCTATTACGATATTCTGAAAGAGAAGAAGTTAAGCTATATTGAGGAAGATATTGAAGATCTAAGAAAGTACGGGATACTATGTGATACTGAAGGCAAAGGATACCTGCTTCAACTGTTCACAAAACCTATAGGCGACCGTCCTACATTCTTCTTTGAGATTATACAGAGAAAGCAGGGAGCGGAGGGATTCGGACAGGGTAACTTCCAGGCCTTGTTTGAATCTATTGAAAGAGACCAGCAGGACAGAGGAAACTTTGACAGAGAAGAGTAAACTGTTTTCTAAAGTTAAATATTTATCAGTAATTAAATCGGAGGTCAGAAGTGCCATACTATGTTAGAGTAGGGAAGGTTCCTCCTAAAAGACATATAACCTTTTATAAACCAGATGGTAAATCATTGTACCGTGAAGAGCTCTTTAGTACCAAAGGCTTCTCAGGGATATACTCAAATAAGTACCATCTGTACATGCCCCCCCAGGTTGAATCTATCCGGGAGATTGAGAAAAATAGTACGAATGATTGGGAAGATGCTCCTCTTCAGTATTATCATTTTTTCACCGATGCAAAACAGACTCAGGGAAATTTTCTTACCGCCAGGAATGTGTTTTTGAAGAATGAACACTGTACGATTTCAACTGCGCATGTTTCCGAGGACACAGGTATCTTTTACAGGAACAGCTATAAACATGAACTCCTCTTTGTCCATTACGGGGAAGGTGAATTCCTCTCTGAATACGGGAATATAGCTTTTGAACAATGGGATTATATTGTTGTTCCGAAGGGAACTACATACCAGATGAACTTCAAAAATTTTGATAGTGTGAAGTTGTTTGTAGTTGAATCGGATACGCCGTTTGATATACCAGCTCATTTCAGGAATGAATATGGACAGCTGAAGGAAGATGCTCCGTATTATGAACGGGATTTCAGAGCTCCTGAATTTATGGAGCCTGTAGATAAGCGGGGTAAGTTTCCATTAATACTAAAGGTCGCAGACAGGACATTTGAATATCATCTACCTCATCATCCTTTTGATGTTGTGGGCTGGGATGGTTACCTGTATCCTTATGCATTTAATATTAAGGAATATGCCCCAAAAGTCGGTAAGATACATTTGCCGCCCCCGATACACCTGATGTTTACAACTCAGCATTTCGTTGTCTGCAACTTCGTGCCGCGCCTGTTTGATTTCCACCCGCAGTCTATCCCGGCTCCGTATTATCATTCAAATGTGGACAGCGATGAGGTCCTGTATTACGTTTACGGCGACTTTATGTCACGCACAGGCGTTAAAGAGGGTTCGATTACGCTTCATCCCATGGGCATACCCCATGGTCCGCAGCCCGGAAAAACCGAGGCTTCGATCGGCAAAAAGGATACTGATGAATATGCCATTATGATTGATACCTTTACGCCTCTTAAGGTAACAAGAAATGTAAAGGAAACGATGGTGGAGGATTATCATCATTCCTGGCTTGAAAAATAAATTCATAGATGTTTGAATTGTTAAATGGTTTAATTGTTAAATTTGATATAATCTGGTTCGTTATATGGTCTGTATTAATGGATGACTTTTTGAATCAATGGATATTTGAATGGAATAACTCAGTTATCTTGATAACCATTTAACAATTAAGCAATTAGACAAAAAAATGATTAAAATTCCCGAACATATTCAAAAACTTAAGCCCTATAAAGCCGGCAAACCAATTGAAGAGCTGGCAAGAGAGAAGGGGATCCAGAAGATAGTTAAACTTGCTTCGAATGAAAATCCCCTGGGACCCTCACCCAAAGCCGTTGAGGAAATAAAAAAACATTTAAATGAACTACATCGCTATACCAATCCATCAGCGTATAAATTGGTAAATGCAATCGCTAAAAAATACAATAAACGTTCCGGCCAGATCGTAACGGGCAGCGGATCGGATTCCCTGCTGCAGTATCTTATTACAGCGTTCAGTGATGAGGAAGATGAATTATTAACCTCGGAAGGAACATTTATCGGCTGGTATGTTAATGCCAACAAGTACGGAAGGAAATCGAAACTTGTACCGCTGAGAAATTATCATATACACCTTGATAGAATTGCAGGCGAAATAAATAGTAAAACAAAGATAATTTACCTTGCGAATCCCAATAACCCCACGGGAACGATGTTTACACGCAATGAATTTGAGAATTTTATGAAAAAGGTTCCTGATTCTGTTCTTGTTGTGCTTGATGAAGCCTACACTGTTTATGCGGAATCGAATCCTGATTATCCCAATGGGCTGTCATACGAGCTGGATAACCTGCTGGTACTAAGAACTTTATCCAAGGCATACGGACTTGCAGGTATAAGGATAGGCTTTGCATTCGGAAAGGAATACCTTATCAATGAGATGTACAAAGTTAAACTACCTTTTGAACCGAATGAACTTGCACAGGAGGCAGCAATAGCGGCTATACAGGATGATGCTTTTCTCAGAGAGACTGTCGAATTAAATACTAAATCCCTTCAGATGATGATGAAGAAATTTGACGAGATCCGAATAGATTATGTGCCGACTTCAGGTAATTTCTTCCTTATTCTTTTTCCGGATGAAGGATTCACTGTTGAGTTTAATAATGAGTGTCTGAATAGGGGGTTAATCCTTCGACACGTAAATACATTCGGAATTCCGAATGGAATAAGGATTAATTCAGGAACCATTGAAGAAACGGAATTTGCCCTTGAAGTATTCGAAGAAGTATTTAACCAGATGGAAGAGAGATTCCTCCACCGGGCCGGGAACAAAACCTAATAAATCAATCATAATAACAAAAGGAGTTAGAAGATTATTCGATGAAATTTGTCAGCTTTCTGCATGATAATAACGAAAGACTAGGATTATTCAACGATAATAAGATTTATGACCTTAAAAAGGCGGCAAATAAAATAAATATAAGCCTGCCTGATAATATGCTTGAATTTCTTTGGGGGGGCGGGAGGAATATGGAACTCGCGCGGAAAGTTAGCGAGTCAGTTAACAGCGGGAATATTGAAGAATACATGGATGCAAAAGAAACTAATTTAATTGCTCCTGTTCCTCATCCTACTTCTTGCCGTGATGCGTACGCATTCCGCCAGCACGTAGCAACTGCAAGAAGAAACAGGGGAGTAGAAATGATACCTGAATTCGATCAGTTTCCGGTATTCTACTTTACTAACCATAATTCAATCGTAGGAGAAGGAATTGTCAGGGTTGAGAAAGACCACCTGGAAAAGCTCGACTTTGAGCTGGAAGCCTCTATAGTGCTCAACAGGCAGGGAACAAATATCGATGTAAAGGATGCCGATTCCTATATTTCCGGGTATATGGTGATGAATGATCTCTCAGCCCGAAGACTTCAGATGGAGGAAATGAAGCTTAACCTCGGCCCTATGAAAGGAAAAGATTTTGCTACGGCAATAGGACCCTGGCTGGTGACCCCAGACGAACTGGACTCATACCAGAGTTCTACTCCGCAGGGACAAAAATTTGACCTTAAAATGAAAGCATTCCATAATGGGAAACAGGTTTCGGAAGGATCAATGAAAGATATGGACTGGACTTTCGCCGAGATTATTGAAAGAGCATCGTATGGTGTAACATTATTTCCCGGGGATGTAATCGGATCGGGAACTGTGGGCACCGGATGCTATCTCGAATTGAACGGGACAAGGGCTCTTGAGGCAAAAGAGAAAGGAGAGGAATTTACCCCGGTCTGGTTAAAAGAGGGAGACACTATTGCCTGTGAAATCGAGGGATTGGGAAGACTGGAAAATAAAATCGCTAAGAAATCAGATTATTCCATCCTGGCAAAAAAGAAAAAATTATAATGTTCCACATTGAACCTAAAGACGTTACTGTTCCTGAAGTACACAGGCTGCTGCTGGGTGGAATAGGACCGAGACCGATAGCGCTTGTTTCAACTCTGTCAAAAGACGGTATTCCAAATCTTACACCGTTCTCGTTCTTCAATGTGTTCGGTGCAAATCCCCCGATTATAGCCTTTTCCCCTTCGCGCAGAGGAAGGAATGCTACGCTTAAGGATACATATTATAACCTGATGGATAATGGCGAATGCGTAGTTCAATCGGTAACCTATCCTTTGGTAGAACAGATCAGCCTGGCATCTACTGAATATGATCCCGGAATAAATGAATTTGCAAAGTGCGGACTTACTCCCGTCGATTCTGACCTGGTCAGGCCGAAGCGTGTGAAGGAATCTCCGTTTCAGATGGAGTGTAAGCTCAGGGAAATGAGAAGTTTTGGCGAGGGTGGAGCCTCAGCAAATATGGCAATATGCGAGGTATTAAAATTTCATATTGCTGAGGATATATTCCGTGATGGAATAATTCATCCTGACCTTATCGACCTGGCGGCCAGGATGTCGTCAAATTTTTACTGCCGTGCCAGCGGTGAGGCGATATTTGAGGTTGAGAAGCCGACCCTTAAATTAGGTATAGGTTATGATCAGCTGCCTGATTTCATTAAAAATTCTGATATTTATACAGGCAGCAACCTTGGTAAATTCGGAAACATTGAAGAAATTCCTTCTGAGAAAGATGTCGACGAGTTTATTTCATTATTTAAACAGAAGGAAATCCAAGCATTTGAACCGACTATCGAAGCTTTTTACAGGTATGAAAGACACAATGACATTGAGAAAATGTTGAAAGCCGCAATCGAATTGAAAAAGCAGGCATATGTGAAATATAACATTTTGTTCGAGTTGACAGCCAGGTGCGCACTGAATCAGAATGATATACAGTTTGCCTGGAAAACAGCTCTTTACGCCGGAAGAAAAGATTAGGAGATTATATTGGAAGTACCTCTGTGGATACCGTCCGAAGAAAGAGTTTCACGCTCAAACCTTACTTCTTTCACACGTTATGTTGAAGGTCTCCTGAACAAAAAAATATCTTCCTACCAGGAACTGTACGACTGGTCCATTTCCGATCTTGCGGAATTCTGGAAGTCTATATGGATTATATCGGGAATAATTCATTCCAAACCATATAAGTCCGTTTTATCCGGTACAGGCATGTTTGGAGCAAAGTGGTTTGAAGGAGCCGAGCTGAATTTTGCCGAAAACCTGCTTCGTTACAGGGATGGACATACGGCCATTATCAGTTCAAGGGAGAATTCTCCAACCATTAGTTTGACCTATGCCGAACTTTATAAAGCTGTAGCGTCCATGGCTGCTTCATTGAAGGAAATGGGAGTGAAGAAGGGAGACAGGGTTGCGGGTTTCGTTAACAATATACCGGAATCTGTTATTGCTATGCTTGCCGCAGCGAGTTTGGGAGCATTGTGGTCATCGTGCTCCCCGGATTTTGGACATAAAGGTGTGCTCGACAGGTTCGGACAGATCCAGCCTAGAATTTTGTTTGCCATTGAAAGCTATTTTTACAATGATAAGTTGATCACCTGCAGGGATAAAATAGACGCAATACGCAAGAGTATTCCCTCTATTGAAAAAGTAGTACTTATCAAAAGATTCAATGATTTTAAGGGAAATATATCTTCAGATAAATTATCCGGTGAAGTTTCTAAATCATTCTATTTTAATGAATTATTATTAAATACCTCAAACGAAATAGAATTTGAACAGGTTCCATTCGATCATCCGGTATACATTATGTATTCTTCGGGAACAACAGGAATTCCAAAATGTATTGTGCATGGCGGCGGAGGTACCCTGCTCCAGCATTTCAAGGAATTATCACTTCATACCAACCTGAAAAGAGAGGATATTATTACATATTATACAACCTGCGGATGGATGATGTGGAACTGGCTGATTAGCTCATTAAGTGTGGGAGCAGGAGTATATTTATATGACGGCAGCCCTGTTGCTCCCGATATAAATAGTCTATGGAGAAAGGTTGAGGAAGACCGGATATCCATTTTCGGTACAAGTCCCAAGTACCTGACGATGATTCAAAAATCAGGACTAATACCGAAGGATAAATTTGATTTATCATCACTAAAAGCTGTGCTTTCAACAGGATCACCATTATCGGTGGAAAATTTCAAGTGGGTATATGATAATGTAAAAAGCGATCTTCAGTTATCTTCTATTTCAGGCGGGACAGATATTATTTCGTGTTTTATGCTTGGAAATCCTAATCTTCCTGTGTATGCAGGTGAGATACAGTGCAGAGGATTGGGTATGAAAGTAGAAGCATTCAATGAAAAGGGCGAATCCGTAACAGAAGAGAAGGGCGAACTTGTGTGTACGAAGCCTTTTCCTTCAATGCCGGTTTACTTCTGGAATGATCCTGATGGAATCAAGTACAGATCAGCTTACTTTGAACACTACCCGGAGGTATGGAGGCATGGCGATTATATAAAGATAACCGGTAACGGAGGCATCGTAGTTTACGGCAGATCAGATGCTACTCTTAACCCGGGGGGAGTAAGAATTGGTACTGCCGAAATATACAGGATAGTTGAAGCCCTTGATGAAGTAACCGACAGTCTGGTTATTGGTCAGAACTGGAAAAACGATGTCAGGATAATACTCTTTGTGGTTCTTAAGAAAAACACTGTGCTAAATGATAAACTAATCGAAAAAATAAAGAATTCAATAAGGACGAACGCCACACCCCGGCATGTGCCTGCCAGAGTAATCCAGGTCAAAGATGTTCCGAGAACGATTAGCGGTAAGAAAGTTGAGCTTGCCGTCACACGAATCATTCACAAAGAAAAAGTAGAGAATCGGGATGCCCTGGTTAATCCCGATTCGCTGGAACAATTTAAAAAATTCGCTGCGTCTTTATCCGAATAGATCAGATATACAGAGCACTTCCGAAATCCCTTCTGTGTCTTAACGTAACCTCGTTTTCTTCGCCCAGGTACTTGAAGACAGCAATGCAGGCCTTTCTTGCACCGTCGTCATCCAGACTCCGGTCGGTTTTTATCACCTCAATGAATTTCTCCAGAGCGGCATCAAAATTCTTCTTTTTCAGTTCCTCAATTGCCGATTTATATTCTTCTGCAGCATCACTGCCTTTTATACCGTTCGAAGAAAACAAATGTGTAATAGTTTTTATTGAATCAACAAGCTCAGAATTTTCCAGATCATTTTCTGATTCGGCTGCCAGTTTTTCAGCAGTTTTATAATCACTGAATAATATCGACCTCGCCAGCAGTACTTTTACATAAGTATTATCCGGTTCCTTTTCTGCAAGTTTTTTAAGAAGTGTCGTCGCCTCTTCATCGGCACCTTTATTAATCAGCTCCCTTGCTTTTTCAATTTCACCTGCATTTTTACCTGGTATAGCTTTACTAATCCACTGCTCTACAGCCTGCTCAGGCAAGGCACCCGTGAATTCATCCGTAACTTCGCCATTTATAAATAATTTAACGTTCGGTATGCCTCTTACTCCATAAGTAGCCGCAATTTCCTGGTTTTCATCAGTATTAACTTTTACCAGGTCAAACCTGTCCTTATATTTAATTGCGAGCTTTTCAAGCACAGGACCGAGAACCCGGCAGGGACCGCACCACTCAGCCCAGAAATCCACTAGGACGGGAATAACTTTGCTTCGTTCAAGAATATCTTTATTAAAATCTTTCATTTCAAAATCCATCAGTAAACTCCGGTTTATTAGAAAATTATATAATATTTAAAATAAAAATGAGTCTGCTTAAAAGAAATCATGATTGTCAAAAATCATATATTTCGTGAAGCGGACTCACAGGAGACGGGCATATTAAATTATATTATTATATCAGTCCTCTACTACAGCAAGAATATCTGACCGCTGTATCAGTTTTAATTCTTTGCCGTTCATTTCAACTTCATCGCCGCCGTATTTAGCGAATAAAACTTTATTACCTTCTTTAATTTTCTCCCTGAGATCTTCATCGGTTCCTACAGCGATCACAATACCCATTCTTGGTTTTTCCTTGGCTGTATCAGGTATTATAATGCCGGAGGCGGTTTTTTCCTCAGCCTGGAGAGGCTCAAGCAGTATGCGGTCATCAATTGGTTTAATCGTCATTTTTTCCTCAGTTTTTTAAATTTAACATCTGCATTATACGTGGTTTATCAAATCCCACGATCGGTTTATTATTAATTAAAATTACAGGGACTCCCATCTGTCCCGTTTTTCTCTGCATATCCCTTGCTGCACTTTGATCTCTGGAAACATCCACATCTGAAAATCGGATATTTTTTTCCCTGAAATATCGTTTCGCAGCATTGCAGAAACTGCAGGTTGGTGTTGAGAATATAATTACTTTTGGTTGTGATATCATTTTACGATAAATTTTTAATTAGTACTGGAAATAAGATTCACAAGTCTCAGGTTGGATTCAGAACAGAGAAGTTTTTCCGGAAAGATAAAAAACCCGGCAAGTTCGTAAATTTTTAACCTCCACCGGGTCTGAATATTAAAAGGAGAAAAATAAATTTATTTAATACGTGACAGTTATATTATACCAATTAACAGCCGCCAAGCACCCTCTTTGTTTTCTTTACAGGCACAAAATTAGTTTTATTTTTTTCGATCATTACCGGAATAACCTTACTGGCTTCCTTCCGGAAGCGATTGGTATCCACTTCATGTCTGGTATTAATCTCAGACGGTTCTTTATAATTCAAAATTTGATCTTTAAATTCGTTCATCCCGCCTTTGAGGTAAGTTATATTTTGGAATCCAAGCCTGTCGGCAATTATGGCTGCTTTTTCGAAGAAAACTCATCATCGCCGACGAATACATATTTAGTGTGTTTAACAGATAACAGTGCTTTCGCATCCTTGAGAAAGATGTTCTTTATCGTCATAGATTGTGAGAAGGGGAGATTAAACTTCTTATATTCTTCCAGAGGTCTTACATCAATAATCCTTAGTGTATTATCATTATTCATTAATCGGAAAGCAAGTTCATCGGATGTCATTTGTTTGAGGTTGTAATCATTAACATAATTCATATTCTCAACATCTTTCAGATATGATTCCCGGATTTCCGGCATAACAAATGCAGAAAGTCCTATTACAAAAGCTAATCCTGTAAGTCCTATATAAAGCCTGGCCGGCCTGAATTCCGGATTTGGTTTTCCATTCACCTTATTTTCAACCAGGGTCGTAAACCAGAAAGCTCCGACCGCAATTAAGGTAAGGAGGAAAGCAAACAAGGCCTGCGACATTCCAACCGTCTCAAATATCCTTACATAACCCCATGGTGCAGCTTTATAAAGACCTTCAAAAAGGGGATACCCCTCTGCAAAAATAAGCACCCCGATGAAGGAGCCTGCTACGAATATCATTGCGTCGATTTTCCCGATGGCGGCGGCAGTAATGCTTGTACCGGGACAAAATCCCCCGATAACGAAACCTAGTCCCATAATAGCCCCTCCAACCAGCGCTGACCACAGGAATGTTGGATTTATATAAATCAGGCTTAGATCAAGCAATCCGAAATGACCTAACATAATAACTCCCAGCATAGCAGTGACACCCGCTGTGAAAAACACCCTTAGCACAGTGAAATCATAGCCGTAGAATAATCCGACCAGTTTTTTAGACGTTGAGAAGCCGGCCTGCTCGAGTATAAAGCCGAAGGCTATACCGATAAAAATTGCAACAATAAAATTCAATTCATTGCCGATAATATCAGGTACTAATGGTCCCAATTTAATTTCCTTTCAATATTTAACAATTGTCATTCTGATTTATTTCGGAATCTTATATTTATATTTTGAAATAAGAACCTGAAACAAGTTCAGGTTGACAAAAACAAACTTTCAGACAGCCCTGCTATATCCAAAGCTTCCTGAAGAAATAGGCGAACATATAAGCTCCTCCGAAAATAGCCATCATCGTAAAGATGCCTCCGGTTGAGAGGACTGCCATTCCGCTTAATGCTGCGCCGCTTGTACATCCTCTGCCAAGCTGTGCACCCAATCCAAATAGTAATCCTCCAATAAGGGCTCCTGCGATTCTGGTGCCTGATTTTATTTTCGGTGAATGTTCCAGAGTGAACTTGAGTCTGTTAGATATCAGACCTGATACAAAAGCTCCCAGGATAACACCGAGCACTTCGAACACAAGCCAGTTTTTAAGCGGCATGTTACTTATGCTCTGTCAGGTATTCCTGGTAAAATTCTGTACCTGCAGTATGCTGAGGGGCAACTGCCTGAATGGTAGCCACAACGGCACTTTTAACTGATCCGCTGGCTCCAAGGCCACGTCCGGTTATATAAATTGTTCCCAATAAAAGCAGCCCCAGGAAAAATCCTGCTAGATAGGGGTTCATATATTTTTTAGGTTCCATAATCTCCTCATTCACTTAAGGTTAATTCTTTTTCCGGTTCATCCGTTTTCATCTCCGACTGAGCATTTTCATCATCTGTTTCTATTTCCTCATATCCTGTGATCATAGCTTTCAGGTTTGATGTCAAAGTTGTACCGGTTGTAATCAGGTAAATATGTACTATAATAAACGCAACCAGTAGAAAAGCTCCTGCGGTATGAAGAAGAGCGATTCCTTTAATGGAATGTATATTTAAAGGCTCCACGTTATTTCCCTGCGGATATCTGTAAAACATATACATTAGTCCCGATATCACCATAATGGGTATTACCAGGATCTTCAATCCAAGGTACACTAATCGTTGAAGAGGATTCAATTTACTCAACACGGTCTTTTTAATAGGGTGTGGAGCATTCTTAAATATTCCCAAAAGATAGAAGCTAAGCTGCGCTTTCAGATTGTTAAAAGTGGGAAGATACTGTTTCCATTCACCAGTTGTAAAATGCCAGAATATAGCGAACACAATTAAAATCATAAAAGCGTACGCTGCTATATTGTGATAGGTTACGGCATTCTGATAGCCGAAAAAGCTTATTGCTCCATGGATCTCAAATCCTGTAAGCGCAAGAAATAAAATAAGGAAGGACTGCGTCCAGTGCCAGAATCTTTCAAAGGATTTATATATATAAATTTGTGTTTTCATCATCATACCTCGCGTCCTCGATTTTCTTGATGATACAATCCTGAGTGCCCCATGAGCTAGGATACCTATAAGCGTAAGAAAGATAATCAGCGTTCCGCCTGTTTCGATGATCGATGAATAATCCCTTGCGGGCATATAGAAATCTTTCAGAGCCGCAAGTCTGCTGTTATCCCTGGTATGGCATTCGGTGCATTGTACAGTATGTTCTTTATCGGATACCATATGATTTATCGGCCAGTACATTTCGGTATTTATGAAAGATACCTTACCACTGAACGGAACTTTTATTTCTTTCATCCCGACTTCGGAAGCTCTTCTCCAGTTGAAATCCTGCCAGAAGGCGCCCTCACCTTTTTTGTCTGCAAAAAGTTTGGGCTGGATGAGGTCTTTCATTACCGGATCATAAGGCTGTTTTGACCGGTGTACTTTAACTGGAATTATTTTGGAATCCGCGTCGTTATATGAACCAAACAGGGTATTGATCTTCAGAGGCTTTGTGGTATCCGAAATTTTATCCCCGATCAGATAATGATCGGCTGTCCCATTAAACCAGACATATTCTGGTTTAAGGTTCTTACCCCAGGTAAAGCTTCCTTTTATAGACAGATAAGTATGATTGCCGTCTGCATCATCTATTTCAAACGGTTTGCCGTCTTTCAGCTTCCCGGCGGTCGACCAGTCCCAGAATGTTTTAGTTGCATTTACTTTCGAATAAACCGGGATATGGCAGGTCTGGCAGGCTACTTTGATAGTGTGCTCATTTAATATTTCTGCTGTATGGGGACTGGATGTATGGCACTCTTCGCAAGTCGCCCGGTTCCTGTTCATAGAAGATAAAGAATACATTTTACCAGCAATGTTATGATTTTTCGTGATATGGCAATCGATGCATTGTAAATTCTCACCTTCAACCGCCATATGAACGTCAACTTCTGCTGACGGCTGGAACATTGCCGACTCGAGGTCGCCGTGCTTTACATTATTCCCGCCGCCGCCGTAAAAGTGACAGACTCCGCAGTTGGATCGGGTAGGTTTGCCGACATGCTGCGAGATATAGTTCAGGTTTAATGTTGGGTCGGGGAGACCCGCCTCTTCGTTTGCCTTAACGTATGATTCGGTCTGATCGTGACAAACAAGGCAATCGATATTCCTGGGATCCGTAAAGCTGAACATCGAACTCGTCATTCCATAACCGGCATGACATTTAGCGCAGCTCTGCTCGTTACCCTCGATTCCGATACAGAAGTTGTTAATAGCATTCTTTTTTCCCAGGTAAACTATTCCGCGACCTTGAATATATTCAGCACTTTCCCAGTTCCAGTGATTTGATTTCATAACTTCAGAATCGCGTCCATTGTGGCATGAAATACATGCCTCTGTAACTTCCTGTGGTGAATTAAATTTCTTTTTGAGCTCAGCAAACTGAGAATGGTCCACAGAAGATGAGTCTTTATGTGAGTATTTCTCCTTAAGGACAGTTAAACCGGTTGCTTCCTGGCTTTTATCCTGTAGAATCGATATTGCCGTGATAAGAACCAGTCCTGTCATTACAAGAGTCAGAACTATTTTTTTCATATGGTATATTTAGATTTTACCTTACTATTTATCTTGAATAGTTAATTTGACCAGATTTTCTTTTATTGCTTTACAATCCGAAAAATTTTTATAAACAACACAATCCCTGCAGTCCGAAGAGCAGATATTATCCTTGTGATCGTAAAACCAGCAGGGATTTGAGTGATTTATGAATGCCGGGCAGGAATTTCTTTCCTTTTCACTGCATTTTTTAATACTCCAGCAGGGAATGAGTGAATAGATCGTCTTAATTCCTTCAATGCTTATTTTCTTATTATTTATGGATTCCCTTATGCAGCGGATTCTTTCAATATCAGTATTTGAATAGAGTCTGTGGCCGGTATCTTTCCGGTGAGGCAGAATTAAGCCTTCTCTTTCATACAATCGTAAAGTATGGACTGATACATTCAGCAATCTTGCTGCTGTGCTGATAGGAAAAAGCGGCTCCTCATTCATATAATTCTCTTCTGCCATTGAATCTTTCAGACAATATTTGATAATTATAATTAGCAACTTTATTGCCAGCTAAAATTATAGGCAGTTTGATGAATATTTAATCACTTCTAGGCTAAAGAATTTTCACTGGAAAGAAAAAAAACGTTGTTTTTCCTTGATATGAGAAAAAGATGTTAATGGCAATAGTTTTAATTATTAATAAAAGGCAGTTGGGGGTTCAGGTAGTCAGTCTTAATTATATTCGATCTAAATAAAAACTGTGATTTTTAAGTATTTTTTATAAAAAACATTTTTAATTTATACTGGTTATAATTTATTAAAATATTCCATTTGCGGAGAGTATTATGAAAAAATGTTCACTGATTGTTTTATTTATCTTTTCCTTGCTTCCGGGGTTTCAGTTTGCACAGGGTACCTTTGAAAAAGGTTCTGAATACTGCAGCCAGAAAAAAATAAATTCAACACTTAATTCCAGTCCTGTTGAGATAACAGCAGATATAAAGCATTCATATAATGTTTTGAATTATGAACTCAACCTGGATTTGTACAACTGTTTTTTGAGTCCTTACCAGAAATCATTTACAGGATTTGAAATAATGACATTCCAGGTTGACTCAACCCTGAATTATATAAAGATGAATGCCGTTCATTCATCACTTACCATTGATTCCGTAGCTATGGCGGGAGTTTCTTACACGCATCCCGGCGATATACTGACTGTAAATCTTGACCGAACCTACAATCCGGGAGAAACTGCAGAAGTTAAAATTTATTACAGGCATAATAACGTAAGTGACGGGGCCGTATACGTAAGCGGAGGGTTTTTGTTTACTGACTGTGAGCCTGAAGGAGCCAGGAAGTGGTTTCCCGGATGGGACAAACCATCTGATAAAGCCACTTCGGATCTGACTGTTAAAGTGCCGGCTTCCGTAAAACTGGGATCAAACGGAGTACTGGCTGATTCGGTAATGGACGGTGATACACTTTATTATCACTGGGTAAGTTCCAATCCTGTTGCTACCTACCTGATGGTAATGACCGGTAAAGTTAATTATAATCTTGACATTGTTTACTGGCATAAGATATCCAATCCGAACGATAGCATTCCTATCAGGTTTTACTGGAATTCCGGTGAGAATCAGAATAATCTTCACAATATGGAGACGAAGATTATTGATATGACCACAACTTATTCAGAATTATTCGGCGAACATCCTTTCGACAAAAATGGATTCGCTACTCTCAATAACCAGTTTGTCTGGGGCGGGATGGAGAACCAGACGCTGACAAGCCTCTGTCCTAACTGCTGGTCTGAAAGCCTTATTGCCCACGAATTTGCTCATCAATGGTTCGGCGATATGATTACCTGTGCCACCTGGGCCGATATCTGGCTGAATGAAGGGTTTGCCACATACATTGAAGCTCTATGGACGGAGCATACATCAGGATATGCTGCCTACAAGAGTGAGATAAATTCAGATGCGAGTGTGTATCTGAGTGGTAATCCCGGATGGCCTATTTCGGATCCGGAATGGGCAATCATTACCCCTCCTGTAGGTGTATTATTTGACTATTCAATTACCTATATGAAAGGCGCCTGTGTTCATCATATGCTGAGATATGTGATGGGCGACGATGCTTATTTTAATGGACTATATGAATATGCAAATGATCAGCAGCTCAAATATTATAGCGCTGTTATACCCGATTTCCAGGAACATATGAGTATAGCTTACGGCCAGGATCTTTCGTGGTTCTTTGATGAATGGATCTATCAGCCGAATCATCCTGTCTATGCGAACCAGTACTGGATAGACAACCAGGGATCGGGACAATGGCAGGTCGGCTTTGTGGCAAACCAGACACAGTCAAATACTTCTTTTCACAAGATGCCTATAGAGATCAAGGTGCATTTCAATACAGGATCCGATACAACAATGAGGGTAATGAACGATTCAAATAACCAGATATTCACTTTTAATTTTAATCGTCAGCCTTTAACGGTTTATTTTGATCCCGGTAATAATATAGTTCTTAAAACTGCTACTTTAACCCAAATACCTCCGCTGCCTGTTGAACTGACTAACTTCACTGCATCTGCGAAAGGAAACTTTGTAATACTAAGCTGGACGACGGCTACGGAAAAGAACAACAAAGGCTTCGAGATACAGAAAAGAAATGTTACCCAAAATGGAACCTGGGAGAAGGTTGGCTTTATTGAAGGAAGCGGAACATCAACGGTACCGATTAGTTATTCCTACACTGATCATATTTCCGGTTATGGTGATTTCAGTTATAGACTGAAACAAATTGATTTTGACGGCTCATATGAATACAGTAATGAAATTTTCGTTAAGGGGGGAACCAAACCTGATGAATATAGTCTGAGTCAGAATTATCCTAACCCTTTTAACCCGACTACAATAATTAGTTTCGAACTTCCCGAAGCTGCAAAAGTTAAGCTGGTAGTATACAATCTTCTGGGACAGGTAGTTAAGACACTGGCCGACGGAAATTATGAAGCAGGCTCATATAAAAAGAATTTCAATGGTACAGATTTAAGCAGCGGTGTGTATATTTACGAACTGAAAGCCAACGATGTTCTACTTAAACACAAAATGGTTTTAATGAAATAAAAAACAGGGGGGATAAATGCGCTCACAGGAGTAGGGACAGGGAGAGAAATTTCCCTATCCCTTTCCTGGGTTTTAATATTTATACCTGAGCCATTTTGCAACTTCAGTCCATTTCGGTTTCTTTCCGCTCATCAGAATTCCTACTCTATAAATTTTTCCGGCCAGCGGAAACAACAGCATCATTGTTCCAACGTTTACCAGGAATGAAACGATGAACTGCCATACAGGTATTTCAGATAGTACCATTCTGGCAGGCATTACTATAATGGAAGCGAAAGGAAGCATTGATGCAACCCTTGCAATATTGTTTTCAGAATTCTCAAGCATGGCCATTGCGATAAAAAAGGGAATCATTATCAGCATCATTATCGGCCACATGCCCGACTGTGTATCCTGTTCGTTGTCAAAGATTGCACCCACAGCTGTGAAGAGTCCCATAAAGGTTATAAGACCAATAAAATAATTCAGCAGGAAATAGCCCACCTGCATCATATTAAGCTTCAATGTAAAATCTGCGGGAAGCGTAAACCATGCAGTCGTTATTAGAAGAATTATAGGCAGTATCCATATGGCCATTTGAATCAGTCCTGTTATGCTTGTGCCCATAATTTTTCCAGTCATTAATTCCCTGCTGTTTGCAGAAGACAGCAGGATTTCCACAATCCTGTTTGTCTTTTCAGCAACAACGGACCGCATCATCATCTGACCTATAAAAATCAGGCTGAAATAGAGAAGAAAAGTGAAAAGAAATGCAACTATAATCGTTCCGGCTCCTTCTTCTTCGACTGCTTTATCGCTGCTTATCCTGAAGTTGTTGAAATCAACATTCTGCCTTGCATAGGAAATATCATTCTCGGAAATATCCTTCCCCTGGAAGTATTGGGTTACAAGTACATTATTGATAGTCGGCCTTACCTTATCGAACAATGTTTTATTTGTAGGATTTTTAGAGAAGTATTCCACCTTTTTAGAGACTACAGCAGAATCCGGAATAAAAATTAACCCTGTAAGTTTCTCGGAAAGCAGATCAGCCTTCCTCGAGTTAATGTAATTATCGAGTTCATTTTTCTTCAGGGTTTCGAATCGAACTAAGTAATAACCGCTTTCGACAAACGGAAGTGCACGGAATTCCTTTTCCATCTCAGCTGTCAGGGAAGGGGATTCAGTTACGAGGATGAGACTGGTATTGCTGTCGCCCTCATATGAGTAAAGGAATGTCTGGAAGCCGAGTATTCCTATCATAAAAAGAGGAAGCAGAACGGTCATAATTATGAACGTCTTTGAAAATAATTTTTCTCTCAGTTCCCGCTTCAAAATCGCTAGGGTTCTTCTGTTAAACATTTGCGGCCTCCATTCTGAGATTATCTGTTGATTTCCTTCCTGCAGTCTCAACAAAAATCTGGTGAAGAGAGATATCTTCTGCATCGAACTTTTTTACGATAACATTTTTTTGAACCAGCAGCTTTAACAATTCCTGTATATATGAAGTATCTTTAACCCTGATGCTGGTCACGCTGCCGAAACTCTCAAACTTTTCAACGAATGGATAACTTTTAAGGAAAGAGATATCGCCTGCATGCGAAATGGTTACATTTCTCTGTCCGAAAGTTTTCCTGATTTCTTCGAGGTTTCCATGAAGAATGATTTTGCCCTCATCAATCATCGCAATATGATCGCACATCCGCTCCGCGAAATCCATAAGATGAGTTGAAAAGATTATAACTTTGCCTTTCGCTTTCAATTCTAGGATTATCTCTTTCAGAAGGTTTGTATTGATTGGGTCCAGCCCTGAGAACGGTTCATCAAGGATAATGAATTCAGGATCGTGAAGGACTGTAGTTATAAACTGAACTTTTTGCTGGTTGCCTTTGGAAAGGTCTTCAAGCTTTGAATTCTTTCGATCGGTCAGATCAAATCGTTCCAGATATTCATTAGCTTTTGCCTGTAAATTCCTGCCGGTTTTCCCTTTAAGCTCGGCGAAAAAAAGCAGGGTTTCCATAACTCTCATTTTTTTATAAAGCCCGCGTTCCTCCGGCAGGTAGCCTACTTTATCTTTAAATTCCTGTCCTATTTTTGATCCCCTCAGAATAACCTCTCCCGAATCAGGAAGATAGATGCTCATCATCATACGGATAGTAGTAGTTTTACCGGCTCCGTTCCTTCCTATCAAACCGAAAACAGATCCTTCAGGCACGGAAAAGGAGACATCATCAACAGCCTTAATTGAATCAAAAGATTTTGAAAGGTGCTGTACCTCTAATGCATACATTTAAATCCTCGATAAAAAATATTTTAATTAGAAGATCAAAATTAATGAAACTGATGACAGAATGACAATGTCATATTCAGAAAGAATGAGATTCTTTGGCAACTTGTTTCAGGAAATTGAATGGTTAGATTCCGAAGCTTTTCTGAACAACTCTTTTTATCAATTCCTGTACCTCCAGTGCCTGGTTATAATGTCTAAGTTCGTGTGTAACAATAATATTGAAGGCAGTTTCCATTGTATAAACAATATTTTTATTCGCAGGAGATGAGATAATAGTTCCTTTTTCGATCAGGTCTGCTGAATTATTTATTAACTCTTTGAGATCTTCCTGGTGTTTTCTGAATCTGTCTAATATGCCATCCGGCAAATTACTCTCTGCCGGTTCCCAGATAGGGAAAGTTTTGACTTTTCTTTTTCTGTCAGGCTGCACCCCTTTTAAAATAAGTTTCCCCATAAAGGAAACAAGAAATTTCATCCTGGAAATAAAAGGAGGTTTATATTCTCCCATACGTATTTGTTCAATAACGGGATAGTATGATTCGTTGACCTTAATTATATGATCAATGATTTGTCCGATGCTCCATGATTGCCGACCTGGTCTCCGGTTAAGCTCTTCGCTGGTAAGTGAAACGAACGATTTAGTATAGTCTTTCGTGACCTTATCGATGCTTACTGTAAGGTTTTGAATTGTTTCCAATATAATCGATGATTAGCTAAAAGATTTATATTGTTTAATATAAGTATAAAATCCCTTAGTGCGATAGGGAGTGTGACCACTCTGTAAAATAAAATAATTAAACATTAGATTTTTATCTGATAGAAGGCCTGGTATAGTTGGGGAGACCTTAATTTCTTGCAAGAATCTGTTCAATTATCTATATTTACACGCTAAAATTGAATTTTTCAGCAGTTCTTAAACAAGACTGGTGAAGTTATTTGCCGGGGTGGCGGAACCTGCCTGCCGAAGGCAGGTTGGTAGCGGAGTTAAAATGTTCTTTGTATATGCAATAGAAAGCCTTAATAGGAATTATATCTATGTTGGAATAACTAACGATCTTCAGCGTAGAGTTTCAGAACATAATGATGGATATAATAAAACAACAAGACCTTATGCTCCATTTAAATTGATATATTATGAAGAGTTTGTCACAAGATCAGATGCCAGAAACAGAGAAAAATATTTGAAAAGCGGTATTGGTAAAGAGTTCTTAAGAAAGATTGGATGACGGTATTTGCCGGGGTGGCGGAACCTGCCTGCCGAAGGCAGGTTGGTAGCGGAGTTAAAATGTTCTTTGTATATGCAATAGAAAGCCTTAATAGGAATTATATCTATGTTGGAATAACTAACGATCTTCAGCGTAGAGTTTCAGAACATAATGATGGATATAATAAAACAACAAGACCTTATGCTCCATTTAAATTGATATATTATGAAGAGTTTGTCACAAGATCAGATGCCAGAAACAGAGAAAAATATTTGAAAAGCGGTATTGGTAAAGAGTTCTTAAGAAAGATTGGATGACGGTATTTGCCGGGGTGGCGGAACCTGCCTGCCGAAGGCAGGTTGGTAGCGGAGTTAAAATGTTCTTTGTATATGCAATAGAAAGCCTTAATAGGAATTATATCTATGTTGGAATAACTAACGATCTTCAGCGTAGAGTTTCAGAACATAATGATGGATATAATAAAACAACAAGACCTTATGCTCCATTTAAATTGATATATTATGAAGAGTTTGTCACAAGATCAGATGCCAGAAACAGAGAAAAATATTTGAAAAGCGGTATTGGTAAAGAGTTCTTAAGAAAGATTGGATGACGGTATTTGCCGGGGTGGCGGAATTGGTAGACGCACAGGACTTAAAATCCTGTGGGTGTTCACACCCGTGCCGGTTCGAGTCCGGCCCTCGGTACCAGAAAAATAATGTACAATGTACAATTAAGGATCAACAACTCATAATTGTTAATTGTTAATTATAAATTGTTAATTATCCGGGGCTCTTAGCTCAGTTGGTTAGAGCGTCTGCTTGACGTGCAGAAGGTCAGAGGTTCGAATCCTCTAGAGCCCACGTAGTAACTTAATGCTGAAAGTGATGAGGATAGTCGGAGTAATTCTCCGATTTTTTATTAAAGAATCAATATGGATAAAATACAAATTACGTTTCCCGACGGACGCTCAACGGAGTTCGACAAGGATGTTACCGGGTACCAGGTAGCTGAATCGATCTCTTCGCGTCTTGCCCAGGAAACGTTTGCAGTTGAAGTGAATGGTTTGGTTAAAGATCTACGTGCTCCAATCAGCCATAACGCAGTGGTAAAATTCCTAACCTTCGATGATGAGAAGGGAAGGGAAGTGTACTGGCATTCGACTTCCCATTTAATGGCTCATGCAATTTTGTCATTATATCCCGAAGCTAAATTCGGTGTAGGTCCTGCAATAGAGAACGGTTTTTATTACGATTTTGATATAAACAAAAAGTTAAGTGAAGATGACCTTCGTGTGATCGAGGAGCGTATGAATAAGATCGCAAAAGAGGATAATTCATTCGAGCGTGTAGAATTATCAAAACAGAACGCGATCGATTATTTCCAGCATAAAGGTGACCAATATAAAATAGAGATCCTGACCGAGATTGATGAAAATGATGAGACCATCAGTCTTTATAATGAAGGTAACTTTACCGACCTGTGTACCGGACCTCATCTACCATCAGCTGGAAAGATTAAGTACGTTAAACTGTTAAGTGTATCAGGTTCCTACTGGCGCGGCGATGAGCATAACAAGCAGCTTCAGAGGATCTATGGAATCTCGTTCCCGAAGAAAAAGATGCTCGATGAGTATCTTGAAAAGCTTGAAGAAGCAAAAAAAAGAGATCATCGGAAACTGGGCAAAGACCTGGAACTTTTCCTGATTACCAATAGTGTAGGAAGTGGACTTCCAATCTGGCTGCCGAGAGGGACTATCTTAAGAGAGACCCTTGAAAATTATCTGCGCGGCGAACAGCGTAAACGTGGCTACCAACCGGTTATTACTCCGCACATAGGAAACATAAATCTTTACAAAACCAGCGGTCACTACCCTTATTATAAAGACAGCCAGTTTCCGCCTATACAGATTGAGGACGGCAAAGAGGAATACCTGCTGAAGCCGATGAATTGTCCTCACCATTTTATGATTTATGCCAGCAAACCCAGAAGCTATAGAGATCTTCCGATAAGGTATGCTGAGTTCGGGACTGTTTACAGGTATGAACAATCGGGTGAGCTTAACGGAATTACTCGTGTCCGTTCATTCGCTGTAGACGATTCGCATATATTTGTCCGCGAAGACCAGCTTAAAGATGAGGTCTGTAATGTTATCGAGCTTATCCAGGTCGTATTCGAGCAGATGGGATTTAAGGATTTTACAACCCAGCTTTCTTTCAGGGATGAAAATGTAGAAAAATACGGCGGCGATATAAAGATGTGGGAGAGAGCCCAGAAGGAAATAAAGGAAGCAGCGGATCAGATGGGACTAAAGTATCACATCGAAGAAGGCGAAGCAGCTTTCTATGGTCCCAAAATAGACTTCATGGTAAAAGACGTGCTGGGAAGACAATGGCAGCTCGGCACCGTACAGATCGATTATATAATGCCTGAAAGGTTTAACCTTGAATATACTGGAAGTGACGGACTGAAGCACAGACCGGTTGTGATCCACCGTGCTCCTTTCGGATCCCTGGAAAGGTTCATCGGGGTTCTGATAGAGCATTACGCGGGCGAGTTCCCGCTCTGGCTGGCTCCCGTACAGGTTGCTGTTCTTCCTGTATCCCAGAATTTCTTCGAGTTCGCAAAAGAGATAGCATCGAAATTAATAGAAGCTGATATACGAGTAGAGTTCGATGAAAGGAATGAGAAGCTGGGATATAAGATAAGGGACTGGGAGACAAAAAAGGTTCCATATATGCTTATAATAGGAGAAAAAGAGCAGGAATCCGGGAATGTTTCGGTAAGGAAACACAAAAAAGGTGACATTGGAACTTTTTCTTTGTCAGATTTTATTTATAATATTAAAAACGAAATTTTAAAAAAGAATCAATAACAAAAAGAGAGGTTAATAATCGCTCAAAAAGACAGCGTACGAGTAAACGAAGAGATCAAAGCCCCCAAAGTAAGGGTAATAGACGTTGATGGTTCCCAGGTAGGTATTTTTACAGTCCGCGATGCAATGAAGATCGCCCAGGAAAGAAGTCTTGACCTGGTTGAAATTGCTCCGCAGGCAAAACCACCCGTCTGTAAGGTAATTGATTTTGGAAAGTTTAAATATGAACAGCAGAAACGGGAAAAGATACAGAGAAAGAATCAGCTGGTTTCTCTGCTTAAAGAGATAAGGCTGCACCCAAATACAGATATACATGATTTTGATTTTAAAGTAAAACACGCTATAAACTTCCTCGAAGAAGGAAACAAAGTAAAAGCTGTGGTAATGTTCAAAGGTAGGGAGATGGCATACACCGAACAAGGCGAAGAACTGTTAAACCGGTTCATAGAACAGACTGAAGACCTTGCCAAGGTAGAATCTCCCATTAAAATGGAAGGAAGGAACATGAGCGTGATCCTTGTTCCCACAGCTAAACCTAAAACCAAAAAAAACAAATAGGAAAAGCTATGCCAAAAATGAAAAGCAACCGCGGTGCTTCAAAATCGTTTAAGAAGACCGCATCTGGGAGGTACAAAAGGAAAAATGCTTACAAGAGCCACATCCTTACCTCCAAATCAACGAAACGGAAAAGAAATCTTCGCCATACATCCATGGTTTCCGTTGCAGATGAAAAACGTGTTAAAACAATGCTTCAATAGAGAGGAGTGAAAAATGCCAAGATCAAAAAACAAAGTAGCTTCTCACCAGAGAAGAAAGAAAGTACTGAAACAGGCCAAAGGTTACTGGGGGGCAAGAAGCAAAGTTTACACTATTGCGAAGAACCATGTTGAAAAAGGCCTCGTACATGCATACAGGGATAGAAAACTAAAAAAGAGAACGTTCAGGAGTCTCTGGATTACCAGGATAAATGCTGCAGCCAGGGAAAACGGAACGACATACTCCCGTCTTATACATGCACTCGATACAAAGGGTGTTGAGATTAACAGGAAAGTTCTTGCAAGTCTCGCTGTTGAAAACCCGGCAGCATTCACAGAGCTTGTTAAGTTTTCTGCTAATTAATTTTTACCCTTCCATATCGTTATATTTGTATATGGAAGGGTATTACTTTAAATAACCGGTATGAAATGTTGAAAGAAAAAATCACTTCCCTGAGGGAAGAATTCAATAAAGAAATTGCACAAACCGACTCGCCGGCTGAACTGGAAGATATCAGGTTAAAATATTTAAGCCGCAACGGACTTCTCTCAAAACTTTTTGATGAACTTAAAAATGTTTCAAAGGAAGAAAAGCCCCTGCTCGGAAAAGAACTTAATCTTCTCCGTAACGAAATAACCGGCAGATTCAATTCCTTAAAAGATGAAATAGATTCATCAAGTGAATCTGAGAAAGGAACAATTGACCTCACTTTGCCCGGCAAACTTAAACCATCTGGCAGCAGGCATATTCTTACCCAGACAGTGGATGAAATTAAGAATATCTTTAAAGGACTTGGTTTCGCAGTTGCTCTTGGTCCCGAAATCGAATCGGATTACTATAATTTTGAAGCACTGAATTTCCCACCAGATCACCCGGCCAGGGACATGCAGGATACTTATTTTGTAAGCAGCAGCTACGTTCTCCGTACCCACACTACTCCTGTTCAGATAAGGATTATGGAAAAGCATCAGCCCCCGGTACGGGCAATTATGCCGGGACGCGTATACAGAAATGAAGCGGTGAGCGCCCGAAGCTATTGTATGTTTCACCAGGTTGACGGCATTTACGTAGATACTGATGTTACTTTTGCCGAGTTGAAAGGGACACTTGTTTCATTTGCAAAACAGTTTTACGGTGAGGATATAAAATATCGTTTCCGTCCGAGCTTCTTCCCGTTTACCGAACCAAGTGCGGAAATGGATATTACATGTTTCCTTTGCCACGGGAAAGGCTGCCGGGTGTGTAAATATTCCGGCTGGCTCGAAGTCCTCGGATGCGGAATGGTTGACCCTAATGTATTTAATGCAGTCGGCTATGATCCGGAAAAATATACAGGATATGCCTTCGGTATGGGTATCGAACGCACTGCGATGCTCAAATATGGTATAGATGATATCAGAATCTTCTTTGAGAACGATATTAGATTTCTTAAACAGTTTTGATCCGGAGAAACTAAATTGAAACTCTCTTTAAATTGGTTAAAAGAATTAGTCGACCTTCCGGAAATTTCTACTCCCGAAATAGTTCATCTGCTTACAATGAGCGGACTCGAAGTTGAAGAGGTAATTGACCAGAACGAGATTTACAGGAATTTTGTGGTGGGTTATGTTAAAGAAAAAAAGAAACATCCCAATGCTGATAAGCTTTCTTTATGTACCGTAAGTTCAGGTCAACAGGATTATCAGGTTATATGCGGTGCTCCCAACGTTGATGCCGGCCAGAAAGTAGTGTTCGCACAGATCGGGGCAGTAGTTCCCAAAGGGAACTTTAAGATCTCAAAAGCGAAGATACGTGGTATCGAATCAAATGGAATGATCTGTTCCGAAGCTGAACTTGGAATCAGCGACAACCATGAAGGAATTATGGTGCTTGAGAACAATGTGCAGGAGGGAACTCCCATCTCAGAGGTACTTCATCTGAATGATACGATCCTTGAGATAGCTATTACACCTAACAGGCCGGATGCGCTTTCTCATATCGGCGTTGCCAGGGATCTTGCCGCGATATTTAAAGGCGAAGTTAAAAAACCGTCAGTTGAATTCGAAGAGAATGAAGAGGAAGCATCAAAGTCTGCGGCAATCGATATCATAGACACGAAGAATTGTCCCAGATATTCAACAAGGATTATTAAGGACGTTACCATTAAAGAATCACCGGCGTGGCTGAAGAGGAGACTTAAAAATATAGGATTGAGGCCGATAAATAATATTGTGGATGTTACCAACTATGTAATGTATGAAACCGGCCAGCCTCTTCATGCTTTCGATCTTGAGAATCTAACTGGGCATAAAATTGTAGTTCAGAGTACTGACGGTGAAACATCATTTACTACATTAGATTCAAAAGAAAGAAAACTTCCCCCGGGTACATTGATGATATGCGATGGCGATAAACCTGTGGCTGTTGCTGGCGTAATGGGAGGTGAAAATTCTGAAGTAACACCTTCAACTAGAAATATCCTCATTGAGAGCGCATACTTTAATCCATCCAGTATCAGAAATACATCGAAGGCTTTAGGTCTCAGTACGGATGCATCATACAGGTTTGAACGTGGAACAGATCCGAATGGTACGGTCTACGCTGCTGAAAGAGCAGCCCAGCTTTTGATGCAGTTGGCAGGAGGAGAAATTCTGAAGGGTGTGCTTGATATATGCCCTGAACCTATCGAACCGAAAGAGATAAGATTAAGATTTGAGAGATTGAACAGGATATTGGGATACAAGATTGAAAATGATGCTGTTTCAGAGATATTAGAAAAGCTTGGTATGAAAATTACCTTTAGTGCAGAAGAAGAAATTCGTGTTTCCGTTCCAACCTTCCGTCCTGATATCGAAAGGGAAATAGATTTGATAGAGGAAATTGCACGGATACACGGTTATGATAATATACCTACGGTAACAAAAATATCGATCACCCTGGGAGAGAAGAAAGATGAATCACGCTTTCCTGACAAGGTGAAGGAAGCCGCGGTGGAGCTTGGTTTTCACGAAATGATAAACAATCCTCTGCAAAGCGAAAAAACCGCCTCTCTAACCGGTAACCCGGTGAAGGTGCTCAATCCTCAAAGCACGGATATGGCTTACCTGAGAACCACGCTGTTAACGGGAGCTCTTCAGACTGTTGCTGCCAATCTTAATGTGGGTGAGAAAGATCTTCAATTATTCGAAGTCGGAAACATTTTCAGGCTCAATTCAGAAAAAGGGATTACCGATTTCAGCGATTTTGATGAAAATGAACACCTGATCTTTGTTATTTCCGGAAAATCCAGAAGAAAAACCTGGTATTCAGAAGAAGAAAATTCGGATCTTTACGACTTAAAGGGATTTATTAAGTCATTTATCTCAAAATTTTCGCTTGACAATGTTTTGCAGTATTCATATAATCACGAAAGAAATCCGTATTATAGTGCAAAATTTTCAATTACTTCTGAAAATGATGAAATCGGGTATGGCGGATTCGTAGATAACAAGCTCCTGAAATATTTCGATATTGACCATGATATTTATTGTTTTGAAATCGATCTTCAAAAATTAAGTAATCTGCCGGTTTCCGACAGGAAATATTCAGAGCTTTTAAGGTATCCAAAAGTTCTAAGAGATTTTGCTTTTATATTCGATAAATCAGTAACTTACAAGCAGGTATCTGATTTTATACTTGAAGAAAGCACCGGTTTGCTTAAATCAGTAAGCTTGTTTGATTTATTTGAAAGCGATACCTTGGGAGAAAACAAAAAGAGTATGGCTTTTACATTAGAGTTTTTTGATAAACAACGGACCCTGACAGATGATGAGGTTGAAAGAGAATTCCTTCACCTTATTTCATCGGTAACTGAAAAGTTTAATGCAAAATTGAGAGGAAATTAATTGCCGGACCTCACAAAGCACGAAGTACTTTTAAATGAACTTTCAGAAATACAAACACTGGTTGCTGAATTAAAAAATAGGAACAAATCTCTCCGGGAGGAGTATTCCAAACTGGAAAGATCATTTTCAGGAGTGAGAGAAGAGAATAAGATGCTTCTTCAGAGAGTGGAAGCACTTGAAAAACAACTTGAAGCAAACGGAGAAAATTCCTTAAATTCATTATTCGGTTCCTTAAACGGTAATGAGAAAGAGGAATTAAAGAATAAAATACAGACCCTGGTTAACAGGATCGATTTACATTTAAGTTCTTAATCATATTGATGGTTGGATGGAAAAACCATGACAGATAAAAAGAAGCTTAAAATTAAAATATTTGATAAAGAATATTCTTTATTGGTCGAGAATGAAGAAATAGCCAAAGAATTGGCTGTTTACGTAAATAAAGTGATGGAAGAAACAAAAGAAGAACTTCCCGACCAGCCGGCTCAAACAATAGCCATTATAGCATGTTTAAATATTGCTTACGATCTGTTTCTTGAAAAAAATAATAACAGAGAACTATTGATACAGGCTGCCGATAAAGTAAAAAAATTAAAGCTTCTTCTTAACGATCCAAGTCTGGCTGAACCATCCTAAAAGAATTTCCGCCCTGTCAGTCTCTTAATAAATGAAAAACTAACTTTCATAACATAGGGAGTTTGACTCAAAGCGCGTATTACAGGCCTCATTCCGCTTCGGTGGATTCTGGTTTTATAACCGGACTGGAGGAAGCAAAAAGCGTTTTGGCAGGTTCCCACATTGTATATATTAAAGTTTTTCTGATTAATGTGCACTGACAGGCGCGGTTTAATTAAAATACCGCATTGGAGGAAAAATGGACACATTATTGCTCATTCCTATGGTGATTGTCCTCGTTGTGATATTTTTTTACTTCGGATGGTGGTTTAATTCCCGTATCGGCAAGAAAAGTCTGGTTTCGGCTGAAGAGAGAGCAAAACAACTGATCGCTGACGCGCAGAAGGAAGCTGTTAACCTGAAACGGGAGAAACTCCTTGAAGTAAAAGATGAATGGTATAAAAAGAAAGTTGAATTTGATACCGAAGTAAATCAAAAACGACAGAAACTTTCACACCTCGAGAAACAATTAATTACTAGGGAAGAGAACATAGAAAAGAAATTCGACGTAGTAATTAAAAAAGAGAAGGAAAATAAGCTATTTGAAAAAGAGCTACTTGATTTAAAGAAGAACGTTGAGATACGGCTTGAAGATATTGCCAAACTCGAGAAGGAACAGAATTTAAAACTCGAAAAGATCTCAGGATTAACATCTGAAGAAGCAAAAAATATGCTTGTTCTGAATATGACGAACCAGGCACGTGCTGATGCTTCCCATATAACAAGGGAATTAATCGAAAAGGCCAAAGCTGATGCTAAAAAGGAAGCACAGAAGATAATAGTGCAGTCAATTCAAAGGACTGCTGCCGACCATTCTATTGAAACCACCCTGTCAGTTGTACAGATTCAGAACGATGATATGAAAGGAAGGATCATCGGTAAGGAAGGCCGTAATATCCGGTCCTTCGAAGCTGCAACCGGTGTGGATGTTATTGTTGATGATACTCCTGAAGCAGTAATTCTTTCTTCATTCGATCAGTTCAGAAGAGAAGTAGCACGTGTTTCACTCGAAAAGCTTATCGCCGACGGCAGAATTCACCCCGCAAGGATTGAGGAAGTTGTTGAGAAAGTAAAGCAGGAGCTTGAAGAGGAGATGATAAAAGAGGGTGAAAATACTATACTGCAGCTTGGCCTGCATAATATGCATTCCGAATTGATCAGGCATGTAGGAAAAATGAAATATCGTTCAAGCTATGGTCAGAATCTTCTTCAGCATAGTATTGAGGTTGGTTATCTTACAGGCATCATGGCAGCGGAACTGGGACTGGATACTCAGCTGGCAAAGAGAGCCGGACTTCTCCACGATATAGGTAAAACAATTGATAAATCGGTAGAAGGTCCTCATGCACTTCTTGGATATGATCTGACAAAGAAGTATAAAGAAAATCCTATCGTTGTTAATGCAGTTGGTTCTCATCACGAAGATATAGAAATGGAAAGTCCTATTGCAGCACTTGTGCAGGCTGCGGACGCTATAAGCGGTGCCCGGCCGGGCGCACGCAGAGAGCCGCTTGAAGGTTACGTGAAAAGACTTGAAACGCTTGAGGCGCTGGCAAAGTCATTTGAGGGTGTTGCTAAAACATACGCGATTCAGGCCGGTAGGGAAATAAGAGTTGTTGTTGAACAGGATAAAGTTGATGATGTTGTTGCAGATAAACTTGCACATGACATTGCACAAAAGATCGAGGGTGAGATGGAATATCCGGGACAGATTAAAGTTACAGTAATTCGGGAAGTAAGAAAAATAGGTTACGCCAGGTAAAAGATTTTAATTTTCTCATAAAGAAAGTATTACTTCTAAAAAAAGGCAGCTGAAAAAGCTGCCTTTTTAATTTTAAATAGAATTTTGTCTGCTGATAATAACTGTCATCTTTGACACACTATTAATTTTTTCAATGCTGGGAAATAGCTTTTTTCACTGTATTGAAGTGTCTCATTTTGAGTTCAAACGGCTGGTAAAAGGCGGATGGCAGGCTGATACAAGATGGATAATAAATACCTAAATCCGATATGCAGCGCAGAATCTTACTTCCTGGATATTTAAGCAGAGACTGGGCTTTTTTAGCTGTCATAAATTTAGTTAAATTTACTCTAAAAGAATCAGATAAAAATAAAGCGGTTTTGATTTGAGCAGGAAAAAACTAAAAATAGCTATTACAGGAAGCATAGGATCCGGGAAATCTGCCTTTTCTGGATTTATAAGGGAAAAAGGTTTCTGCGTTCTGAACGCTGATGATATATCCAAAGAGATCCTGGCGGAAAATGGGGAAGTCAGGGAGAAAGTGATTCTGGAATTTGGTACTGATTCATTCATAGGTAAGGAAATCAATAAAAAATACCTTAGTGAAAAAGTATTTAACAATCCCGAAAGTGTCCTAAAGATAAATTCTATAATACACCCCCTTGTTATTGAGAAGGTTAATGATCTTATGAACAGGGAACTTCAGAATAAAGATAAAGTTTTTACAGAAGCTGCATTGATCTATGAAGCCGAAATGGAGGTGATGTTCGATTATGTTGTGCTTATAACGGCCGGAAAGGAAGAGCGTTACACCAGGAAGCTTTCTGTGATGCAGCGTGAGGGTTTCGAGAAAAGGGACTTCAACCAGATACCTGATGAGGAAAAGAAAAAATGCGCTGATTTCATATTCGAAAATAACGGAACTCTGAAAGATTTGAATCAGAAGGCCAGCCTTTTACTTTCTCTTATTTAACCCGCCAAAGAATGTTCTTATTCTCATACGATAGCTCTTTAGAGTAATTTTACTATATGCAGAAGCCGAATAATAAGTATAGTAAAACAGTTGAAAGTTAATTAAGTTTTATACCGCATTATTAAAAAATATTGGTAATTCAGGGAGAATTTAAAATTGTCATTACTTAATAATCTTATTGTTGATGCTGTCCAATTGATGCCCAAATCAGTTGTCGGCTTCTTTTCAAAAAAATATATTGCAGGGGATACAATTGAAAAAGCAATTCAGTGCGTAAAGGACCTGAATGCTAAAGGAATTTATGCAACGATGGATGTGCTGGGTGAATCTGTCACTCATAAGGACGAAGCTGTTGAAGCGAAAAACAAGTGCCTGGAAGTGCTGGATACAATAGCAAAACATAACCTTATGGCAAACTTGTCCTTAAAACCCACCCAGATGGGATTAAGTATAGATGAGGAGTTTGCATACCAGCAGATCCGGGAAATTGTTGAGAAAGCAAAGAGCATGAATAACTTTGTGCGGATAGATATGGAGGATTCGCCTCACACTGATAAAACAATTAACCTGTTTAAAAAACTGAGGAACGATTACGACAACCTCGGTATCGTTATCCAGGCCTACCTGAAAAGAACTACAAGTGATGTGATAACTCTTAACAAGTTTGGTACAAACTACAGGATCTGTAAAGGAATTTATATTGAACCTGCTGCCATCGCTTATAAAGACCGGCAGGAAATCCGGGAGAATTATCTGAAATCACTTGAACTAATGCTCAAAAATGGTAATTATGTAGGCATCGCTACGCATGATGAATACCTGATAAATGCGGCTTATAAATTGATCAAAGAGAAGAATATCCCTAAAGAAAAATTTGAGTTCCAGATGCTTTTAGGTGTCAGGGAGGATCTGCGCGACAAAATAAATAATGACGGGTATAAGATCAGAATTTATGTACCGTTCGGGAAGGACTGGTATCCTTATTCCATCAGAAGGCTGAAAGAAAACCCGCAGATAGCAGGTCATATATTCAAGAATATTTTTTCATTTGAGAAATGAATGTATTAGGAATTGAAACATCCTGTGATGAAACGTCGGTTGCGGTCATTTCAAACGATGAACTGAAAGCAAACCTCATTTCCTCACAGGATTTTCATTCACAATACGGTGGCGTGGTTCCTGAACTTTCCAGCCGGGCTCATCTCCAGATCATTATCCCTTTATTAAAAGATGCCCTCGCTAAAGCGGAACTTGAACTGAAAGATATCGATTTGATCTGTGCTACTGCAGGTCCCGGACTTATAGGCGCCCTGCTTGTAGGGTTAACCTTTGCAAAAGGACTGGCCTATTCCTCCGGCAGAACATTCATCCCTGTTAATCATATTGAGGGACATATTTACTCCGGTTTCCTGATGAAAGATCAACCGGTATTTCCCTACCTTGCGCTCGTAGTTTCGGGCGGTCATACCCTGCTGCTTCTGGTTGAGAGTTTCACGAGTATAAAAAAACTTGGAACCACAGTCGATGATGCTGCCGGTGAGGCTTTTGATAAAGTTTCAAAAATGCTCGGTATGGGTTATCCCGGAGGACCTAAAATTCAGAAGGCTGCCTTTGAGGGAGATAAAGAAAAAATAGATTTCCCCATTGCAGAACTTGCCGACAGATATAATTTTTCATTCAGCGGCCTAAAAACTGCTGTCCTGAGGCATATTCAAAAAACATATGGAGATGGCGCAAAAGTTCCTGAAAAAGATTTACCTGATATTGCTGCATCCTTCCAGAATGCAGTTATAAAAGCCCTGATACGAAATACCGAAAGAGCATTAAAAGAATTTGATATTAATTCAATTTCACTCGTCGGCGGAGTTGCGGCTAACTCTGAACTTAGAAAAAGTATTTCCGGTCTTGCGGAAAAATACCGGAAGAAGATTATTATCCCTGATATGCAGTTTTGCGGTGATAACGCCGCAATGATTGCCTACAGGGGTTTGAAGGTATACCAGGCAGGAGAAAGGTTCGATCTTAGCTATAGTCCTTACCCGGGACTCCATGAAAAACATTTCACTCATATAAAATCATAATTAATATATTGGCAGAAGATTATTTACATATCCTTACTGGAGAAATTGATAAACTTGACCGGGAGGAGAAGGAAAATATTCTCTCACGTCTGAGGGATGAGGTGGATAAGGTCGATGAGGAAATAGCCGGGCTGCTCATAAGGAGAATAAAAATTTCTTTGGAGATTGGAGTTATAAAAAAAACAATGGGATTGGCTGCATACGATGCCCGAAGAGAAAAAGAGATTGGTGATAATATTCAGAAGCTTTCTGCGGATCCGGAAATTAAGAACACGTTAAAAAGGATTTATGAACGCATCATTGATGAATCACGTGCTATTCAGAAGGAGAGGGAAAAATAAACGGAAATAATCCAAACTCCCGAAATACCCGTCTTTCCTACAAAAGCCTGTTATCTAAAAAAGAATTTCTCCTGATATTCTTCTTTTTTATTGCTGTTCTTGCACTGTTCTACTATACATTTTTTACTCCCAATTATTATGAAGGAAAATCACCCAAAAGGTTCGAAATAAAACAGGGAGAAACACTCAGTTCAATAGCAGATAGCCTCGAAAGTCATGGTATAGTTCCGAGTTCAACAAATTTCAGCGTAGTAGCTTTTTTGTACGGGGCGGAAAGAAACATAAAGGCAGGACGATATTATATTCCGAACGGACTCACTTACCTTGACCTCATTGATCTCTTCCTGTATGGCAAAGCTGATTATTTAAAGAGAGTTAAAATAGGCGGAGGCTCCACCATAAGGTATATAGGTGCTAAAGTAAAATACGAGTTATTCGTTGATTCCGCTTCCTTTGTTCAGAAAGCATTTGATAAATCGTTCGTTGATTCAATGGGAGTGAATGCTGAAAGTATGGAAGGTTATCTTTTCCCTGACTCTTATCATGTTTATGAGAGAAGTTCTCCCACAGAAATTATTGGTATATTTTATAACGGTTTTCAGAATTTTATGACGGATTCGCTGCGTTCTAAAGCTAACTTGATGGGATTTTCAGTCCATGAAGTTTTAACTCTCGCATCTATCGTAGAAGGAGAGACAAATAATACCGATGAAATGCCCGAGATAGCTTCTGTTTATTTAAACCGGCTGAAAAGAGGAATGAAGCTTGAGGCAGATCCGACAATTCAGTACCTGCAGCCAAACGGTTGGAAAAGGCTATTATATGAGGACCTGAAAATAAATTCGCCTTATAATACATATCTTTATTCAGGCTTGCCCCCCGGGCCAATAAACAATCCCGGCAGGGAGGCGATCCTTGCGGTATTATATCCGGCGGATACGGATTATTTGTTCTTTGTTGCCAGCGGCGATGGAGGACATAATTTTTCAAAAACATATTCACAACATCTCAGAAATATAGCGAAATACAGAAGATGGTTAAAACAACAGCAGAAAAAATAAGATACTATGTTTTACTCTTGTTCGGATTGCTTCTTTCAGGGTGCGCCAACCAGCTGCCTCCCGGCGGTGGAGAGGTAGATAAAATCCCTCCGAAAATAGTTGAAACATTCCCTGAAAACGGAACCACAAACTTTAATGAAGATTATATTGAGTTTACATTTTCAGAGTATGTCGATAAACGTACCGTTAAAGACGCTCTATTTATTTCTCCGGCAGTAGATGGAGAACTTGAACTTGACTGGAGCGGTAAATCGGTAAGGGTGTATTTCCCGGGTCCGTTAAGGGATAGTGTGACTTATGTAGTTACTCTGGGTACTGATGTTGTTGATTATAATAATAAGAACAGGATGGCTGAGTCATATACCATAACTTTCTCAACAGGGCCGGAAATTGACAGGAGAGTAATCTCCGGCAGAATATATGATAAGGATCCCAGCGGGACTATGATCTTTGCTTATAAACTTCAGGCAGACACGGTTAACCCCTCTACTACCAAACCGGATTATATCTCACAGGCAGGAGACAATGGATTTTTCAAACTCGCAGGACTCGCGGCCGGAACCTACAGGGTGTTTGCCGTTGCAGATCAATTCAGAGATCTGTTGTACCAGGTTGAACAGGATAAGATCGGAGTCCCATTCGAAGATATCATCCTTGCTCCTGAAGATACTCTTTTCCGGGGATTAAATTTCTTTCTTACCCAGGAGGATACAACTTCACCCAGGTTGATTAAAGAAGTAATGACAGACCGTTATCATATACTTATTGAAATGAGCGAGGAGATAGATTCATCGATTATAAACACAACTAATTTCTCAATTATCGATTCTACCTCCGGACATCCGTTTAATCCTTATTATGCTTTTAATAAGATCACAGATCCAAAACAGATAGTATTGGTAATTGATACTATTCTTGACAATTCCCGTGATTATTATTTAAAAGCCGGAACACTTAAGGATAAGCACGGTAACGTCTATCATAATGAATTATCTCAGATGACATTAAGTGATAATCCTGATACCAGCCGTCCGAAGATTGTACGTGCCGTTCCCCCGGAAGGAGGAAGAACTGACTTTCTGAATTCTGCAATAACGTTTTCCTTCGATGATGCATTTGACACTGTAAAAGCACGGACAGGGATTACTTTATCAGATACCTCACAAAATAAAGTGAATTACACAGTCTACTTTCCGGACAATGCATCTCTTTTATTGAAACCTTCAGGACGACTGAAAAGCGGTGAGATCTACCTTGTTAAATTTGATTTATCAAAATTTGAAGATGCCGCAGGCAATAAAGGCGATACTATTTATACTTACCGCTTTATTACAATAAATGAGATTGATTTTACGGGAGCCAATGGTACCATCCGAAATGTGCAATTGACTGAAAATCCTTATGTAATTCTTCAGAGTACTGAGAGCGATGGCAGGGTTTATGCTCAATACCTGCAGAAGGGAAGTAAGTTTGAGTTTAACAGGGTATTCCCCGGTAAATATATGTTGTGGTCTTATCTTGACAGGGATAGCAGTAAAACATATGATAAAGGAAACCCTTATCCTTTCAAACCCTCTGAGGACTTTTCGTTCTATCCGGATACCTTAAATCTCAGAGCAAGGTGGAGTCAGATTGATATCCTCTTTAACTTCAAATAAGTTTGTCTGCTGAGGCTTAATAGGCCAAGAGGTAAGGTAAGATTAAGGTTGTTGAGGATTAATGTTCTCTCAACCGTACCGGTCCAGATATGCTAACTAATACTCAGTTTCTTCCTGATATCCTTGCTTATTTGTCTACACTGCTGCTTCACTTCTTCAAGAATAATTTCATTCTTCTTCAGTATTTCACCGGCAACAGTCTGGTTGGACAGTGAAGAACAGTTTATCAGCACATTCAGGAAAGCTCCCTCAGCGGCTGTCGATATCAATGCTGCAGCCACGCCTGCATCAGAAACAGAATTCTGGTTGCCTCTTTCTGCTAGAGCCTGAAATAGGGGAATAATCTTACCGCAGTAGTTGAGCACTTCGGACGGTGCTTCAGCCGCTTCAAGCGTTGCTGCCTGAATACTCTGACTTCTTTCTCTTTTTTGTTCATCGGTGTCTTTCGGTAGTTTGAATGCCTGCATCACTTTGTCAAATGCCTGGTTATCTTTTTCAGCAAGGTTAAGAAACTCCTCTTTTGCTACAGAGAGCTCAAACTTTATATCCTTCATTTCTTCTTCAGCTTCTGCATATTTCTTTTTCCCTATTGTAAGATTGCAGACCATTATGCCCAGGCTGCTTGCTACGGCACCGCTGAAAGCTGACACATTCCCTCCTCCAGGTGTAGGTGAACTGGAAGATATATCGTCTAAATAATTTCTGATTGAATCGTCTATGTTCATTTTTCTCCTCTTGATTGAAAGTTCAGGATTGCAAATTATATAATCGGGCATATAGATTAGTGAATCTTTTTAGTTCTGGAAATTCGTCAAACCTCGATCATATAATCAATGATTTTTTCGTTCTTATTGAATGGATTTAAGGCATTAAGGCCAAGCTTATCAATTGCCAGATCTACCAGTTCGTCTTCCTCCATATCCTTACCATCAGCGTAAAATCGCCCCGCCATTAATAATGCTTCAAGGGGAACAAGTCCTACTATTTCACTACCGTCAACTTCAACTCCCAGGCGTTTAGCTTCTTTTTTTACCTCCTCAAAGGCAACATGAATGGGGGTCACTTCATAATTGGTCAGGTTGATGGACACCTGAGTTATATTATATTTTTCAAGGAGCACTCCCATGCCTTTGAAATCTTTCAACCTTCCCGGGATTTTTAGTGTCTTACCGTTTTCTTTCACAATATTGCCCTGGTCATCTCTTTTGGGCCTGCCTGATTCCCGCAGGATTTCTGCAATTTCTTTTGAGTAGCTCACATCTGTAGATTTAATATTGACGTTATATGCGATCAGGAAAAACCGGGCTCCGGTTACAAGTGCCCCAAGTTTAGGATTAAACTCAGCTTTACCAAAATCAGGTTTCCATTCAGGATCTTTGAGTTTTTCCTCAAGTCCTTCGTACTCGCCTTTACGTATAGATGAAAGGTTCTCCCGTTCAGGTTTTCTTGCAGCTTTTTCATAAAGGTAAACCGGCATATCCAATTCCTTTGAAATCCTCGAACCGAATTTCTCCGCTATTTTCACACAGTCATCCATAGTAGCGTTTTTAACAGGTACAAAGGGAACCACATCTATTGCGCCAAGCCTTGGATGTTCGCCTTTATGTGTTCTCATATCAATATAGTCAGCCGCGGCCTTGCAGGCATTTACAGCAGCATCAATTATTCCGCTGTCATCTCCGGCCATGGTAACAACAACTCGGTTGTAATCAGCATCAGGTTCAAGATTAAGCAGCTTAACACCCTTTACTGAATTTATCCCTTCTGAAATTGCATTAAAAGTTTCCTGGTTTTTTCCTTCACTGAAATTTGGTACACATTCAATTATTTTCAATTTAATCCTCCCTTGGCCTCATAAATTATTTTTCCGTTTTTGATTGTCATAGAATTAATATTCTTGCTCACCTGATAAACGATATCAGAATATTCTTCCGTATTGAATATTGAAAAATCTGCTTTTTTCCCTATCTCAATGCTGCCTGTCACTCTGTTTTTATTTAATGCCTTTGCAGCGTTTATGGTAACAGCTGAAATACTCTCCTCAATTGTCATGTTCATTTTCAGACAGGCGAGACTCATAATAAAATTCAGGTTTGCAATATGCGAAGATCCCGGATTATAATCTGTTGCCAGGGCAACAACTGCACCGGCATCGATTAATTCTCTGGCAGGTGCATATCTATAGTTAAGGAAGAAAGAAACTCCAGGAAGCAGGGTAGCAACGGTTTCAGACATTGCCAATTTTCCGATATCCTCCTCAGCTAATACCTCAAGATGATCAACGCTTACCGCTTTTCTATTAAGTGCGGCATCAAGGCCGCCAATGTTATTAAACTGCTCAGTATGCAGTTTTAATTTCAGTCCGTAATCCAGTGCTTTATCAAAAATCTGCCCTGTTTCCTTAGCTGTAAATGCAGTCTTTTCACAGAAAACATCGCAGAACACTGCCAGCTTATTTTTAGAAATATGCGGAATCATTTTATTTACCAGAAGATCAACATAACCGGAATGATCATCTTTGTACTCGGGCGGGTACGTATGGGCACCAAGAAAAGTCGGGATAATATCAATTGCGTAGATCTCATTAAGATAATTGATGAGTTGCAGCAGTTTAATCTCATTGTCAAAGTCCAGCCCATATCCGCTTTTTATTTCAAGTGTAGTTATACCTTGTGAAATAAAGTATTGAACTTTCGGCGAAACAATCCTTAAAAGATCCTCAAATGATGCTTCTCTGACAGCTTTTACAGTAGATAATATCCCGCCGCCTTTTGCTGCTATTTCTTCATAGTGAGCTCCGGCTATTCTCATCCTGAATTCATCTGCACGAGAGCCTGCAAAAGTTGTGTGAGTGTGAGATTCAACAAGTCCCGGCATAACCGTTTTTCCTGTAACGTCTATTACCTCTGCTTCTGCGGGATTCTTAAGCGAACCTGAAGGGACAAAATCCTTAATTGTATCTTTTTCTATTACGATGGAATGATCGGTTAATAAGCCTATGCTGCCAAGTTCAGAACCTCTTTTGGAATTCTTTCCACCTGTGTCAACCGTAACTATCTGGGAAGGATTGAATAAAACTTTCCGCATCATTCAAAAATATTTACCGTGGAAGCTATTACACGCGATTCAGTATAGCCCATCTGGCTCAATTTAAAATTTAGGTTTTTTGCTTCACTCATACTGATAAAGTCTCCGACCTCGACCTTATAAAAAGGAGGATCAAAAATTACATATACACTTTTATTTGTTACTTTAAGAGTGAGTTCGGATTTCAGAGAATCAGCCTCCTCAAGTTTATCGGTAGCGAGGATCTGCACCCTGAAACCATTAGTAGTACCGACAATTGTTTTTTCCTGGACAGAACTTGTATCTTTTTGTTCAAAGCCATACCAGGGATTTAAGTCAGGTATCTCTTCTTCAGACGGTTCTTTTTCTTTTATATCGATAATTGTGCGGTATGGTGTAATATTGAATTCTTCTTTGTATGTCTGCCCTGTTTCTTCGGCAGGTTTCTTCTCTTTATTCTCCTTATCACGATCGTACCTTACGGTACTTGAAGCACTGCATGAAGATAAGAGTAACGCAAGGAGAATGGTACCCGCAATTAGAACAAGACCCGCTGCTTTGCTTTCTTTCATTAAAATCACTGTAAAATTGAAATTATTAGTTATAAATTTAACAATCTTTTGATAAAATTTAAGTTTCTGCCTGAAATCCGGGGTATAAAGTGATTAATCAGTTAAATATATCTAATCCGCTGAAAATTCTTACTTTATGAGGCATATATTTAATCCTTAATTTCAAAAGTATTCCCTAATGTTTTTTTTGAGAAACATATGGAAATTTCGTAAATTACCACATTCATTTAAAATAAATTTACACAATGCCCGCAAAAAAACTTAAAATTCTCTTTGTTTCATCGGAGGTGTTTCCGTTTGTTAAAACAGGGGGTTTGGCGGATGTTTCGGCCGCTTTACCTCAAATGTTGTCGGAAATGGGACACGAAGTCCGTATAGTCGTACCAAAATATGGTGCAGTTGACGACAGGAAATTCAAGATTCACGAAGTAGTCAGACTAAAAGATTTATCGGTAAAAATTGGTGATAAAGATGTTGTCTTTTCACTTAAATCATGCTTCCTGCCTGGACAAAAGGTACGCGTACAAATCTATTTTCTGGATAACCAGGAATATTTCGGCAGCCGTAATAGCTTATATGTTAATCCCATGACAGGGGATGATTATCCTGACAACGATGAGAGATTCATTTTACTAAGCAGATCCGTTTTTGAATTAATTTGTAAGCTTGGATGGATACCTGATATTATTCATTGTAATGACTGGCAGTGCGGACTTATACCTGCTTATCTTAAGACCATATATAAGGATGAAGAACAGTTTAAGAACTTCAAGACTTTGTTTACTATTCACAACCTTGCATACCAGGGAATTTTCCCCAAATCAGTTTTCAGAAAAACCGGCCTTCCGGAAGAATTGAATTCTGAGAAAGGAATAGAGATCTACGGTAAGCTTAATTTCATGAAGAGCGGACTCCTCTTTGCTGACGCGATAAATACTGTAAGTGAGACTTATGCTAATGAGATTAGAACAGATGAAGAGCTCGGTGCAGGATTAAAAAATGTGCTTGCAAAAAGGAAGAATGATCTTTATGGTATAGTCAACGGCATTGATACAAAAGTATGGTCTCCGGAAAAAGATAAACATCTGCCAAAGAAATTTTCACCAAAGAGCATTGATGGTAAGCTGGTTAATAAAAAAGAACTTGCAGCAAAATTCCGTTTCGAATATAGTGAAGGTGTTCCGATCATTGGTGTTATTGCCCGTCTCTTTGATTCGAAGGGTATGGACCTGATCAAAGATGCATTCGCTGAATTAATGAAGCTGAATATCCAGATGATACTCCTTGGAACCGGGGATAAAAAATATCACAAGTTTTTTGAGAATATGGCTTCCAAATACCAGGGTAAGTTTGCTGCGTACCTTGGTTTTAATGATGATCTTGCCCACCTCATAGAAGGAGGTTCGGATATCTTCCTAATGCCTTCCCGCTATGAACCCTGCGGACTGAACCAGATGTATAGTCTGATGTATGGTACTGTACCCGTAGTACGAGAGACAGGAGGACTGGCAGATACTGTTGTTAAATATGATGAAAAATCTGGAGAAGGTAATGGGTTTGTGTTCAAACAGTATGATTCCAAGGCTATGATCAGGGAGATAAAAAGAGCTCTGAAAATCTTCCAAGATAAGTCAGCATGGGCAAAGATAATGAAGAACGGAATGAAATCAGACTTCAGCTGGAACTCATCTGCCAAGAGATATATAGAGTTATATAAAACGATATTATCTAACGAAAACTGATGTCCCAATATGCCGTGTTTCTCGATAGAGACGGGACATTAAATGAGGACCCGGGTTACCTGGGCGATCCTGCCCGGGTTAAGTTATTTCCCGGGACAGGTAAAGCTCTCTCTTCATTAAAAAGCAAATTAAATTTAAAACTAATTGTCGTATCTAATCAATCCGGAATAGCCAGAGGTTTAATTTCTGAAAAAGAGGTTGATGCCGTTAATTCCAGGATCAACGAATTGCTGAAAGAAGATAATGCCGCTATTGATGCCTTCTATTACTGTCCTCATCATCCTGACTTCAGCAGCAGGAAAGAGGTGGAATGCAGGAAACCATCGCCAACCATGATCTTTCAAGCTTCACGTGATTATAATATTGAACTGGATGGTTCTTATTTTATCGGCGATACTCCTGCTGATATTTTGTGCGGAATTAATGCAGGTCTCAAAACTGTCCTGGTAAAAACAGGTTATGGTACGGAGAGCATTTCTATATTGCAAAAACAAAATATATTTCCAAGCTTTGTAGCCGAAAATATACCAGATGCGTGTAAATACATTTTTGAAGACTTTACAGGTGAAATAATTGATAAATAAAAAATTTCTTTTGATGCCGGCTCTTTTAACCCTGACTTTGTTTTATTCATGTAGTGATTCTCCCACCTCAATAGGAAATAATCTATTGGCTTCTGATTTTTTAACCATAAACAAAATTGATTCTTACCAGGATTCAATCGGACAGAGTTCAACATATTATAAAACCGGCGTAAAACTGAGTGATTCTCCTAGGCTGCTTCTGGGACAATTTCAGAATGTTGAAGCTTCGTCGTTAATAAGGTTTGCCGTAGTACTGCCGGACACTATAAAAAGTGCCTTTAATAATTCGACACTTAATATTCTTGGTGCGAAGGTTAATCTTACAAAAGTATATAATATCGGGAATGCCTCAAACCAGCTTAATTACTCGGTACATTTTGTAACCAGCGAATGGACATCATTCGGGTTTACTTCTGACAGTTTACCCAACCTGCAGTATGATAACAATGATATCAGCTCAAATAAAACTTATTCCGATACCCTTTATACATTTGATGTTGATGATCAGACGATAAATTCATGGTTTACTGCCGCATCCGCAACTCCGATCCAGAATAATAAAGGAATTTACCTTATACCCGATTCTGCTTCCACAAGAGTGGTTGGTTTTGAAGCTTTTAATGACGTCGAGTTCACTGGAATACCACGATTGAATGTAGTTGTTCAGACCGGGGGCCTGATTGATACACTGAATTTCTACAGTATTGAAGATGTCAGCGCACTATCTGGAAATAAGCCTGTCGTTCCTGCAGGCGATATTGCTGTTCAGGGAGGACTTGTAGTTAATTCCAGGGTCAGCTTCGATCTTTCATCAGTACCAAAAGGTGCTGTGATAAACAAAGCTCAATTTACATTATATGTTGACAGCAGCGCTACAAAAACAGGAGATAACTTTAATAATTCACTGGTTGCTTATTTCGCAAGAGATTCGATTGAGGCATCCTACGATACAACCTCTGCAATAGTTCTGAATAGGTCGGGGAATAATTTTTCAGGAGACATAGCAAGATTTATTCAGAGTATAGTCAGTGGATACCATGAGAATAACGGATTCATACTGGCTGCTGGGAGTCAAAACCTAGGAGTAGATTTATTCGCATTAAAAGGAAGTGATGCTTCCGATGCTTCTTTAAGACCACGTTTGGTAATTACTTATACAGGGAAAAAATGAAATTAAGTTATAAATATATTATCCTTTCGCTGTTCCTGGTATTGCTGGTGATTCCGGAAAATTATTCACAGTCGTCATCTCCCTATTCCCGAATTGGAATCGGAGATATAATTTATGCACAATCAGCCAGAAAACTGGGAATGGGACAATTAGGCACTGCTGACGCTGAACAGAACTTTATCAGCTTTTATAACCCTGCAGCATTATATAATCTCAAAAGAACAAGGATTGAATTCAACCTTAATTATCATGGCTCATTTCTGTCGGGTAATAATGTTACTGCATATTATGCAAAAGCACAATTCGGAGGATTCAGTATCGCCTTCCCGATCAGTGAGAGATATGGTATCGGAGCCGCCGCAGGACTTGCTCCTTATTCTAATGTAAGTTATGATGTTGAAAGTTCCTCCCAATCTTCCATAGGCAGCTATGTAACAGCATATAAAGGTAAAGGTGGATTATCAAAGTTATTCTTTGGTTCTTCATATAAACTGCCTTTTGATTTGAGCATCGGAGCCACAATGGATTATTATTTCGGGAATATAGATTACACATCTTCAATAACATTTCCAGATCAGTCAAATGCTGATGCCCGGTACACAAACGAATACCGTCCTAAAGGGATTGGCTCAACAGTTGGTATACTTACTCCTGATATAGCCGGGGTTTTCGGCATGGACGGGATCACAAATTTCAGATTAGGCTTATCTTATAATTATATTTCTGATTTAAGGACTGATACAGTTTTAACCTCGAGTACGACTCTTGGAACGGATACGGTGACTACAGGGATTGTAAATATGAAAATTCCGGGAAGACTCAGCGCTGGATTCGGTTTTGTGGTTAATAAGAAATATTTACTAACTTTGGACTATGCTTTTCAGGCATGGGAAAAGTACACTTTTAATAATAATACTGCAGGAAACCTGAGGAATTCCTCAAAAATAAGTGCGGGATTTGAGTATACTCCTCAAATATCGCCGGGAATGTCATTCTGGGAACAAATAATTTGGCGTGCAGGTTTAAGTTATGAACAGACACAATACTTAGTGAATAACAAAGGAGTTAATCAGTATTCAGTTTCAGGCGGTTTTTCATTACCATTGAGTACGGCAAATACACTGGATCTGGGTCTGCAGTATGCAATCCGAGGCACAAATGATCCCGGTTTCTATAAAGAAAACATATTAAAAGCATATTTAACAGTCAGCCTCGGGGACATTTGGTTTATTCGAGAGGAAAAATAAAATGAAAGAGTCCAAACAAAATAATTCCGGTAAATTCTCCAGGTTAACTGCAATGACAATGCTCTTCCTTTTGCTGTGTGTTTTCTCTGCTTTCCCGAAGAGTAGTATCGTTACAGAGGTTCCTGATGATTCAACAAAGATACTTGAACTTTATAGTTTGTTCTCAGAATATTATAAAAATAAGGATTATCAGAGCGCAGTGCCTTACGGCTGGCAGGTACTTCAAATGAATCCCTCAAAATTTTCTAAATATATTTTCTATAAAATGGAAGATGCTCTCTGGTATCTTCATGATTCTACCGATATTGCGCCTGAACAGAAGCAGGCTATTGCTGATACAATAACTTACCTCTATAATATGGCCGAAAAATATAATCCTGATGCAAAGGGATATTTCCAGGTGAGAAAGGCCTTTGTGGAAGAATCATGGCTTGATATGCCGGTAGACAGTGTAATTTCAGACTATCAACTTGCTTTTCAATATAATCCCGATCTTGATCCATATTATTACCAAAAATTAGGAGAGCTTTACAAAAACAATGCATCTGATTCTAACGACTATAAGACGAAGGCTATAGATCTTTATACAAAACTCAGTGAGAAATATCCGGACGATCCCCAATGGACACAGGAGCTTGAAGGACTTGTGGAAAATATTGATGAACTAGTAACTCTGACAAAAAAGAATTGGGAGAAAGATAAAGAGAATCCTGAAAAAGCCTGGAAATATGCATCTACTGCAATGAAGGCAAATGATTACCAGGAAGCGATTATTCCGCTTGAGTACCTCGAACAACAGTCCCCGGAATCCGTAAACTACCTGACACAGTTAGCCCAGGCTTATCAGAAAACCGATCAGCTTGATAAAGCCGAGGATGCTTATAAGAAACTTATCCAGATCGAGCCCCAGAATAAAAACCATTATCTTAACCTGGGACTTATCTATAAGGATAAGGGTCAGCTTGCCGCAGCCAGAACTCAATTCCAGAAGGCAAATGATGTCGGGAACGGCTGGGCACAAGCTGTATATTATGAGGGACTGCTTTATGAACAAGCTGCCAGAAACTGTACATTTGATTTCAATGCAAAGGTTGTTTACCAGATAGCAGTAGATACCTACCGAAAAGCATTGTCGATAGATCCTAATTTTACACAGGCACGTGAAAGAATAAATGCTCTGTCAGGCTCCATCCCGACACAGGAAGACTATTTCTTCCGCAAATATAAATCCGGTCAGACAGTAACACCCTCCGGAGACTGCTATTCATGGATCGGTAAAAGCGTAACCGTTCCGTAAAACTGATTTTTATAGGATATAAGATAAGGTTCCGTGGTTTACACCCGGAACCTTTTCTTTTTATTTGTTATATTTTCACACTGAAAATTATCCAATATTTATAAAATCAGTGAATTAAAATGAATTATTCAAATCTCCAAAAAGATCAGGAAATCTTTGATGTTCTAAAGCTGGAAACTCAGCGACAGCAGGAAAAACTTGAGCTTATAGCTTCCGAAAATTTTGTCAGCCCAGCCGTTCTTGAAGCTGCAGGGTCTGTACTTACAAATAAATATGCTGAGGGATACCCTGGAAAAAGATATTACGGCGGATGTGAATACGTAGATATGGCGGAAAACCTTGCCAGGGAAAGATTGAAGACATTATTTGATGCTGAATATGTTAACGTACAGCCCCACAGCGGTTCTCAGGCTAATATGGCGGTATATATGGCCCTTCTTAATCCGGGAGACAAGGTTCTTGGTCTGAGCCTGGCTCACGGCGGCCACCTGACTCATGGTTCCCCGGTGAATTTCTCAGGACAACTTTACAAGGCGGTCGGATATACATTGAATAAGGAAACTAAGACACTGGATTACGACCTTATCGCTGATCTTGCGATGAAGGAAAAACCGAAGATTATTGTTACTGGCGCTAGTGCATATCCCAGAGAATGGGATTATACGAAATTCAGAGAGATTGCTGATTCTGCAGGTGCATTCCTCATGTGCGATATGGCTCATCCGGCAGGATTAATTGCAAAAGGTTTCCTTAATAACCCGCTTAAATACTGTGACGTTGTAACTTCTACAACTCATAAGACATTGCGTGGACCAAGAGGAGGTATAATCCTTATGGGAAAAGACTATGAAAACCCTATGGGAATAAAAGCTCCTAAAGGAGATCGGGTTAAAATGATGTCGGAAATTCTCGATAGTATGGTGATGCCCGGTATACAGGGCGGTCCTCTTATGCATATCATAATGGCTAAAGCTGTTGCTTTCGGGGAAGCACTTCAGGATTCTTTTAAGGAGTATGCGGACCAGGTAATTAAAAATGCTAAAGCCCTTGCATACGGACTTTCAAAATATGAATTTGACCTTATTTCGGGCGGCACAGATAACCACTTAATGCTTATTGATCTTACGAATAAAAACATCACTGGAAAACAGGCTGAAAATGCATTTGAGAAAGCCGGGATTACTGTGAATAAGAATATGGTTCCGTTCGATACAAGGAGTCCTTTTGTTACTAGCGGTATCAGGGTCGGTACACCGGCAGTAACAACCCGGGGTATGAAAGAAAATGAAATGTCCCTTATTGCCGGGTTCATTGATTCAGCCGTGAGCAATATTGATAATGAGGTGAAGCTTGAAGAGATAAGGGTTGAGGTGAAAAATCTGTGTGCAAAATTTCCTTTATATGCAGGATTAAGCTGAAATAACAACCGTGGCAACGAAAGAACTTAACAGTCCCGACCTGATAGAAGAAGAATCGAATGAAGTCGAAATGACATTCCTTGACCATCTTGAGGAACTGAGATGGAGACTTATTTATTCTATTATTGGTGTTGTGGTCGGAACTATAATCTGCTGGATATTTGCTGATTTCCTTGTCGTAGACATCCTGTTAAAACCTGCCAAAGATAATGGACTTGAGTTACAGAACTTGAAACCTTTCGGACAGCTTTTCCTGTACTTCCAGGTTGCTCTGGTAGGCGGTATTATTCTTAGTCTTCCAAATTTATTCTATCAGCTGTGGAAGTTCATTGCGCCTGCTATGCGTAAAAAAGAACGAAAGTATATCTTACTTATAGTATTCTACAGCACCATCAGTTTTTTTATCGGGATTGTGTTTGCTTATTATGCAATGATCCCTCTTGCCTTCAAGTTCGTAAAGGAATTCGGTACAGAACTAATAAAGAATGAATTTGCCATCGATGAATATGTCTCAATTATTGTAAGTGTAATCCTTGCAGCCGGAGTTGTTTTTGAGTTACCGATGATTTCCTTCTTCCTTACCAAGCTGGGCATACTTACTCCCGCCTTTATGAAAAAATACAGGAAGCATGCCATTGTAATAATAATGGTGCTTGCTGCATTTCTAACTCCCGGAACGGATCCTGTTTCACAGGTCGTATTGGCAGTTCCATTGGTTTTATTATATGAAATAAGTATTTTTATTTCAAAATTAGCAGCGAAAAAACATTGATAAAAAAAGCTTTAAGCGAAATAAGTCAGCCCATAAAAACTGAACTTGAAGAATTCGATCGTCTGTTTAAGAAATCCATGAAAAGCAATGTCGGGCTTGTAGATCTTATTGCGAAATATGTTATCCGGCAAAAAGGAAAAAAGATCAGACCGCTGCTGGTTCTGCTTTCAGCAAAATTATCAGGAGGAGTATCGGAGAGAAGTTACCGGGGAGCTGTACTCGTTGAACTGCTTCATACTGCTACACTGATTCATGATGACGTAGTGGATAATGCCGATAAGAGAAGGGGATTCTGGTCAATAAATGCAATATTCAAGAATAAAGCCGCTGTTCTTATGGGGGATTATCTGCTTTCCCGTGGTTTGATGATCGCTGTGGAAGGAAAAGACTTTGATTTTCTTGGTGTTATTACTAATGCTGTAAAGAGGATGTCAGAAGGTGAACTTCTTCAGATTCAAAAAACCCGTAAACTCGATATAGATGAAGAAACTTATTTCCAGGTTATTTCAGATAAAACAGCTTCACTGCTTGAGACCTGCTGTATTATAGGTTCGATGAGTGCTTCAGAGAAAATTGATCACCATCAGGCAATGAAAAAATTTGGGGAATCAATCGGTATGGCTTTCCAGATAAGAGATGACATACTTGACTACGAAGGAAGTTCAAAGATAATCGGTAAACCGGTGGGCGGAGATATAAAAGAAAAAAAGATAACACTTCCGCTTATTTATTCACTTAAGAAAGTTTCCAGGAGTGAAGCTGATAAAATCAGGCGAATGATAAAAAATAATAATGGTCGGGATCATACAAGCCAGATTATAGAATTTGTCAGAAATAACGGGGGTATCGAATACGCTCTGAAGACTGCACATGAATTCTCAGAAAAAGCAAAAGAATCGCTAAAGATTTTCCCGGATTCCCCGTCAAAGATTGCTCTGGAAGGTCTTGTTGATTTTGTAATTGACAGAAAAAACTGATCAGGTCTTTTCTTTTTCCTTCTTTAATTCATCTTTAAATAAAAATCCTTTAATGGGTTCTCTAAGCGTTAGAACAGGGCAGGGAGCTTTACGTACAACCTTTTCAGCAGTGCTTCCGAAAAGGATATGTTCCATCCCGGTATGGCCGTGAGTTGCAATTATAATGAGATCTGCACTCTCCTCGCCGGCAGTTTCTATTATCTCTATGAAAGGTTTACCTGTCTTAACTATTAATTTAACTTTTATTTCAGTTGGAATTTCCTGTTCTGCAAGCTTATTTAATTCCTCCGCTGCCCTTTTGTCCATATCAAGGTCGACTGAAGGAATTGCAATCTGTCCCATACTGAAATCCGGGGGATAAATCACAGGCTCAACAACATAAACAAGAGTTAACTGTGCTCCGAAGTGTTTAACAAAGCTGACTGCATACTTTAATGCGCTTTTCGAATAATCAGAAAAATCAATTGGAACAAGCACTTTGGAAATTTCAGGTTCCATAGGTCGTCTCCATTTTAATTTCTAATTTATTTTGCAGGTTAAAGTTATCCTCATTTAATTTTCTTAACCTGGTTGCAATTATCTCAGAAATACCCCTGAGAATCTTAATACCACTTTTAGGATAATTTTCAATGAATTCATCAAGATCGGGTTTAAATATTACTGCAAGCCGTGTATCGGAACTGCTAACGGCGGAAGCCGAACGTTTCTCCCCATCGATCAGTGCCAGCTCTCCGAAAAAATCTCCTTTTGTGAATGAAGCGAGAGATACAATTTCCTCATCCTCTTTTTTTCGTTGAATCGTTACTTCACCATCCCGGATTATATATAATCCAAGTCCGGGGTCGCCCTGGTAAAAAATATACTCTCCCGCCACATAAATTCTATTATGAATTATATTCATTAGCATAGCAAGTTCTCTGCGTGTGAGTCTGCTGAAAATTGGTATTGAAAGCAGGGATTTTTGTAAGTCGACTTTTTCAGTAGGTGATTTGAAGAAATTAGACCAGAAACTGCTGTGTATTGTTTTTTTTTGATTTTCCATTCTCACTCCTTTAGTTGAACAAACCGGCTTCAGCAACCCGCCATAATTTCTGACAGGGGAAGCGGTTTTCGTATAGAGCCCTGCCTACAATTACAGAATCGATGCCTAACGGAATTAAAGCCTGAAGATCCATTAGTTCATCTTTATTCCTTACTCCGCCGGAGACCGTCACTTTTTGATTTGTGGCATTAGCTATTCTTTTTGAAAGATCTAAGTTTGGTCCGGCCATCGTTCCGTTTCTATCAACATCGGTCACAATAAACCTTTCCACACCCATTTCAGCTAATTTTTTTGCATAGTCAAGGTAGTTAATTCCGGTTTTAATTTTTCTACCCCGCACAATCATTTCATCATTAAGAACATCAAGTGAAATTACTATTCTGGCGGGTCCGTACTTCTCAAAAACTCTTTCGAATTCTTCGGGATTTTCGTAAGCCATTGTGTTTATAGCCAGACGGCTTACTCCAAGATCAAACATTCTGTCCGCATCATCCATCGTCCTTATTCCCCCTGTATATTCGACCGGAATAATAACAGAATTACAGATTTCGTGGATTATATCAACGTTTCTTTTGGAGTGTTCGAATGCTCCGTCAAAATCTACCACATGAAGCAGTTTTGCATTTTCTGTACGCCAAATTCTAGCCATTTCCACCGGATCACTGCCATACTCCTTACAGTCAAGTTCAGGAATTCCCTGGACAACCCTGACGGTTTTACCGTTTTTAATATCAATTGAGGGGATTACCAGCAGATATCTCAATTTATACTCCTTAGCTTGACATTTACTTCAGAGAAAATAAATAAATCAGAAACAAAAAGAAATAATATTCGTATATCGATTTTCTAAAAAGTTTGATTTATGCCTCATTTTCTTGACTTTTCTATCTTTAATGACCATATTTGATCTAATGAGCAAAGATTTTATACTTAACACTGATAAGCAGGACACTCTTAGGATTACTGCTTACGGGGTAGAAAATCTGCGTCTGTCCCCATGCCTTGTTTTTGTCCATGGTTTCAAAGGATTTAAAGACTGGGGATTTGGACCGTATATCGGAAATTATTTTTCTTCCAAAGGTTTCTTTGTTCTTAGTTTTAATTTTTCACATAACGGAGTTGGTGAGAGCCTGACTGAATTCGATGAATTGGATCGTTTTGCTGAAAATACGTTTTCACTTGAAATAGATGAACTTTCTCAATTGATCGAAGCATATTTGAGCGGATTCTTTGGCGGAACTTCAAATGACAAGCTGGGTCTGCTTGGACACAGCAGAGGCGGTGGTATATCGCTGTTAACTGCCCGTCAGAAAACTGAAGTCAAAGGGACTGCTGTCTGGTCCTCAGTTTCAACTTTCGACCGATATTCTGCCAGACAAAAAGAAGCCTGGAGGAAAAAAGGGGTGTTTGAGGTTATGAATTCAAGGACAAAGCAGAAAATGAAACTAAATGTTTCCCTGCTTGAAGATCTTGAGGAAAACAAAATGGAAAAACTTAATATAAAAAAAGCTGTAAGGGAGTTGAGAAAACCATTGCTGATTGTTCACGGAGAACAGGATCTGGCTGTCCCTGTAAAAGAGGCTGGGGAGCTTTATTCTCTTGCGGATAAAGACCTGTCTGAATTGTTCATTGTTCCCGCCGTAGGACATACATTCGATATAAAGCATCCCTTCGAAGGAACAAACGAAAAATTTGAATCAATCCTTGAAAAAACTTTTCAATTTTTTAATCAAAATCTTAATTGAGGAATTTTATGATTTCGAAGCAAAACGCTGCTGCTGGTTCCAAACTATTAGTCAGAGTGACAACTTCTGATTTATTGTGGATTTTTACTTTTACGATATTAACCGCCGTTGCCGCACAAATCAGTATACCTGTTAAACCAGTACCATTCACATTACAGACTTTGATGGTAGGACTCTCTGGAGCTTTCCTGGGTGCTAGAAAAGGGGCATATAGTCAATTGCTTTACCTGACGCTTGGAGTTGCTGGACTACCTGTTTTTGCGCCCACCCCTGATGGGTATTTTGGTGCTGCGGCTTTATTCGGACCTACAGGAGGTTACCTGCTTGCTTTTCCGCTTGCAGCCTTTGCTGCCGGTTTCCTTGTAGAGAAAAATAGGAGTTATTTAACCGTTGTAGCTGCGATGATACTTACAGAAGTTTTGATAATTCTTAGCGGTGTAGTTTTTCTTAATATGTTCTATCTGCACGATTGGTTAGAATCTGTAAAGGCCGGGGCTGTAATATTCTCAATCTGGACGGTAATTAAAGTTTTCTCGGGTGCAGCAATATACTCTGGTATATACAGAACCCGCAATAAAAATCGAATTTATCCTTAATGTTCTAATTTGCTGTTAATATGGAATTAAAAAATATAATCTTTATTGCTGTTCTAATATTTGCATCAGTACTCTTTGTATGGAGCTGCAGGAAATTAATTTCCTATATGTTCCTTGCTCAGAAAAAGGATGACAGGTTTGACAAAACCGGTGAGAGGTTAATAAGAGTCTGGACTATAGCATTCGCACAGACCAAGCTAATGAGAGATCCTAAGGCTGGATTGCTTCACCTGACCATCTTCTGGGGATTTGTGCTTTTCCTGTTTGCAGTAATTGAGGCTTTTATTCAAGGCTTCTATTCTCCCTTCAGCTGGCATTTTGCAGGTCCTTTTTATTCAGTAATAACGATAATACAGGACCTCTTCTCGGTGCTCGTTATCGCTGCCTCTCTTTATGCTTTGTACAGGCGGTTTGTAATACATATACCAAGGCTTGAAGTTGAAAAATCGGGTAAACTTGATGCTGCATTTATACTTGTTCTCATTATGTTGGTTTGTATTTCAATGCTAGGTGAAAATTCAGCACTCGTTGCTATGCACAATTTCCGGCTGAACACTTATGAGATAAGACCTATATCAGCCGCTCTCAGTCACTGGTTTTATGCCGGTGGAACTCATAATGCCCATATATACTTCGAACTTTTCTGGTGGATGCACATAGTTGTTATCCTGGGATTCCTTAACTTTCTTCCTTACTCCAAACACCTGCATGTACTTACATCAATTCCGAATACTTATTTTGCCAACTTAGATGATGTAAGGAATACAATAAAACCTCTGAATCTTGAAGACGAAAGTGTTGAAGTTTTCGGGGCCCCTGATTTTGAGTATTTATCCTGGAAGCAGATTTTGGATGGTTATTCGTGTACCGAATGCGGGAGATGTACTGCTTCATGTCCTGCTGCCACTGTCGGCAAATCTCTTTCTCCTCGGAAAATTATTGTCGATATAAGGAGAAGGACAAAAGATAAAGCTCCTTTGATGGAGCAGGGAATAACAGAAGGTGAGGTCTTTGAAAAAACACTTGTACACGATTACATCTCAGATATTGAACTATGGCAGTGTACAACATGTATGGCCTGCGTACAGGAATGCCCGGTAATGATAGAACACCTGGACTCAATAGTGGATATGAGAAGAGATCTTGTTTTAACAGAATCACAATTTCCTTCAAATCTGAATCCGGTTTTTAAGAGCCTTGAGACAAACTTTACTCCATGGGCTTTCAACCAGGCTGATCGCGCTAACTGGACAGAAGGCCTAAATATTAAAACGATGGCTGAAGATCCTGGTTGCGATATCCTTTTTTGGGTCGGTTGTGCAGGATCTTTTGATGACAGGTATAAGAAGGTATCCCGGGCATTTGCACAGATTATGCAGAATGCTGGTGTTGATTTCAGAATCCTGGGTACTGAAGAAAAATGTAACGGGGACACAGCGAGAAGATTAGGAAATGAATACCTGGCCCAGATGATGATGATGGAAAATATTGAAACCCTCAATAATTACAAGGTTAAAAAGATCGTGACAGCTTGTCCCCACTGTTTCCAATCTCTGGGAAGGGAATACAAGCAATTTGGAGGAGATTACGAGGTGATCCATCATTCACAGTTAATTGAACAGCTCATTTCTGACGGCAGGATAGAATTAAACAATAATCAGAAAAAAAATAAGGTAACTTATCATGATTCCTGTTATCTTGGGCGGTATAATAATGTTTACGAATCCCCCAGGAATACCTTAAAGAGCATTAACGGACTTAATTTCGTCGAAATGGATAGAATAAAATCCCGCGGATTCTGCTGCGGAGCAGGCGGCGGAAGGATGTTTCTTGAAGATGAGGAAGGAGGGAGGATAAACGTTGAAAGAACATCCGAAGCTTTGAAGACAAATTCAGATACGATCGCTTCTGCCTGTCCATTCTGCATGACGATGCTGACGGACGGAGTTAAACATTTCGAAAAAACAGAAGAAGTTGCAGTAAAAGATATTGCTGAGATAGTACTAGAACATTCTAAATAACTTATTTCAAATTATTTCTTAGGAGGTTTCAATGAATAAATACGAAGAACTTATGCAGGCAGTACAAAATCTTCATACTGATTTTGAGAAGTTTTATGAGAAAGGTCAGGCTGCAGCCGGTACCCGTCTTCGTAAAGGATTAAGCGAGCTCAGAAAGATGGCTCAGGATGTTCGTAAGGATGTCCAGGATGTAAAAGCACAAAGAAAAGCTGAGAAACAAGGATAATAAATTTTAGTACATTTAAATAAGGCTGACTATTGAAAAATAGTTCAGCCTTTTATTTTATAATATGCGGTTTCTTTTAGTCCCAGTCATAATATCTTTTATTTTTTTCTCCACTGAAAACAAGGTCCATCAGGACTTTTCGGACAAAAGGGTTCAGAATGATACCATTATTACCGTTTCAATTAGTGTTGTCGGAGATATTATGTGCCATTCGGTGCAATATAATTATGCCCGTATTGGAACAGACCGCTTTGATTTTAATTCCGTATTCTCACAGATAAAAAAATACCTGAAGGAAACCGATTTTCTTTTTGGTAACCTGGAAACTGTCACTGCCGGAAAAAAAGCCGGGTATTCAGGTTATCCTTTCTTTAATTCTCCTGATGAATTCATTACCGCGCTCAAAAACGCCGGTTTTGATTTGCTATCAACTGCAAATAATCATTCCCTCGACAGAGGAGAAGCGGGCGTCAGGAGAACCATTGAACAACTTAAGCTGAACCATATCGGTTATAACGGGACATTCCTCTCACAGAAGGACAGGGATTCGATCAGAATCTTCAACATCAAAGGAATCAGAACCGCGTTCCTTGCGTATACTTATGGGACAAATGGAAATCCTGTACCGAAAGGAAAAAATTATCTTATTAATCTCATTGATACCACAAGGATCAGAGGGGATATCAGCCTGGCCCGAAAAGACGGGGCAGAAATTGTCCTGGTTCACTTTCATTTTGGAGACGAATATCAGCGATTTCCTAACAGTTATCAGAAGGAAGTAGTCGATAAGACCATCAAATATGGTGCTGATATCATTATCGGGGGTCATACGCATGTTCTTCAGCCAATAAGCTTTTTCAAAACCAGAAATGCCGGAATCGATTCGGGATTTGTAATTTATTCCATGGGAAATTTTATTTCAAACCAGAGATGGAGGTACTCTGATGGAGGTACAGTACTGACTTTTATACTGGCTAAAAAACTTTCCACAGATTCAATCTATTTGAAAAATGTTAAATATCTCCCTATATGGGTGTTCAAAGGAGAGACCGGCAAAGGCAGGGAATATACTATAATTCCCTCCGAAGCTTCATTCTCCGATAGTCTATATCCGTTTCTTTCCAGAGAAGACAGGAAGATCGCTGCTCAATCATTTCACGATACACAAGAGATACTTTTAAAGTACACCAATAAACCGCAATTGAGAGATATAATCCACGATTATTTTTTCCCTATGCAGCTAATAAAGTTTTAAAGCCGGATTTGATCACCGGCAAGACACCCATCATTTTAGGAATTATTTATATATTTAATATCCTAATTCAATTACATTTTAAAAAACGGACATCAGGATTTGACACATCAAATTACGTTGATCCCGGGAGACGGGATAGGACCAGAAATTACAACGGCAGCTACCAAAATATTGGAAAATGCCGGAGTTAAGATTGATTGGGAAGTTGTGGAAGCGGGGATGACTGCTCTTGAGAAATACCGCGATCCTTTACCTCAGGAAGTTATAGACTCGATAGATAAGAACTGTATAGTATTAAAAGGACCCTTGACCACCCCGGTGGGTAAGGGTTTCAGAAGCATTAATGTAGCATTGAGAAAAGAGTTCGAACTCTATGTAAATCAGCGTCCCGCTAAAACCTACAAGGGGATAAGGACATTATATTTTGATCATATAGATTTAATAATCTTCAGGGAAAACCTTGAGGAATTTTATTCAGGTATCGAACACTATATTGACAGCAGCAAATCGGCCGCTGAAACTATCGGGATTATTACACGGAAAGGTTCAGAAAGAATAATAAGATACGCATTTGAGTATGCAAAAAAGCATAGCAGAAAGAAAATAACGGTTGTACATAAGGCTAATATCCTGAAGTTCACCGGCGGCTTGTTTCTCGATATTGCAGAAGAGATTGCCCCGGAATACCCCGAGATAAAGTTTGATAACAAGATAGTTGATAATATGGCGATGCAGATGGTTATGAATCCATACCAGTTCGACTGCATTGTTACTACTAATTTATTTGGTGATATACTGTCTGATCTTGCCTCAGGATTGGTTGGAGGACTTGGTATGGCTCCCGGGGCTAATATCGGTGATGATGTTGCTGTATTTGAAGCGGTACATGGTTCAGCCCCCGATATTGCCGGACAAAATATTGCCAACCCATCAGCTTTGATCCTTGCCGCCGTTATGATGCTGGAGTACATTGATGAACGGGAAGCTGCTAAACGTATCGAACAGGCCCTGGCAAGAGTAATCGAAAAGGGAGAGAAAGTTACGAAAGACATAAATCCTAATAAATTTTTGGGTACAGCGGAATTTGCTGATGCCGTAATTGAAGAATTGTAGTGAAAAACAGATCTGCTCTTACACTCATTTTCACAACTGTTTTTATCGACTTGCTCGGGTTTGGCATACTCATACCTATTTTGCCTACCTTCGCCACAAAAGAACTTCATGTTGATGAAACAGCGATTGGTATAGCCATTGCTGTATACTCTTTCGTCCAGTTTTTTTTCAATTCATTTTTCGGTGAATTATCAGATAAACACGGACGAAAGCCTATCATAGTTATCTGTCTGCTGCTGAATGCTTTAGGTTACGTTATTTTTGCTTTCACTCATACCTATTTCGTACTGATCTTATCCAGAATTGTCGGTGGTATAGGCGGAAGCAGCATCGGTGTTGCACAGGCTTACATTGCAGATATAACTACTAAAGAAGACCGTTCAAAGGGGATGGGGATGATAGGTGCTGCATTCGGACTTGGTTTTGTCTTTGGTCCTTTAATCGGCGGGCTGCTTTCAAAATTCGGTTATGAAGTGACCGGCTTTGCAAGCGCCGGATTTTCTTTCCTTGCATTCCTGGTTACAGTGGTAATGCTTCCAGAATCGAATGTGAATCGTGAAGCAGTTGAAGTCCGGAAAAGAAAGTTGTTCGATATAGCCGCTGTAAAGAAGGCTTTTAGGAAAAAGGATCTTGGTCTGCTGATTACACTGTTCTTTATTCTTACTTTTTCTGTTGCAAACATTTATGGTACTTTTGCACTTCTGGGTTATGAAGTATATCATTTTACTGACCTTCAGAATGGTTATATGTATGGAATTGTGGGTATATCTGCTGCAATTGTGCAGGGGGGACTGATTCGCGTAGTAACAAAGTATCTTAAAGAAACAAAAATAATAGCCATTGGAGCTTTCCTGATGGTGGCAGGTCTCGCAATGCTGCCGTACGGTGGCAATTTCCTGGGTCTTGCTATTATAGTAATTATTATGTCTCTTGGAACAGGATTCCTGCAGCCCACATTATTGAGTCTTATTTCAGAAGTGACCTCGGATAAAGAACAGGGATCGGTTTTAGGACTAAACCAGTCATTCTCTGCATTCGCGAGAGTGCTTGGCCCCCTATGGGGCGGTTTTGCTTTTGAATTCCTGGGATACCCCTTTCCATTCCTGACCGGCGCATTTTTTACTCTGATCATCGTACTGCTTGCTCTTTTCTATCTGCCAAAGGCCATTAAAGCAGATACCGGGGCAACCCTTTGACCTGAGTAATTCTTTTTCTGATTATTTTTTATAGCATTATTTATATCTTTAATAAGTAAAAGACCTGATTTATGTGTTTAAAGTTAACAAGATAAATATTAGCAGAGCGATTCTTCTTGCTCCGATGGAGGATGTGACTGATGTATCCTTCAGACTAATCTGCCGTGAATTGGGAGCAGATGTTGTTTATACGGAATTTGTGAATTCTGAAGGACTAGTACGTTTAAATGAAAAAACCCACAAGAAACTTGAAATAGTTGAGGAAGAAAGACCTGTGGGTATCCAGATCTACGGCGCAGGTATAGAATCAATGGTAGCGGCTGCAAAGTTTGCAGAAAAGGAGAATCCGGATATCATAGATATAAATGCCGGCTGCTGGGTAAAGAATGTAGTAGGGCATGGTGCAGGCTCAGCCTTATTAAAGGATCCGGTCTATATGCAGAACATGGTTAGGGAAATTGTCGATAATGTTTCTCTTCCTGTGACTGTAAAAACACGACTGGGCTGGGATCATAATAGTATTGAAATAATTGATGTTGCTAAAAGGGTAGAGGATGCCGGTGCTAAAGCACTAACGGTTCACTGCAGAACCAGGGCTATGGGACATAAGGGGGAAGCCGAATGGGACTGGATCCCCAAGATAAAGGATGCTGTAAGCATTCCTGTCGTACTAAATGGAAATGTACTGAGCGCGGCAGATGTAAAACAGGCATTTGATGAAACAGGGGCTGACGGTGTTATGATAGCAAGAGGTGCGATAGGGAATCCATGGATATTTACAGAGGCTAAGGAATTATTAAATACCGGATCTATTATTACCAAGATCGATGCGGAAAAAAAAATCAGCATCTGCCTCCGGCATCTTCAGCTGGCAATAAACGTTAAAGGTGAACGCCGGGCAGTGATAGAACACAGAAAGTTCTACAGTGGCTATCTTAAAGGTTTGTATAATGCTTCCCAGGCAAGACAGGCTTTAATGGCTGTGACTGATTATTCTTCAGTCCAGGATATACTATTTAAATTCCTTGAGCAGGTAAAAGATTACGAAATAACAATACCAAATTGAGCAGCAGCATCTCTATAAAAACAGCAAGAATTATTTCCATTCTTTTTGTCCCCCCTTCCTTCACTATCATCATCTTTACAATATTTGCGTTCCTGCTTGAAGATACTGCTTTTCGCAGCTTCATACTTATCTCAACAGCGCTGGTATTCGGGTTTTTTATGCCTGTGATAATGTTTACCATATTCAGAAAAAAAGGGTTAATTGCTGATGTAGATGCTAAAATAAAAGAAGAGAGAACATTCCCCTTTTTACTATCGGTTCTGTTTTATGCTGCGGGCCTGATTATTTTAATTTATTACAGGATAGATTTAGTTTCTATAGCATTCTGGTTTTGTTATATTTCGAATACTCTGTTGCTTGTTATAATAAATAAATACTGGAAAATCAGTGCTCATATGATGGGAGCTTCGGGACCTTTTGCGGCTTTGGTTTATGTATTCGGATTTGCCGCTCTTCCATTTATCATACTCCTTATTTTTATAGGACAGGCACGCATAAAACTTGAATGTCATACACTGAACCAGGTAGTTGCAGGAGCTCTTTTTGCCTTCATTTCCACCTATGTACAAATGTATTTAATTACAAGGTTTTTCGGATATGCCTGATAAGAAAGATACCATAGCTTTACTTGAAAATATCGCTGATATTTTGGATTTCAAGGGAGAAAATAAATTTAAGGTCGGAGCTTACAGGAACGGGGCTGTCTCAATAAGAAAGTTTGAAGGAGATTTTGCTGACGCTGTTGAACAGAAAGAGCTTAATAAGATAAAAGGAATAGGCAAGGGACTTCAGGCGGTAATCTATGAATACTTTGATAAAGGTGAATCCCCGCTATACAAACAGCTTCTGGAGGAAGTTCCCGGCGGTATCGAACAACTGCTCGGCATAAAAGGGCTTGGTGCAAAAAAGATAAATCTGCTCTATAATGAGCTCGGGATCTCTAGCATCGGTGAGTTGGAGTATGCCTGCAGGGAAAACCGGCTGGCACTGCTGAAGGGATTCGGAGAAGCAACACAGAATAAGATCCTGAATGAGATTGGAAGACTTAAATATCACAGTAAGTTCGTTCTTCTGAATACAGCTGAAGAGTTTGCATCTGAAATTATCTCAAGGCTTGAATCGATATCAGAAATATTAAAACTGGAGATTTCCGGCGAATTAAGGAGAGGCTTGGAGATCATATCTGCAATCAGCTTTGTATTATTAATCAGCGACAGGAATAACTTCCTGCAAAAATTAAAAACAAAACTTGAATATGAGATCTCTGGCGGGGTTGCCGCTATAAAAGGATATTTCTCCGTCCCTCTAAACCTTCATCTTACTTACTCGGAGGATGAATATAACAGGACTTTGTTTATTACAACAGGGTCTGATGCATTTCTCAGGAATCTTAAAGCGGATCCTGTTAAGCTGAACGGTAGTACTGAAGTGGAAATATTCAAATCACTGAATTCACCTTATATCATTCCTGAAATGCGTGAGGAAGAATATTTTAAGGCTAAGAAGCAGTCATTAACAGCTTTACCGGATTTGGATGAGAGTAAATTTAAAGGCCTTTTGCATTTCCATACGGTTTACTCCGACGGGCGGAATACTCTTAATGAAATGGTTAATAAGGCAATGGAGAAGGGATTTAAATATGCTACGGTATGCGACCATAGTAAAGCTGCCTTTTATGCCAATGGTTTATCGGAAGAGAAAATACTGAGACAGAAAGAGGAAGTAGTTAAAATGTCCGCCGCGAAGGATATCTATATATTCCAGGGAATTGAATCCGATATATTAGCGGACGGGAATCTGGATTACTCTTATGATTTCTTAAATAATTTTCACTTCGTGGTGGCTTCTATACATTCAAGGTTTAGCATGGAAGAGGCACAAATGACGGCAAGGATACTTAAAGCAGTGGAGAATCCGTACACAGACCTTCTTGCTCATCCATCAGGAAGACTATTATTATCACGAGAGCCGTACAAATTTGATATTAAAAAGATAATAGATGCCTGCGCGGCTAATATTGTGGCAATTGAGATAAATTCCAATCCAAGAAGACTGGATCTTGACTGGCGATGGATTTATTACGCAAGGGAAAAAGGCTGTCTGTTTTCAATAAATCCTGACGCACATTCAATTAAGGAAATTGATCTTATAAAGTACGGTATAATTATGGGGAGGAAAGGGGGACTTACGAATTCGGAGGTTATTAATCGCTATGAACTGCCGCGGTTTAAAAAATTTCTTAACAGGAAAGTTAAACGAAAATTTCACGGGGAATAAAAAATGATCAGTTATACCATCAACAACAAAATTGCATTGATAAAATTAAACAGGCCGGAAAAGCGTAATGCACTTCATCCCGACCTGGTGAAAGAATTCAAGGAAAAGCTAAGGGAAGCACAGCTGGATAATAATGTTAGTATTGTCATTATAACAGGGGAAGGAGAAAGTTTCTGTGCAGGGGCTGATCTCGCCTACCTGCACGACCTTGGGAAATATTCATCTCTGGAAAATGAAGAAGATTCAAAAACACTTGCCGAATTATTTCTCGCAATATATAATTTCCCTAAACCAACTATAGCCGCTGTGAACGGTGCAGCTATTGCGGGGGGGTGCGGACTGGCGAGTGTCTGTGATATCATTGTAGCCGATCAGCAGCACGCAAAATTCGGATACTCAGAAGTAAAGATCGGGTTTATCCCGGCTGTTGTTTCGGTATTTCTAATTCGTAAAATAGGTGAAGGGAGAGCGAAACACCTTTTGCTGACAGGGGAGATTATAGATGCTGAAAAGGCATACCACATTGGCCTTGTAAATTACCTTACCGAAAATGTCCAGGCAATTTCTTATGGACTGGCAAACGATCTGCTTAAAAATTCCGACTTCAGCATGCAGTTCACAAAGAAAATGGCCAATGACATATCAAGACTGCCTGTTGATAAAGCTGTAGAATATTGTATTGAGCTTAATGCAATCAGCAGAACTTCAGAAGATTTCAAAAAGGGGCTTTCATTATTCTTAAACAAAAAATAATCCTATGAATTCAGATATAAAAAAATATATTAGATCTGTAAAAGACTTTCCCAAACCCGGAATTATGTTCCGCGACATCACTACTCTACTCAAAGAGCCTGAAGGACTAAAAGCTTCATTTAATGCCCTGGTTAAATATACAGAAGGACTTAAAATTGATAAGGTGGTTGGTATAGAATCCCGCGGTTTTATGTTGGGTGCGATGATTGCTGAGAGGCTTAACGCGGGCTTTGTACCTATCAGAAAACCGGGAAAGCTTCCTGCAGCTACAGTTAAGGAGGAATATTCCCTGGAGTACGGCACTGACGCAATTGAAATGCACAAAGATGCAATTGAATCGGGAGAGTCGGTTCTGCTTCATGATGATCTATTGGCAACAGGCGGGACAGCATGCGCGGCTGTCAACCTTATTGAAAAGCTGGGCGGCAAAGTTGTGCAGGTCTCATTTATCATTGAACTCAGTTTTCTCAACGGAAGGGAGAAACTGAAAGGGTATGATGTAAGATCACTGGTTACATATGACGGAGAAGATTAGATAATATTTCTTCCAGTGGCGATTTAAATCGACTGCAAATTTGTTTAACTATTCTCTTTCTGTATCGGGGGAAGTGTATCGGACTCCTGGCTCCAGTCTATCGGGGCTATCACCACAGCAAATTCCCCTTTAGTAATTTTACTACCCAGGGATTCAAGAATATCTCCGGGATATCCTCTCCATGTTTCTTCAAATTTTTTTGTCATCTCACGGCATACCGCTATCCATCTTCCAGGCATATATTCATTCAGTTCTTTCAGGAGTTTTTCTATTCTATAGGTAGATTCATAAAGAATGATTGTGCGTTTCTCCTCAGACAACTCCTTAAGCTTTTTCTGTCTTCCTTTTTTCTGAGGAATAAAACCTTCGAAAACAAATGAATTCGTCGGAAGGCCGGCCAGGGTTAGGGCAGCTGTTACTGCAGATGGTCCCGGCACAGTAACTAAATTTATTCCTTTTTTCACTGCTGCCGAGATCAGACGGATCCCCGGGTCTGAAACAGCAGGAGTACCGGCGTCGGAAACAAGAGCACAACTTTCCCCGTTTTCTATCCTACCAAGTATGTATTCGGTCTTCTGTGTCTCATTGACCGCATTTAAGGAAACCAATTCCTTCTTTATTTCATAATGATTCAGCAGAATTCCGGTAACCCTTGTATCCTCACATGCAATAAAATCCGCTTCCTTCAGGATTTCCAGGGCGCGGAGGGTGATATCCTTTAGATTGCCGATAGGGGTGCTTACGATGTAGATTGAGTGCTCCAATTTCCAGGTTTTTGTTATGAATGGCTTAAATATAGACAATTATCCCGATAGTAGAGGTAGTCAGTTGATGATAAAAGTAACCCGGGAGTTTTAAAATGATAATCCCGCCACTAGCGGCGGGACATCATACAAGTAGTTTAATTATTTTAGTTGTTTGACGTAAGCAAAAATAGAACTTTTTTAATAATTTTCAAGCCCTCATCCAGGTCCTCTTTTTTAACGTTCAGAGGGGGTCTGAATCTGATAGCCTTTTCGCCGCAGCCGAGTATTAATAATTTATGTTTATAGCACTCCTCGCGGAACTTATTTCTTATATTTCCATCAGGCATATCGAAAGAACACATCAGTCCCAGACCACGGGGATTATTGATAAGTGAAGGATATTCTTTTGCGATACCACGAAGACTCGATAAAAGGTATTTTCCAACTTCTGCCGCATTCTCAACAAGGTTCTGTTCGTTAATAATTCTCATAATATGTTTTGATCGTACCATATCAGTCAGGTTTGCTCCCCAGGTCGAATTTATCCTGCTCGACTTATGGAAGCAGTTTTCTTTAACTTCATCTACTCTGTCGGAAACCATTATTCCGCAGACCTGCGCCTTCTTTCCGAAAGAAATAATATCCGGTTTTACATAATAGTCAGATGCCCAGAATTTACCGGTTAGTCCGAAACCTGTCTGCACCTCATCAAATATCAGAAGAATCTCGTTTTCATCAGCGATATCCCTCAGTTTTTTAAAGAACTCTTTCCTGAAGAAATTGTCGCCGCCTTCACCCTGGATCGGTTCGAGGATAATTGCAGCGATATCATCAGGATTATTTTTTATTGCAGCATATATCTCATCAACTGCCTGTTTTTCAACCTGCATTATTTCATTGAGATGATCTTCAATCGGGAACTTAACTTTTGGATTAACTATTCTCGGCCAGTTAAACTTCGGAAAATAATTTATTTTGTTAGGTTCGGTGTTTGTTAGAGAAAGCGTGTATCCGCTTCTTCCATGGAATGCCTGGCGGAAATGAATTACCTGCTGTCCCTTCTCTTCTTTATAGCCTTTCATAAAATTCTTCTGTACCTTCCAGTCAAACGCAACCTTCAGTCCGTTCTCAACAGCAAGAGCTCCACCTGCTATAAAGAAAAGGTACTTCATATAATCAGGTTTGGCAATTCTCGCAAATGTATCCACAAACTCAGCCATCAGAACAGTGTATATGTCAGAATTGGAAGGCTTATTAACCGACGCAAAAGCAAGCTCATCCATCACTTCCTTTGAATGCAGTTTTGGATGATTCAGTCCCAGCGGGGAAGAAGCAAAAAAGGTAAAGAAATCAATGTAGGTATCACCGGTTCTTTCATCCACGAGATGCATTCCCTGACTTCTTTTTAAGTCAAGTACGAGTCCGAATCCATCGGCAAGCATATTTTTTGCAATTGTTTCGTGAACTATATCTGGGGTTATATTATTTAAATCTTCCAATACCAGGCCTTTACCTTTATATTCTGAATTATTCATAAATTCTCCTGTAATAAGAGTAGTGAGTAAACTTAGAATTATTGAAAATGACGGAGAAGCAGAAGTATTAGAATACGTTCTCGAAGCGTGAGATAAAGTAGCTTCTCAGGTTGTTAAAACCTGTAATTTCGCGGTATGTTAAATAAGTAAGCATAAAAATTATACTATTCACCTAATCAAAATTAGGTAAAATGATCTCGATACGCAATAAGCCCGGTTACAAATCAGTATAAAAAAATCCCGGTAATTGCGCAGAAATACCGGGATTTAGAGGGTTGAAGGGATAAATAACTACACAGCATCATCCTAGCATCTTACTCCATCAGCCTTTCTTTTCAAGTCAAAAAAAATCGGTTTTTCAGTCATTGATTTTTAATACGGTATTTGTTACACTTACTGTAACAAATAAATAAAATTATGTCGGCATCCACTAAACTTTCTGCAGCTGTTAAAGCACTTGCCTTTCTTGCAAAGGATTATCCCTCAGCAAAAAACAGTGTTGAGATATCGGAATATACGGGACTCAATGCTTCCAAACTGAGGAAAATACTTTCGATGCTGGTTAAAAACGGAGTTGTTGAGAGTGCTTACGGTACGGCGGGCGGCTTCAGATTGAAGAAGCAACCTTCTGAAATAGATCTCCAGGAAATCTATTGTGCAATTGAGGACAGGAAAGCCTTCCACCTGGATGTTTCTAAAACTAACGGCAGGTCTTCTTCCGATGCATCTAAGCTAAATGTTTATTTTCTCAACCTGTTCAGTACTATACAGGTGGATATAGAGAACAGGATGAGAAAAATTTCACTACAGTCTGTAATTGACAAAATTAAATCAAAACCATAAAAGGAGTGTTTATGGATTTTCTTAAAGAATTAGGAATAAAAGATAAAAACTTTTCAGCATCAACTGGGACTGAATGGAATAATACCACAGACCATGGAGAGCTGAAAATTTATTCACCCACTAACGGAGAATTTATTGCCTCGGTTTACCAGGCATCCGAGCAGGATTACGATAACCTTGTTAAAAGGGCTTCAGAAGCTTTTTTAACCTGGAGGAAAATGCCCGCTCCTAGGAGAGGTGAAATAGTAAGGCAGATAGGACTTAAACTGCGCGAGTTTAAACAGCCTCTCGGTACTCTCGTTTCTTACGAGATGGGGAAATCGTTGCAGGAGGGACTCGGAGAAGTCCAGGAAATGATTGATATATGCGACTTTTCAGTAGGTCAGTCGCGTCAGCTTTACGGATTTACAATGCAGTCGGAACGTCCCGATCACAGGATGTACGATCAATATCATCCTCTTGGTATAGTGGCCACCATCTCCGCATTCAATTTCCCGGTTGCAGTTTATTCATGGAACGCAATGCTTGCAGCTGTATGCGGCGATGTCAACCTCTGGAAACCTTCATCAAAGGTTCCTCTCTCTGCTATCGCAGTACAGAACATTATTGCAAAGGTTATAAAGGAAAATAATCTTCCTGAAGGAATCTTCTCACTTATAATCGGCAAAGGTTCTACCATTGGAGAACGGTTATTAAATGACAAAAGAATTCCTCTGATCTCTGTTACCGGTTCAACCAGGGTTGGAAAACATGCCGGGGAGGTTATCCAGAAGAGGTTCGGTAGGTCGATTCTTGAACTCGGAGGAAACAACGGTATTATAATTACTTCCGATGCCGATCTGAAGCTTGCAATTCCCGCAGTTGTATTCGGGGCTGTAGGTACATGCGGACAAAGATGTACATCCACCAGAAGACTGATAATCCATGAATCAATTTATAATAAAGTAAAAGAGTCATTGCTTAAGGCTTATAAGTCGCTGAAAATCGGTGATCCCCTCGATCAGAGCATCCATGTTGGCCCGCTTATCGACAAAGATGCGGTTAAAATGTTTTCTGATGCGCTGGAAGAAGTAAAGAAAGAAGGCGGAAAAATAATCTACGGCGGAGAAGCTCTTTCAGGCAAAGGTTATGAAGCAGGAACTTATGTTACTCCAGCGCTGGTGGAAGCGGAAAATCATTATAAGATTGTGCAGGAAGAAACTTTCGCCCCGATCCTTTACCTTATTAAATATACCGGGGATGTAAATGATGCGATAGAACTGCACAATGGGGTTGTGCAAGGATTATCATCGGGCATCTTCACAAATAATCTGAAAGAAGCTGAAGCATTTCTTTCAGCAGGAGGATCCGACTGCGGTATAGCCAATGTGAACATAGGAACCTCCGGTGCCGAAATAGGCGGAGCGTTCGGCGGTGAGAAGGAAACAGGAGGCGGACGTGAATCAGGTTCAGATGCCTGGAAAGCCTATATGAGAAGACAGACTAACACAATTAATTATGGATCAGCTCTCCCGCTGGCTCAGGGAATTAAGTTTGATATATAAAAAAAGAGGCTGCCGTAAGGCAGCCTCTTTTATACTTAGGTAAGATCTTAACCGATTGAGAGAAGGATATAATCAGCAAGTATATGCCCTGTCTCATCAAGCAGCGCATCATAATTTTTGGTTTTCACAGAAGGGGTTTCACCTTTCTGAATCAGTTTAAGTCCCTGCTCTTTGCGGATCCTGTTTTCTTCTTCAAATTTCCTGTTTTCCTCTTCTTCTTTCTCTTTTTCCCTCTGATCATAATTCAGTGAAACATATTTTTTATCGTGAGATTCCTCTGCCTCTTTAACTGAAGCTACATAATTTTGAAATTCAGGATTGTTCTTAATTCTCTCATTGTGCATATTTATAAGCTGAGGAATATATTTTGAAAAATCACCGTATTTTTCATAATCTGTTGGAGCTATCTGATCCCACGGCAAAGAACTCGGTTCCGAGCTTTCGCCATATTCTTTTGAATCTCCGAAAGGAGTAGGGTACTTGATATCCGGTATTACACCTTTGTGCTGTGTGCTGCCCCCATTAATCCTGTAATACTTGGCTATTGTGAGCTTTACCTGTCCGAATTTATTATCCGAACCAGGCATAAGTCTGTTCAGATCTATCAGATTCTGCACAGTACCCTTTCCATAGGTCTGTTCACCGATTATTAACCCTCTGCCGTAATCCTGGATAGCGGCAGAGAAAATTTCAGAAGCAGAAGCACTGAACCGGTTAACAAGTACAGCGAGAGGACCATTATATTCTATAGAGGGGTCCGGATCTCTATCGACATCAATTGAGCCGTCTGCATCACGCACCTGTACAACAGGACCTTTTTTAATAAACAAACCTGTCATTTGTACGGCCTCCTGAAGCGAACCGCCGCCGTTATTTCTGAGATCAATAATAACACCGTCAACTTTCTCTGTCTTCAACTGTTCAAGCAGTTTTTTAACATCCTTTGTCGTGCTTTTATAATCCTTTTCACCTCTCTGCTGGGCTTCATAATCGCTGTAAAAGGCTGGAACATCTATAATTCCTATCTTAAACTCTTTTTTCTGCTGATCAAGGTTCAGTACAGAATCTTTCGCAGCTTGTTCCTCAAGCTTCACCTTATCCCTGGTCAGTTTTATTTCGTGTGGAGTGGCATTAGGGCCGCCGTCGGCAGGTATTATTAAAAGCCTGACCACCGTCCCTTTTTTTCCTCTAATCAGTTGTACCACATCCGTAATTCTCCAACCGATAACATCCTCCATCTCACCGGCATCACCCTGCGCAACTCCGACGATTTTATCTTCCGGATGAAGAAGTCCGCTCTTGTAAGCGGGACCGCCGGGTATTATCTCGACCACTTTGGTATAATCATCCTCCGTCCTCAGCTGGGCGCCTATTCCTTCAAGCGAAAGGCTCATATTTATCTTAAAATTATCCGAGGTGATAGGTGAAAAATAATTAGTATGAGGATCAATTGTTTCCGTATAGGCATTCATAAACTGCTGGAATACGTCCTCACTATTGTACTGATCCACTGCCTTCCGGTAATTATCATAACGTTTTTTAAGTGTTTCTGATATCGACTCCCATTTCTTGCCCGTAAGCTTCAGGTTTAATGCATCGCTCTTAACCCTTTTATACCAGATATCCTCTGCTTCCTTTTCAGTTTTCGGGAATGGCTCATCCTCACGGTTAATTTCCAAACTGTCATTCTTTGTATAATTGAATTCCTTATCAAGCAGTATTTCCGCGTAATCAAGCCGTTCATGAACCCTGTCTTTGAAAGTATTGAAAATCTCAAAAGCGCGTCCGATATCACCGTCTTTTATCATATCATCGAGCTCAGTTCTGAAACCTTTGAACTTATCGATATCGGAAGCAAGGAAATAGCTATGACTAAAATCGAGTGTGTTTATGTATTTGTCGAAAATGGCCGCTGATAATGAATCATTCAGATCAACTTTTTTGTAATGATAGCGCGAAATAATTGCGTTCACCAGTTTATCAACCTGCGGCTGGTAGGAAGCAGGTTCTACAGTTCCGGTGCTGTCTTTATCCTGTGTAAATGAGTACTCATTATTTCCGGAATAAGCGAAATAAATATTGGCTGCTGCCAGTATAATAATTACTGCAAGTAGTCTTTTCATCTTCTTTGATAGGTTTATTGACATGATTATTCTTTGTTAACATTATAATTTAAGAATAGTTCCCGCGGGAACAAATCATAAAAACAGGCATATTTATTATAAATATATGATTTTAAGATAAATTAAATTGTTTAGGGATCATACCATCTCCCCGTTCATCATGTTTTCCTGTGTTTGGTGTCAATTAAATAGAAAGATTAAACCGTTAAATACCTGATGAAGCCTGTTGAAATTGAATCCCTTGAGAAGGCTATAGAGGAGATTTTTGAAACTACAGACAGCGATCAGGCTAAGTTCATAGATTAAAATCTTTTCATTATATATATTTACCGGGTTCTCCATTTATTTGTAAACTCAAATCAATAAATCCTGAGAGAAGGCTATGAAAAAAAGCGACGAGATCCTGAAGAAAAAAGCGAAAGAGACTGAGACGTTAAAAAATATGATTGATGAAGAGCATGTGCCTCCGGGTGAGGTTTTACAGCAGACGATTATTGATAAAGAAGGGAAGAAGATAAAGGTATTTGAAGATCCGCTTTATTCGCGTGAAAAAAGAAGCATGGTAAATTATTCTGTTTTCAGAGGGAAATGGGAGTTCGAGAATATCGATGAGATTGACGGGGTTGAAGATCGCTGCGCAGTTAAATTTTATCCTGTAAAAGATTTATCCAGTTTTATAATAGCTTTTAAATCGGTGAAAGACCGGGTTGAGTTCTTCGATTCAATCTACAGTGATAAAGAAATGAAACAGCGTGGCGGGGGAATGAACCTTGAAAATCTTGCTAATTCAAGGGTGCTGCAGACGACGGGAGGTATCATAAGTCTTTCTGTAGTAGGTTACGGACTCTACAGGATGTTTAAAAAGAAGTGAATGAGCACTCAGGAGAAAGGAATGAGCCTTTCCACATTTTCCCGAATAAATTTCAGTCCTTTTCTATACTGCGGGAGAAAATATAATCTACATTCCTCAGCATTTTTCCTGAATCAAAAATATCTTCTATTTCTTTTTCGGATAAATAGTTTTTTATCTCTCCGGATTTTTTCATCTCATCTTTAAGATTTTTTGATTCATCGGCCCAGACATCCATTGCGGGGGTTTGAACCAGTTTATAGGCATCTTCACGGGAGACACCTTTGTTAACGAGTTTAAGCATTACTGTTTGAGAAAATATCAGTCCTCGCGTTATTCCAAGGTTCTTTAACATATGGGCCGGGTATACAAGCAGGTTAGTAATGAGTTTTGTCATCAGGTCAAGCATATAATCGAGAGCGATGCAGCTGTCGGGTACTATAATCCTTTCTACAGAAGAGTGTGAGATATCTCTCTCATGCCATAAAGCAACATCTTCAATAGCAGCCATAGCATTTCCTCTTAGTACCCTGGAGAGTCCGGTTATTCTCTCACTTATAATCGGATTCCTTTTATGCGGCATCGCCGATGACCCTTTCTGTCCTTTTGAGAAATATTCCTCTGCTTCAAGCACCTCGGTTCGCTGCAGATGACGTATCTCTATTGCGATCTTCTCAAGGGTAGCTCCAATAACCGCTAATGTGGTTAGGAACTGAGCGTGTCTGTCGCGCTGAATCACCTGGGTTGAAACAGGTGCAGGTTTTAGTCCCATCTTCTCACAAACATATTCCTCAACCTTTGGGGAAAGGTGTTCGAAAGTACCGACGGCGCCTGATATCTGGCCTACGCTTATCTCATCAACAGCATTCTCCAGACGTTTTATATCTCTTTTAATTTCTTCGTACCAGAGAGCAAACTTTAGTCCCATTGTGGTAGGCTCTGCGTGAATCCCATGAGATCTGCCGACACACACCGTATTCTTATGCTCAAGCGCCCTGGTTTTCAGAGCTGTTTTCAGATCCTTTAGTCGCTTAAGTAGCATTTCCCCGGCCGTTTTCATCTGGTAGGAGAGAGTTGTATCGAGGATATCAGAAGAGGTCATTCCATAATGAATGTGCCGTGATTCAGGGCCAACATATTCAGCAACGTTTGTAAGGAACGCTATTACATCGTGCTTCGTTGTTTCTTCGATCTCAAGAACCCTCTTAACATCGAAGTCTGCTTTTTCTTTAATCGTATCGACATCCTTTTCAGAAATCTCTCCCATTTTACTTCTTGCTTCACAGGCAAGTATCTCAATTTCTAGCCAGGTATCCATTTTAAATTTATCCTCCCAGATCTTTCCCATCTCCGGGAGAGTATAGCGTTCTATCATTTTTTATTCTCCAATTTCATTTGCACCGTCAGTGGTTTATTATCTCTTATAATTTTCAGGGTGACAGTCTGACCTTTTCTGAATTCCTGGAATACACCGATGATAGTCTGATCGTCATTTATGCGATATTTTTCCACCTGGGTGATGATGTCACCTACTTTAATTCCGGACTTTTTAGCGGGTGAATCAGGCAGAACCTGGGTTACTATAACCCCGCGGGTTTCATCCAGGTTATAATAATTGGCTATCTGCTGATCTATTGTCTGTATTCTCATCCCCGGGTCGAAATCGCGGTCAATTTTGCCGTTCTCTTTCAGTTCCGAGATAATTCTTTTAATCTTGTCAATCGGAATCGCGAAACCAAGTCCGATGCTTCCCTGGGAACCGTTTCCTCCAGTGAAAATAAGTGTATTCATTCCGATTACCTGGCCTTCGCTATTTACAAGGGGACCTCCGCTGTTGCCTCCATTAATAGCAGCGTCAGTCTGAAGCATATTTATATAGTAGCGGTTGTTTATAGGCTCAAGATTCATTCCCGTTGAACTGATAACACCTACGGTAACAGTCGGCTTATCATTGATTTCGAATAAACCGAAAGGATTACCAAGAGCAATTGCCCATTCACCAATCATAACATCATTAGAATTCCCGAGAATTTCATACGGGAGGTCGGAAGCATCTACCTTAAGCAGGCAGATATCTGTAACGGGATCGCTGCCGACAACTGCGGCTTTATAATGTTTCCCGTTCGTCATCGTAACAGTTATTTCTGTAGCATTGCCGGCTACATGATCGTTAGTTACTATATAGCCATCGGGAGAAATTATGAAACCTGACCCCAGTCCTTTTACTTTCTCGCTGTACGATCGGTTATTAAAAAACTGTCTGAAAAAAGGATCGTCGAAAAAAGAACCGAAAGGATCACGGTACTGCCTGATCTCCGTTACGTTTATGCCAACAACCGCGGGACTTACTTTTTTTACTGTCTCGGTAATGATGTTATCTCTTGAATTAGTAATAGCAGCATTATGCTGGTCTTTCTCCTGAAACTTTGTGAGGGAGTAATTTTCTCCGGTTGTAACAAAAAGCGGTGCCGGCTTATCCGGTCTTATAATAAAGAAAGCCGCTGTAACAATAATCAATACAGAACCAAACGTGATTAATCTTCTCTGAAAAGATGTCATCGCTTAACCTTCCTGATAAAATTTTTGTTTTTAATTAATTCTTTTAAATGGTTCAATATGTCTTACAAATATAATTGTGAGCAGGGCCATACTGAAAAGTATTAACTCGCCCCTGGTTCCGGCATGCGGGAACGAATATTTCCTGGCGATATCCGATGACGTAAGTATGATAATAAGTGTCATAACGATAGCCCATATATTCGCCCATAAAATGTCTTTGCGAAAAAGATAAACGGCCAGCCAGAGTACTCCCCATACAATTAAGGCAAACGGAAAGAGCAGTGAAGAACCACCGGCCGCAGTTGCCAGTCCTCTTCCTCCTTTAAAACCCAGCCAGGGATTGAAGCAATGCGCGAATACAGCAAAAAACAACGATACAGCCGGGTAAATAAAATTTACGGGGAAAAGAAGGAGAATTAAGTAAACACTGAGGAGTCCTTTCAGGGCATCTATAACCAAAACTGCGAGCCCGATTACCTTTGAATTGGTGATTTCGAAGGAGTTCATCGCACCTACATTTCCGGAACCCTCTTCGGTTATATCAATACCCCGGCTTTTTTTTAGAAGTATATAAGCTGCCGGGATTGAACCCATCAGAAATCCTATTAAAGAACTTAGCAGATATTCCATTTTGGTGAAATTTTAAGAGATAATATTTAAATTTAATAAATTATGAAATATTAAATCGGGTTAAATGCATCAAAAAATTGATTAACGTCTCGAAAATTATTGCAAGATAAAAGTAATCCTTTTATATTTGTCACGCTAAAAATTTGGTTTAATAAAGAAGAGAAAATTACCCGGCATTACGGGAAAACCCCATCTAAAAGGGATTCGGTTAATGAAGGGTATTTTGTTTTTACATATTGCGGGAATAGCTCAGTTGGTAGAGCGCAACCTTGCCAAGGTTGATGTCGCGGGTTCGAGTCCCGTTTCCCGCTCCATAAGAAATCCACTTTAGGTGGATTTCTTTTTGTTGTTGTAGTTTATTTATATTTGTTATTGAAAAAACGGCGCTGTAGCCAAGCGGTCTAAGGCGAAGGTCTGCAAAACCTTTATTCGTCGGTTCGAATCCGACCGGCGCCTCAGAGAAAGCCTGATTCTGTTATGAAATCAGGCTTTTTTATGCTCCTCTTCCTTCACATCTTAGGATTTTTGGTATAAATCCTCTGTATTAAAATTTTTTTACTGCTGGTCATACATCCACATGTAGGAAGTATGATATTCGGCTTGTGGTTATTTTTTGTTTTATAGAATTAACCTTCACATGGGGTTTTAAAAAATACGTATTTATCCATTCCTTCTGAAAATTATCATTTTTTTCAAACTTCCATAAACAATATGATACAATTGAGATATTGAATTTTTTTGTGAAATTCTAAGTTAGAGGAATATATAGGTTTAGAGGAATATAATTGGAAAGATGTTTTAGTTTGAAACATACCGAAACCAGGGAAAATTGGAAAATCGCTCGAATATCGACTGGCATCTGAATTGAATAAATGAACGCAAGACTGAAAAGTGCAGTAAGTTAAAACTAATAATTCAGTTAATTAAAAAAAGCGAGGGTATCGATGTTAGACTTTGAAAAAGAATATAGCGGTGATATAGTTGTTATTACAGTAAATATATCACGTGCTACTGTAAAAGAGGCTCATGAATTCAGAAAATTCATCGATGACGAGATCAAGAAGAAAAAACTTAAGATTATCATCGATCTTAGTCCGTGCGATTTCATCGACTCAACATTTATCGGGGTTCTCGTTGTTACCCTGAAGAAACTTGCTGATATCGGTGGTGAATTAAGAATCATTGAGCCCCCGTCAATAGCTCATACAATTCTTACTGTTACAGGTACTTTAAATATATTTAATATTCATAAGACTAAATCTGAAGCTATAATGAGTCTGATGGATCCTAATCAGATCTACGATTCAATTGCTTCATAAATAAAGAACTGTTTTCTATTTTCATCCATCCACACTGAGGGTTTCTCCCTTTATCAATCAAGATTGTGATGGGTTCACAACAATTATTGCCGATTGCACTTGGAGTAATCATCGTGGCATTGCTCTTGCTCTGGCAAACGGAACTTTCAGCAGCCAGGCTGAAGAAAGAACAAAAGAATACATAGTTCTCGAATGTACAAACCTTGCCACAGATGCTCTAAAATACTACAGGACAAGTTCTGCAATGGGAGGCGGTGGAAATTCTGTCTCCAACTGGAATATAAGTCCGAAACTTGATACTACTCTGAACGGAACTTATTTAAAAGTTCTGGCTGATTATTCCTTAATAGTTTACGGGCGCCCTCTGAGTGAAACGGGGTATACGTGGTATATAGTTTCACGCATTGACGGAAAAGAGATTGTCTCAGACGTTGTTTATAATTAATCCCTTCGTTTATTTCCTGGACCCATGCCGATAACCCCTGTATGGTAAAGAATGATTTATTGTAATAAATGACTTCGGATCTACTGATTCAATGAGATTCACTATTTTCTTCTGAAATTTCCTTGCGGCGATAAGTACGATAATTGATACACCTCCCGCACCTCCTTCACCCGGCAATATTGTAACACCAAAACGTGACTTCCTCAATTCAGCGGCAATCTGATCGGTATAATGACGGGAAATTACATTCAGCTGAATAAATCCTAACCCTATTTTCTGTTCAATTGATATTCCTATTATATTTCCCAGAGCAAATCCGGCCGCGTAACCAAACAGATTGGGTATATGATCAAGGTGCTGCATTATAAATCTCATTGCGAAGATCCAGATGAGTACCTCAAAGAATCCGGCAAAACCGGCAAAATATTTTTTACCCTGTACCACGAAAATTGTCCGCATCGTCCCAATGCTAACATCACATATACGCATAAACGCGATCAGGAGGGCTCCGCCCGCGGAGTTAAGTATTATATCTATATCAATCATTACAAAAACTTTCTATCAGTCAAAGCTCAAAATTAAAGAATTAAAAATAATTATTTTATCTTTGTGTGACTTAACTTTTCTGGGTAATATGTACGAAACAGAAAGAAATGATCTTGTAGATAAATTAAGAAAGAGGGGCATAACGGATGAAAGGGTCCTCCGTTCGGTTTCGGCGGTTGAAAGAGATAAATTTGTTCCGGATGCGCTGAAAATCCATGCTTACAAGGATATCGCTCTGCCTATAGGCTATGGCCAGACAATCTCGCAACCGTATACAGTCGCTTATATGACCCAGGCCCTGGAGTTGAGTCCGGATAATAAAGTGCTTGAGATCGGTACAGGCTCGGGCTACCAGGCAGCCCTGCTTGAGAATATGGGGATGAAGGTCTACAGCATTGAACGGCAGTTTGACATATATATTAAAACTCAAAAACTTTTTGATAACCTCGGAATCAGGGTGCATACAAAGTATGGCGACGGTACTATCGGGTGGGACGAATACGCTCCTTACAATGGAATAGTTGTAACAGCAGGTTCTCCAGCGGTACCGGTTTCCTTAAAGAAACAGCTTGCAATAGGAGGCAGACTGGTTATACCTGTTGGAGATAAAAAATCGCAAATCCTTAAAATCATTCAGAAGGTGGGCGAAGACGATTTTGATGTTAAGGATATTCCTGAGTTCGCGTTCGTTCCATTAATCGGCAGAGAAGGATGGAACAGGTAATTGTTATTGCCGGACCAACCTGTTCCGGTAAAACCCGCCTCTCGCTCGAAATTGCTGAAAAGCTTAATACAGAAATAATATCGGTCGATAGCCGCCAGGTGTATAAATATCTCGATATTGGAACAGCTAAACCGTCCCCTTCGGAATTAAAGAGGGTAAAACATCATTTCATCAGTTCACTTGAACCGGAGTCAGACTTTAATGTCAGCAATTTTGAAACAGCGGCACTCGCGGAAATCCGTCGTCTTCATTCCATAAATAAAATTCCTGTTGCAGTTGGAGGTTCGGGACTTTATATCAAAGCACTTGTAGATGGTATTTTTAATACTGTTGATACCGATGATGAATTCAGAGCTCAGCTGATGAACGAAAGAAAAGAATACGGGAACGAGCACCTCTACGATAAATTAAAAAAAGCTGATCCTGTCAGCGCATCGGAGATGCTTCCGCAAAATTATAAGCGGGTAATAAGGGCTCTTGAGGTAATACATCTTACAGGCAGACCGATCTGGCAGATTCAGAGAGAATATAAAAGGGAAGTGCAGCTTCAGTTTAAGCAGTACGGACTCGAATGGGACAGGGATAGGCTTTATGAAAATATAGAAAAGCGTGTCGATCAGATGCTTGAAGCTGGCCTGGTGGAGGAAGTAAAAAAAGTGTTGGACAAAGGATACAGTAAAGATCTTAATGCATTAAATACAGTCGGCTACAAAGAAATAATTTCCTTCATTGAAGGAGAGATTACTCTTCAGCGTACTGCTGAACTTATCAAGCGCAACACCAGAAGATTCGCCAAACGCCAGTTAACCTGGTTCAAAAAAGATGAAAGAATTCAGTGGATCAAAATAGAAACATCCACAGATATTCATATGGCTGCAGATAAAATCCTTTCAGAGATAAATAAATAAATCCCGCTTTTAGATTTACACTTAGACTAAAAGTTGATATATTGATTTTGAAATAAATTAGGGATAGGGGAGGATTCATTTTTAGCGGGAAAAATTTTCAGTTCTGAATTTATATTTCCCTTTCTAAAATAATCCTGAATGAATTTGATAGACATAGGTTATTCATAATTAACTAATTAATCATCAAATATGCAGGGAGAGTAATATGATTGGAATCGTCGGATTTGGTTCTTATCTCCCACGATACAGGGTTAAAGTAGAAAACATTTCGAAAGAGTGGGGAGCCGATCCAGAAGCAATTAAACGAGGTTTGTTATTGTATGAGAAGACCGTTCCCGGTCTTGATGAAGATACTATAACTATCTCAGTTCAGGCGGCAAGGTATGCGCTGCAGCGGTGCGGGATAAATCCTCAGGATATTGGTGCGGTTTACATTGGCTCGGAGTCTCATCCTTATGCCGTAAAACCGAGTGGTACAATTTTAATAGACGCCCTTGGTATTGGTCCTGATGTTCATGTTGCAAGTTATGAGTTCGCCTGCAAAGCCGGTACGGAAGCAATGTACGTGGCTTACGGTCTGGTAAAAGCGGGCGAAATGAAGTATGCTCTGGCCATAGGTGCTGATACTTCACAGGGAGCCCCGGGTGATGCTCTCGAATATTCAGCATCAGCAGGAGGATCCGCATTTATAATCGGAAAAAATAAAGTTGCCGCTGAATTTTTATTCACTCACTCATATACTTCAGATACCCCAGACTTCTGGAGAAGAGAAGGAGAATTCTATCCCAGACATGCAGGTCGTTTTACCGGAGAGCCTGCATATTTCAGGCACGTTGTAAATGCAGGAAAGAGCCTTCTTGAAAAATCGGGGATGAAGCCTGAAGATTTTCAATATGCAGTATTCCATATGCCTAACGGGAAATTTCCCCAGATGGCAGGTAAACAACTGGGCTTTACAAAAGAACAGATTGAAACCGGGTGGATAGTTCCCTGGATGGGTAATACTTATTCGGGGTCGTCTCCTACGGGATTGTCGGCAGTACTTGATGTGGCAAAACCGGGGGATAAGATATTTATGGTTTCCTTCGGTTCCGGTGCTGGAAGTGACGGATTTATTTTCCAGGTTACAGATGAAATACTGAATATTCAGGATAAAGCACCTAAAGTAAGAGATATGCTTGATAATGATAAGATATACCTCGATTATGGTGAGTATGCAAAATTCCGTCGTAAAATAATCTTGAATGAATAGAGGGAGGAGATTAAAATGAGAGAAGTTGCTGTAATTGGTGTAGGAATGACAAAGTTCGGCGAGCTTTGGGGAAAATCTATAAAAGATATTTTCGTTGAAGCCGCATTAAAGGCTATAGAAGATGCGGGAGTTGATCATATCGATTCGATGTATGTCGGCAGTATGTCAAGTGGCTTATTTGTAGGCCAGGAACATCTCGGAGCTGTAATGGCTGATTACCTTGGGGTAACGCCCATTCCTGCCACACGTGTTGAGTCTGCCTGTGCCTCAGGCGGAGTCTCGTTCAGGCAGGCATATCTTGAAGTTGCATCGGGACAAAGTGACATAGTCCTTGCCGGCGGCGTAGAAAAGATGACCGACGGAGCGGATGTTACAGATACGTTAGCTACTGCAGCTGACCAGGAGTATGAAGTGTACCAGGGAATAACTTTCCCCGGTCTTTATGCGATGATCGCAAATGCTCATATGCACCAGTATAAAACAAAAAGAGAACAGCTCGCGGCAGTTGCCGTGAAGAATCACCGGAACGGTGCTAAGAATCCTAATGCCCAGTTCCGTTCTGAAATTACAATAGATAAAGTTCTTAACTCAACACTCGTGGCCGATCCGCTGCGTCTGCTCGACTGTTCGCCTGTAAGTGACGGTGGGGCTGCGGTGATCCTGTGTTCAATGGATATAGCAAAGAAGTTTACGGATTCACCTGTAAGAGTCAGAGCTTCTGCTCAGGCATCCGATACAATTGCGCTGCATAGCAGAAGAAGCTTAACCACCCTGGATGCTGTGGTTAGAGCAGCTGAAAAGGCGTATAAGCAGACAGGCCTTAAACCTTCGGATATAAATTTCGCTGAGGTTCACGACTGTTTCAGTATTGCTGAGATTGTTGTAAGTGAAGACCTTGGATTCTTTGATAAAGGATGCGGAGGACCTTCAGTTGAAGAGGGTCTTACCTCTCTGGAATCTGGAAAAATTCCTATAAATACTAGTGGCGGTTTAAAGTCCAAAGGTCACCCGGTAGGAGCAACCGGTATAGCTCAGATCGTTGAACTGCATGAACAACTCCAGGGAAAAGCAGGTGCACGTCAGGTTAAAAACGCACATATCGGAATGGCTCAGAATATGGGCGGATCCGGTGCAAGCTGTGTAATACATATATTGGAGGCAATATGATTAGTCCAAGATATTTCCGTGAAATACCACAGCGCTACAGGCTGGAAGCTGGCCGCTGCAGTAAATGCGGTAAAGTGTACTTCCCCCCGCGGGGTTACTGCGGTGAGTGTAAATCGAAAGAGTTTGAAATGGTTAAACTCTCAGATACAGGGAAGATCTTGACGTATACAATTATCAGGGTGGGTCCTGCAAATTTCTCACAGGAGACACCGTATGCAGTTGGAATTGTAGAATTGAATGATGGAGTGAGATTAACGATGCAGATTGCTGATATCGATGTGAATAAGGTTGAGATAGGGCAAAAAGTGAGGATCATATTCAGAAAGATACAGGACGAAGGAAAGTCTGGTCTTCATTGCTATGGTTATAAGGCGGTTGTAATTTAATTCTGCGTGATCTATATTTCTGAATCATATGAAGGTTTTTAATCATTTGATTTAGAATTTTGAAGAGACAAAGTTTTAAGTCTTATCATTACTGAAAATTTTGTCTCTTTTTATTTCAAAGAATTCATCCTTCCTGGTTGCCCCTTGTATTGGTTAATCATAAAGGAATTAAAAAAAATACATTATATTATGCAATAATAATTATCGGAGTGATATTAATTGAAAGATAAAATAAGAATAGCCTCCGGACAAGGTTTCTGGGGAGACCTCATTGATGCTCCCTACAACCAGGTTACCAAAGGTGAAGTAGACTACTTGGTAATGGACTACCTGGCAGAGGTTACTATGTCAATTCTTCAGAAACAAAAGATGAGAAATCCAAATCTTGGGTACGCCAGAGACCTTCCCGACCTGATGAAAAGAATTCTGCCGATCTGTGTGGAAAAGGGAATTAAGATAATAACGAATGGCGGTGGAGTTAACCCAATCGCCTGTGCAGACGCTATACTTGAGATAGCAATGGCTCTAAATATCAAAAAACTGGATATCGCGGTGGTTATCGGAGATGATATTCGCGATAACATCGATGAGATTATTTCCGACGGCTGTGAGCTTAACAATATGGATACTGGTGAATCTATTCTTCCTTATAAGGATAAGCTGGTTAGTGCCAATGTATACTTTGGTGCTTTCCCGATAGTTGAGGCACTTAAACGCGGAGCCGATATTGTTATTACAGGGAGGACAACAGATACCGGGTTGACTCTGGCTCCAATGATATATGAGTTCGGATGGGAGAAGGATAATTATAATTTAATGTCTGCCGGTACAGTGGCAGGACATATTCTGGAGTGCGGTGCACAGTCATCCGGTGGTAATTTCCTGGGCGACTGGAAATCAATTGAGAATATGGCAGAGATAGGCTTCCCGATTGCAGAGGCTTATCCCAACGGTGAAGTCATAATAACAAAACATTCCGGAACTGGTGGCAGAGTGTCTTTTGAAACGGTCGCAGAGCAGCTTGTTTACGAAATCGGCGATCCGAAATCTTACATTACTCCCGATTGTGTAGCCGATTTTACCTCGATAAAACTTGAAGATCTTGGTAATGACAGGGTGCGTGTTTATAATGTTAAGGGAATGGAAGCAACTGATTCCTATAAGGTTTCCTGCTCATACTCTGATGGTTTTTCTGCTGCTGCATCTCTAACTTATTCCTGGCCAGAGGCCCTGACGAAAGCCAAAGCAGCGGATAAAATACTTAGGAAGCGCTTGGAGAATCTCGGACTGAAATTCGAGGAAATCCGGACAGAGTATATAGGTTATAATTCGACACATGGCCCGCTTGTTCCTGATATTGATGAAGACAAGATTAACGAAGTAATGCTTAGGGTAGCCGTACGATCCAAAAATTATGAATCACTAAAAAGATTCGGTATGGAGATCGCTCCTCTAATTCTTACAGGTCCCCCAAGCGTTACAGGATTTGCAGGCGGCCGTCCCAGACCGGGTGAGGTAATAGCATACTGGCCTGCATTGATACCTAAAAAATTAGTTGAACCCCGGGTTAAAATACTGGAGCTGAAATAATGAAGAAAAGACTTTTAGATATTGCCCATGGCAGGAGCGGCGACAAGGGAGACGCAGCTAATGTTGGAATTATAGCTTACGATGATAAGGGATATGAGATTATTAAGAAGAACCTGACCCGGGAGCGGGTTAAAGAGCATTTCAAAGGAATTTGTTTCGGAGAAGTTGAACGTTATGAACTTCCTAATATAAGAGCTCTTAACTTTATATTAAATAAAACCTTAGGCGGTGGCGGCACAGTTTCTTTGAAGCACGACGCACAGGGCAAAACACTTGCTGCAGCCCTCCTCCGGATGGAGCTGGATGTTGAGTAATAAATAAAAATTTTGAAGAGAAATAAATGTACGAAGATGAATTAAAGCAGCTTGAAGAATGCAGGAGAAGAATTGAGATATTAAGAGGTTATCTTTGACGTCGAGACAAAAGATTCAAAGATAAAAGAACTGCAGAACCAGACCACACAGCCTGATTTCTGGAATGATCAAATGGGGGCGCAGAAGATCCTTCAGGAAATTAAATCACTAGAGAACTGGGTTAACCTGTGGAAGGAGCTTGATAAAAAAGCTTCGGCACTTAAAGAGTTCATCCAGCTTGCTGAAATGGAAGAGGATGAATCCTTCAGGGGCGATATGGAAAGTGAGCTGGGATCCCTTAAACAAGCTGTTGAGGAAGCTGAATTCAAAAATATGCTCAGCGGGCATGATGATGATAAAAACTGTATCCTGTCAATACATTCTGGAGCAGGCGGTACAGAGGCGCAGGATTGGGCGGAAATGCTAATGCGTATGTACCTTCGCTGGGGCGAACAAAACGATTACAAAATGACCATTCTTGATATGCTCGAGGGGGATGGTGCTGGTATTAAGAGCGTCTCTATAGAGGTTCAGGGAGAATTTGCATACGGATACTTAAAGGCTGAGAATGGTGTCCATCGCCTTGTCAGGATTTCTCCTTTCGATGCGAATAAAAGAAGACATACATCCTTCGCATCTGTGTTCGTGATTCCCGAAGTTGATGATACTATCGAGATTGAAATAAATCCCGCCGATCTTCGCGTCGATACTTACAGGTCGGGCGGTAAAGGAGGACAGAACGTCAATAAAGTTGAGACTGCTGTGCGTATAACTCATATTCCAACAGGTACCGTTGCAGCATGCCAGAGTGAGAGATCACAGCTTCAGAACAGGACAAACGCAATGAAGCTTCTGAAGTCGAAACTTTATCAGATAGAAAAAGAGAAGCAGGAAGCAGAACTGGATGAAGTTGAAAAGAGCAAGATGAAGATCGAGTGGGGAAGTCAGATCCGCTCTTATGTTTTTCATCCTTATAATATGGTGAAGGACCACAGGACTGACGAAGAAACCTCTGATGTACAATCGGTAATGGACGGCGACATCAACAGGTTTATCAAGGCTTTCTTAATGAAGTTCAGTCAGAATTAATTTTAATTTTCTTTCTGGACAGCAGGAATACCTTGATATAAAAATATATAATACCCAAATTCGCATATGTTCCCGGATAGGTTCTACCAGTAATTTAGAGGAAGTGGTGTTCAAGACGATTTTCAGACTCATTCCGGTAATTCTCCTTACGTTGGGGATTGGCAGTCCTTCCTTTGCGCAAAGTTCATCAGACTTTAGTAACACCTCCAGGAAAACATTATTCATTAAAGATCCTGCATTCAGGGGTATTTTTCAGCCGGAGAACAGACTCTATAATTCCGGCCATTTAGATTCAGTCAAATCCTTAATTAATACTTTCGCTACTCGAGATAAAGTTAATTATTACCGCCTCGGAATTGTCAGCGGCTCATCTCTGGCATTTTTAGGAGGATTCTACCTGCGTATGAAAACCGCCTGGTGGAAGGATACTTCAAGGAAATTTCATTTTTCTTATGATGATAAGTATGTTAAGAATATTGATAAAGTTGGTCATCTCTATGGGGCTGTATTATTTACTGAAGGATTTGGACTGGGTTTGAAATGGTCAGGTTTAGATGAAGATGGAGCCTTGTTATATGGGGGGATCCTAAGTACAATTGTTTATACAGGAATTGAGATCAAAGATGGATTTGCTCCTTACTGGGGTTTCGATCCAGGTGATATGACCGCTGATTTAATTGGAGCTTTCTATCCGTATTTGCAAACCAAAGTTGAATTCTTAAAAGATTTTAATTTCAAATGGAGTTACTGGCCTTCGAAAAATCCATATTTCAGTAATATTGATGGCATCAATCAACAAGATCAATTCTTTACAGATGATTATGAAGGCCAGACATTCTGGCTGAGTGTGAATATAAGGAATTATATTCCTCAGAGTATCAGATCCTTCTGGCCTGATTTCATGTATATTGCTGCGGGACTTTCGGTCAAAAACCTTGACGGACATGGTAATGGAGATTATATCATTATAATTTCTCCTGATATCAGTCTGCAGAAATTATTCAAACCCGACAATGATTTTCTCAATTCACTTTTAGGTTATTTCGATTACCTGCATTTTCCATTACCGGCAATCCAGGTATCCCCTGGTTTCAGGGGATATGGTATATACCTTAACCCGTAGTATTAATTTTCACCCTTCTCAATAACCATTCCGGACTCCAAGATTCATACCTTAATCTTAATCAGTCAGGATTTTATATCCTGTGATTCATCGTCTCTATTGGGTCCGATCTAAAATAAAAAACCCGCCGAAGGGGGATCCTCAGCGGGTCAGATTCATTTACCATCAAGAGGCAGGGGTAACCTCTTGAAAGAACCTGCGATAATTTCAAAAGAAACTCATTCATTGTCAACAAAAAAAATGAACAGGTGTAAAAAAAATTTATTTGTTAATCAGGATTATCCTTTTTCTTTCTTACTTTTTGTACAAGTGTGGTTAGTAAAATTCCTACAGCTGCAAAGGTTGAGGTATAACCTGCTATTTTCTTGATTTTCGATAACTTCTTTTTCATCTTTTTGGCACGCATAATATCCTTCCTTTTTATGTAGAAGATAGACATAAGATCATAACTGTGCTGTTATTACCGTACAAGCCGTGAATACTAATGATGATTGGCACAAAACCTGAATTTTTAGATGATTTTTGTTATATTTGTTATACAAATTTCATAAAAAAAACTTTTGTTGTGCCCTTTCTTAATCTGTTCAGAGCAGATATCGGAATTTACCAGCAGAGAATGCCTGATCTTGCTCCCTGCGGGAATACGCGTTCTTTCGGAGAGATAAATCTAACCCCGTTGAAGTATTCCTTTCTCAAACTATTCGTTTCATTCAGGTATAACTAATACTAATTAAATATTATTATCTGTTCTGTATTCCGGAGCGGGTGAGGACTATTATATAAAAATTCAGGAGTAATAATGTTAAGATTTAAAAGAATAAGAAAAGAAAATGACTTCGATAAAGAACTTCCAAGGGATGAGTTTATCGATTTCCTTTTCCGGCATCTGGATAAGTTTGGTGATTCGAAAGAAGCCATAGGGAAATCAATCGATTATGCCTTCTCTGATGAAAAAGGCTGCGGAGGTTTCCTGCTGGCAGCTTATAATGATGATGAACTCATCGGTGTGCTGGTAATGAATAATACCGGTATGTCCGGTTATATTCCCGAAAATGCACTTGTATATGTCGCAGTCGATTCCAGGTTCAGGGGAAAAGGCTACGGTAGGGAAATAATCGATAAGGCAATTTCTATGGCTGACGGTGATGTAAAGCTTCATGTTGAATACGAGAATCCTGCTAAACGCCTTTATGAGCGTATCGGTTTCACAACTAAATATGCTGAAATGAGATACATTAAAGAGAAATAAAATGGCAACATTAATTGTAAATACAAACCGGATCAAAGAAAACATTGTAAAGCTGAGTTCATTCCTTGTGGAAAAAAATATTGACTGGTCATTGGTGGTCAAGATCCTCGGCGGCAACAGGCCGGTCCTCGAAAAAATCATCTGTGATGATTCAATTAAAAGAGTGCATTCGGTGGGAGATTCCAGAATTTCCAACTTGAAAACGATAAAGGAAATCAAACCTGACATCGTTACGATGTACATTAAACCTCCTGCTCCGGTTCTCGCAAAAAGGATAGTGCAGTACGCGGATATTTCGCTTAATACATCGTATACTACTATTGAAGCATTGAACAGGGAGGCTGAACGGCTGGGAAAAACTCACCGTGTCGTTATTATGATAGAGCTTGGCGAACTCAGGGAGGGTATACTCCGTGATAATGTCCTTTCCTTCTATGAGAAATTATTCGGACTGAAAAACATAAAGATAGAAGGACTCGGAACTAATCTTGGATGTATGTATGGCGTTGAGCCCACCTACGATAAAATGGTCCAGCTCAGTCTTTATAAAATGTTGGTTGAGGAAAAGTTTGATAAGCAGCTTAACATGGTATCCGCTGGAAGTTCAATTACGCTTCCCCTTGTTATGCGCAACAGGCTTCCGGATGGTATTAACCATTTCAGGATTGGCGAAACTGCATTCCTTGGAGTCTCAATAATCGATAATAAAAGGTTTAAGAATCTTTCCACAAACGCATTCGATTTTTCCGCAGAAATACTTGAATTGGAAGAGAAGGAAATGGTGCCTGATGGTAATCTTACCGATGCCGGGATAGGGATTATCGCACATGATTTTCAGGGAGATGTTGATATTGACATGAACAGGAAGTCGTACCGGGCTATAGTCGACTTCGGTGAGATAGATGTCGATCCTACTCATATTACCCCTAAGGATGATAGTATTCAGTTCATTGGTACTACCTCTGACATGACTGTATATGATACGGGAGAGAAAAAAGGGAAATTCTCTGTAGGAAAACAGCTCCACTTTAAACCGAACTATATGGCCGTGGCACGCCTGATGAATACAAAATATGTAACAAAGGAGATTTTGTAAATATGCACTGGATAGACATCAGTATTTTCTCTGTCTATATGATTTCAATGCTGGGGATAGGATTATTCTTCATGCGTAAAAATAAGGATGCAAACGATTATTACGTCGGCGGAAGAAGTATGGGAAGTGTTCACGTAGGGCTCTCAGTAGTGGCGACCGATGTAGGAGGCGGATTCTCAATTGGATTGGGAGGACTTGGCTTTGTAATGGGTATATCGGGCTCCTGGATGCTCTTTACGGGGCTGATCGGAGCATGGCTTAGTGCTGTTCTTCTTATACCGAAAGTCAATAAGATGAAGAACTTTAAAGAGTTATATACTTTTCCGCAGATCTTTGAAAGTTTTTATAACAGAAAAGTTGCTGTAATAGCAGGATTCATTTCTGCCATAGGCTATATTGGTTTCACAAGTTCACAGATACTCGCCGGTGCCAAACTTGCGACAGCCTCTTTTATTTCGCTTAATATGGAAACAGCCCTGCTGATAATGGGTGCTATAGTTGTTATTTATACTTTCCTCGGCGGTATAAAAGCAGTTATATATACGGATACCGTTCAGTGGATAATCCTTATGGTGGGACTAATATTTATAGGAATACCCGTTGCTTATTTTGCCGTGGGAGGATATTCAGAAATTACCAAAGCACTCCCCCCCGAGTTTTTCTCCCTAAGCAACCTTAGCTGGCAGACGATGGTTAACTGGTTCGTGACCATTGTTCCTATCTGGTTTGTGGGGATGACCCTATACCAGAGAATTTATGCCTGTAGAAGTGAAAAGGAAGCAAAGAAGGCCTGGTTCATTGCAGGACTATTTGAATGGCCTGCAATGGCATTTATGGGTGTGCTGCTGGGACTCTTTTCTCGTGTAGCTGCAAATGACGGAATGTTTGAATATCTTGGTTACGCCGGTATTGGAACTATGGATTCAGAGATGGGACTTCCTATGCTGCTTCGTTCAATACTTCCTGTAGGATTGATGGGACTTATGATGTCCGCTTATTTTTCCGCGATAATGTCGACAGCCGACAGCTGCCTGATGGCAGCCTCGGGCAATGTTATGACGGATATACTCGACAGGTTCTTCAACATAAGTTCAAATCAGAAAAAGTTTCTTCGTTATTCCCAGTTTATAACTCTTTTTATCGGGGCACTCGCTCTGTTTCTCGCTTCCTATATGCAGAACGTACTTCAGCTGATGCTCTATTCTTATGCTTTTATGGTGTCGGGATTATTCATTCCTGTAATAGGAGCTTTTTTCTGGAAACGAAGCAACACAACTGCAGCCCTCTGGTCGATGCTGCTCGGCGGCGGAACAACAATAACACTCATTGCCTCAGCAGTTAGTCTGCCCCTGGGACTCGATGCGAATATCTATGGAATTTCTCTTTCTGCCGTTACTTTTGTGCTAATAAGTTTTTTAACTTCACCGCAGGAAGTTACAGAAATGGAATTAAGCGAGGAACCTGATTGAAAAAAGACATCGGCGATGAGCTGCTGAACCTTCGAAGATCCATACATTCTGAACCTGAATTGGCAGGCAGCGAGGCTGGTACTGCTTCAAAAATAGAGAAGTTTATATCTGCGTATACTCCCGACGAAACCATAAAAAATTTAGGCGGGAACGGAATGGCTTTTGTCTTTAAGGGCGAGAGTGAAGGCCCCTCAGTTTTGTTCAGAGCCGAACTTGATGCTTTGCCAATTAACGAAATAAACAACTTTGAATATAAATCGAGGTTTAAAGACAAAGGGCACAAATGCGGACACGACGGTCATATGACCGTGCTTGTAGGGTTTGCGCAGCGGATCGCCTCTTCCCGGAAATATAAAGGGAAAGTCATTCTTTTGTTCCAACCTGCGGAAGAGACCGGTGAAGGTGCTGAACGTGTTTTAAACGATGAGAATTTTTCAAAACTCAAGCCTGACTATGTATTCGCATTCCATAACCTTCCCGGGTTTAAGTTAGGATCTGTAATTATTAGGGACGGCAGTTTTGCGTCTGCCTCAAAAGGAATGATCATTAAACTTACCGGCAAAACCTCTACATGCAGCAGAACCGGAGAATGGAATTAATCCTTCTCTGACAGTTGCCGAAATTATCTGGAAACTCTCGGCATTGCCAAAGGATCTTAAACAAGCAAAAGAATTTGTCCTTGTTACAATAATCCATGCCCGGATAGGTGATAGAGCATTTGGAACATCACCTGGGTATGCAGAGCTTATGGCAACCCTGAGAGCATACAGGAATGAAGATATGGACCTGCTGATCAGGGAAGCAGAGAAGTTAGTTACAGCAGTTGCCTCAGATCATCAATTGAAATCAGAAATTGTTTATACTGAAGAATTCCCTGCAATCGTAAATGATGCGGAATGCAATGATTCGCTAAGAAAAGCGGCTGAGGAGAATGGCTGCCCGGTATATACTGTCAGCGAACCATTCCGCTGGTCGGAGGATTTCGGCCATTTTACAGGGAAGTTCAAAGGTGCTTTGTTCGGGATAGGTTCGGGAGAGAACCACCCGCAGCTGCATAACCCAGATTATGATTTTCCGGATGAAATAACACCCATAGGAATAAATATGTTTTACACTACTATGCAGAAAATATTAAACGGGAAATAATATGTTTCATACCTCTGTATTAGAGCTCAGCCAGTCATCTCTTGATGCCAACATTTCTTTCCTCAGGAAGTTTTTCGGGAAGAAAGTCAGAATATCCTCCGTGGTTAAAGGAAATGCATACGGTCATGGTATCGAAGTGTTCGTCCCAATGGCTGAGAAAGTGGGTATCGATCATTTCTCTGTTTTCAGTACCGAGGAAGCCTACCGGGTGAGTTCTACGATGACAAAAGATTCAGAGATTATGATAATGGGAATGATCGATGATTCTGATATCGAATGGGCTATTACAGAAGACATACAGTTCTGGGTGTTTGATCTTTCAAGACTTGAATTTGCACTTAAGACCGCAAAGCGTATAGACATCCCTGCTAGGATCCATATCGAGCTTGAGACCGGTTTCAACCGCACGGGATTCCAGGAGAAGGATTTCGACCGGCTGATTGTTCTCCTGAAGAAATACCAGGGCCATTATGTTGTGGAGGGTATGTGCACGCATTATGCCGGCGCCGAAAGTATAGCAAACTATTACCGGATTCATCAGCAGATCAAAAAATTTAATAATTTTTATAAATGGTTTAATGAGCAGGGAATTCATCCTTTAATAAGACATACTGCCTGCAGTGCCGCTGCAGTTTCATACCCGCAGACGAGGATGGATTTGGTAAGGATAGGGATCCTGCAGTACGGCTTTTGGCCCAGCAGAGAAACACTGATTTCTTATCTGAGTAAACAGGAACAGAAGCTCGATCCCCTCAAGAGAATTATCTCCTGGAAGAGTAAAATAATGAGTGTGAAGCAGGTATCGACAGGGGAGTTTGTTGGTTACGGAACCTCGTACCTTGCCCAGCGTGATATGAAGATAGGAATCGTCCCGGTAGGTTACTCGCAGGGGTTCAGTCGTTCTATGAGTAATCATGGACGTGCTCTTGTTAATGGCAGCAGGGTTGCGGTGATAGGTATTGTAAATATGAACCATCTTATAATTGATGTTACAGATGTTCCCGGCATCGAAAGAAATGATGAGGTTGTTCTCATCGGCTGCCAGGGCGATCTGTCAATCTCGGTATCATCCTTCAGTGAATTAAGCGACCAGCTGAACTACGAATCCCTCAGCCGCCTTCCCCGCAACATCCCCCGCTACGTCATCACCTGATTCTTAATTCATTTCTGTAATTCCAGATTTAATCCTGACCTTGTTTCAGTATTATTTCTGAATCAATAATATGTAGTAATCAAACGATTTTTTTAATTAAAAAAATAATTTACTTGACAATGTCAATTAAATTGTTTTTATTTAAAACGTTTACTTAATCGTTAACTTAACCGGTAAAGTGAATTGGGGCTAATGGGGCGAAGCTTTAAAATTTTAACACCAGCATCTCTGAAATAATTTTATGACTGATTTCCTTATTCTCAGAAAATCATTCTATTTAATCTTATTTCTCCTTCCTTTTCATTATTCAAACTTATATTCTCAACAGCTTGCATTTCCCGGAGCCGAAGGCTGGGGTAAATTTACTTCAGGAGGAAGAGGCGGGACTATCCTGGAAGTCAGTAATCTGAATGATTCAGGTCCCGGAAGTCTGAGGGAAGCTGTTTACCATAAAGGAGCAAGGATAATAGTCTTCAAAGTCTCCGGCACAATTAGTCTGGATACAAATCTCACGATACAAAATGATTCAGTTACAATTGCGGGACAAACAGCTCCAGGCGATGGAATCTGCATCAAAAATTATCCTGTTGAAGTACGGGCAAATGAGGTTATCATCCGTTTTTTAAGATTAAGGCATGGTGACGAGAGGCAGAATCAGGACGACGCCTTGAATATCATGGGCTCGAGGAACGTAATTATTGATCATTGTTCGGCCAGCTGGGGAGTAGATGAAACATTATCAGCCTGGGGAAATGAGAATGTTACGGTTCAGTGGTGCATCGTTTCTGAAAGTCTCGATAACAGCTACCATTTTAAGGGACCGCATGGATACGGAGCGATCTGGGGAGGCACGAACTGCACATATCATCATAATTTACTCGCAGACCATACAAGCCGCAACCCGCGTTTTTCGGGCGGCGTTACTGCAAAATGCATCAATGTAGATTTCAGAAATAATCTGGTCTTCAACTGGGGGTTCAACAGTTCTTACGGTGGTGAAGCAGGAACAATAAATATGGTCGATAATTATTATAAACCAGGTCCGGCAACTTTAAGCGATGTGAAAAACCGAATAGTTGAACCATGGGATTCAACGAGCAGATGGTATATCTCAGGCAATTTTGTGGAAGGGTTCCCGGAAATAAATAAGGATAACTGGAATGGGGGTGTACAGCCGAAAACCGGGGAACCGGGTCATTATAGATCTATAACACCCTTTAAGTTTGTACCGATTAATGAAGACTCACCTGTGGAAGTTTACAACAAAATACTTAAATCCTGCGGGGCAATACTGCCTGAAAGAGATGCAGTAGATAACAGAATAATTGAACAGGTTGTAATCAGCCGTGCAGCATCCGGAAGCAAACTTTATGCAAAGGAATATAATCTTGATCCTGGAATGTCAACAGGAATTATCGATTCGCAAACCGAGGTTAACGGCTGGCCCGAATTAAAATCTTCTTCGCCTCCGGCCGACAGCGATAACGACGGCATACCGGATGTTGTCGAAAAAAAATATGGTCTGGACCCACATAACTATAGAGACAGGAATGAAATTGCGCAAAACGGGTATACCTATATTGAGGAATATCTTAATTCCATAGGAACAAACGATAACCAGAATCCAGATGTGCAGGAAAAATTTTCGCCAAAAAAATCAAGAAATTAATTCAATATAATTACTTATTTATGTGAGGGTTTAGTTATATGAAATATTTATACGGAATAAGCCTCATATTTATCCTGATCCTGGTTAACTGCATTTCAATTTATTCCCAGGGAAGGATAAGAGGGCGTATAACAGACTCAACCAGTAATGTCCCTTTATCTTATGCAAATGTTTTTGTGGTTGGTACATCACAGGGTACAGCTACCGATAAGGAAGGTAAGTATCACATTAATAATCTCCCGGTGGGGGAACAGACCATCAGGATATCCTATGTTGGCTATAACAGCAAAGATATCGAAGTTGAAATACACGAGAATAAAACCACTGAACTGGATGCAAAGATTTCCCCAAAGGTACTGGAAGGTCAGGAGGTTGTTATAACCAGCCAGGCGCTGGGACAGGTTGCTGCAATCAACCAGCAGATCAACGCAAATACAATCGTTAACGTGGTTTCCGAAGAACGGATCCAGGAACTGCCTGATGCCAATGCCGGAGAATCGCTGGGACGTCTGCCGGGAGTTTCAATTTCCAGATCGGGGGGCGAAGCAAATAAAATAGTTTTACGCGGATTTGACGAGAAGTTTTCGACTATAACAGTCGACGGATTCAGGATCGCCTCGACCGAGGTGAATCAGAGCAGCATAGATCTCAGTACGATCTCACAGGGTTCTCTTGCAGGGATTGAATTGTATAAAGCTCTTACCCCCGACAAAGACGCAGATGCGATTGCGGGTAGTGTTAATTTTGTAACTCGTGTGGCCCCCATAAAAAGACTTCTTAGACTAGATACAAAAGGAAGCTACAACAGGCTGGAAGAATCATTCGGGCAGTACGACTTCAACCTGAGGTACGGTGAAAGGTTCTTCAACAATTTACTGGGGGTTCAGGCTAATGGCAGTATTGAAAGAAGGATCAGGAGCAGTGAATCAACAAATATCGATTATAATATGAATCTTGATTCTTTAAGAGATTATGAGGTTGAAAATGCAACGCTTTATTATACAAATGAATTAAGGAATAGATACGGCTTTACTCTGCTGCTGGATGTTGCTACGCCTGACAGCGGTGTCATAAAACTGAACACTATATTCAATAAAACCTCCCGTGATTATCTTGAATCAAACAGGAACTATCCGACCATAAGCAACACTGATATATTATTCGGCGGAAGGTCCCGTCAGCAGGATATCCAGGTATTTAATGCTTTCCTGAAAGGCACCAACAACTTGTTTACATTGAATTTTGACTGGGGAGCAGGGTTTGCAGAGTCTGGTTCGGAAGATCCTTTCGATTATACACTCGACTTCAAAGAACCAAGCACTATCGACAGCACCGGAACTCCTGTATCGGGAATGCTGCCTATCCCGTCTACCTACAGACATGGTCCTATTGATAAGATAATCTCATATGCATTAAATAATGTATCTGCATCTTATTTATACGATGCCTATGACAGGTATCAAAAAACAGGGGATAAAGAACAGAGTGCATTCTTAAATGTTTCAAAAAAATATGTCCTAAGCGATTTATTTTCCGGGGAAGTACAGGCAGGTGGTAAGTTCCGTTCCACTACTAAAATGAAAGACAGGGAAGAATACATTTCACCATATTATCTTAACGGGCTTTCCCCCTATGAAAAATTGTCGGATGGTACTGTCGTCTTAAAGGACTTTAGCGGTACACATTTCCAGAATCTGCTGATCAGCGGAAGTTCTATCTTAGCCACTAATTTCACAGAAAGTGGTCATATGGAGAGGAATATATATGACCTGTACAGGCTTTTCCCTCTGATCAACCGAGATTACCTGGATGCCTGGCGTGCTCTGAATATTAACGGCGTTACTACACAGGGAGGTTCAACACCTGAATACGCAAGGAACACTGCAGTTGAAGCCGACCGCTATAACATCAATGAGCAGATCCGCGCGGCTTACCTGATGAATACTTTCAATTTCAGCAGGCTGGTTACCTTTATTGCCGGTGTGAGGGTTGAGAGTGAAAACAACAAATACCAGACGAAATACTCACCGCAGATCCTGTCAGGATTTCCTTCACCACAGGGTCAAATAAAAGATACAGCGTCCACGCATCAGGAAACGATATGGATGCCAAATTTTCACTTATTGATCAGACCTTTTGATTTTATGAATATCAGGCTTGCAGGGTACAGGGCAATAGCCAGACCCGACTTTGACCGCCGGCTTCCAAGCTATATTCTTAGAGCAGCGGGTACATTTTATGAAGATAACAGCATCACACTTGGTAATCCTGCTCTAAGGGATGCAAAAGCATGGAACTATGAAGCAAATACATCATTCTTCAGCAATTATATAGGGCTATTTTCGGTATCAGTATTTTATAAAGAAGTAAATGATATGTTCCATACCATTAACGGACTCACAATCGCTAAGTCAAATGACCAGGAAGTGCTTGATAGTCTTGGAGTACCCACAAGTAATCCTTTCACAGGAAATTTCCAGGTCCAGTACCAGTACAATTCAAATAAACCGACAAAAGCATGGGGATTTGAAATCGAGCACCAGATTAATTTCTGGTATCTGCCGGGTCCTCTTAGTCATATAATTTTAAATTACAACCTTTCTTTTATGAGGTCGGAAACTTTTATCACAACGACCGATGTCAAGACAATTTACACACCTTTCCCGAAGAATGTAACTGTAATCTACGAACGAAAACAAAAACTGGAGGGTCAGCCGGAATTTTTCGGGAACATCTCTCTCGGGTATGATCTGCCGAGATTTTCTGTTCGGTTATCTCTGTTCCATCAGGGTGAGTATAACAAAACATTCTCCGTAAACGGCAGATCCGATGTGGTGACAAATGCATTCACCAGGCTTGACGCGGTTTTGAAAATGGAAGTCCTGCAGGATCATTTCTTCGTTATGCTCAGTCTTAACAATATCACAAATACACGAGAAGGAACCACCATAGTGAACCGGATCCAGGGCTGGAGACTTGAGGATAAGACCGAACGATATGGCCTGACAGCAGATCTGAGTTTCAGATATTCACTTTAATTCTCTTCACGGAACCATACTCAATCAAATATAATACTTCATCAATCAATTGGAGGTCTCAATGAAAAAACTCAATTACGGGCTATTCCTCATTATGTTTCTCGTATGCCTACCTTTCTACACGTCAGCACAGGAACTGGTTATTGAACCATTCTTTTCAACAGGACAGTACCTGAATGACGTAATCGATGCAGATACCACCGTTACGGGCGACAGGCTGCATTCTGTTTACGTACTGAGAAGAGACAGTTTCTACCTGATCAACGGAGTAATAAGGAATGACGACGGATGGCCGCTTAACATTAAAGCCGAAGACGGCAGCAGCGGACTTCCGATAATTTTCTTTGCAAACGTTCCCGGCGGCACAACAAATCCTGGATATTTCACACAAAACAGCGGCGATGTGTGGCTCAAAGACCTTATCATTGAAACTTATATAGAATCTGATCCTTCTCAGAAAGGTAATATGAATAATATGATAGGAACAGCTGCTGTAGGCACAAATATTACTGTGGACGGATGCATTATGCTTAATGTAGATGGCCAATTTGTTCGTACCAATTCAGCTGCTAATACTATCAAGCTCATAAACTGTGTCTTTGCAGATATGGGCTATGAGGGCTCTTCAAATTTTGGTGCGGGCAAGGGTGTCGATTTAAGAGACGGATCCTGTGACAGTCTGATAATAAAGAACTGTACTTTTGTTAATGTTCAGGATCGTGTTGTGCGGCATTTGAACAGTACTGCACAATTAAATCACTTTATTTTCGACCACAATACGATTGTTAACAGCATGGCTTACCATGGTATGCTCTCATTAGGCTGGGTAGGTTCAGATGTAAGAATTACAAACAACCTGTTTCTTGATCCTTTCGCTGCAATGGCTGATACAGATTATACACGTCAGCTTGAATTCATAACTAACGAAACGGATCCATATGGCAATAACAGGATGACGTGGGTGTTCACCGATACGGCAGGGAATGCAGCTAATACCAACTACACCATTTCGAATAATTATTATGCAGTCTCTGATTCGGGATATGCCTTCTATAACCGCTGGGCATCAGGCAACCCCCCATTCCCGGCATTATACAGTTCTCTTCCCGAGGGACCGGCATTAACTTACTATATCAATAGTAAACTTGGAGTCGATTCGGTTAATGCATTTATCAAGGACGATAATATTGTTCTTACCAATACACCTTACCTGATGACAAAACTAATGGACTGGTACCGAACCCCCATGGCTCTTGGTGGAGCAGGCAAGACAAAACAAACCGGAAATTTCACTGAAGATGTAGATATGGATAGAAGGACCTATACGTATTTCCAGGACACCCTCGACTGTACATATTCCACATCACTGCCTGCGTATACCGGAAGCACAGAAGGTTATCCTGTCGGTGATCTCAACTGGTTCCCTCAATTCCTGGCTGTCGAGCAGATCGATAATGTTCCTGCAACCTTTGAGTTGCTGCAAAACTATCCTAACCCGTTCAACCCTGCAACAACGATCAGGTTCAAACTGGATAAATCCGGATTAACAACTCTAAGTATCTATAACGTATTGGGACAAAAAATCGAAACCCTGGTTAATGAAGAATTACCCCCCGGCACTCATCAGGCAACTTTCAATGCTTCCAAACTGGCTTCAGGAGTATATTTCTATAAGCTGGAAGCGGGAAGCTACTCCAATGTTAAGAAGATGATGTTATTGAAATAATTTTCCTCATATAACGCTCTCCTGAGTGCACCCGGACCGTGTTAGGCGGGTGCACTTATTTTTTTGCCGGAAAAGTTAATGAAAAAATTATATATCATTTTTTTTCTGATCCTTTTATTCATTCGGATTTCCAACGCTCAGATATTTGTTGCCACGGATGGTGATGATAATAATCCTGGAACAATTGATCTGCCTTTTAAAACATTGACCAAAGCCATATCAGTTTCCGAACCCGACTCACTTATTTATCTTAGAGGCGGAGTATTCTACGATTCAACTACGATCAGGTTAAATAAGAGCGGGATCGAGGACCATTCTATTAAGATTTGGGCATACATGGATGAAGTACCGGTTATAAATTTTTCAGCACAACCGGTTTCCACATCCTCCAGAGGTCTGTATATCTCAGCTGATTACTGGTACCTGAAAGGATTGGTAATAATTAATGCTAAAGATAACGGAATCTATATAACAAGCGGTTACAATACGGTTGAAGATTGTACTATTATTAACTGTAACGATTCCGGTCTGCAGATAAGCGGGGGAGGAAGTTATAATACGATACTAAACTGCGATTCATATTTAAACCATGATCCGTTAACTTTTGGTGAAAATGCAGACGGTTTTGCCGCAAAGCTTGGGATTGGACCTGGAAATGTTTTTAGAGGCTGCCGTTCGTGGAACAACTCCGATGATGGTTATGATATGTATGAAGCAGCAGACACAGTATTAATTGATAAATGCTGGGCATTCAGGAATGGATACAATATCTGGGGAATACCGGATTTCTCAGGAGATGGTAATGGATTTAAACTTGGGGGGAACTATTATGCCGATCCCCATAAAATTATACGTTCAGTAGCTTTCGATAATGTAAGTAAAGGATTCGATCAGAATAACAATACTGCAGGGATAACCGTCTATAATAACACTGCATGGGGAAACGGATCCAAAAATTTTTCATTCCCCACAGCTCCAACTTCAGGAACACATATTCTGAAAAACAACATTTCATTTGATGGCCAAAACTCAATTATCTCCGGTTCAATTCAGGAGGCCAACAGCTGGCAGGGATTTAGTGTTGGCACTTCAGATTTTAAAAGTCTTGATTCAACGCTAGCCCTCGTAACGCGAGATTCAAGCGGTGAATTGCCCGAAACCGATTTATTAAGATTAGCTTCGGGAAGTTCACTTATTGATACCGGTGTATATGTGGGTTTACCATATAATGAGTCTGCGCCTGATCTGGGAGCTTTTGAAACTGACGGGATTCCTAACGAAGTGGAGGATATAAAACCTGTGAATGGGTTCGTTTTGAATCAGAATTACCCAAACCCGTTTAATCCGTCTACCCATTTGAGCTACATAATTCCTGCTGGCGGAAACTTAAAACTAGAAATTTATAATATGATCGGTGAAAGATCAGATGTGCTTATAAACGATTTTCAGCAAGCAGGAAAATATGAGTACTACTGGAATGCGGAATCTGAAAACGGTACTCCACTGGCAAGTGGAGTTTATTTTATACGTCTTAATTGGAATGAGAATGTAAAAACCATTAAAGTTATATTGCTCAGGTAATTTTAATGATAAAATACATCAAAATATTATTTCTGTTATTCTTCGTTTTTAAGGGAAACGTTCTTCCACAATCCCTTATTAACGCAGACAGTGCCTGGAAGGCTCTTTCGGTTATTCTTAAAAGTATAACACGCCCTGTATTTCCTTTATTTCAACTTAGCATTCTAGATTTCGGAGCTAAAGGCGATGGAAAAACTGACTGCACGGAGGCCTTTAAAAAAGCAATAGATAGTTGTGCAGAAAACGGAGGAGGGACAGTTCTTGTTCCCGAAGGAATATATCTTACGGGCGCGATTCACCTGAAATCAAATATTAATCTTCACCTTACTGAAAACTCAGTTATTAAATTTTCGACAAATCCCCGACAGTATCTACCGGTGGTTTTAACGCGCTTCGAAGGCGTTGAATGCATGAACTACTCTCCATTAGTATATGCATACGGGCAAAAAAATATTGCTGTGACGGGGAAGGGTGTACTTGATGGACAAGGAAGTAATTCAAACTGGTGGAGCTGGAAGGGTAAAAAAGAATTCGAGTGGCAGGCAGGGATGCCCGACCAGAATTACGACAGGGAAAAACTATTTGAAATGGCTGAGAATAATGTGCCTGTATCTGAAAGAATTTTCGGTGAAGGGCATTTCCTTCGTCCCGATTTTTTTCAAATAAATAACTGCGAAAATGTGCTCGTTGAAGGTGTGACTTTCATTAATTCACCAATGTGGTTTCTCCACCCGGTACTGAGTAAAAATGTTTCTTTCATAAATGTGAATATTGAAGGAGCAGGTCCCAATAACGACGGATGCGATCCTGAAAGCTCATTTAATGTTCTAATCGACAGCTGTAATTTTAATACCGGCGATGATTGCATAGCAATAAAGTCAGGCAGGAACAATGACGGCCGGAGGGTTAATGTCCCATCAGAAAATATAATTATCAGAAACTGTAAAATGAAAGACGGGCATGGCGGTATCGTCATCGGAAGCGAAACATCGGGAGGTATAAAAAATATATACGCCGAGAATTGTGTAATGAGCAGTCCGGATTTGGATAGAGCAATACGAATAAAAACGAATGCCGTCCGTGGCGGCACTATTGAAAACCTATATGTTAAAAACATTAAAGTGGGAGAAGTAAAAGAGGCAGTACTAAAAATCAACTATTATTACGAAGAAGCTGACAAAGGTTCATTCATTCCAAAAGTGAGGAATATATTCCTCAGTAATATTAAGTCGGATAAAAGCAAATATGCCGTGTGGATAAGAGCATTTGAAAATTCTCCCGCTGAAAATATTCATCTTGATAACTGCAACTTCAGAAATGTTTCGGATCAAAATATAATTGAGGGCGCTGCAGGGCTGGAAACAAACATGGTATTCATTAATGATTCAGAATGGAATTGCTGTTCAGATAAAAAAACAGGATGCATTGATCCTTCCGCCATTGACGCCAGGAGGATTTTTAATAGCTTCATTAAGCTTCATCCCGACACAATAGCATATAAAAATGAGGCCAAGAGCTACCGGTGGAACTATGAGCAGGGATTAATCGCAGAGGCTTTTTACAGAATGTGGAAAGAATCAGGTGAGACAGAATACCTGGATTATATGAAGAAAAATGTAGATTATTATATTGATAATGATGGAAATATCAAGACATATAAATTGACAGACTACAATCTGGATAACATAGCTCCCGGGAGAGTTCTTCTTAACCTATTTGAAAAAACGAAGCAGGAAAAATATCGTAAAGCGGCCGATTTACTTCTTAAACAAATAGAAGGACAACCGGTTACCAGCGAAGGCGGATTCTGGCATAAAAAACGTTACCCGTACCAGATGTGGCTGGACGGTTTATTTATGGCTGAACCATTTGTATCTGAATATGCAGAACTATTTCACAGACCTGAACTATTTAAAGAGATCGCGGACCAATTCTCACTTGTCAAAAAACATTTAAAGGATCCGGAGACCGGCCTATATTTTCATGGCTGGGATGAAAGCCGAAAACAAAAGTGGGCAGATCCGGCTACAGGAAGATCTCCGAGTTTTTGGGGCCGATCAAATGGTTGGCTCATAATGGCGATGGTTGATGTTTTAGATTACTTTCCTGAAAATAACTCTCAAAGAGATTCCATTATTCAGATGATTCAAGATCTTTCTGCAGCCTTGCTTAAAGTTCGTGATCCTGAAACGAAATTATGGTACCAGGTACTGGACCAGGGAAACAGGGGAGGCAACTATATCGAAACCTCATCTTCATTAATGTTCATTTATAGTTATTTAAAAGGTGTCCGGAAAGGTTATCTTACCAAAGATTACCTGAACATAGCTGAGGAATCATATCATTCAGTTCTTGAAAATTATGTCAAACAGGATGAAGATGGACGTTTATTTTTACATAATACGGTGTCTGTCGGGGGCCTGGGTGGAGATCCTTATCGTGACGGGAGTTTCAGTTACTATATTAGTGAGCCTATACGGATTAATGATTTCAAAGGATACGGTGCATTGATGTTCGCATCGATTGAAATGATGAAAATCAATTAATCCATATTTGGTAATTTTGTAAAACAGTATTTTATTATTTAGGACGGGTATGACCGGAAAAAGATTAAAACCAATAAAACTCGATGATCTTGCAAAAGAATTGGGAGTTTCTAAAGTAACAGTTTCAAAGGCACTGAGAAACCATCCCGATATTTCACCCGCCACCAGAATGAGAGTGAAAGAGTTAGCCGAGAAATTAGGGTATATACCGAACTATATGGCCAAGAACCTTTCATCAAGGAAGTCAAATATCATTGGTCTGGTAGTTCCCAAAATTGCCCATTTATTTTTTGGAGCCGTGATTGAGTCAATTTATGATACTGCATTTCAAAATAATTACGAGACAATAATTACCGTTTCCGGAGAATCGGTTGAACGGGAACGGAAGCACATACTATCACTTCTTTCGATGAGGGTAGATGGATTAATAATTTCTATTACCCAGGAAACCAGGGATACAGCCATATTTAAACGTGCGCAACAGTTAAACGTTCCAATGGTATTTATCGATAGGATCCCAAACTTAAAAAAGACTGCCAGCATAACAGTAGATGACAGGGGAGGGGCATTCAATGCAGTTGAAGATTTCATTCGTTCAGGAATTCAGAACATTGGACATATAGGCGGTTATTCATATATCAATATCGGCCAAATGAGAAAACAGGGCTTTATTGATGCGATGAATAAACACAATCTCACTGTGAACGATAACTGGGTAGTTGAAGGCGGATTCGGTGAAGAGGACGGGTATAAGGGCTTTATGAAAATGTTTAAGAAGGGCCCTTTACCGGAGGCGATACTTGCCGTGACCTATCCTGTTGCTTTGGGCATGTATGAAGCAGCGATTGAAATGGGTGTAAATATTCCACAGGATGTTAAGGTAACCTGTTTTGGAAATAATACTTATAAGAGAACTCTTCCCTCAATTTTCAGTTTTGTTGACCAGCCCACTGAAGAACTTGGGAGGGAAGCAGTAAAACTTATGATAGATCTGATCGATAATCCTGCCCGGGATATTCAAAAAAATATTGAGTTAAAAACCAGGTTAGTTTCAAATGGAAACGGCATTTCTTTAACTCAGTTAGCCTGATCATCAACCAGTTTCTTAACCCTGATTTAGTTTTAATGAGTAAATTTCATCTTATTATTCTGGTCCTGTTCTTATTTCAAACCGAAGACTTTTCACAAAATACAAAATATGTTGCTGCTGACGGAAGCGGTGATTTTGTATCTATACAATCAGCATTAGATGCTGTACCCGCCGAACACCACGGCAGATTTATCATCTTCATTAAGAACGGTTATTACCCGGAAAAATTATTCATCGAGAAAAGCAATATCGCCCTGGTTGGCGAAGACCCGGTAAAAACGAGGATAGTCTTTGCCGAACTGAGAAGAAACTGGAGAGAAAACCATCCTGACGATTACGGATCCGCGGTAGTAAATATAAAGGACAGCGTAAAGGACATTCTGTTCAGTTCGATGACTATATACAACAATTACGGCTCTCTTTACGGAGATCATGATCACGCTTTTACGATAAGAGGTGACCTCGGTGTTACACGAATAATTATCGACAACTGTCGTATTATCTCAGACGGGGGAGATGCGCTCAGCTTGTGGAACACAGATGACGGAATGTATTATCACAGTAACTGCTACTTTGAGGGCTGGGTCGATTATGTTTGTCCAAGAGGCTATTGTTTTATAGAGAACAGCAGATTTTTCGGCAACAATCTCACGGCCTCAATATGGCATGACGGAAGTCATAATAAAGATCAGAAGTTTGTCCTTCTCAACTGCAGGTTTGATGGAGTTGAGGGATTTCCGCTTGGGAGATTTCACCGGGACGCTCAATTTTATTTGATTGGATGTTCCTTCTCAGGCAATATGTCAGATAAGAAAATATTTTTCGCTCCCTCAAAGCCTCCCCGAATTCTGCAATGGGGTGAAGACCGGATATACTTTTACAACTGTTATGGGGATTGCAGGGATTTTGCCTGGTGCATGGATAATTTTAACGTCGCAGCCGGTAATCCCGACCCCGGTTCCATCAATGCCGGTTGGACTTTTAATTATAAATGGGACCCTGTGAAAGAATTGAATGATTTTAATAATGTTTATCTGGGACGGCAATGATAAGAGAAAATACTCTTACCCTTGGATTGAGAACAAAGACTTTCAGATACCTGCGAACCGATTTATTAATTATTGCTTTAATATATCTGCTGCCTTCACTTTCTCATTTCACAGCGATACCATTTTATTTATTCGAACCAATGAGACTGGCTGTTGTATTCTGTATAGTTAAGACGAATCAGAAAAATTCGATGATCATAGCTTTAACACTGCCATTAGTATCAACGTTAATATCTTCTCACCCGGTACTTGCAAAAAGTCTTTTAATGACGGCGGAGCTTACGATAAATACGGCCGGGTTCTACTTCCTTTCAAAAAGAAACAGGAATAAATTTATTGCTATGTCGGCAAGTATCATCGTATCTATTATATTTTATTATGCAGGCAAGTTCGTACTTCTCAATGCAGGAATATTGGAAGGTGAATTATTTTCAACACCGTTATGGATACAATATATTATAATATTAGTATCAGGTACATATGCTGCTCTTCAAATAAAGCCGGATGATGATCACAAATAACCTATTCTTTATAAAATACCGGGTACGACCGGAACTTTTGCTGCGCTCTTTAAGAATATGTCTGATCAGCTTAATCGCCTTGTCAGTTATTACATTCTCTTCCTGCGCCGATGAAACGAATGTGAAAAGGATAAAAATTGCACACGGACTGGACCAGTCGCACCCGGTTCATAAAGCAATGCTCTATCTTGCTAAAGTAGCTGCAGAAAAATCGCATGGAGAACTCCAGATCACTATCTATCCCAGTCAGCAGCTTGGCACCGAAAGGGAATGCATCGAGCTCCTGCAGATAGGGAGCCTTGGTATGACTAAAGTCTCATCATCTGTGCTGGAAGGATTCGCACCCGACTTCAAAGTATTTTCATTACCTTACATTTTCAGGGATGATAAACACAAATTCAATTTTTTTGAAAGTGAAGCCGGGAAGTCTTTATTAAGGAGTACTGAGAAATTCAGGCTGAGGGGACTGTGCTATTATGATGCCGGAAGCCGAAGCTTTTACACAAAAGAAAAGCCTGTCTTAACTCCGGATGATCTAAAGGGATTAAAGATCAGGACTCAGGAAAGTCCTACATCTGTCCAGCTTGTAAATGCGCTGGGCGGTTCTGCGACACCAATCGCATGGGGTGAGCTTTATACTGCTTTGCAGCAGGGTGTGGTTGACGGCGCTGAAAATAACCCCCCCAGTTTTTATACTTCAAAACATTATGAAGTCTGTAAATATTACTCACTTGACGAGCATACCTCCGTACCCGACGTTTTATTGATCAGCACTGTTGTCTGGAATGAGCTGTCAGACCAGGAGAAGCAGTGGCTTCAGGAAGCCGCGGACGAATCTTATGAATATGAAAAGAAACTCTGGAAACAGGCAACTGAAGAGGCTCTGGAAGCAGTAAAAAAAGCAGGCGTTCATGTTTATTATCCCGATAAAACATTATTTGAAGAAAAGGTTAAACCTCTCATCGAAGAGTTTAAGAGTGACAAAGAAATTTCTGATTTGATCGACAGGATAAAAGCAATTAAATAATAATGATCTCCATTAAAAAATTCATTGACAAAATACTCAGCTGGATCCTGATTGTACTGATGGCGATAATTACAATTAATGTTCTCTGGCAGGTTTTCTCAAGGTTCATCTTACAGAACCCGAGTTCCTTTACCGAAGAACTTGCAAGGTATATGCTGATATGGATCGGGTTGCTTGGTGCGGCTTATGTTGCGGGTCAGAAATCGCACCTGGCAATAGATCTCCTCACTACTAGGCTAAAAGGAAAAAGCAAATCTATTTTAGAAATCTTTATTCAAATATGCATATTTCTCTTTGCATTTTTTACGATGGTAATTGGCGGGATACGACTGGTTTATATAACCCTTGAGCTTAACCAGATATCTGCTGCCTTACAAATGGGACTGGGGTACGTATACATGGCCATCCCGATCAGCGGCGCTTTAATGATGTTTTATTCCACATATTTTATAGTCGAGTTAATACAAGAGAGAAAAAATACCGATGGAATACTCTGAAATAATCATTCTGGTTGTCACCTTTATAATACTGCTCTCACTCGGAGTCCCGATTTCGTTTAGCATCGGGATATCAAGTCTGCTTACGATGCTGATGAGCATTAGTACACTTCCTTCATTAACGACCGTATCTGAGAGAATGGCGACCGGCATCGACAGCTTTGCACTTCTTGCCATTCCGTTTTTCATACTTGCAGGTCAGCTGATGAACAGCGGCGGAATCGCCAGAAGATTAATTGATTTTGCAAAGGTCCTTGTTGGAAAATTGCCGGGCGGACTCGCTTTTGTCAATATTATGTCGGCCATGCTGTTTGGTGCAATTTCGGGTTCTGCCGTGGCTGCTGCTTCTGCGATCGGCGGATTTATGCATCCCGTGATGAAGAAAGAAGGTTACGATGAATCGTTTTCGGCTGCTGTGAATATTACTTCGGCCACAACGGGACTTATTATTCCTCCCAGCAACATACTGATAGTTTATTCACTGGCAAGCGGAGGAGTATCGATAGCCGCTCTTTTTATTGCAGGATACATCCCGGGAATACTGCTTGGCCTGTCTCTGATGATAGTTGCGGGGATCTATGCGGCCAAACATAACTATAAAGCAGATTTAAAGATCACATTTGTTGATGCAATTAAAAAATTTTCAGATGCGGTACCTAGTTTATTATTAGTAATTATTGTCATCGGCGGAATTGTCGCAGGATATTTCACTGCAACTGAAGCTTCCGCGATCGCAGTCTTTTATGCGTTTATATTATCGGTATTTGTTTATAAAGAAGTTAAATTCAAAGACCTGCCTCAAATCCTCCTTAGGAGTGTGGTAACCACTTCAATTGTGATGCTTTTGATCGGAACTTCGATGGCAATGTCGTGGGTTATGGCTTATGAAAACATCCCGCAGACGGTTGCCCAGGCATTAGTTACGGTCTCTGAAAGCAAGGTAATAATAATGATTATTATCAATTTGCTGCTTCTTTTGGTTGGAACCTTTATGGATATGACGCCTGCTGTACTGATCTTTACGCCGATATTCCTGCCTGTTGCGGTTCAACTCGGAATAAATCCGATCCATTTCGGAATCATTATGGTAATGAACTTAAGTATCGGCTTATGCACTCCTCCGGTAGGCAGCGTACTTTTTGTCGGCTGTTCAGTTGCCGGACTGCCGATTACAAAAGTAATTAAGCCGCTCATACCTTTCTTCCTTGCAATGATCATAACGCTGCTGCTCGTTACTTATATCCCCGAGCTCAGCCTGGTTATACCAAAACTATTCGGCTATTAAAAAGTTAAAATCGAAAGAAGACAACAGTCAGGAGTCAGGAGTTAAAAAATGAAGAAATTATTCAACTTGTTTATCGTTACTTCGGTGGTGATAATATCCATGATGATCCCGGCCGGATGTTCCGATAAGGATGAATTCAAAATAACAGTTCAAAACCAGACGGGACAGACAATCAATGATGTTTTCGTAACTGTAAGCCTTGATACTTCAATAATTCCGTTTTTACTGTACAGCGGAGAGAGTGAAACCCCATATCAGGTGCTTGAGAAAGCAGAGAAAGCCGAAATCGGATTTGTTACGGACCTGGGTCCTAACGAGACAAAAGTATTTACTGTAAAACGAACCGATGGAAATAAAATGCCAGAATTTAAATCCAGGACTTATGCCGAATTATCGATGAAACCGGGCAATGTTTACATTGATGGAAAGTTCCGGGGGAACGAATTTGTGAATGTAACTAAATTTAAGGTGCCATCGACCCATACGGATCACGATGCACTTTTCCGTTACGAAGGTCCTGGATGGGAATCAGAAAAAGTGGGCTACAGGTTTTATCTCGACTGGAGGAATGCAAACGACATTTTCGGGAAGAAAGTTGAGAAACTCTTACTTTCTACTGTAGGCGTACATGACACGGTTGCTCAGGACGATTCATATCACTCAATGCAGGATTGGGGGATGGATATTTTTAATGTGGGCAAATCTCTAGGCATTGGATCAATCGGGATGTGGAGCGACGGTAAAATAACATTGATAAATAAGACTGATAGTATTATATGCGAAATCCCGGAGAACGGTCCTGTTCTCTCTTCCGTTAAAACATCCTATTACGGCTGGCAGGTGGGAGACAAAAAGTACGATCTGGTATCCACCCTTTCTATTGCGGCAGGGAGCCGTCTAACGCATTGTGCAATTGATGTTTCAGATTCTCCTGATAATATAACAACCGGATTGGTAAAGCACGAAGCAGCTGATTTTATTACCAGCAAAAATACCGCTGGATGGAGTTATATAGCGTTGTACGGAAAGCAAACCCTGGTTAATAAGGATGACGAACTGGGTATAGTAGTTATTTACAGAAAGGACCGTCTTAAAGAGGGGGCAGAGGATAGTTTGAACTATTTCGTAAAGCTGATACCCGATGACGGCAGGGTTGAATATTATTTCTGTGCTGCCTGGGACCAGGAGCCTGGAGGTATTAAAACCAAAGATGATTTCATACACTACCTCGACAACACAATCGAACAACTCGATCATCCTGTTGTTGTAAAAACAGATTTATAGAGAAGATAAATATGTCAGATCTTATATTACATGAGGACAGATTCTTTAGTCCTGTTGAAGCGGTAAGAAAACACGCGCGCGATATCTACAACAGTATTAAAGACTTACCGATCATTAGCCCCCACGGACATGTAGATCCCGCCCTGTTCAGTGAGAACAAGCCTTTTCCGAATCCTACGGAATTATTTTTAATTCCCGATCATTACATATACAGAATGCTTTACTCCCAGGGAATACCGATGGAATCTTTAGGTATTCCTGCGGCAGGAGGAAGAAAGTCGAAAAACGATCCCCGGAAGATCTGGCAGATCTTTGCAGATAATTACTATCTGTTTAACGGAACACCTTCAGGTGCATGGTTAAGTTATGAGTTTGGTAATGTCTTTGATATAAATGAAAAACCGGACAGCAGCAATGCACAGAAAATTTATGATCAGCTGCAGGAAAAAATAAACTCTCCCGGATTTTTACCGAAAAATTTATTTGAAAAATTCAACATCGAAGTATTATGCACAACCGATGCAGCGAGCGATAAGTTGACTAAACACAAAAAGATTATGAAATCCGGCTGGAAGGGAAAAATAATTCCATGTTTCCGTCCGGATGCTGTAACCGACATCTCCAATAAGAAATGGAAAGAAAATTTACGTCAGCTTGAAAAATCAGTTAAATATGAAATAACCTCGTACAAATTATTTATACAGGCGCTGGAAGATAGAAGAGAATACTTTAAATCTCTCGGTGCAACATCAACTGATCATGGAGTATTCTCTCCCTTTACACACGAATTATCAAAAAGAGAAGCTAAAGATATTTTTAACCGGGCATTAAAGAATAAGAATAGGGAAGAAGATGCTGAACTATTTACGGCAAATATGCTGATGGAAATGGCACGGATGAGCACGGAGGACGGGCTTGTAATGCAGCTTCATCCCGGGGCATACAGAAATCATAACCAGGTTGTATTTGAAAAATATGGTCCTGACAAAGGCGCCGATATACCGGTTCTGACGGAATATACTTTCAACCTGAAGGAACTGCTTAATAAATATGGCAGCAGCCCGGGCTTTACGTTCATAGTTTATACTCTAGATGAAACCACTTATTCACGCGAACTCGCCCCGCTTGCGGGGCATTACCCTGCGATGAAACTGGGACCCGCCTGGTGGTTCCATGACAGTATCGAAGGAATGACAAGGTACAGGAGGATGGTAACAGAAACAGCAGGATTCTATAATACAGTAGGGTTTAACGATGATACGCGTGCTTTCGTTTCAATCCCGGCCCGGCATGACCTGGCGCGGCGCATCGATTCTAATTACCTGGCAGAATTGACAGTTAAACATATCATTTCCCTCAGTGAGGTTTACGATATAGCAAAAGATCTAACCTATAACCTTGTAAAAAGGACTTTCAAGCTTTAATCACAGAATAATATATGAGTAGTTTATTAAAAAAGATACAAGGGATTGCGGGATCGGAAATTTATCCGGATTCGGTTCATCAATATGAAGATGTCATATTTTTTATAACTAATGGCGGTAGCCGGAAATATCTTTGTCTGTATTTTGAAGATCCCGGCAGCAAAACGGCAAAAATATTTGAAGGCGGGGTAATTGAGCCGGAAAATTCCGCAAAGTATATTCTGAAAAAATGTACCCTGAACACTTCGAACAGGAAAGCACTGCAGTCGATATTTGGTTTTACAAATGCAGTAACACTGGGACTGGTAAATTCATTCGGTTTCGGCGACAGGCTGGGGATAGCAAATCCGGCACATGTGCGTTCGCTTAATGAGAGTAAATTTAAGCCGGTACTTGCACAGCAATCTATACGTGAATTAACAAGAACCAACCGAACTCCTGAAGAAGTAATGGATGCGGCCGTCTGGGCCGTCTTCCAGGAAGGATATCACGAGGGATTTGGTGCGGATGCTGATCATCTTAAAACCACGGATGACATAGACCTGATGGTACAGAACGGGTTCAGGATGTTCACTTTTGATCCCGGGGAATATGTTCATAACGAGGCCGACTTGCTCGAAGATGAAGATATCGACACTCTTGTTAAAGCACAGGATTGGAAGGGATTAAGTACTACTTACAGCAGTCTGGTTTCAGAATACGCAGACAGAAAAATTGTGATCAACGATTTATTTTCAATAAAGGCAGATGAAAATAATCTGAAAAGGGCCTTGATCAAATATGGCGATGCACTTGTCCACATAAAGAAAATGTACGATCATTTAAAAGAGCAATACCCCTCATATGTTTCGGAAGCAGAAGTTTCTGTCGATGAAACCGATTCTGTTACCTCTCCCTTCGAACATTATTTTATAGCGAATGAATTGAAAAGGTTGCAAGTTGATCTGATCAGTCTTGCACCAAGGTTCATCGGCGAATTTGAAAAAGGCATAGACTACAAGGGAGATTTAAATTTATTTAAGAAAGAATACATTAAGCATATATCGATCGCGGAATATTTCGGCACGTACAAATTAAGTCTTCACTCAGGCAGCGATAAATTCGGCGTTTATAATGTGATTGGTTCATTAAAACGGGGAGTAACGCATATAAAAACTGCAGGCACCAGCTACCTTGAGGCACTAAAGGTTATCGCAATAAAAGACCCGACGATGTTCCGGCAAATCCTTGCTTACAGCAGGGATATATATGCCACGGAAAAAGAATCCTATCACGTTTCTGCAGACCTGGCTAAAGTTACTTCTGCTGACTCATACACAGACGAAGAGCTTATCTCACTCTTCACCAGTGAGGATGCCAGACAGATCCTGCATGTAACTTTCGGCAGAATACTTACGGATAAAGATGAATCCGGCAAACACATATTTAAGGAAAAAATAATGGAATGCCTGAATAACAACGAAGAATTACATTATAAGCTCCTGGTCGATCATTTCCACAAACATCTCGATCCATTTAAATGATACTGAATAAAGAAATCATTCTAAGTGAAATATTAAAAAGAAAAGCTATTGCTGTTATCAGGGTAAAAGAAGAAGATAAATTACAGAAAGTGATCGAGGCTGTTCATGCAGGAGGTGTATCTGTAGTCGAAATAACCATGACGGTTCCGAATGCAATCACGCTGATAGAAAAAATGAGTGAAAGGCTGGATAATAATATAATCATCGGTGTAGGCTCCGTTCTTGACAGGAAGACTGCTGAAGATGCAATAAAAGCCGGAGCAAAGTATGTTGTAAGTCCTGTCTTTAAGAAGGAGATCGTGGAAACGGCTCAAAAAGCCGGTGTCCCCGTTATGCCCGGATGTTTTACCCCAACCGAAATCCAGACTGCTTATGAAGAAGGAGCTGATGTCATTAAAGTTTTTCCGGCAGATATTGTAGGAATGAATTTCTTTAAAGCTGTACTCGCGCCGATGCCGCACTTAAAACTTATGCCTACCGGAGGAGTGTCGCTTACGAATGCCGGAGACTGGCTGAATGCAGGAGCATGTGCTGTCGGAATTGGTTCCGCGCTTCTGGATAAAAAGGCTATTATTGAAAATAATTATGGTAAGTTAACAGAAAATGCTAAAATATTAATGAACAGTATCCTGAAAGCAAATCCGAAAGATTGAAATGAAATCTGAATTTCCCGATCTGAAAAATAAAGTTTGTGTAGTAACCGGCGGCTGCGGTGTGTTTGGAAATATTTTTTCTTCTTCGATGCTCAGAGCCGGTGCGAAGGTTGCCGTTATTGACTATAAAAAAGGAAGGTGCGAAAGCTGCGCTCAGAACATCGCGCAAAAGGAAGGGCAGCCGGTTCTCTGCGTTGTTGCAGATGTTTTAAAGAAAGAAACCCTTTTAGAGGCCCGTAAAGAGATCAATAAGAAACTTGGAAAAATCGATATACTGATCAATGCTGCGGGAGGAAATTCTCCCACAGCTTCCACTTCAAGTGAATTTTTATCAGATGAAAACCTTAATGACCCGGACAAAACTTTTTTCGGTTTAAAAATTGAAGGTTTTCGTGAGGTTTTCGATCTCAATCTGATTGGAACGGTATTGCCAACGATGGTCTTTGCAGAAGATATGGTTAACAGGAGCGGTTCTGTGATCAACATTTCCTCTATGAATTCATTCCGGCCCTTAACCAAAATACCAGCATACTCCGCCGCCAAAGCGTCTGTAAATAATTTAACCCAATGGCTTGCTGTACATTTTGCAAAAGCGGGAATAAGGGTGAATGCAATAGCTCCCGGGTTCTTTGTTACGAAGCAGAATGAATTCTTACTCCTGGATGAAAAAACAAATGAGCTGACGGAGCGGGGGGACAGGATCATTAAGAATACTCCCATGGGAAGATTTGGGCATCCGGAAGATCTGATTGGAACGCTTTATTACCTTGCATCAGAGTCCTCATCCTTTGTCACCGGTGTCGTTATTCCGGTCGACGGAGGATTTAACGCTTACAGCGGCGTTTGATATTTTCATATCAAAATAAATTACCACACCACGAAAAATAAATCTCAATGAATGATGAATGAAAATGTAATAATTGCCCAATCGGGCGGCCCTTCGCCGGTAATAAATAATTCGTTACGCGGGATCATTGATACCTGCAGAATGTTCCCGGACAAGTTCGGAAAGATCTATGCAGGCTGGCATGGTATCGAGGGAGTACTGAAAGAAGAACTTCTTGATCTCTCCGCCCAGCCGAAAGAAGAAATTGACCTGCTGAGAACCACCCCTGCAGCGGGAAGTATCGGAACCTGCCGCTACAAGCTGAAAGAAAAACAGCAAAAGGATTTTGAAAGAGTTATTGAAATTTTCAAAGCTCATAACATCAAATATTTCTTTTATATCGGAGGCAACGATTCACAGCATACCGCGCTTACTGTAAGCGAAATAGCCAGGAAGCATGGATTGGACCTGGTTGCCACCGGGGTTCCTAAAACGATTGACAATGATGTGGGTGACAGCGAATTTAAACTTATTGACCATACACCTGGATACGGCAGTGTTGCGCGCTACTGGTCGCACATAATACAGAATGCGAACGAAGAAAATGCAGGTTCATCTCCTGCCGATCCTGTACTTGTGATTCAGGCTATGGGAAGAAAGATCGGGTTCATTCCGGCGGCTTCACGACTAGCTGACCCGGACAGGGAAATGCCTTTGCAGATCTATATGACTGAATCAAAGGTAAGTCTGGAAGAGCTGACAGATAAAGTAAACGATCAGATTACTAAAGATGGAAGATGTATGGTCGTAATCAGCGAAGGTTTTGATGTGGGGGCAATCGGTGAAGTAAAAGATTCCTTCGGACATACCTCATTCGGTTCAAGCAAACTTTCCGTGTACCAGTCGGTTGTTAACTACCTTAATTCAAAAGGAATTAAGGCAAGAGGAGCCGCCCGCGGACACGTTATGGGTACGGACCAGAGGGATACAATGATCTATGCTTCAACGGTTGACCTGGATGAAGCATATAAAGTAGGACAAAAAGCTGTAGAGATAGCTATGAATGACGAGAACGGATGGATGGCAACAATTCTCAGAGAGCCCGGCTTTATTTACAATGTGAAATACGATAAGGTTCCGCTTGAAAAAGTTGCATTATCAGAAAGAACCTTCCCTGAAAAATGGATTGCCGAAAGCAGGACCGATGTTACAGATGAATTCCTGGATTATGTAAGACCGTTAATAGGGGAGGACTGGGTATCCGTACCGGTAATTAACGGCAGGCAGAGGTTCACAAAGTTCAGACCGGTCTTTGCAGAAAGAAAACTTACTTCGTACCAGCCCGAAGCATACTAAGAATACCTAAAATCCGGAGACAAACGAGATGGACAATTCGCATAAAATACTAGAAGACTTAAAACCAGAGAAAGAATTTTTCATTGGTATCGATTCAGACGGCTGCGTATTTGACACCATGGAAATTAAGCAGAAAGAAAGTTTCTGCCCGATGTTTATAAAACATTTCAGGATGCAGAGAATTTCGAAATATGCCCGGGAAACCTGGGAATTTGTTAACTTATATTCTAAGACACGCGGTGTCAACAGATTCAAAGCATTATTAAGGGCAGTCGAGCTGCTTAAAGAAAGACCGGAAGTAAAAGAAAGAAATATGCTATTCGATGATTATACAGCAGTTCTCGAATGGGTGGAAAAGGAAACAAAGCTTGGCAATCCTGCTCTGGAAAAATATGCTGCTGAGGTAAGGATACCGATAATAGATACCACACTATTATGGTCAGAGGAAGTCAACAAAATTATTTCTGAAATTGTCTACGACATTCCGCCTTTTCCCTTTGTTAGAGAATCACTGGAAAAAATATCGCCCAATGCTGACCTTATGGTTGTTTCGCAGACTCCTGTTGAGGCCCTTACCCGTGAATGGCAGGAGCACAGCATAGACGGTTACGTACGGCTGATAGCCGGACAAGAGTATGGTACAAAAGCAGAGCACCTAAAATATGGGGCAAAAGGAAAGTATCCTGATGAGAAGATTCTAATGATAGGTGACGCACCGGGAGATCTTTCTGCGGCAAAATCAAACGGTGTTTTGTTTTACCCAATTAATCCTGGTCATGAAGATGAGAGCTGGAAAAGATTTTATGAAGAAGCTGCGGATAAATTCTTTGCCGGTAAATACACCGGAGCATATGAAACAAAATTAATTGATGAATTCGACAAATATCTGCCGGAAAATCCGCCCTGGAGCAAGTAAATGATTTACAAAGCCATAACCTCGGAAAATGCATCGATAGATAAATCCGTCCTTAGGAGCGAAATATTTTCTTTCCTTGATAATATAGGATCACGGCAAAAAGTACTGGTTGTACCGCCGGATATAACAAGATATCACTCAAAATCAGGTGAGATAACTACCTTAATTTACGATTATTATGGGGATCGACTTACTGATATACTTCCTGCCACTGGAACTCACGTTCCGATGACCCGGGAAGAAATAGAAATTATGTACCGGGGAGTCCCGGAAACACTATTCAGAGTACATCGCTGGAAAGAGGACTTGAAGACCCTTGGGATTGTTCCCCCGGAATTCATCAATGAAGTCTCCGAGGGAAAATTAAATTTTAACTGGCCCGCACAGACGAATAATCTGGTTGCCGAAGGGGAGCACGATCTAATATTATCGATTGGACAGGTTGTTCCCCACGAAGTTGTCGGTATGGCGAACTACAACAAGAATATATTTGTTGGGACCGGCGGAAAAGAGAGCATTCACAGAAGTCATTACCTCGGAGCTGTTTACGGGATGGAAAGGATAATGGGGAAGGCCGATACACCGGTGAGGAGGGTGCTGAATTACGCTTCAGATAATTTTGCCCGAAATCTGCCGATCATATACATCCTGACTGTGATAGGAAAAGATGAACAAGGCAGTCTTGCTCTAAAAGGTCTTTTCATCGGTGATGATTACGAGTGTTTCAAAAAAGCAGCGGATCTTTCGCTGAAAGTCAATTTCCAGACGCTGGATAAGCCCTTGAAAAAAATTGTTATTTACCTTGATCCCCTGGAATATAAAAGTACCTGGCTGGGCAATAAGAGTATTTACAGGACAAGAATGGCAATTGATGACGACGGTGAACTCATCATACTGGCTCCGGGAGTAAAGGAATTCGGAGAAGATAAGGAGATCGATTTTTTAATAAGGAAATACGGCTACAGAACTACTCCCCAAATCCTTAGATTCGTAGAAGAAAACGATGATATTAAGAATAATCTTGCAGCTGCGCTGCGCACCTGATACACGGGTCATCAGAAGGAAGGTTCAGGATAACCTATTGTCCCGGTAATATCAGCAGGGATGAAATTGAGGGAGTAAATTTTAATTATGCACCACTTGACAGTATGATGCGGCAATATGATCCGGATGAGTTAAGTGACGGATTCAATACATTACCCGGTGGGGAGGAAATATTTTTTGTCTCAAACCCCGGACTCGGTCTCTGGAAAGCCAGAGATAGAGAGTGAGGGACATAGTATAAGTAGCGAAGAGCATATAGAATAGAATCTTTGCTCTGTACCCATTGCCCCTTATACCATACGCGAGGCAGGATGAAATCCTGCAATCCTGAATTATTGTAATTCTGTAATAATGTAACCTTTCAATTTTGGAGAAAACAATGCAGAAAGCAGATATAGGATTAATCGGTTTAGCAGTAATGGGTGAAAACCTTGTTTTGAATATGGAGAGCCATGGGTTTACCGTTGCTGTTTTTAACAGAACCATTGAAAAAGTAGATAATTTTGTTAACGGAAGAGGCAAAGAAAAAAATATTATCGGAACTCATTAAGTAGAAGAGCTGATTTCAAACCTGAAATCACCAAAAAAAATTATGCTGATGGTGAAAGCGGGAAAACCTGTTGACGACTTCATAGAAATGCTGATACCTCACCTGGAAAAAGGCGATATAATAATCGACGGAGTTAATTCGCACTTTCCGGATACAACACGGAGAACCAAATATTTACAGTCAAAAGGACTTCTGTACATCGGTACAGGGGTTTCCGGGGGGGAGGAAGGTGACCAAAAAGGACCTTCATTAATGCCGGGCGGTTCACCTGAAGCCTGGAAGCATGTAAAACCGATCTTTCAATCGATCGCTGCAAAAGTTGAAGACGGGACACCCTGCTGCGACTGGGTGGGCGAAGAGGGTGCGGGACATTTTGTTAAGATGGTCCACAACGGAATTGAGTAAGGCGATATGCAATTAATTTGTGAAGCCTACCAGGTAATGAAGGATCTGATCGGACTCAACTACGATGAAATGTACAATGTATTTAAGGAATGGAACGAGGGCGAACTTAACAACTATTTAATTGAGATCACCCGTGATATATTAAACTACCAGGAAAACGGAAAGCCGCTGGTAAAATACATACTTGATACTGCAGGACAAAAAGGAACAGGTAAATGGACAGTATTAGCTTCGCTTGATGTCGGCGCTCCTCTTACTCTTATCGGCGAGGCAGTCTATGGAAGAACACTCTCTGCTCTGAAAGAAGAAAGAGTGAAAGCTTCAAAAATATTGTCGGGACCAAAACCTGAGTTAAAAGGAACAGGAAACAGTTCATCGAAGACCTGCGCCAGGCTTTATATGCTTCAAAGATCGTTTCGTATGCGCAGGGTTATGTACTGATGAGGTACGCGGCGGAAGAATTTGGCTGGAAGCTGAACTACGGCGGCATAGCATTAATGTGGCGCGGCGGCTGTATTATCTGTTCTGTATTCTTAAGCAAGATAAAAGAAGCATTCGATAAAGATCACGAACTCTCAAACCTTCTGCTCGATCCTTTCTTCAAAGAAAAGATTGAAGCCTCGCAGGAAGCGTGGAGAAGAGTAGTTGCGGCCTGTGTTTCAAACGGCATCTGGATCCCCGCATTATCGACGGCATTAAATTACTTTGACGGATTTCGGAGTTCCCGCCTTCCTGTTAACCTGCTGCAGGCGCAGAGGGATTATTTTGGCGCCCACACTTATGAGAGAACAGATAAACCGAGGGGCGAATTCTTTCACACAAACTGGACGGGAAAAGGGGGGGACACAGCCTCCTCAACATATAATGTATAAACATGACAAAAAAACGACAGGAGCGTAACCGATGGATGTAAGATATTCACCAGATCAAAACGGATTTAAAAGTTTAGGGACCGGAGAATTAAGAAATTCATTTTTAATAGATTCACTTTTTCAGAAAAACAAAATACCGCTTACATATTCAGATATTGACAGGTCCATAACAGGATCAGCTGTCCCTTCAGGAAAAACTCTGAAACTCACGGCCAGCAAAAAAGAAATGTCGACTAATTATTTTACCGAAAGACGTGAACTGGGAATCATTAATATCGGGGCCGCCGGTTCAGTTAAGGTAGATGGTAAAGAATATCAGATGGATCACCGGGATGGACTATACATAGGAAGAGGATCAAAAGAAGTTGAATTCAGAAGTGCGAATGCAAAGAAACCTGCAGCGTTTTATTTTGTGAGTTATCCCGCCCACACTGCCTACCCTGATCAGCACATCAAATTTTCAAAATCCACACCAGTTAAGCTTGGATCGTTGGAAGAATCAAACAAAAGAACGATCTACAAGTATATCCATCCGGGAACAATGAAAACCTGTCAGCTTGTTATGGGTTTAACACAGCTCGAAAAAGGGAGTGTATGGAACACGATGCCATCGCATACACATCAGCGGCGGTCGGAAGTCTATATGTATTTCGACCTGAAACCGGATGCTTTTGTGGTGCATCTTTTAGGCGAACCTGCGGAAACGAGGCACATACTTATAAGGGACCGGCAGGCTGTACTATCAACGAGCTGGTCTATGCACTCGGGATGCGGTACACAGAATTATTCTTTCATCTGGGCGATGGGCGGAGAGAACCAGGAATTCGACGATATGGACTGGATCCCGATGAAAGAGCTAAAATAATAATTACCTGATGAACGGGAGTGAAATGATACTTGATAAATTTAACCTAGATGGCAGAACAGCCCTGGTAACAGGATCGAACAGGGGAATAGGGCAGTTCTATGCCTTAGCATTAGCCGAAGCGGGTGCAGACATCATAGGGGTTTCATATGAGAGTGATTTTAGGGAAACCGAAGAAATGATTAAGAAAGCAGGGAAAAAATTCAAATCTTACATCTGCGATTTTTCCGACCGGAAAGATGTTTACAAATTTATTCATGATGTGAATACTGACTACGAAAGTGTTGATATATTGGTCAACAATGCCGGCACCATCTTACGCAAGCCGATAGCAGAACATCCTGATGATTACTGGGACAAAGTGATCGAAATTAATTTAAGCGCACAATTCATACTTACGCGTGAATTCGGAAAAAGAATGGTGGAAAGAAATTACGGTAAAATAGTTTTTATTGCCTCTCTGCTTTCATTCCAGGGAGGAATTACCGTCCCGGGCTATGCCGCATCCAAAGGGGGAGTAAAACAACTTACGATGGCATTTGCAAACGAGTGGGCTTCGAAAGGAGTTACCGTAAACGCAATTGCGCCCGGCTATATTGCAACCAATAACACCAAAGCTTTACGGGAGGATCCTGTTCGGAACAAAGCAATATTAGACAGAATACCCGCCGGCAGATGGGGAACACCCGAAGACCTGATGGGTACAGTTGTTTTTCTCTGCTCGGATGCTTCAAAATATTTAAACGGCAGTGTTGTAACTGTAGACGGAGGATGGATGGGGAGGTAAAAGTCTGACTTTTTCATAAACACGGCTTCCTCCTTCCGAGGAAGTCTTTTTTGTTTTTAGTCTTATCTCTCTATCCTATTTGTTGAAAATAACTTATCTTCGTTCACATGATTCCCAGATCACGTTTATGGACGAAAAAGTTTGATAAATTTTAGTATCAGGTTTTAAAAACTTTATAGGAGAGCGGATGATCAATAGATACTCTTTTCTTTTATTTATTTTATTCAGTTTTACTATAGCTAATGCGCAGACGGGTTGGTTCCCGCTAAGTTCCGGCACATCTACCAATCTGAACGGCGTTGGCTATCTGACAACAGACTACGTTATTGCTGTTGGTGACGTAGGAACTATACTCAGAACAACTAACGGCGGAAGCAGTTGGGAGAGTATTACATCAGGTACTACTCAAAGGCTTAACAGCATAAGCGTTATAAACAACAGCATAGCAGTAATTGCTGGTGATCTCGGCACCATTCTCCGAACAACAGACGGAGGTTCATCTTGGGAACTCATTGTCTCAAACGTCAGCGACAATCTTCTATCGGTTTCTTTTAATGGCGCAAATGGTGTTGCAGGCGGCACATCCCAGACGATTTTATATTCAACAGATGCCGGCGCAACCTGGACGACTTCACAAACCGGATTCTTCGGAGGCGGATTCTGGGGAGTTCAGATGCTTGATGCTGATAATGCTTTCGTTGCCGGTGAGAACTCTATATTCCAGCCTATGTTTGGATGGTCTACTGACGGCGGCCAGAACTGGAACTACATAGCTTTTTACCTTAACAGCAACGAAGGACGTTTATACGGCGTTCATTTCTTTGACTTAAATAACGGAGTTGCTGCAGCTTCTGTATGGACCGGGGAAGGTGCAATTGCCGTAACTTCCGACGGAGGTGCAGACTGGAATACACTGCCTTTTGTTAATGATGCCCTTTATACTCTGAACTTTCCTGATAACCAGTCGATTATTGGATATGCGGCAGGTGCAAACGGAATAATTATCAAAACAACCGACGGAGGCGGCAGCTGGGTTGAGCAATCAAGCGGTACTTCAGTAATTCTATTCGGGATTACATTTGCCGATGAGCTTACCGGTTACGCTGTTGGCGAAAATGGAACTATCTTGAAAACCGTCTCAGGAGGAGTTATTCCTGTTGAGCTCACTTCATTCAGAGCACAGCTTGAGGAAAGTGTTGTAAGTCTTTCCTGGCACACAGGCTCCGAGACTAATAACAGCGGATTTTTCGTTCAGCGGAAAGTCGGTAATACCTGGGAGAACCTTGATTTTGTTCAGGGATATGGAACTACTACGGCAGCTCACAGTTACGATTACATCGACAACCTTTCAGATATGAATTACAGAGGTAAGGTTTATTACAGGCTGAAACAGGTTGATTATGACGGAACAGCTGATTATTCTTCGACCGCAGAAGTTACATATGAACCGAAACCTAATGACTATGTTCTCGATCAGAATTATCCGAATCCCTTTAACCCCGTAACCGCAATTAAATACTCTATTCCTGAAGGATCTCAGGTAAAGTTAACCGTTTATGATCTCCTCGGAAATCAGGTGCAGACACTCGTTGATGAATACAAATCCGCGGGAACATACTCGGTGAAATTCGATGGTGCTGAATTGACCAGCGGAATTTATATTTACCGGCTTCAGGCCGGCAAGTTTGTGTCAACTAAAAGGATGGCACTGATCAAATAACTACAAATGTCGTAATAGTAAGTAGTTTTGTTACTTAACCAATTCTGCTTTATAGCTGACCCCGGGATCATAGTCCCGGGGTTTTTTTTATATCGGTCTGACTGAAATTTTCCACAGATACCTGAGTCCTTTATATGTACCGTTCAACAAGCATCTGAAAACGTTCTGAATACGTTTTGAATACGTTCTGAAAACGTTCTGAATACGTTCGAATTCCCTTCATATTAGGATTAAGGTAAAGAAGAAGGACAAAAAGAATGAGGATTTAGCAGAAATCGAAGAATGATCTAAACTGGATCCGGCCAGACAGCTTAAATTACTTGCAATCTCCCGTAATTATTTTATATATAATGAATTACATCACCTTGAAAAACCATAAAATTTGCAAAATTATATTCATTTATAACGGATTATCCATTTATGGCAATAATTAAGAATCATGATGACCCGATGTGGTATAAAGATGGGATAATGTACCAGGTACATATCAAATCTTTCATGGACAGCAATAATGACGGTATAGGGGATATAAAAGGATTGACTCAAAAACTCGATTATATTCAGTCACTGGGAATAAACATGCTTTGGGTGCTCCCTTTTTACCCTTCGCCGATGAAAGACGACGGTTATGATATTTCAGATTATTTTAATATAAATCCCGACTACGGCACACTCGAGGATTTCAAAGTATTTCTCGAAGAAGCACATAAAAGAAAAATACGGGTGATAACCGAGCTGGTAATGAACCACACTTCAGACCAGCATGAATGGTTTAAGCGTGCGAGGAAAAGTCCTCCCGGAAGTCCCGAAAGAAATTTTTATGTGTGGAGCGAAACCGGTGAGGAGTATGAAGATGCAAGAATCATCTTCAGTGATTTTGAAACCTCGAACTGGACATGGGATTCCGTTGCGAATGCCTATTACTGGCACAGGTTTTACTCTCATCAACCCGACCTTAATTTTGATAATCCCGAGGTGCATAACGCTATCTTCAGAGCTGTCGACTTCTGGTTCGAGATGGGAGTCGACGGTATGCGTCTCGACGCTGTACCGTATTTATATGAACGGGAAGGAACAAGCTGCGAGAATCTTCCGGCGACACATGCATTTCTAAAAAAACTAAATGCACATCTCAGGGAAAAATTCAGGAACAAAATGTTTCTGGCCGAAGCGAACCAGTGGCCCGAGGATGCAGTAGCATATTTTGGAAGCGGGGATGAATGCCACATGGCTTTTCATTTTCCTCTGATGCCGAGGATGTATATGGCAGTTCAGATGGAAACAAGGTATCCTATTATCGATATTCTCGAACAGACTCCGGCCATTCCCCCCAACTGTCAGTGGGCAATGTTCCTGCGCAACCACGATGAGCTTACACTTGAAATGGTTACCGATGAAGAACGTGATTATATGTACCGGTATTATGCTAAAGATAAACACGCCCGGCTCAACCTGGGAATCAGACGCAGGCTCGCACCGCTTGTAGAAAATAACCGGCGTAAGATAAAGCTTCTCAACATCCTTCTTTTCTCATTCCCCGGTACACCGATTATATATTATGGTGATGAAATCGGAATGGGTGATAATTATTATCTGGGCGACCGGAATGGGGTGCGAACACCGATGCAGTGGAGTCCCGACCGCAATGCCGGCTTCTCCCGCGTTAATCCCCAACAGCTTCTGCTGCCTGTTATCATAGATCCGGAATACCATTTTGAAAGCGTCAACGTGGAAGTCCAGGAAACAACACCTTCTTCCTTGCTTACCTGGATGAAACGTGCAATTGCCGTAAGGAAAAAATACCGCGCCTTCGGCAGAGGGGAAATCGAATTTCTCTCTCCTTCTAATTCAAAAGTTCTGGCTTTTCTCCGTACGTATGAGGATGAGACCATCCTAGTTGTGGCAAACCTTTCGAGGTTTAGTCAGGTGGTTGAACTTAATCTTTCCGGTTATACTGGAAGCACGCCTGTGGAATTGTTCAGCAGGAATAAATTTCCTTCGATTAAAGACACGTACTATATGCTTACAATGAATGCATATGATTTTTACTGGTTCCAGCTTGTGCCGGTTGAGGAATCCCAGTTAAGCGCCGACCTTTACGAACCGCCCGAACTCGAACCTCTGTCGGGTGAATTTTCCTTTTTCGGTTATGATGATGACAGCATACTTAACACCGTGGCAATTCCCGATTTTATAAAACGCAGCGAATGGATTGATGTGCGTGACAAAGAAATTGATAATATAAATGTTTACGATGAAATACCACTTTCGACGGGAAATGAATACCAGTCGCTCGTACTACTTGAAGTAAGCTATGTCGATGAAACTTCGCAAGGACTCATCATTCCATGCTCCACGGTTAATTACAGCAAGGAACAGCTGAAGGATCCCGATAGTCTCAGTTCCGTAATTGCTTACCTTGATAAACAGGGCAAGGTAGTCTGTGAAAGTATAAATGAGATCTCTTTCAGGGATTCATTTATATCGTCAGTGCTCGGTTCCGGAAAGATAAAGGGGAAACGGGGCGATCTTATAATCGAAAAAGAAAAAGGATTTAATGAAGCAGTTGCGGAAAGTCTCGACGCGAAAATATCTGATACTGATGACTCAAACCAGAAGTTCATCGACCTGATATACGGCGGCGGTATTAAGATACGTCTCTACAGGAAACTGGAAGAAGCCGGTCACCCGGGAATTGAGATGTTCCGTGCACTCTCGCTGCAGTCGTCCTTTTCCCATATTCCCGAATACCTCGGAACAATAAATTATAAGTCATCCGACGGAAACAACTTTGTTTTCGGCTTCATAGAAAAAGAAATTCCCAACGAGGGTAACTTCTGGAAGTACATGACAGATGCCTCTATCAATCATTATGAAAAAAGAATTCATCTTGAAAAATCGACCATAAAAGATTTCAGTATCGGGAGTATCAGCCTCCTTACCGAAAGTCTGAAAGATTACGATTTCACCGCGAGCTGCGATGAGCTTGATTCTATGAATCTCGATCTGATGGGACTGCTGGGCAGAAGAACCGGCGAGCTTCACTCGACGCTTTCAACCCTGCCCGCAGAGGGTTTTGAACCGGAAAACTTTAATTCATTCTATCAGAGATCTATTTACCAATCGAACCGCTCTCTTGCCAGGAATACATTCCGGCTGATGAAAAGTTATACCGGCAAGGAAAAGGAGAGTATGGAAGAGTTACTCGACAGGGAGGAGATAATAATCAATTACCTGAAACTTCTGCTTGAAGAAAGATTTAACGCAAAGAAGATCCGTATCCATGGAGATCTCAATCTAAAACGGATCCTGCTTACCGGAAGAGATTTCCTATTCATCAACTTCGAGGGTCAGCCCGCAATTGCATCAAGTGCAAAACGATTAAAGAGGTCACCATTCAGGGATATAGCCGGCATAATAGGATCTGTCTATTTTGCTGCGCATACCTCTCTGCAGAAATTCGGACACTTCTTATCTGAGGATGTTGCCGCCTACAACGCCTTCGCAAACCGCTGGTGGTTCTGCACGAGCAACAGGTTCCTGAGAGGTTACCTGGATGCTGTTGGTGAGAGTGACTTCTTTCCGACTGATGAGAAACAGGTGAACTTTCTCGTCAATGTCTATATGGTTGAAAAAATGCTGACGGAAATTGATAAAGGAATTACAAAGAATGCAAGCTGGTTGAAAATACCGGTTGAAGGTTTAAGAATAGTTACTAACCTCCTGATGAAATAACCGGTTTTGTGTCTCTGAATACAGCAGATTTATTAATAATGATAAAATTTATGAATGTGACTGGTAGTATAAACTAACTAGCCTTATACTTATATAATTGCAGGATATGAACACATAACATTAAAGGATAAATGAAGAAAATAGGTGCAGTTTATACAGCTGACGAATGTGAATTTATAGTCTGGTCTCCGTTTTCAAAGGCAATCGATTTGTATTTAAGTGACGAGGATAAAAAGATCCGAATGAAAAAGGATAGTGAGGATTATTGGAAAGTTTCGGTAAAAGATATCAAACCCGGAAGAAATTATTATTACCTGGTTAATGGTAATAGACGCGGCGATCCCGCTTCGAATTTCCAGCCCGATGGAATAAACGGTCCTTCACAAATTGTCGATCACTCCTCTTTTGAATGGCAGGATAACGATTTTACTCCTGTGCAACTGAAAGATTATATAATGTACGAAATCCATACCGGAACTTTCTCTCCGGAAGGTACATTTGAGGCTGCGGCAGGAAAGCTGGATTATCTCGGGGAACTCGGAATTACCGCTATAGAAATTATGCCGGTCGCGCAGTTTCCCGGTGAACGTAACTGGGGGTACGACGGAGTATTCCCTTTTGCTCCGCAGAACAGCTATGGAGGCCCTGAAGGATTAAAAAAGCTTGTTAATGAAGCTCATAAAAAGGGAATGTCCGTAATTCTCGATGTAGTTTATAATCATCTTGGTCCTGAAGGAAATTACCTCCATGAATTTGGTCCTTATTTTACGGAAAAATATAAATCTCTATGGGGCAATTCCATAAACTTCGATCAGGCATATTCCGATCATGTAAGAAATTATTTTATCTACAATTCAATCTACTGGCTGTCGGACTATCACATAGACGCACTTCGTCTTGATGCGGTGCATGCAATAAATGATCTTAGTGCTTATCCTTTCCTGGCAGAACTCGCTTCGGAAGTTGAAAAATATTCAGAAGTCAGCGGGAAGAAACACTATCTTATTGCCGAAAGCGATCTGAATGACTTTAAGGTAATAAGGCCGCTTGATAATTACGGCTTCGGCTGTGACGCCCAGTGGAGCGACGATTTTCACCATTCTATACATACTCTGCTTACGCAGGAATCCGATGCATATTACAGTGACTTCGGAAGTCCACAAAATCTCGCAAAGGCAATTAAGAATAATTTTGTTTATGACGGCCGGTATTCTCCATACAGGAAGAGGAAGCATGGCAATTCACCGGCTGAATTTTCATTCGATAAGTTTGTCCACTTTATTCAGAATCACGACCAGGTCGGAAACCGTGCATTTGGTAAAAGGCTTTCAGAATTAATCCCCTTCGAAGGATTAAAGCTCGCTGCCGGTACACTGATCCTTTCCCCCTCACTTCCGATGCTTTTTATGGGGGAAGAATTTGGTGAGAACAATCCTTTCCTCTATTTCGTCAGTTTCCTCGATGAAAGCCTGAATCAGGCCGTCAAAAAAGGCAGAAGCGAAGAATTCTCATCATTCAACTGGGAGGGAGAGATTCCCGATCCGCATGCGGAAACTACTTTCACAAAATCAAAACTCGGTTGGGAGAAGCTTAAATCCAACAACCATAAAGCTCTCCTGGCTTTCTATAAGGATATTATTAGAAAAAGAAAAACCATACCTGCACTGGGCAATTACGACAGGAGAGATACGAATACAGAAACTTTTGAAGAACTGAAATTAGTAACTATGGAACGTCAGATAAACAGCAGCAGGCTTTTTGCAGTGATGAACTTTAATGAAAAGAAAATAACCGCAGAGTTCCGTTTTCCATCCGGTTTGTGGAAAAAGATACTCGACTCATCTGACAAAAGATGGAATGGGCCCGGAAGTGCCATGCCCGGTACGGCTGACGATAACATACAGGTAATATCGGTCCCGGAATATAATTTTTCCCTTTATGAATCAGAGCTGGGATGATGAACAAGTTTATCTGCTTACACGGACATTTCTACCAGCCGCCTCGCGAAAATCCATGGCTTGAGGAAATTGAGGTGCAGGATTCCGCCTATCCGTATAGAGACTGGAATGAGCGTATCAATGCCGAATGTTATAATCCTAATACTGCATCAAGGATACTTGGCGGAAATAAAAACATAATCGACATCATGAATAACTATTCAAAGATCAGCTTTAACTTCGGACCGACGCTGCTTTCCTGGATAGAAGAGCACGCCCCTGATGTATATGGTAAAATTCTCGAAGCCGATCTAATTAGCAGGAAGCAATTCTCCGGTCACGGTTCAGCCATTGCCCAGGTATACAACCACATAATTATGCCGCTTGCCAATGAAAGGGACAGGAGAACACAGGTAATCTGGGGTATCGAAGATTTTAGGTCAAGGTTCGGACGCGACCCTGAAGGTATGTGGCTCTCAGAGACTGCCGTTGATACTCTTACTCTCGAAATCCTTGCTGGATACGGAATAAAGTTTACTATACTGGCTCCGCGTCAGGCTAAAGCAATTAAACCTCTTAATGAAGAAGAATGGACTGACGTTTCAGAAGGTACTGTCGATCCCAAAAGAGTTTACCTCTGTCGGCTTCCTTCGGGAAAATCAATAAATCTGTTCTTCTATGATGGTCCCATTTCACAGGAAATTGCATTCGGCGATCTGTTAAAAAACGGTACAAATCTTCTTGAACGAATGGAACGTACATTCAGGGATGATGATGACGTACAGCTTGCGCATATTGCCACTGACGGTGAAACCTACGGACATCACCAGAAGCACGGAGATATGGCTCTTGCATACTTTTTACACCTCGTGGAGGAAAGAAACGACTTGGGATTAACAATTTATCCCGAATTCCTTGAAAAAAATCCTCCCGACCAGGAAGTACAGATTATTGAAGATACTTCCTGGAGTTGTGTGCATGGTGTTGAGAGATGGAAATCAGACTGCGGTTGCAGTACGGGTATGCACTCGCATTGGAACCAGCAATGGAGGGCCCCACTTAGGGAGACGCTCGACTGGCTCAGGGATAAGATGATACCGATTTACGAGAATGAAGCCGGCAAATTTACAAAGGATGTTTGGGAACTACGAAACTCATACATCAAAATTATTCTGAAAAGAAATCCTGAAAATATTAAAGATGTATTTGCTGAAAACGGCATAAAAAATCTTAATAAGGAAGATACAACCCGGCTGCTCAAATTGCTTGAAATGCAGCGTCACGCACTACTGATGTACACAAGCTGCGGATGGTTTTTTGATGAGATCTCTGGCATCGAGACTGTTCAGGTTATCCAGTATGCGGCAAGAGCAATGCAGATTGTTAATGAACTGACAGGCGAGAATCCCGAAGAAGATTTTATACAAAGACTGAAAAGTACTCCCAGCAACATTGAAGGCATTGAAGACGGCCGAGAAGTTTACTACAGACACGTTAAGCCTGCAGTGATTGATCTTCTCAGAGTTACTGCTCATTATGCTATTTCTTCATTGTTTGAAGATTACAGCGAAAAATCTGAGATCTTCTGTTATGAAGTCCTGAAAAATGATTATGAACTAATCACCGCGGGAAGGAACAGGCTCGCACTGGGACACCCTACTATGCGTTCGAAAATAACACTTGATGAGCAGCAGATCAGTTTTGCTGTTCTTTACCTGGGTGATCACCATTTCTATGGCGGGGTCAGGGAATGGCAAAGCAGCAATGAGTATAATACGATGTGCCATGAAATTAAAAGCGCATTCGACAGACTCGATATTGCAGAGATGATTCTTTTGATGGATAAGCATTTCGGTACGCATAGCTACAATTTGTGGTACCTGTTTAAGGATAAGAGCAGGGAAGTATTCGATAAAATTATGCACCAGACTCTGGACTCAATAGAGATTTCTTTCAGGAGTGTCTACAAAAACCATTATGCTACCATGCAGGCTATGAAGCGTACCGGCACTCCTCTTCCAAAGGCATTATCCACGGCCGTTGAATATGTAATTAATAGCGATCTGCAGCAGGTATTCGAATCTTCGGGCACTATCGACCGGGATAAGCTGCAGAACCTGCTTCTCGAAGTGCAATACTGGTCGGTTGAGCTCGATAAATCGACTCTGGGGTTTATCGGCAGCAGGCGTCTGAATTCCCTGATGGAAAGATTAAATGAGGATCCCGGCGATTTTAAGATAATCAATGAACTTATTGATTCGCTTAAGGTTCTCCAGGAACTGGATATCGATCTTAACCTTTGGAAAGCGCAGAATATTCTGTTTTCACTGATGAAGGAAAACTATAAAAAATATAGCGGGGACGCACGGGTGGGCAATAAAGAGCACATCGAGTGGTTAATCAAGATCAATGAATTACAAAAAAAACTGGAGGTGAACATTCAAATTGACAAATTTACCGGGAACGACCTACAGGCTGCAGTTTAATAAAGACTTTAATTTCGAATCTGCCCGCAAGTTACTGCCTTACCTGCAGGCACTAGGAATAACTCACATCTACGCATCCCCGATATTTAAAGCCTCAAAGGGAAGTACGCATGGGTATGATGTAGTCGATCCCACCCAGCTTAATCCCGAACTCGGTACACCGGATGATTTCGATTCATTAATCAATGAGGCTCACGAAAAAGGAATTTCCTGGCTGCAGGATATAGTACCAAATCATATGGCATTTGATATTGAGAACAGGATGCTGGTGGATCTGCTGGAGAATGGTCCCGATTCAAGGTTCTTTAACTTCTTTGATGTGGAATGGAGCTATGTCCATTTTGGAGATAAACCCCGTATGCTTGCACCTTTCCTTGGAAAATACTACCAGGAAACCCTTGAAGGGAAAGAGATCTCGTTAAAATACGATGCTGATGGCTTCAGCATTAATTATTATGATAATAAATTTCCCGTTCGACTAAGCTCATACGCAGAAATACTTTCATTAAGGTTTGAGAAACTGCAGAATAAGTTGGGTCGGAATTACCCGGCAGTTATCAGACTGCTGGGACTTCTTCACATCGTTAAATTTTTACATACGATTAATGATATTGATGAGAGGTATAACCAGATAAAATTTATTAAAGACCTGTTATGGGAACTGTATTCCAATGACGAACAGGTGAAAATGTACATAAACGAGACTCTCAAGATCTATAACGGCAGAAAAGAAAATCCCGAGAGCTTTGATCCGCTTGATAAGCTGCTTTCGGAACAATATTTCCGGCTGGCTTTCTGGAAAGTTGCGAACGAGGAAATAAATTATAGGAGATTTTTCAATATCAGCAGCCTAATCTCTCTCAAAGTTGAGAACGATGAGGTATTCAACCGCACCCATTCACTTATATTCAAACTCGTTAAGGAAGATAAAATTGACGGACTGCGTGTTGATCACATAGACGGTCTGTATGATCCCGAAGAATACCTTCACAAAGTTAGAGACAGAATAGACGGAAAATATCTTATCGTTGAAAAGATCCTTGAACAGGACGAACATCTCCCGGAAAACTGGCCGGTAGAAGGGACAACTGGATATGATTTTTTGAATTTTGTTAATGGAGTATTCTGTAATGTTAAGAATGAAACTAAAATGAACAGGATATACACACAGTTCACCCGCAGAGCTTCATCTTTTGATGATATGGTGGTCGATAAAAAAAGACTCATTATAAGTACCAGGATGGCCGGGGAACTGGAGAGGTTAAGCCTTCTCGTGGAGGAAATTGCAAAGCGCGACCGGTACGGTGCAGACATAACCCTAAATGGAATTAAAACAGCACTGGAGGAAATCCTGGTGCATTTTCCTATTTACAGAACCTACGTTAACGGCAAAAAAATATCAGATCCGGAAAAAGCTTATATAAATCATACCATTGGCGAACTTAAATACAGTAACCCGAGATTAGAGTATGAGATCAACTATATAGGTAAACTGCTTACTATGCAGCATAAGAGCCTGTCTGAAGAACTCTATGAGAAATCGATTAACTTCATAATGAAATTCCAGCAGCTTACAGGTCCCCTAATGGCAAAAGGCTACGAGGATACTGCACTTTATGTATATAATAGGTTTATCTCGCTGAATGAGGTAGGCGGGAATCCTTCTGAATTCGGTCTGCCCTTAAACGAATTTCATAAAAAAGTTAGAAGAAGAGGAATTAAATGGAGATACAGCTTAAATGCGACCTCCACGCATGATACAAAACGCGGTGAAGATGTCAGGGCTAGGATCAATGTATTATCCGAGATTCCCGATGATTGGAATCTCCGGGTTAAAAAGTGGTCTAACATGAATTTTAAGTACAAAAAGGAAAATAACGGCAGGTTTTTCCCTGATAAGAATGATGAATATTTTCTATACCAGACGCTAGTTGGTATACTACCGTTTGACGGAAAACCTGATGAAGACTTCAAAAAAAGAATTAAAGAGTATGCTATTAAAGTTGTCAGAGAAGCAAAAGTCTACACGGCATGGGTAAAACCTGATGAAGTTTATGAAAAAGCATTTCTCAACTTCATCGATAATATTCTTGCAGAATCCGATTCGAATCTATTCCTGGATGATATTCTTGATTTCCAGAGGTATACTTCCTTTTACGGGATGTTCAATTCATTGTCGCAGACCATACTCAAGATGACAGCTCCGGGAATCCCTGATTTTTACCAGGGCTCCGAACTATGGGATTTCAGTCTTGTTGATCCCGATAACCGCAGACCTGTGGATTATTCACTCAGGAAAGAGCTATTAAGAGAAATAAGCGAAAAAGAATCGGAAGGACCCGAAAACATTTTCGAATCATTATTTCTTAATATGCAGTTGGGTGCGGTCAAGTTGTTCATAATAAAAAAAATACTGAGAGTAAGAAGGGAAAACCGTGAACTTTTCGAGGCCGGGAGATACTTAAAGCTGAATACATCCGGAATTTATAAGAATAGTATCATTTCATTTGCGAGACTTTTTGGGGATGAAGCGCTGATAATAGTCGTTCCCAGGTTTTTAACAGGAATTGTAAAGCAAGGGGAGCTGCCCCTGGGAAAGGATATATGGCAGAATACTCGCATTAAAATTCCCTTTGCATTGAATAATGTAAAGAATCTTATTTCTGAAGAATCAATTCCTGGCGATAATGAAATCGATGCAGGCTGCATAATGACTAAATTTCCTGCCGCAATTCTAAGTTGTGAAGTAAAAGGGTAAAAATTTTGGGTAAAAGCCGTTAACAGAAACTTAACAGCTATTTAACAATTACTTAACACTATGCAACTATTCATATTGTAACATTAGACACAGCATTATATCATTTTTATACATATAATTTATTTGAGTAGAATAAAACGAGTGGATGGCAATTATGAAAAGGGAAGAAAAGAATTCTCAGAATGATGAGAAGAAGAAAGGTTTCAGTGAAAAAGAATTTCTGGAATATCTTGAGGAAAGGTTCAGAAAACTGAGGCTTGATGAACAAAAATTCAGAGAAGAAGTCCTGGCCGGAAGCACTTTTCTCAACAGCAATAAAAGTTTCACAAAAGTCAACGGGTAATTTTTTAAGTAACAGGGGCACTGTTTAATGCTATTATGGTTTTGTTTTCAGGGAAATATCTTTTCCCAATGAGATCGTATATGCCGTAAAGCATTTTTCCGAAGTAGATCCGGTCCGCTAAAAAGCCTGTTCTGCTTTCAATTTGAGCTATGAATGAAAGTAGTTTTTCATCCAATTTCGCATAACCCCCGAAGTGATAATCAAAAAACATCTCGTAATTAACCTGATTACCGGGTATAAAATTATTTAAGAGCTTATGAGTATCCTCTTCAAGAAAACGGGCACCTTTAAGCACCGGGAAGCCAAGAACCTTTACATCTGGAGAGACACCTGCAATCAATCCTGCCACGGTTCCGCCCGTTCCCATAGAAGCAGCAATGTAATCGTATTCAATGTTTATGGATGCAGGTATCTCTGAGCATCCTTTAACTGAAATATAATTTGATCCTCCTTCCGGAAGCAGGTAGAAATCTCCGTAAACCCGGTGAAGTTTTTCTATAAAATCCTTTTCCGTTTTGTGTCTGTAATCCGATCTGCAAACATAATTAATCATCATACCGTTCTCCCGGGCAAAGCTAAGTATCGTATTCAGCGGCAGATGTTCCTCCCCGCGTATTATTCCAATTGTTTTGAACCCGAAAAGTCTACCTGCTGCGGCTGCGGCATAAATATGGTTAGAATAAGCCCCGCCGAAAGTCAGCAGCGTTTTCTGATTCTGTCTCTCAGCCTCAACCAAATTATATTTAAGCTTGTACCATTTATTGCCGAAAATATAAGGATGAATCAGATCCTCTCTTTTTATATAAAGAGTAATCCTTTTCTCATCAAGAAAGGGGTCATTTATCTTAAATAACGGGGCTTTTTTTAAGGGGAATGATAAAACTTTTTCAGCGACGGTCATAATTAAGCGGAATTCCTTTTAATGATCTCGGTGCTGTCTTTTGTACCTACAATAATCATATCTGCGATGTTTATAAACAGTCCGGTTTCCACTACCCCTGTTAAAAGTTTAATTTCTCTGTTCATTTCAACAGGATCAGCTATTTCCCCGAGATGAAGGTCAATAATATAGTTGCCCGAATCAGTGATGTAAGGTTTACCATCCTTTAATCTCAAGGTAGGATAATAACTCCTTTCCCTAAATGTCTTCAAAAGTTGATTCGATCCATACTTTACAACCTCAACGGGCAGGGGAAATGCACCCAGTCTTTTAACTCTTTTCCCCGAATCTACAACCCATATTACCGAGTCCGACGCCTCAGCAACCAGTTTTTCATAAAGAAGAGCGCCTCCGCCTCCCTTGATACCATTTAGAGATGGATCAAACTCATCAGCACCGTCGATTGTAAGATCAGCTCTCTCTATATCTTCAAAAGGGAGAATTTCAATACCAAGAGAAGCAGCGAGCTGAGAAGTTGCTGATGAAGTCGATACAGCCTTTAATTTCATCCCTTCCTTTACAAGCTCCCCGACTTTACGGATTGTGTAATAAACCGTGGAACCGGTTCCCAGTCCCAGAAGCATACCATCCTTAATAAACTCAACTGCCTTTTCTCCCGCATTCAGCTTTTCAACATTATGATCGGGCATAAAAACTTTAATAGTGAATAATTAATTCAAAATTACAAAAAAATTAAAAGAAATGGGTTGGCACGATCAGTCACAATATTCTATTCTTTCATCATGTATATAAAACATTAGTTTATGGCAAACCTAATTTCAATATTAAGTGATTAGTATCTCTCCATCGGGAATGGATTGAGGTTCCGGATGGTGGGATTTCACGGATAGTAATAAATTATTATCCCCGGGGCGGAGTAAAAATACGTTCGTTAAAGAATGCTTTAATTACCAGTAACATAAGGGTAATTCCTTATTTTTCCGGCAGTGAAGGCTTCGGCGCTGAGGCCTTCGGCACCCAGAAGGGTATCATAAAACATATTGTTTGCACCGAAAAGGACTGATTTTGCGTCGTAGCCGAGTACACGAAGGTAGGCCACAGCAAATGCGCTAAGCTGTCCATCGGTGGAATAGAAGGCGAGCTTACGATCCGACGGCAGAGTTTGAAGATTGGTTGTGCTGCTCAGATCCGATGAAGACGGGGGAGGGGTATATAGCACAGCACCCGGGGGATGGCTTATTCCGAGAATTAAATGCCTGTAAAGTAGTCCCATATTATAGCAGACGATATAGTACTGATTCATACGATCTGCGAGGTAAATGAAATCAATTGTCGCATCTCCTGCCCCACCAGTGAAAGTATCTGCATATTCGGTTTCCATTGCGCTTCTTATTCTGTTCCTTACCTGTTCGGCCAGTGATCCGCCAGTAAGATTGACTTCTGGCAAAGGAGAGTAATCAGGTTTAGAGACGAGTGTAAGATCGAAATTACTTAATATATCATTGTACTGATGCAGGGCGGCAAACCATTCGGAAGAAAAATTATTGTTCCATGCAGCCATCCCGTAACTCATTGAAAAAACATTATCATATCCCTCAAGACGTAGCAGGCACGTGTAAAAAGCCGATGATTGACCGTTATTGCTGATTATTACAATCTTTGGATACTGTCCCGTATTTATGCTGTTAAGAAAAGCTATTAACTCAGGATGCTGCTTGTTAACCGCATTTTCTATGTGTCCTGCCGAATATTCTTCAGGTGACCTGATATCTATCAAAAGGTAAATCCGGATGTTCTTATATACTTCATCAACGTCTACCAGTGAAGGCATCTCGTTTGAGTTAATGTAATCGCCGGATTCTTCAAGGTAAAATAACAATTCACTGCTGTCATTTAATTTAAATTCAGGAGGTGTTGTTACATTATCTTTGAGGCAGCCTGAAAGCAATGTGAAACTTATAATGACGAGAAAATATGATATTTTAGCTGTGCTTTTCATGGCTGCGATGCATACCCTTCTGCCGCACCAATGAATAGACCTATAGTATGGTCGCCGCTTACATTCCAGGCAACGGCCCCTCCGCCGGCTGTGAAGGTATTGCTTTGCTGGTTGCTGCCTGTTTTCGTTATAAAATATTCTTTGTATACCTTGTCGAAGGCAAATACCTTAATATAAACTCTGTCCCTGTATGTTGAAGTATTATACGGAGCAGGGATATCCATAGACCGAACCAGAACATTGGCGGGGTACTGGTCGGGAGTAACAACTTCAAAAAAATCACCAGCCGTCATCAGCTCACCTCCCGCAGAGAGCAGCCATGCCGCTGCATACGCTTCTCCGGGTTTTGCGGTTACTTCTGCCGAAAGATACTGGTTATCAACATCTATAACGCCCACAACTTCAGGGATTTCCGGAACAGTGGTTTCGCTGTAAATGGATTTTGAACCAACGGCAGCATAAAGCTCATACTGGTTGTGTACTTTTATGATGATATCCTGCAAAGGTTTATAAACTCCATCCGCAAAATAATGAAGTGGAATGATCCTAACACCGTTCTCCACCATATACATAACGGCATCTTTTATCTCTGCTTTTTTGATGTCAAATTCCTCTCCAAGAGGAAGAGTATGTGTTAGTGTTACTCCCTGGAATACCTGGAAGGCTGTAAGCTGTGCATCAACTACTGTGTACTCGGTGTATGGCAAATCGACCACAACATCGGTACTGTTCTCGCAAGAGGATACCAGCAGCGTTAAAGCGGTAAGCAGAATTAATTTTCTTATCATATTAAAATTCCAGCTTGATTCCGGCCATAGGAATAACAGGAAAAAGACTCACTTGTTTTAATTTTGGTACATTATTCCCTGCAGCATTCTTTTCGTATGTAACATAACGGGCAAAAGCGTTATTCCTGTTGTATACGTTGTAAATGTTCAGGAAAGCTTCCCATTTAAGTCCTGCCCATATAAACTTGTATGAAGTGCTCATGTCAAGCTTATGATAAGCAGGAAGCTTGTAGCCGTTTCTCTCAGTGTAATTATATTTGATACCGGTGGATTCACCCAGGCCGGTACCGTTAAAAATATACTGTCCTATAGGCAGCGTGAAACCCTGGCCAGAAGCATAAACCCAGGTTGCTCCGAACATCCAGTTATCATCCATTTCATAGGTAAGCACGACCGATACATCGTGCCTGCGGTCATACCTGGGATAGAATATTTTTCCGGCATTAAGTTCATCAAACTTTTCCCTTGTCCAGGAAAGAGTGTAGCCTATCCACCCGGCCAAGTTTCCGAGAGTTCTGTTAATAAAAAACTCCACCCCGTAGGCCTCGCCCTCGCCGTGTACAAACTGGTCGTCGATATTATTATTGCGTGGATCAAGAGTGGGATCATTCCTGAATTCATAAAGGTTTTTGAGACTTTTATAGTATCCCTCAATGGAGAAATAATAATCAGGCAGTGTATAATCAAATCCCCCAACATACTGAATTGATTTTCCAGGGGTGATATTCTTCGTTGAAGGATACCAGAGATCGGTCGGTAGAGCTATATCATTCCTGACAATTAGATGAAGAAACTGATGAGCAACAGCAAACGCTCCCTTTATCCTGAATTTTGAAAATGGCGAATAATCGACCGAAACCCTTGGTTCAAAGCTTAGGTATTTCTGTTTGTCAAAATAATAAACTCTTCCCCCGATATTTGCAAAAAGATCTTTTGTTATGTGAGATTCATTCTGAAGGTACAATGATGCTTCGAGTGAATTAAGATCGAATCCTGCGAAAGGATCGGTTTCAATGATAGGATTATATACATCACTGTACAGCAGGTGATAGTTATGAAAGGCAAGATCGAATCCAAGCTTCGATGTGTTGTCTTCATTCCAGTGAATCTCAAAGTTCTGTCGTACATCAAAATCTTTCAGATCGGAAGAGGAATAATAGTTGGACAGGGTGCCGGGTGTCAGACTATCCGTTATTACTGATTTAAAATTATAATCGACATAACTGACAAGACTGTTTGTAAATATCGAATTTGAGTTAATCTGGATCCAGTTCAGACCTGCTACAAAATTTCTCCAGGAAATATCGTAGCTGGTGTTAGCAGCGGCTGGACTATAAACATTATCCTGGCTGTACATACCGCTTACAAATAACACGCTTTGTTCACTTAAATTTCTGGTTACTTTTCCGCTTAAATCATAAAAGTTATAACGTGGTATTGTGGAGCCTTTGTCAAAATTCTTCTGGAGAAAATCATAGTACATTTTCCGGCCTGAGATCATATAAGTAGCATCTTCGCCCAGGGGACCCTCAAAAGTAGCGTGTGAATTAACTGCACCCAGGCTGATGATGCCCTTATTCGATTCTTTTGTTCCTGAACGGAGTTTAACATCCAACACGCTTGAGAGCCTTCCTCCGTACTCCGCGGGGAAAGCTCCCTTTATAAGCTTTACATCTTTAATTGCATCGGAGTTAAAGGTGCTCGCAAAATTTCCAAGGTGTGAAGGGTTGTAAACAATGATTCCATCAACCAGGGTAAGAGTCTGATCAGGAGATCCTCCGCGCACATAAAGTCCGTTTGAAATTTCCGAAACTGTCGCCACACCCGGTAGCATCTGCAATGCCCTGAAGAGATCCACTTCACCGCTTAGAGAGGGAAGTTTTTTAAGCAGATCGGGTGAAATGTCGATTGTGCTTATGTCAGGGGTCTTCTTCTTTTCGCCCCTCACGATCACTTCCTCAAGCTTAATGTTTTCCGGTTCCAGTTCAATGTTGAAACTGAAAGTGGTTTTTGAGGCATCCACTTTCAACTCACGTACAATAGTTTTATAACCGATATATCTTGCAATCAGCAGGTAATTGCCCGGCTGAATATCTGGAATTACATAAAATCCGAACTGATTGGTTACAGCACCTCGGAAAGGGGGACTATCAAGGGAAAGGGTGTCCTTATAAAGGAGTATGTTTGTTCTTATAAGAGCTTCGCCTGTGGATGCATCGGTTATTAGTCCCGAAATCTTAACTTCCTTATTCTGACTCAGACCTGGGGAGACCATAGAGATAATCAGAATACCTATTATGAGAACGAAAGCCTTCACACAGAACTTCCAATGATTTCCCTAAAAATATAAAAGAATTCAGCATTACTCAATCCATTCTAGATAAAACCATTCCTGGTGAAAATTAGCCGGTAATGGTGAATCTCCGCCAGGTTGCAGCTTCCATATCTACAATTATTTGATATTTAGCAAGTAAACCTCATGGCATACTCTTTGGCCTTATGTTCCGTTGCGTTTTACCACTTCAGATATACATGTATAAAAACTAAGATGTAGATTGGAAATGTTAGAGGGAAAATTTTGAACCGCGGCAATTCATATGTGATTTATTGTAATTACTTAGAAAATCAGATTTTACAGAGAGTTAACTGTGGAATCTCCATTAATCAACTAAATCAAATAAGGAGGTCTTATGTCAGAGACTACTCACGTTGCTGAAACCGCTTCAAAATCTGCCGTACTGGAAGATCTGACTTCAGCTACAACCCACATTGCCGATACTACTGCCAACCCTGCCCCGCTCGGTCTGCTCGGATTCGGTATGACGACAGTGCTGCTCAATCTTCACAATGCCGGATTCTTCGGTCTGAGCAGTATGATCCTTGCAATGGGAATATTCTATGGTGGTGCAGCTCAGATTTTTGCAGGCTGGATGGAGTGGAAAAAAGGCAATACATTCGGTACCACTGCTTTTACATCTTATGGATTATTCTGGCTTACACTTGTTTATCTCATTTTAATGCCTAACTGGGGCGGTGTTGCAGCAGCCGAAACAGGGGGAATGGTTGCCTACCTGTTTATGTGGGGTTTGTTCACTTTTGTTATGTGGATTGCCACATTAAAACATAACAAAGCTTTACAGGTTGTATTTTTTACTCTATTTGTATTATTTTGGCTCCTGGCGCTCGGTGATGCCACAGGAAGTGCAGCTATAAAAACATTTGCAGGCTGGGAAGGTATATTCTGCGGTCTTTCAGCAGTTTACCTCGCCCTCGCACAAGTACTGAACGAAACTTACGGAAGATCAGTACTGCCAATAGGAGTTAAATAAAAAATAAATTACAGGAGTAAACTGATGTCAAAAAACACTAATGATGAAGTATCCGAATCCCAGATTGCGGTGCATTGGAAAGAAGAGGATTATTTTCCTCCGAAAAAAGAATTTACTCAACAGGCAAATGTGAAGGATGAAAAGATTCTTGATAGATTCGCAGTGGAAAATTTTCCTGATTGTTATAAAGAGTATGCGGATATGCTCGATTGGTACAAACCTTACGACAAAGTTCTCGATTCAAGTAACCCGCCTTTTTTTAAATGGTTTACCGGGGGGAAACTCAATGCCTCTTATAATTGTATAGACAGGCATCTCGATAAATATAAAAACAAAACTGCCATTCATTTTGTCCCCGAGCCCGAAGATGAAGCAATTCAGCATATAACATTCCAGGAACTCTACGTGAAGGTTAATGAATTTGCCGCACTACTGAAGGACTTCTGTGGAGTTAAACCAGGTGATACAGTTACTCTTCATATGCCGATGATTCCTGAAATTGCTGTTGCCATGCTGGCATGTGCGCGTATCGGCGCTATTCACTCTCAGGTGTTCTCAGGTTTTTCCGGAAAAGCTTGCGGTGAAAGAGTTGCGGATGCAAAGAGTAAAGTGCTTGTCACTGCTGATTCTTATTACAGGGCAGGTACCTTGATCGATCATAAAGAAAAAGCAGACATTGCATATGATGAGGCATTGAAAGAAGGACAGAAATTAGAGAAGGTTCTTATCTTTGAACGTTACCCGGGTAAATATTCTGCAAAGACACCCTTGGTAGAAGGACGCGACTTTCTGGTTAATGATGTTATAAAAAAATATTATCATCAGAAAGTTGAACCGGAACAACTTCCTTCAGAAGGTACACTATTTATTATGTACACCTCAGGCTCAACGGGTAAACCTAAAGGCGCCCAGCATTCTATAGGCGGTTATATGTCATATGTAACCGGAACATCAAAGTACATTCAAGATATCCATCCTGAAGATGTATACTGGTGTATGGCTGATATCGGGTGGATTACCGGTCATTCATATATTATATACGGACCGCTTGCACTGGCAGCATCTTCGGTTATATTCGAAGGCGTCCCTACTCATCCTGATGCAGGAAGACCGTGGCGTGTTGCTGAGGAACTTGATGTTAATATATTTCATACTTCTCCTACAGCTATACGTGCACTCCGCCGCGTTGGTCCTGAAGAACCTTTAAAGTATAACTACCACTTTAAACATATGACGACGGTAGGAGAGCCTATCGAACCTGAAGTCTGGAGATGGTACTATAATACTGTTGGAAAAAAAGAAGCTGCAATAGTAGATACTTGGTGGCAGACCGAAACCGGCGGTTTCCTGTGTTCCACTATCCCCGGTGTTCATAGTATGAAACCCGGCAGTACAGGTCCTGGTGTCCCGGGAATTTACCCGATCATTTTTGATGAAGAAGGAAAACCACTTCCGGCGGGAAGCGGCAAAGCCGGCAACATCTGCATACAGAATCCATGGCCCGGCAGGATGCTTACAATTTGGGGTGATGATGACAGGTTCGTAAAACAGTATTATCAGAGATATAATAAGGATCCTGAAAGTAAAAAGTGGCAGGACTGGCCATACTTCGCAGGTGACGGTGCTGTTGAAGCCCCCGACGGCTATTTCAGAATACTGGGAAGAATCGATGATGTAATCAATGTTGCGGGACATCGTCTGGGTACAAAGGAACTCGAATCCGCAGCACTAATGTGCGAGGAAGTCGGTGAGGCTGCTGTTGTGCCCGTTGCTGATCCCATTAAAGGAAAGATTCCTCATATTTTTGTTTCATTAAAGCCGGGAATCAAGCCAAGTGCTGAAATAGAGAAGAAGGTCTCTGCTACACTTGCAAGCGAAATCGGACCTATCGCAAAACCAGGTAAGGTATGGATTGTATCCGATATGCCCAAAACCAGATCCGGCAAAATAATGCGCCGTATTCTTTCGGCAATTGCAAACAAGCAGGACACCGGTGATATTACAACTCTGGCTAATCCCCAGGTTGTTGAAGAAATAAAGAATATGTCGTGATAAAATTATACGGAGGTTCCTTAACTTGGAACCTCCGTTTTTTTTATATATTATTCCCATGGTTAATAATGGGAAATAATAACCAATGTTCAGAATTATACCAGAAGGTCTCACCTACAAAGAACACGTCTTACTTAAAAACGGACAGGGATTACTATTCAGACCCGCAGATCTCAGCGATATTCCTAAAGTTGAATCCTTTATGACTCGCGTTTCCCGTGAGAGTCTGAGAATGCGTTTCATGGCAGCTATCTCCCTGGTGTCGGCTGATGTAATCAAACAGCTCTGCAGCGGCGACTTTAAGACGAGCGGTTGTCTGCTTGCTCTTAATGGTGAAGACGAAGATTCTAAAGTTGTTGGCTTGGGTAATTATATTTCTGGGGGGAACAGTCATACTGCAGAGGTTGCTTTGCTTATAGAGGATGATTACCAGGGGAAAGGTATTGGTACACTGTTGCTGGAAAGGCTGGCGGGACTTGCTGCAGCAAACGGATTTATCGAATTTGAGGCTGAAGTTCTCCCTGATAATCAGTCTATGATAAATGTATTTAAGAGTTCGGGTTTTGAACGGCATCAGGTCTGGAATTCGGATACTGTGCATATTGAGCTTCCAGTGGGCAGTGCTGCAGCATTGTGGGAGATTACAGGACTCCGTGAAAGAATTGCCGTGGCGAATTCTCTTATCCCGCTTCTTCGACCTCAGGTTGTCGCTGTTATTGGTGCTTCAAGAGATCCTTCATCTATTGGTAATATTATTTTCAAGAATATTCTTTCTGCTCACTTTACTGGAACAATCTATCCTGTTAATCCGTATTCGAATTCTGTTAATGGTATTAAGGCTTATTCGTCTATAAGCGAAATACCTGAGAAAGCCGACCTTGCCGTAATTGCTGTGAATGCTGAAAAGGTATACGATGTTGCGCTTGAAGCTATAAAGGCAGGAACAAAAGGACTGGTTGTTGTTTCGGCTGGATTCGCAGATGCGGGTGCTGAAGGACTTGAACGTCAGAAGAAACTTGCAGAACTGGTGAGGGCGCACGGCGTGCGTCTCCTTGGTCCCAGTTGTCTCGGTGTAATGAACACCGATCCGAAAGTAAGACTTAATGCCAGTATGGCGCCTTCAATTATGCCTCCGGGACATACAGGATTCTTTTCACACTCTGCAGCATTAGGACTTGTAATCCTGGATTACGCTCTCGAAAAAGGCGTCAGCTTTACCACTTTTGTATCTGCCGGCAACCGTGCCGATGTTTCAGGTAATGATCTTCTTCAATACTGGGAAGAGGATCCGAACACAAAAATGGCCATTCTCTATCTCGAAACATTCGGTAACCCGCGCAAGTTTGTGAGAATTGCAAGGAGAATGACAAATAAAAAGCCCATTCTTTGTATTAAAAGCGGTAAAAGCATTGCAGGCAGGAAAACTACCGAATTAAAAAGCGGTACCATAAGAGCAGGGGAAAGGGAGGTGGAAGCTTTGTTTCAGCAGACAGGAATTATCCTGGCCCCCACACTTCAGGATCTTTTCGATGTCGCTGTTGTGCTGGTTCATCAGCCCCTGCCGAAGGGAAACCGCGTAAGCATAATTGCAAACTCATCGGGAGTTGCCACGTTATTTGCTGATGCGTGTGAGATAAATTATCTTAAAGTCAGTGGTCCCGGTGTAATTGATCTTGGCGCATTCACCTCTCCGGACAGATACGAGGAAGCTGTTAAGCAGGCTTTATCGAGTGATGAAATTGATGCTCTTCTTGTCGGATTTGCCTGTGTGGGAAAATGCTCAACCAAACCCATTGAAGCTGCGATAAGAAGAGGCGTAAAGTATGCTGAGGAGAAAACAGGCATTCAAAAAACAGTTCTTCTCTGCATAATGGGAGCTGAAGGTACCATATCGATTGAAGACGAATCCGGTAACGGGAATACACCCATCCAGTTTCCTGCATTCCGTTTTCCTGAATCGGCAGTAAGTGCTCTCGGCCGTATTGTTAATTATGTGGAATACCGCCAAAAGCCGGCCGGGAAACTTGTCTGGTTCAAGGATATAAATGCCGGTGAAGCCCGGGTTCTAGTACAGAAAGAGCTGAAGAAAATACCTGAACCGCACGCTGTGATGAAGGTTGATAAGGAAACAGTAGCCGCTTTATTAAAAAACTTCGGAATTGGATCAGCTGCTACACAGCCCTGGGGTGCACCGGTTATAGGTGTACGTATAAAACCTGATCCGTTATTCGGGCCTCTGATCGAAGTAAATGTTTCTGATATAAAATCAGTTCTCCGTATTACTCCGCTTACTGATATTGACCTTGAAGAAACACTTAGTGAAATGAATCTGCCTGAGAAGAGAGGCATTAGCGAGCTCATCGGAAGATTGTCGCAGATGATTGAGGAAATTCCATGGCTCTGGGAATTTGAGGCTAAAGCGGCCGCAGTCAGCACTCCCTTGCTTATCGGTGAAGTTTTACTGATTATTAAGTCGGGCGGCGCAGAACGACCATCATACTAAATTTTTATGTCGAGGAAATAAAATGTTAATCCGTGAAGTTATGCATCCTGATCCTGTCACCATTCCGCCGGATACACAGTTGAAGGAAGCATATAAAATTATGGAAGAGAAGAACATCAGGCATCTTCCCGTCGTGGATAAGGGAAAGATTGCCGGAATAGTAACGGACAGGGATTTAAGATTGGCAACCAGTCTACTGTCAAAATATCCTCTTGATACAAACTCCGCGGTCGAAAAGATCATGAGTCATCCGGTACAAACTGCACATCCTGCCGATCCGATAGAAATAGCGACACGTACAATGCGTGAACTTAAGATCGGCTGCCTTCCGGTAGAGGAAGATGGTCAGCTCGTAGGTATTGTGACTGGTATGGATATGCTGGATGCATTATTGTTATTAACAGGAGTCCATCAGCCTTCGGGCCGGCTGGATGTAAGACTACCGGACAGATCAGGAGAACTGGCAAGACTTACTGCCCTGATTGCAGAGAGAAAAGTGAATATCCATTCGATCTTAACATATCCTGACAAAAATCATAAAATACGACTTGTACTCCGTGTTGGTACTATTGAAATGAAATTGCTGGCAGAAGCTCTTTGCAATGCCGGATTTGAAGTTATCTGGCCGGTTCATATAGCATGTGTGAAATAATATATCATCCGTCCTACAGTAAATACAACCTCGGTGAAGGGCATCCATTTGATCCTGTCAGGATCCAGCTGACACTCGACCTCCTGAATGAATTGAATCTTTTAAAAGAGGCAATAAGGCCGGAACCTGTTCCGGTTGAGAAATTCTATGAAATACATGACCGGAATTATGTGGATGACGTGGAAAGGCTCAGTGCCGGTGATAATTCCGTTGATGCTGAATCGTATGGACTGGGTACTCTTGACAATCCAATAGTTCCCGGAATGGCTGAGGCCGCGCGCCTTCAGGCAGGGGGGACACTTCTGGGGGCAAAACTTCTATTGCAGGAAAAGACAAATAAGGTTCTTCAGATGGGAGGAGGATTTCATCATGCACATACATCACTGGCATCCGGTTTCTGTATCTATAATGATATTGCCCTGGCAATAAGGGAAATGACCAGGAAAGGATGGCATGTTGCATACCTTGATCTTGATGTACACCATGGCGACGGTGTGCAGGAAATATTTTATACTGATGAGAATGTTATGACCATATCCTTCCATGAATCAGGAGAATATTTATTTCCCGGAACCGGCTGGCTGTATGAACTGGGAAAGGGGATGGGTCGCTCGCTTAAACTTAATATACCCTTGGAACCGTTTACCGAAGGAGAATCCTATATTGAAGTGATGAATAAGGTGCTTGAACCTGCTCTCGGCTGGTTTAAACCGGATGCGCTTATCGTGCAAGCCGGGGCCGATGCTCACTTCACAGATCCCCTTGCAGATCTTCTTCTAACTACACAGGATTACCGCAAGATATACAAGAGAGTAATAGAGTTGGCAGATGAAAAGTGTAAAAGAAGAGTCTTGTTAACACTTGGCGGAGGGTATTCAATCACTGCTGTATTCAGGATATGGACGATATTATACCTTACTCTGTTTGAGAAAGAATTTTCCGGAAAACTTCCTGAAGGATGGAGAAAGAAATGGAGTGAGAAAACAGGTAAAGAAATTCCGGAAACCCTTGACGATATTCTACCTGCCTTTGATCCAATTCCGAGAAAAACCGAAATAGAAAAACATAATAAAGAGACTGCAAGAAGACTGCTGGACGCTGTAGCCCCTGACTGGATTTGATCCCGATGTATTGTTAAATTATTTATTCCTGTAATTACCCTGAAAAACATTCCCAGTTTTTTATTATAATAACCATTGAAATGGAGTTTACTTATAAATATCATACTTCCTAAAGGAATTCTCTTGAACAAATACATCGCTTTTCTTAGAGCAATAAATGTAGGGGGACATAACGTTAAAATGGATCATCTTAAATACCTGTTTGAACAATTGGGTTATAAGTATGTCGAAACCTTCATTGCCAGCGGCAATGTCATCTTTGACACAACAAAAAGGGACAGGGTGAAGCTTGAGAATGAAATAGAGAAGAGTCTGTTTAAATCACTGGGATATAAAGTTTCCACCTTCATACGTACCCCGGAAGAACTTTCAAAGATTGTTGATTACAAAGCATTCTCTCCTCAAAAATATGAAGAGGCCTCTGCTAATAATATAGGATTTATAAAGAAACCCATGAGCAAGGAATTCTTTAATATCTTAAAATCTCTCGAGACAGATATCGATGATTTTAATACCCGGAAAACCGAAGTCTTCTGGCTTTGCAAAGTAAGACAGAGTCAATCGACCTTTTCCGGTAACGTTTTTGAGCGGAAACTCAAAATCCAGGTCACCTTTCGCGGTATCAAAACCCTTCAGAAACTTTCCAACAAATATAATGTCTAGATGAGTTTTGCCCCAATTTCAATTTGATTCATCAAGCGCGGTATATATATTACAATCGCCTGTTAATGATTTTGTTATTTCGCAGAAGATGCCTGGGTTTGTTTATCTCTCCGAAGGTGCCACATATTTTCTGTTCATTTAGATAAGATGATATATCTTATGAATGAGCAGTTTTGAATAATCTGATCTCACTTTACATTATGGTAATGACCCGTGGGTCACATTTGATTTAAAACTGAGCTGAAAATGACCCATAATGTTTTTATTTATGTAGAGGCTTCTTTATATTTGGACATCCACTAAACAAATGTTAGGCAGCCGGATTATGGCGAAAAACTATGAAATTGCAGTTCTTGGAGGGGGTCCCGGCGGTTACGTTGCGGCTATACGGGCCAGTCAGCTCGGATTTAAAACGGTAGTAATTGATCCTCAGAAATTGGGGGGAATCTGCCTCAACTGGGGCTGTATTCCCACAAAATCACTGCTCAAAAATGCTGAAATTTACGACCAGCTCAAGAACCATAACGAAGACTTTGGAATAAAATATAAAGAGCTATCCTTCGATTTTACAAGAATAATTAAAAGAAGTCGTGAGATCTCCGACCGGATAACGTCGAATGTCGAATTGCTAGTTAAGAAATATAAGGTTGACAGGATACGCGGCTATGGGAAGTTTGCCAACGAGAGGCAGATAGATATTTTTGATGCCGATGGAAAGCAGATGAACTCAATAACTGCCGATCGAATCATAATCGCTACAGGAGCAAGACCGCGTACTGTTCCCGCTATCCCGGTCGACCGCAAAATGATAATAACAAGTACTGAAGCAATGCTGCTTGAACAACTGCCTGAAGAATTTGTTGTTATCGGAGCAGGAGCAATCGGTATTGAGTTTGCATATTTCTACAACGCCCTCGGTTCGAAGGTTACAGTTATTGAGATGCTTGATAATATACTTCCGGTTGAAGATAAGGAAGTTTCCCAGACGCTTCAGAGAAGTCTAAAGAAAAAAGGAATGGATATCTACACAAAAGCTACCGTTGAAAAAGCTGAGGTCAAAGGGAAAAAGGTTGAGGTAACTTTCACTGTTAAAGGTGAGAAGAAAACAATCAAGGCAGACAAAGTTCTTAATGCTATCGGTGTTACCGGAAATGTGGAAGGGTTCGGACTCGAAGGACTCGGAGTTGAACTATTTAAGAACCATATAAAGGTAGATAAGTCTAATTACAGTACTAATGTACAGGGGCTCTATGCGATTGGCGATGTTATCGGTCCTCCCTGGCTTGCACACGTAGCTTCCGCAGAGGGAATTCACTGCATTGAGACTATTAAAGGTCTGAATCCTCCCGAGATAAACTATCAGAATATTCCGGGCTGTACTTATTGTCAGCCCCAGGTTGCGAGCGTTGGTCTTACTGAAGATAAAGCAAAGGAAGCTGGGTATGATATTAAGATAGGTAAGTTTCCTTTTATGGCTAGTGGAAAGGCTTTTGCCATTGGCGAACGTGAGGGTTTTGTAAAGTTTATTTTTGATGCTAAGTACGGTGAGATCCTGGGGGTTCATATAATCGGCTCGGAAGCAACCGAGATGATAGCTGAGGTGACTCTTGCAAAATCTCTCGAGGCAACGGCAGAATCGATTATCAAAACTGTTCATGCGCATCCGACACTGAGTGAATCAATCATGGAAGCAGCTGCACAGGCATATGGTGAATCGGTACACATTTAATATTGAAAATTGAAGAATGAAAATTGACATGGTCGAATGATGAATGAGAATAGGAAATTATATTACTGCGATCTGGGATTCATTGATTACAAGGAAGCATGGGATCTGCAAAGAGAAACTTTTGAATTAAGGGTTCGGAATAAGATACCTGATGTAATTTATCTGCTCGAACATCCCAACACTTATACGTTTGGAAAGACAGCGGATCATAATAACCTGGTCGGTTCGGAGGAATATCTTTCTTCAAACAAGATCTCTGTGTATGATATCGACAGAGGAGGGGATATAACTTATCATGGACCGGGACAGATAGTCGGTTATCCGATAATAAATTTATCCGACTGGAAACAGGATACTCATAAATACCTTCGTGCACTGGAGGAGACGATTATTCAAACATGCTCCTCTTATAGAATAACGGGTGAAAGGGTGCCAGATTATACAGGTGTATGGGTTGAGGACAGGAAGATCGCTGCTATAGGTATTAAAGTGAGCCGCTGGATTACAATGCACGGATTTGCTTTTAATGTGAAAACGGATTTGTCATTTTTTTCCGGGATCATCCCTTGCGGGATATCTGATAAGGATGTCACTTCCATAAAAAGAGAGATTAAAAGTGATGTACCGATAGATGAAGTAAAATCAAAAATAGTAAAGAGTTTTGCCGGAATATTCGGTTATAATGATTTCACACAGGTAACAAAAGAAGAAATATTTTCTGTTAATTTATCTACAGTTAAGTGAAAGGTTTGTAATGGCTAAGAGAAACTCAAATAAGAATGACTCTGCAACCAGGAAAAGAACAAAAAAGAATAGTACCGACAAGGAAAACCGCTCAAATGGAAAGGGTCGGAATGGTATAGATACCGGTTCTACTAAAACAACACAAGTATTTAAAGAAGAAGCACTTAAAGCTCTTCGTTTAATGCAGCTTGGACGAACTATTGATACTAAGGCAATGAATCTTCTTAGGCAGGGTAGGACATTCTTTCATATCGCCGGATCGGGACATGAAGCTATACAGGTTGCGGCAGGTCTGGCTCTTAACCCTAAGAAGGACTGGTTTTTTCCATATTATCGCGATCTTGCGCTTAGTTTATCGATTGGCGTTAAACCTTACGATTTTTTCCTTCAAAGCTTTGCAAAAAATGATGATCCGTCAAGCGGAGGAAGACAGCTTCCCTGCCACTGGGGTCATCCGGATATTAATCTTCCGGGACAATCGAGTCCTACCGGCACCCAGTTTCTGCAGGCAGTAGGAGCAGCTTTAGCTCAGGTCAGAAAGGGTGAAAGGAACATTGCTTATGTAAGCAGCGGCGAGGGTACTTCAAGCCAGGGTGAATTTCACGAAGCGGTAAACTGGGCAAGCAGGGAAAAACTTCCAGTACTATTTGTAATAGAAAATAATAAATACGCCATCTCAGTTCCTGTTTATCTTCAAAGCGGAGGCAGAGGGGCCTCTGTATCTGAAATGATGGCAGGATTTGCGAACCTGTACCGGGTCAAGGTAGACGGAACCGATTATTTTGAATGTGTTGACAAAGTTGCAGAAGCAATTGAATATATAAAGAGCGGTAAGGGTCCCGCACTGATAGAGGCGGAGGTTGTAAGACTTTTATCTCATTCATCATCTGATGATCAGAAAAAATACCGGTCCCCTGAGGACCTTGAAAAGGATCTTCAGAAAGATCCGATCAGGTTATTCGTTAAGAAACTTACATCTATGAGGCTTATAACTGATGATGAATATCAGAAGCTGAAGAAGGATGTTGAAAAAGAGGTTAATGATGCCGCTGATAAGGCATTAAAAGCATCAGATCCTAAAGCTGAAACGGCAACACAGTATATCTTTGATGAAAGCGGATTAAAAAATGAACTAGAATATGAGAAGAATACGCCTTCCGGCAATAAGGTCGTTATGGTTGATGCACTCAATCATGCCCCTGATGGAGGAGATGAAGAGGGATGACAGGATATATATGTTTGGTGAGGATATCGCCGATAATAAAGGCGGTGTGTTTACTGTTACTAAAGGATTATCAAATACGTTTGGTTTTGACAGGGTTTTCAATTCGCCTCTTGCCGAAGCAAGTATTATGGGTGTGGCAATCGGTATGGCAGTAACAGGACTTAAACCTGTGGTTGAGATTCAGTTCGGTGACTATATCTGGCCTGCTTTTATGCAGATGAAAAACGAACTGGCAACAATGAGATACCGTACACATAATACATGGTCGGCTCCTGTAGTCGTACGTGTTGCTGTCGGCGGATATATCCACGGTGGATTATACCACAGCCAGAATATCGAATCTATCTTTGCCCACATTCCTGGAATATACATAGCTTTTCCATCCAATGCGGCAGACGCAAAAGGATTAATGAAAACAGCAGTCAGATTAAATGATCCGGTGCTTTTCTGCGAACATAAAGGATTATATAGGCAGAGTTCTGCTATGTCGCCGGAGCCCGACGCTGATTATCTTGTCCCATTCGGCAAGGCCAAAGTAGTAAGAGAAGGTACAGATGCCACTGTGATTTCGTATGGAGTATCTCTTTGGGATTCGGTGCTTGCCGCTAAAAAGCTGGAGGATGAAGGTTATTCTGTTGAGGTAATCGACCTGCGTACGATCATACCTCTTGATGAGGAAACAATATATAATTCAGTTAAGAAGACAAATAAAGCTATTGTGATTCACGAGGATACCTTGACCGGAGGCTTTGGTGCCGAGATTGCGTCACGGATAGCAGATAACTGCTTCCAGCACCTCGATGGGCCGGTCAGAAGGGTTGCAGCATTGGATTCACATATTCCTTATTCACCGATACTCGAGAACGAAATACTGCCTAACCGTAACAGGGTTTACAGCGGTATTAAAGAATTATTAGAATTTTAAAAAGAAAACCAGGAGTTTTAAGATGGAAATCGTAATGCCTAAAATGGGTGAAAGCGTAAGCGAAGGTACCATTATAAAATGGCATAAACAGGAAGGCGATAAAGTAGAGAGGGATGAGATAATCTTTGAGATAAGTACCGATAAAGTCGATACTGAAATACCTTCTCCTGCCGACGGTGTTCTTCAGCAGATAAAGGTTCCTGAAGGCGAAACGGTGGAAGTGGGTACTGTCGTTGCCGTCATAAGTGAAAACGGTGAATCAGCCGGAACAGAAGCTCCTGCTAAGGAGGAAGCACCAGGAAAGGTTGAAGTTTCAGAAGATAAATCAGAAACTAAAGAAGAAGAAGAGATTCGTGAGGAAACGGAGAAAAAAGAATCTGAGGTTAAAGAAACTTCCGCGGCAGTTTCTGAAAGTTCAGGGGAAATAATTGATATCACTATGCCAAAAATGGGTGAGTCGGTTATGGAGGGTACGATATTAAAATGGCATAAGAAGGTAGGTGAGAAGGTTGCGAAAGATGAAACGATTTTCGAAATAAGTACCGATAAAGTCGATACTGAAGTTCCTTCCCCGGCTGACGGTACAATGGCTGAGATACTGGTTGCCGAACAGGAAACTGTTGAGGTCGGGACAATAGTTGCGAGAATCTCAACCGGTGAAGACGCACCTGCTCAGCCCGGGAAAGAAGAAAAACCTGCGGTTGCAAAAGCAGAAAAACCTGCACAGGAACAGCCGGCCGCACAGACCCCTGCTCAGCAGAAGCAGGAAGTACCTAAACAGATGCACGAAGCATTTTCCGGCGGCACCGGTCAAAAGGCAGAATCGGTTGAGGGGGAGAACAGCGGATTTTATTCACCGCTCGTGCTTAATATAGCCAGGAAAGAAAATGTCAGCTTCGATGAACTTTCACGGATTAAGGGAACAGGACTGGAGGGACGTCTGACAAAAAAAGATGTACTTACTTATCTCGAATCAAGAGGTGAAACAAAAGCTGCTCCGGCTAAACCTCAGGCTCCAAAGGCACAGCCAGCTGAAAAAGAAAAATCTAAACCTGCGGTGCAGACACAGCCTTCGTTTACGGGACAGGTTTCGGGAGATATCGAGCGTATTCCGATGGATAATATACGTCAGAAGATTATGCAGCATATGGTGAACAGCCGCGATACCTCTGTTCATGTTACCACCATGCTGGAAGTTGATATGACGCGTATTCATAACTTCATACAAAAGAATAAGGATGAATACCTGCAGAGGGAGGGCGTAAAGCTGACATATATGGCATTTATCGCCAATGCTTCAGTAAAAGCATTAAAAGAATTCCCGCTGGTCAATTCAACTATTGACGGAACAACAATATTGCAGAAAAGATTTATAAACCTGGGAATAGCTGTGGCTGTTGAACCCACGGGACTAATTGTACCTAACATTAAATCGGCTGATGAAAGAAATATAACGGGACTTGCAAAAGCAATAAATGATGTTGCATCAAGGGCAAGGAACAAAAAACTTACTCCCGATGATATAACGGGAGGAACTTTCACTATTACTAATTATGGTGTCTTCGGTGCTATATTTGGGACGCCGATTATAAATCAGCCGGAAGTTGCAATTCTCGGTGTTGGCACCATTGCAAAGAAACCGGTAGTAATTGAAGTTGACGGTGCAGATACAATTGCTATTAAACCGATAATGGCATTAACGCTTGCACATGATCACAGGCTAATTGACGGAATGCTCGGCGGAAAATTCCTGAAGTTTATAAAAGATACACTGGAAAGTTTTGATCCGTCGACAATGTAAAACAGAAACAGATTAATGAGAACAATAAACGCATATCAGAGAGCAGCGAAAGAAAAGCTGGAACAGGAAAAACAATCACCCGGGAAAAGACCCGAATGGCTGAAGGTTAAACTCCCTACCGGAGAAAATTACAGCAATGTAAGAACTTTGATGAGAAAGCAGCATCTGCACACAGTTTGTGAAGAGGCACGCTGTCCCAACATGGCTGAGTGCTGGAATAATAAAAGTGCGACGTTTATGATATTGGGAGATACATGCACCCGGAGCTGTGGATTCTGCAATGTTAAAGTCGGTATGCCTGCTGAACTGGATTTGAATGAACCAAGGAGAGTCGTTGATTCCGTTAAAGAACTTGGTTTAAGGCATGTTGTTATAACCTCAGTTAACAGGGATGAGCTGAAAGACGGAGGAGCCTCAATCTTTAAGGATTGCGTAAGGCTGATAAATGAGGAAATGTATGATACTACTGTTGAGATTCTTATTCCAGATTTCCGAGGTGTAGTTGATGCATTTGAGATTATCATGCAGAACCCGCCGGATATATTAAACCACAACCTTGAGACAGTTCCAAGGCTTTATCCTGTTGTAAGGCCCCAGGCGAAATATGAAAGAAGTCTAAGCCTCATAAAATGGTTTAAGGAAAAAGGATTAAAAACCAAAAGCGGAATTATGGTTGGAATAGGAGAGAGGACGGATGAAGTGCTCGATTTGATGAAAGATCTTGTTGAACACGGCTGTGACATCCTGACGATTGGGCAGTACCTTCAGCCTACAAAAAATCATTTACCGGTAGACAGGTTTGTCACTCCTGCGGAATTCAGCGTGTACAAAGAAGAAGGTCTTAAGATAGGCTTTAAGATTGTTGAATCGTCACCCCTTGTGAGAAGCTCATACCATGCTGACAAACATGCACGCGCACTGTTTTGATTATCATTTACTTATTGTTTAGGCCAGCATCACTTAAATTAAAAGGAATGCACGTTTATTTAAGATGGGTAAAAATTTTTCCTGCCGTTTTCCTGCCAATTAACAATAAAATAATGTAAGAACCCGATTTTGTATTTGTTCCTAACCTGAAACTCTTTATTTTTGGCTCGTAATTTTGAAATACATATAGATCCGCAAGATCCTTCTTGTATTATTTCCTTAAATAAAATTTTGTAGATGAAATATAAATTACTGTTTGTTTCCACAATCCTGCTTTTCTGTGCCTTCACATACAACGGGGGAGATGATAAGAAATTTAATAAGGTCTTAGACGACGATAAAGATCATTATACAAATGTAGGCAACATTGGTTTAACAATTACAAATTTTGGTACCTACGGACATGGTTTTGCACTATGGCCGGAACAGCCAAGCTGTGAATATCCCCTGGGCAGTGGGATAGAACATATCTTCGATGGCGGCTTATGGGTTGGAGGCTATACCAGTATTGATTCAACCGGGACCAACAGGCAGGGACCGTTTGTGACTACAGGTGCTGTTGATGCTTCATCTGTTTCTGCCAGAGGCGGAGGATTTGAATTTACTAACGCTTCTGGAAGTATGATGCTGGAAAGATCGTCATTATCCGACTCAAGGTATTATGATCCGCATGCCGTTTCTCACCAGGATTTTGTGTGTGATTACACCGATACAAATACAACACTGCTCAATGGGGAAGTGATAGAAGGCCATGTATCCGCTTGGACTGGTAATTCACCAGGAAAGTTATGCATGGAATTTTCCTTTCGCCGATTTCTTCGTTATCATTAACTATACATTAAAGAACGTAACTAATAAATATATAGATAGTGTTTATGTAGGTTTGTGGACAGATGCTGTAGTAAGGAATACGAAGATCACTCCTCCCGGTGGTGCGAGTTTCTATAATAAAGGAGGGGACGGATACAGTGATTCAATGAGAATTGCTTATGAATTTGATGCGACAGGTGACGTGGGATTTACCGACAGCTATGTGGGCATTCAACTCCTGGGCTCTACTCCCTTACTCGATAGTACAATAAATGTAGGCGGAACCAATTTACCTTCTGTTAATTTTGTCAGTTGGCAGTTCAGGAACACTGATGATCCCAACTTCTTTTCACCGCAGGATGACATTGAACGTTATAGAAAAATGCAGGGATATTTCGGAGGCAATAACAGGTTTAAGGACGGGATAAATCCATCCACTCTCAAATCGCCTTCTAACCGCTCGGTTCTCATCACCTCAGGACCCTATAAAAATATAGCCCCCGGAGATTCAATAAATGTGGTGTTTGCTGTTGTTTGTGCTAACAAATATGGAAATGATCCTGCATCTTATGATACTGAAGAACAGAAAACCAACCTTTATTCGAATGCCAGCTGGGCCCTGCGGGCGTACTTTGGGGAAGACAGAAACCGTAACGGAGTACTGGACTCGGGAGAAGACCTGGACGGGAATGGAAAAATCACAAGATACATTCTGCCTGCACCGCCGATTTATCCAAACGTAAAGGTTGTTCCGGAGAATCAGAAAGTAACCATTTACTGGGATAACAGATCTCAGAACTCAGTTGATCCTATTTCCGCGAAAAAAGATTTTGAAGGTTACAGACTTTACCGTACGGAGCCGGGTTTCGAATTATCCGGGAAACAAGACATTTATCAGTCGTTAATATTGATGGCTGAGTTTGACAGCACAGGGGATTCGTATGGCTTTAATACTGGTTTTTCTGCAGTGGAACTTCCTTCTCCCGTGAGTTTTCAGGGTGATCCTAACAGCTACAATTACAAATTCGAAATAGATCATCTGCTGAACGGATGGCAGTATCTATTTTCAGTAACTGCATTCGACAAAGGTGATCCTGCAAATAATCTGGAGAGCCTGGAATCAGGTGCCCTGGCAAGCTTAAAAAAGGTAGTTCCCGGTACTTTGCCATCAAGTAGGACAGATGTACAGGTGGGAGTGTATCCTAATCCTTATTACAGCAATGCATACTGGGACGGATCTTCTGAACGATTGAGAAAAATTTATTTCTATAATCTGCCCGAGACTTGTGAAATTACCATTTATACATTGTCAGGTGATGTTGTTAAAAGAATTCATCACGATAGAAACAGTAATGGTTCTGATTTAAGATGGTTCCAGCAGTATTCAAGCGACGGTACACAGGTTTTATCGGGCGGTGAAGAACCATGGGATTTAATTACGGATCATGATCAGGCAATTGCAACCGGACTTTATCTGTTCTCCGTAAAGGACTTATCAAACGGAGACATCAAACTAGGCAAATTTTTAATTGTTAAATAACGAGGTGTGCTATGAAAAAAATGTTACTTTTTCTTTTTCTAATGGTAATTTCTGTGACGGCATTTGCGCAGAATTATCCGCACGTAACGATCAGAGATATTCAGTATATAAACCCGGATTCTGTGAGCTCAGGTTGTGAAATACAATCTCAACTGGCCGGTGATACAGTAAATGTAACTGGAGTTGTAATGGTTGCTCCCTACAGAGATGCAAATCCTGACAGCGGTACAACACTAATCGCAGGTGCTCCTGCATTGATTCTTCAGGACACAGCTGATACAGAGTGGGCTGGAATACTTGTAAGATATCCGAATATGCCCGCAGGTAATGCGTTTGGACTGATTGATACCGGATATGTTGTAAATGTTACGGGAGTTGTAGTTCCTTATTTTAATACAACAGAACTCGATTTGATAGAGTTTGATGCCGCAGGTGTTGTTGGGTTTATGCAGAGACCGCAGCCGATACATCTTACCATGGATTCATTAGCTGAAACCGGCAGCCTTCAGGGATTATGCAAAGGTGCAAAATGGGAATCAATGTTTGTTGAAGTTGACACAGTTACAGCCACAAGCGGCGGTGTTGGTACAGGTTCTTACATAATCTATGATCAGAATAATACCCAGGTAATTACAGGAAATCAATCATCCTATTTCAGAAACGCCACAGTTCCCGTTCCCGGAACTATCCTTGGAAAGGTTGTTGGTTATATACAGAACAGGGATAATGTTCCCAATACAACTTACGCGAATCTTATTAACCCCGCTTACCCGGGGGACGTAACAGTAGCCTCGTTTTCTCCGTCAATTTCGAATTTGACGCGTGATCCCGCGAATGTCGGTTACGGTGATCAAGTTACTATTTCCTCACAAATCGTTGATCCGGATGGATCTGTTGCCTCAGCTAAATTATATTATAGGAAGAACTCGGAAGCAGATGTTGAACTAACATTGAATAATTCGAGCGGAGATACCTGGGAAGCCGTTTTACCTGCTCAGAACGACTCCTGCGTCATAAGCTATTTTGTCTGGGCAGAAGATAATTCCGGACTTCAAAGCGTATATCCTGCTGATACCGCAAGAAGTAGGTTCTTTTACCTTGTATTACCAAACAGAGCGTTGAATATAAGGGATGTTCAATTTAGTCCGTTCGGCGGAGGATATAGCAGTTTTTCCGGATATGATGTAACAGTTACCGGAGTAGTTACTGCGGATACCTCAGATATTAATGGAAATGAAACCGGAACTCTTACTGGTTCGCAGGTTTATATCCAGGATGGACAGGGTCCCTGGAGCGGAGTAAGGATAAACGGTACTGAGGTGCTTAATCTTAACAGCGGCGATGACGTTACTGTTACAGGCACTGTAAGTGAAAGCAACGGTCTAACACAGGTAGGCGGAATAGACGCCAGTTCAAATATTACCGTTAATTCAATCGGTAATGCGTTGCCGACTGCTGAAGATCTGCTGACTTCTGTCATTGATCGGAAAACCAATGGTACTGTAGACGCTGAACAATGGGAAGGCGTTCTTGTAAAATATTCTAATCTGACGGTTACAGATGAAAACGCGGATGGTAATCCCGGTCCCGAAGAAGGCAGCGGCGGAAACAGGAATTTCGGGGATATACTCGTTGCCGACGGCAGCGGTTCAAACACCAGGATCGACCTTGAGGATGGAAATCATGATTACAATAACTGGTGGTTCGCAGGCCAGGACACATTGCCGACCTACGTAAGTACGGGCTCTACATTTGAATCTGTTACAGGCGTTGTATACTATGCGTTCAGCAATTATAAACTGGTACCCAGGAAGAATAATGATATCGTTGGGTTTACGACAGATGTAAAAGATGAAGCTAATTCTCAGCCGACAGCCTATCATCTGAATCAGAACTATCCAAATCCTTTCAACCCCAGTACTATTATTTCATATTCGATTCCTTATAGCGGACTTGTTACAGTTAAAGTTTACAATATGCTGGGTCAGGAAGTGCAGACCCTGGTTAACCAATTTCAGTCTTCCGGAAATCATCAGGTTACTTTCAACGGAAGTTCTCTGAGTTCCGGAGTATATTTATACAGAATTAACTCTGAAAACTATAATATGGTCAGGAAGATGGTTCTGTTGAAGTAAAAATTTTGTTCCGGTTAGTTGTTTTAATTTGATGGCTTCAATTCATTAAAGTCAGCCATTCTTTAACAACTAACCGGAAGTTTTTTTGATGAAGGATTATTGTCCCGGTATCGTAAATGTTAATTAAAAATGTAAACCGATCCGGTTATTATATTTTCAAAGTTTGATGAGAATGCATTCAATTTATAAAATACTTATTCCTTTTATCCTGGGGACCCTGTTATTCAGCTGCAAAGAATCGATTGTTGATAATCCCGTGGGAAACAAATCACCTGATACTTTTATTTCACTGTTTCCTGATAGTACAATTGCTCAGCAGAGAAGCAGACTGAAAATCAGCTGGTGGGGAGATGATCCCGACGGGTTGATCGTCGGCTATTATTTTAAGTGGGAAGGTATTGATTCTGCCTGGACGTTCACTACAAAAACAGACAGTGTTTTTAGTTTGCCGATAGGAACTTCTGACACAACGTATAATTTCCTGGTATCTGCCGTCGATAATTCCGGCAACGGATCGTACGATGGCCAGGTCGATCAGAATAATATTAATTACGGACCTGAACCCTTTGATGATTCAAACGGAAACGGAAAACACGACAGCGGTGAAAAATATTATGATATGGGATCTATAGATGCTTCACCGGCAAATTTGAAGTTTCCGATAAAGAATTCACCCCCCGAAGTTTCATGGAATCCATTAACTCTTATTCCGGATACTTCTTTCCCGGTAATGACTTTTGCCTGGAATTCTGATGACCTGGATGGAGCCGAAACGATAGTTAATATAAATATTTCATTAAATGATACCACAAATTTTGTTGCTCTTGATGGAAATGTGAACCTCGTAACGATCCGTCCGGTTAATTTAAATTCTTCCAGTCCTGAATTGGAATTACTGATAAATGGTTCTGAGTCGAACATCTTTCAGAGCAGACTGCAGGGTATCGTATTGAACGATACAAACAGAATTTATATCCAGGCGAAAGATTTGTCAGGAGCATATTCCAAAATGATCTCACTGCCGGATTCAGGTCATACCTGGTATGTGAAAAAACCGAACGGCAATTTATTAATTGTGGATGACTTCCCGACGATCAACAGTCAGATCACTTCATTCTACAACAATGCTTTCAATGATATTGGCAGCGGGGCATTGGCAGGCAAGTATGAAGTATACGATTTTCAAAAAACTCCTCTGCCGTATCAGAATGTTACTTTCCCGCAGACAATCAAGCTGTTTAAATATTTGTACTGGTACTCGAACGCGACACCGCATTTGTCGTTATTAAGTCTCATAACAAATAATTTTATTGACCCTAACGGACACAACGGAAGTATTATGTTTTCAATGACCTTTGCGGATTCTTCTGCTGATTTTGCTGTAGATGCTCCAACATTGAAATTATTTCTTCCTATCGACTCACTTGGTCAGAGAAAGAGTATTCCGTTTGTATTTTCCCCGGCAGATATTGTTCCTGTCTCACCGGAGAACCAGTATCCTGCATTACAGACTACCGAAACACTCGGAAGTGTAAGAACTTTTTATTCCTCCTCTACTACTCAGACGGTATATAATATAGTAGGTAATGGCCCTTCAGGTTTACATGTTGACGGACCGATTGCATTTATAAATAATGATAAAAGATTATTTTTTATTGGAGTGCCTCTGCATATTGCCAACGGCGGCAATATGAAAGTTAATCAACTTTTAGAAAAAGTATTCTTTGATGAATTTGGACTAGTACCATGATATTCTTTTTACAGCTAAATCATAAATCAGTATTCTTTCTTCTAATCCTTACTTTGTTTGGAAGTACTTTTATTTTTGGTCAGGGCAAAGGCAGCCTGATAGGAAAAATCACAGATGCAGGATCCGGCGAAGAACTGCCCGGGGTGAATATCATTCTGAAAGGGACATATTATGGGGCTGCCACCGATATTAACGGAAACTTCAGAATAAACGGAATATCAGAAGGTGAGTACAACATACAGGTTTCCCTTATTGGATATAAAACTGTTGAATATACAGGATATGAAATATCAGCCAACAAAACCAAAGAATTAAATGTTAAACTCGAGGAAACAGTTTTAAGCCTTGGTCAGGATGTTATCGTGGTGGGAGAAAAACCCCTGATGGATGTTGAAGAAACACAGAGTAAAAAGGATATTTCTAGAGAAGATATTGAGAAATCAATTGTTGAGAATATAAAAGATGTAGTAACTCAACAGGCCGGCGTTATTAAAACCGATAATACTATTCACATCAGGGGCGGAAGATCCTATGAGAATGCTTTTCTTCTTGATGGAGTGAATGTGCAGGACCCTTTGTCGGGAACAGGCTTTGGACTGGAGTTAAGCGCAAACGCCATTGAAGAAGTTGAAGTAATCACCGGCGGATTTAATGCTGAATACGGCCAGGCTACTTCAGGTGTGGTGAATGTTAAAACAAGGGAAGGGGGAGAAAAGTATAGCGGATATGTTTCTTACAAGCGGGACAATCTTGGTAACCCTGAATCAAATCACGTTTTTAATATTAACATAGCTGACGCAAATCTCAGCGGTCCGGAACCAATCACGTCCTCCATTTTGCCGGCATTAGGTGTGAACATTCCGGGTGAAGTTTCCTTTTTCGGCAGTTTCCACGCCGGATTCAGTGATGGTATTACCCAGGGATACTACAAGCCGACTGCAAAACAACTTTACTCCTCTACATTCGGCGGAACAAGATTTGCACCTGAAGCAGAAAACAGCTGGTTCTGGCTTGGGAAGATATCTTATAAACCTACACCTACATTGAAATTTGTTTACTCCTATAATCAGTCTGTGGATATAAATCAGAATTCACAGTCATTGCAGACAAACCTTGAGTATGTAGAACCCAGTCCCGGGTATCAATATGAATTCCAGAATATCCTCGACCAGGCAAATACATTTACACACAACAATGAATATCATTCATTTACGGTCACTCATACTTTAAATGCGAAAACTTTTTATGAACTAAAGCTGAATCATTTTTATACAAACCTGCGGGCCGATGCCAATGGAAATAACTGGAACCAATATCTCGAACCCCAGGATATTGTTAACTTCCCGATCCAGTACTATAATCAGAACAGGGATACAGTAGGTGTGATTCCAGGTGATGGTTTCTGGGATGTTGGCAATCCCTCTACCTGGAGAGATCACTTTTTCAGTGAGACTTCAATTAAAGGTGATTTGACAAGCTTCTTCGATGAAAAGAATAAATTCAAAGCCGGCTTCAATTTTCAATTCCAGGAAATGCAGGTTGTGGATATATACAAACCATGGGTGGGTGCTCTCGGACTGAATAATGATATATACAGGGTGTTTCCCGCGCAGGGAGCATTTTATGCCCAGGATAATATTAACTTCAGCGGTATGATCCTGAACTTCGGACTACGGCTTGATTACTGGTTTCCAGGTAAATACGTAGATGATGCGGTAAAAAATCCTGATGTTGTAACTATTCCTGATGAGATCCGGACGAGATACCAGGATGATACTTTCGGATGGTTTGGAGGCAGAAGGTTTAAGGCTAGATTAAGTCCAAGACTTGGGATATCTCACCCGGTTTCTGATAACCAGACATTATTCTTTTCGTACGGCCACTTCAGTAAATGGCCTAACCCCCAGTTTGTTTATGCCAAGTTGAACCCGTTGAATGCACAGTCATCATTCCAGAAATTCGGAAATCCTGATCTGAATCCTGAAACTACTGTCGCATATGAACTCGGGTTGAAAACTCAGTTTTCAAATGATGACGTTTTGACAGTTACAGCATATTACAAGGATATCTTTGATTATGTCACTACACGTACTGCCAAAATAAATTCGGGACGGTTTGTTACACAAAGTTTTATAACCTACGTCAATTCAGATTATGCCCGGTCGCGCGGTCTGGAAATCGAATACAAGAAAAGGATTAACAAATGGTTTACCGGTGATGCATCCGCGTCTTATGCTATTGTAACAGGAAAAAGTTCATCACCGGATGAAGGTGTACTTGTTGCCCAGGGAACATTAAATGAAAATATCAAGGAAACTTATCTTTCGTGGGACAGACCCTTAACGATAAACGTTACCACTAATTTTTACGTAGAAAAAAATAATGCTTTATTCGGATTCGGTAACGGGATACTTGATGATTATAATTTTTATGTACGTATGTTCTATGAATCAGGTAAAAGATATACGCCTGCGGTATTTACGGGAAGCTACAATGCCGACGGAAGACCGGAATATGACTATATACAGAATGACAGGAATACAAAGATTGGTGACGACTGGTTCTGGGTCGATCTGAATTTCGAAAAATATATTGATATAAGCGGCCTCCAGTTTTCTGTCTCGGTCGAAGTCAATAACCTGTTTGACACCCAAAATTCCGCAATAATAAACCCGGTAACCGGAAAGGCATATGAAACAGGGGATAATGTCCCCATATCATGGAATGATCCGAGGTACCCTGATTTACAGGCTCCGATTTCTGCATATCCTTATAATCCTGCCAGATATTTAACGAGAAGAAATGTGAAACTTGGAGTCAGTCTGAGGTTTTGATGATGAAAAGAGTATTACTAATTTTATTTTTGCTTACAAGTTTATTTGAGACGAGAGCTCAGTTATTTCCCGTGCTTGGAGGTCAACGGGCCGGTATTTCCACTGCACAATTTTTGAAAATCGGCGTCGGTGGAAGAGCATCGGCTCTTGGTGATGCTTTCGTTGCTTTAGCAAATGATGCATCAGCCTTATACTGGAATCCTGCCGGGTTATCGGAGTTTAAGGATAATGAAATTTTCTTCTCCCACAATGAATGGATCGCCGATATAAATCATGATTTTATCGGTGCGGTCTATCATCTTGATGAAAATAATTCATTCGGTGTTGCACTGACATCATTATCAATGAAAGATATGCCGGTTACCACTGAATATGCTCCTTTTGGTACCGGTGAATATTTCGGGTTTGGTGATCTCGCCCTTGCAGTAACTTATTCTCGCAGGATGACGGACCAGTTCAGTTTCGGCGGCTCAGTGAGATATATCGAGGAAACTCTCGACAAGCTGAAAATGCGGGGAGTGATGATAGACCTTGGTACTTTTTACCGGACAGGATTGGGTTCAACAAGGTTCGCCGTTACAGTTTCTAATTTCGGAAATCAGCTTGCTCCTGACGGGGATGTTGTGCTAGTCGGTAAACGGAAAATATCTGAATGGCAGTCATTTTCCCCGCCGACAGTATTCCGGATTGGTTTTGCCTTCGAACCTTATGAAGATGATATGAATAAAATAACCACTGCAATCCAGCTTAATCATCCAAATGATAACAGTGAAAACGTTTCAACAGGACTTGAATATACCTGGAAACAGATGTTCTTTCTGCGGGGAGGCTATAAGTTTAATGTTGATGAACAGAATTATACTTTCGGAGCAGGAGTTAAGGTACCTATCTCTATCGCTGAGTTTACGTTTGATTATGCGTATTCGAATTTCGCAAGGCTGGGTTCTGCTCACAGATTTTCAATTATACTCGGTTTATGAAAATGAAAAGCTATTTTTTGATTTTGACTTCTGTATTTCTTCTCCTGCAGGGGTGCGACCGGAAATTCAATGTAGATCAGCTTGTTGACCCGAACTCAGGCCAGGGAAATATAAGCGGCGATACAGTCTATGTTCAGCTTAATCCTGCGTGGGTAGGCTTTAATAATCCTCAGGATATAATGGTCGGAAGAGAACCTTTTATATATGTGGCAGATACAGATAATGACAGAGTGGTAATGCTGAATCTGAACGGAGATATTCTTGGAACGCGGAGTATATTACATCCTGTCGCCCTGGCGCAGGATTATGAACTCAATCTGTTCGTATGTGCAAAATTGGATACAGTGATTTCCGGTCAGGAAGATACATTGAGTGCCGTATATAAACTTGACATGCGTTCAGCGGGGCATATCATTTCAAATGCTCCTGCTAAAATGATATTGCCGCGTTCAAATTCCGATATAAATAATCCTGAAAGGCAGTATACCGGAGTAGCCGTTTTTTATGATAATTCTTATTATGTCGCAAGGACCGGTCCTCACAACAATACTTTGATCGATCCTGATAACTCTATCCTTTCTTTTGTCGTAAAAGAATTACCTGATGGAACCCGGAAAGATTCCCTGAGGGGCAGGGTGGGCAACATTGATCCTATAGGAGCCGGTGTTTTGTCTGCCTACGGACTAAGCTCCATCATTTCATTTAATAAAACAAATTATGATGTTATTACCACTCTTACCGGTAATACAAATTTCAAAGTTCAGTGGCTGCAGTTTGTAGATACAAGGGATTATACCGGGTACCTGAACTATATTTCACCTCAAAGTTCTGAACTAATGTCGCCAAACAGATTTGAAAGACCTGAAGGAGTAACGCTGGATAATGCCCAGAATATTATAGTAGCCGACATGGCTAAAGACAGTGTTTACAGATTTAATCCTTTCGGTGATCTTCTCCAGGCATTCGGCGGAAGTGAAGTTTTTGATAAACCTTCAGGCACAGCCTTCTTCAATAAAACATTATACATAGCTGATTCAGGCAATAACCGGATTTTACGTTTCATTTTATCAACGGATATCAGATGACAAAAATACTTACTATACTCTTAGTACTGTTTACCACACTTACATACTCACAGGTACCTATTTCGGATATCCGAGTTAATGATTCAAATGGCTCACCTCAGATGCTGGGACAGACTGTTACTGTCTCAGGTGTGGTGACATCCTCAAATCAGTTTGGATCTTCGGGACCTGCATCAATACAGGATAACACGGCAGGAATATGTGTTTACGGCACCGGTTTTCCGGCCTCAGTAAACCTGGGCGATTCAGTGGTGGTTACAGCAGCTATAACTCAGTTTAACGGTCTGACAGAACTGGATTACGACACCAACGCAGGAGCTTCGTTTGAAATAATTTCATCCGGACATCAGATCGATCCTGAGGTTATTACTATTAGCGATATAAATAATCAGGAATGGAACGGGTTTGAAGAACATGAAGGAAAGCTTATTCGTATAAATAATGTAACGCTATCAGGGAGCGGAAACTTTGCCGGCAATTCAAATTATACTATAACAGATGCTACAGGTTCTTCAGCAATAAGAATAGATAACGATGTTAATACGATTATTGGTACACCGATTCCATCCGGGGAAATAGACATTATCGGTATACTTCAGCAGTACGACAATTCACCTCCATACAGCTCCGGGTATCAGTTGTTTCCTCGTTTTATTGGTGATCTGGTATATGATGGTGCTCCCCTTATCATTAATCCTGTTTTTGCCTCTGATATCGATACCTCTTCTTTTACGGTATATTTCAATACCGCAAGGAACGGCAACAGCCAGGTTAAATATGGTTTGACGCCCTTACTCGAAATGGATTCGGTTATTGTCAATAATGATACGACTTATCATGCTGTTCCTGTATCTGGTTTGCAGCCCGCCACAAAGTATTATTTCAAGGCAATCTCGGATAACTCTGTAGGAAGGAGTGAGAGTTCTCTTCAGAATGTGACTACTGCTTCAAATGATACTAGTATAGGCGGTATGCAGGTGTACTTTAATTTTTCGGTTGATACCACTGTAGCAATACCAGGAAATTCTGCACATGGGAACGAGGATTTTAAAGCTTTGCTGATCAGCAGGATAAATGAGGCTCATTATTCAATCGACCTTGCGTTATACAGCTTCTTCGGAATGCAGGATGTTGCTGATGCCATTATTCTTGCTAAAACCCGCGGAGTTAAAGTTAGAGTGGTCTATGATTACAGGACGATACAGAATAGTATGCAAGCTCTGCTTGATGCTGGTATTTTAATGAGTCAGCGTCCTTCCAATCTCAGCGGCATCATGCACAACAAGTTTTTTATTTTTGATGCACGGGACACAATAACTTCTAATGACTGGCTGTGGACAGGTTCATGGAACGTAACTTCAACTGAGCTGAACTGGAAGAACAATGTGGTTGAGATAAATGACCCTGCCATAACTGCTGCTTACCAGACAGAGTTTGAAGAGATGTGGGGAAGTAGTACTGATTTCCCGGATCCTGTCAATGCAAAATTCGGAAGTCAGAAAACAGATAATACGCCTCATTTTTTTAATATAGGCGGTCGTGATGTCCAGCTTTACTTCAGTCCTTCCGACGGAACAACGGGTAAAATAATAAACACGGTTAACTCCGCTGATCAGAGCATTTATATGTCGCTCTACGTATTTACAAGAGACGATATCGAAGCAGCAATTCATTCGCGTTACAACATGGGGGTAACTGATATCAAAGGTGTTATTGACCAGGTTAATGCTACAGGGTCAGAATTCGCTAACCTTTCAGCGTATGCAGATATGTGGCATAATCCTTTACCTACACTGCACCATAAATACAGTATAGTTGATGCTTCATTACCCGAAAGTTCACCGTATGTAATTACCGGTTCACATAACTGGTCATCAGCGGCAGAGAACGATAATGATGAGAATACATTGATTATACAGGACCTTGATATGGCTAACCAGTATATGCAGGAATTTAAGAAGAGATATAATGATGCCGGAGGCACCGGAGATTTCATTGTTCCTGTTTCTGTTGAAGATAGTCCTGTAAAGAATTTCAACTATACACTTTACCAGAATTATCCTAACCCATTTAATCCTGTTACCACAATTAGGTTCCAGGTGCCTGTTTCAGAGAAGGTTGAAATTAAGGTATATGACATGCTCGGAAGGGAAGTTATGACACTTTTTGATAAAGTAGCCTCTGCTGGAATTGTAGATGTCGATTTTAATGCGGGAAACCTTGCCAGCGGTATTTATATCTACCGTATTAAGGCTGGTGACTTCATATCGGCCAAAAAGCTGATGCTGCTGAAATAAGCCTGATTGCTGCTTGAAAAACCCCGGAGTTGACCGGGGTTTTTAGTTAATAAGCTGAATTATGTATACAGTTTTTATTTGTAAAATCTTGGTCAAATCCTTAAATTTGTAGACTAAAATTCTAAGAATAAGGAAAAATAATGAGTGAAGCTAAAGGCAAAATCATACAGGTTATTGGTCCTGTACTTGATATTGAATTTGAAAACGGTCATCTCCCAAGCATATATAATGCGGTTAGAATTCCACGTAGAACCACTGAGGGTGTAGAAGATAACCTGATTGTGGAGGTACAACAGCATCTTGGTGAAGACAGGGTACGTGCGGTTGCAATGGATTCCACTGACGGTCTGGTTAGAGGTATGGATGCCTTTGACACAGGTGAACCGATTTCAGTTCCGGTTGGTCCCGCTACACTCGGACGATTAATTAACGTAATCGGAAACCCTATCGATGCGCTGGGTGAAGTTACGACTGAGAAGAGATATCCGATCCATCGTCCTGCCCCATTGTTCAAGAACCTGTCGACACAGCAGGAGATTTTTGAAACAGGAATTAAGGTAATCGATTTAATCGAGCCTTATTCCAAAGGCGGTAAAACGGGATTATTCGGAGGTGCCGGTGTGGGCAAAACCGTTATTATCCAGGAGCTTATTCATAATATCGCACAGGAACATGGCGGCTATTCTGTATTTGCCGGTGTCGGAGAACGTACACGTGAAGGAAATGATCTCTGGCTTGAGATGAAGGAATCAGGAGTACTTGAAAAAACTGCACTTGTGTTCGGACAGATGAATGAACCTCCGGGAGCAAGGCTGAGAGTGGCGCTTACGGGTTTGACTGTTTCTGAATATTTCAGGGATGAGGAAGGACGTGACGTTCTTCTCTTCATTGATAACATTTTCCGTTTTACCCAGGCTGGTTCTGAAGTTTCGGCTTTGTTAGGACGAATGCCTTCGGCTGTAGGTTACCAGCCTAACCTTGCTACTGAGATGGGAGCTTTACAGGAGAGAATTACATCAACTGATAAGGGTTCAATTACATCGGTGCAGGCTATATACGTTCCCGCGGATGATTTAACCGACCCTGCTCCGGCTGCGGCATTTGCCCACCTCGATGCAACTACGGTATTAAGCCGTCAGATTTCCGAACTTGGTATTTATCCTGCAGTGGATCCTCTCGATTCTACTTCGAGAATTATGGAACCGGGTATTCTCGGCAAGGAGCATTACGATGTTGCCCGCTTATGTAAGGAGATCCTTCAGCAGTATAAGGACCTTCAGGATATTATTAATATCCTTGGAATGGATGAACTTTCTGATGAAGATAAGATCACGGTTAGGAGAGCAAGAAGGATTCAGAGGTTCTTCAGTCAGCCTTTCCACGTTGCCGAACAGTTTACTGGATTCAAAGGAAAGTATGTTAAACTTGAAGATACTATCAGAAGCTTCCGTGAAATTATTGACGGAAAGCATGATGCTCTTCCTGAATCAGCATTTATGTATGTTGGCACGATTGAAGAAGCAGTAGAAAAAGCAAAGAAAATGAGCTAATCATGGCAGCTTTAACTCTTGAAATAATAACGCCGAATAAAATTCAATTCAATGGCGAAGTACAGTCGGTTACAATCCCGGGTACTGATGGAAGTTTTCAGGTACTTAAGAATCATGCTCCGCTGATGAGTACGTTTGAGATCGGTGAGGTTAAAATTGTACTTCCTGATAGTACTCAGACAAGTTATGCTACCGGCGGAGGTACAGTTGAGGTGCTTGATAACCACGTACTTGTTCTTGCAGATTCACTCGAAGAAATTAACATTATAGATGTGGAAAGAGCCAGGAGCGCTAGAGAAAGGGCTGAAAACAGGCTTGCTAATAAAACTGATACTACCGATGTGGAGAGAGCTGAGAATGCCTTAAAGCGCGCTATCAACAGGCTGAGACTGGTAGAGAAGTATATCAGAGCCGAGGTTTGATTATTGAATATTGAAGAAAGAAAATTGAAGATTCAATCTTCGGTATTCATTTTTCAATTCCCGCCTACTCTCATCAATCTTAAATCTTAAATTAATTATTAATGTATCCGTCGCTCATAATGATGCTTCGGATAGTTGAGGATTCTGAGATCTGTTTCTCGAGGTTTTCATAGTGTTCAATCAGGTAGCTAACCCTTTCATTTTCATCTCTGAGAGTTAAAAGCGATTGCTGCTGCTGGAGAGAAAGTCCTGATTTTTCTGCAAGCTTGAATGATTTCAATCCTGTCTCTTCATAGTTTCTCCAGAAAGCCTCTTCCAGCTGGAAGTTAGTCTTTTCTATGATCCTTTCGAAAGATTCCTGTAATTGATCCAGTAGGGAGGGACTGACATCCGATGTGAAATCCTTGTATTCAGAAACTTCTGCGACAAGGTATTTATCGGCGTGAGAGTAAACGTTATCTATGAAAAATCGTCCTCTCCCGACAACTGATATATCCATCTCTCCGTTATCAAATTTCTGGAGTATATCCTCAATCTCAACATAGCTGCCGATTTTTGCCAGTTCATTGTCGATCTTCGTAACTATTCCGAAGCCTGTTTTCTCAGAGAGACACTGATTAATCATTTTTTTATACCGCTGCTCAAAAATATGAAGAGGGTATTTGGAAGCCGGGAATACGACTATATTTAACGGAAATAACGGAATTTTGTCTAACATATCGATTTATAAAAAAGAGGCGGAATTTCTTCCGCCTCAGGTTTATCATTTTATTTCGCTTCCTTAAATCTTCTGGCAACCTCATCCCAGTTGATAACATTCCACCAGTTATCAATATATTCAGGACGACGGTTCTGATATTTCAAATAGTAAGCATGTTCCCACACATCCAATCCTAATATTGGAGTTCCTTTATCATCTGCAATATCCATAATAGGGTTGTCCTGGTTTGCGGTTGAGGTAATAGCTAGTTTTCCATCCTGCAATATAAGCCAAGCCCAGCCGGAACCGAACCTTGTAGCTGCAGCATTGGAAAACTTGTTCTTAAATTCCTCAAATGATCCGAATGAAGAATTAATGGCACTCTCGAGATCGCCTTTCGGAAATCCTCCTCCGCCTTTTTTCATAATTGTCCAGAACAATGAATGGTTGTAATGTCCTCCGCCGTTGTTTCTGACACCGGCGGGGTGTTTTGATGCATTTTTAAGAATTTCTTCAAGAGATTTATTCTCAAGATCTGTTCCAGCAACAGCATCATTCAGTTTTGTTACATAACCATTATGATGCTTCGTATAATGGATTTCCATCGTTGTTTTGTCAATATAGGGTTCAAGCGCGTCATATCCATAAGGTAGCTTCGGCAATTCAAATTTTCCCATGTATTTAACCTCCAGGTTTATTTAATGAATATAGATTTAATGATCTTTTTATTAAACCCCGAAAGATTCTCCGCATCCGCAGGTCTTCTTTGCATTCGGATTATTGAATATAAATCCTTTACCGTTTAAACCGTCACTGAAGTCGAGTTCTGTTCCCATAAGGTAAAATAAACTCTTCCCGTCAACGAACAGTTTTATTCCCTTATCATTTATAACAGTGTCTCCTTCATTTGCTTCAGCATCAAAACCAAGGGTATAAGTTAATCCGGAGCAGCCGCCGCCTTTCACACCAACTCTTAATCCGAAATTTTCAGGAATGTTATTTTCATTCCTTATTTGCACAACTTCTTTGGCTGCTTTCTCTGTTATTTTTATATCATTCTCAACTTTAATGTCGGGCATTTTCCATTCCCTGTTTGTTTATAATGAATTTATAATGAATTATTTAAACTTATTATAGTTATAAAGGATCGCCTGGGACAGTCGTCACAAATTCAGGATAATTGATTGTCCATCCCTGTGGATTAACCGGAATAAATATTTCCTGCTTCTCATAATGAGCCGCCAGTTCTTTTGCCAGTTTATCTGAGTCAGCATAGGATATATCTACTCCTTTAAGCTCAAGGTATTTCCTTATTCCGTACTGGAAGTCCCTGTAAAAAAAGTTCGATTTATGAAACAGGGGATAGCTGGCTTTCAGAAAACTTAGAAACTGCTTATCCTCAACCTTAAGCAGACTGATATATTCGTTTAATTTTCCCCGAAGCATTTTTTTAATCCTTTATCTAGTGAATAATATTTTCCTGTAAATTATATGGTGTATTTTTTCTTAATTTACTCACCATTTTTATAACTTCCTTAATTACATATTCAATTTCTTCATCTGTATTAAATCTTCCCAGTCCAAACCTCACCGAAGATTTTGCAAGAGCATCACTAAGTCCTAACGCACTGAGTACATGACTTTGCCTAAGTGAGGCTGATGTACATGCAGAACCTGTAGATACCGCTATATTCCTCAGGTTCATTATAAACTTGTCTGACCTTATACCCTCAAAACATATATTTAAATTATTTGGAAGATGGTTATCCGGATCACCGTTCAGTCGGATGTTTCCGATTTGTTCTGTAAACCGTTCAAGCATCTTGGACCTATATGATGTAATTCTGGTGTAATCCGTTTCAAAATTCCTTCCAGCAATCTCCAGGGCTTTGCCAAATCCAACTATTCCTGGTACGTTTAAGGTTCCCGAACGCAGACCGTTCTCGTGTCCTCCTCCCTTAATTAAGGGCGTTAATCTGGTTTTCGGAACCTTATTCTTTATATAGAGGGCGCCCGTTCCTTTTGGTCCATAGATCTTATGAGCAGAAAAGGAAACAAGATCAGCATTACCGGCTCTAAAAGAAATTTTACCTATTGCCTGAGATGCATCTGTATGGAATAAAACTTTCCGGTCTTTACAGATTCCGCCGATTGTTTCCGTATCGTACACGTTTCCAATCTCGTTATTGGCAGTCATTATTGAAACAAGAATTGTATCCTTCCTTATAGCCTTACCCAGACCTTCCATATTAATTCTGCCGAATTTGTCAACAGGAAGCACTGTAATCTCAAATCCTCTTCCTTCAAGTGATTTCAGCGAGTCGAGTACGGCATTATGTTCTACTGCTGAGGTGATTATATGTCTGCCTTTGGTCCCATAACATTCAGCAATACCTGAGTGAGCCAGGTTTATTGATTCTGTAGATCCGCTTGTAAATATTATTTCCCCTGGTTCGGCTCCTATATATTCAGCTATTTTTCTTCTGGAAAGCTTTACGGCGCTTTCAGCTTCCCATCCATATGAATGTTCTTTGCTCGCTGCATTTCCGAATTTATCAGTGAACCAGGGAAGCATGCTTTCCAGAACTTCAGGATCGAGAGGGGTGGTGGCTTGGTTATCCAAGTAAATGGGAAATTTCATACGATAATCTGCTTTATAAAATCTGGTTAACTTTTATATTTTGAAATACTTTATCAATTTCTCTCTGAACCTTAATCAAAGGGTCTCTTATCATACAGCAGTCAAAATGACTGCAGTCTCTCTGAGAACTGGTTTCGTTCATACAATTCGTAATCTGGTAATTATCCTCAATTGCGCTTATTATCTCCATCAGGGATATCTGGTCTGGTGTTTTTACGAGTAAATATCCGCCTCTTACACCCTGGTAGGATGAAATAATGTTCTTTTTTACAAGCTGTTGAAGAACTTTGGCCACTAATTCATACGGAATATCATAATGATGTGAAATATCACGGGCAGTTGAATAATTTCCATTAGAATTGATGGCTAAATACCTTACAGCCATCAACGCATATTCACTTTTTTTGGATAATTTAAGCATTCCGAAATAGGACTATATTGGTCGGATATAAATCTAAGCAAATTGGCAGGAAAAATCAAATAATTATCTTAGAATCCTACCAAAGAAATGGAATATCTGGCCAGATCTACCAAAGGAGTAAAATAAATACCAAGGATAAGTATGGGAGCCAGCAGAATAATCAGCATTACTATATTGGCAAATGAAACGTTTATTGCAGGCTTTTCTATCTCAATCTTAACTAGGTACATATTCTTAAGTACTTTGATATAGTAGTAAAGCGATACAACAGAATTCAGCAGGGCAATGACCGCAACAACAATCATCTTCGCATCAACAAGGGCAATGAAAAGATAAAGCTTACCTATAAATCCGGCTGTGGGAGGAAGTCCGGTTAACGACACAAGAAAAATTGCAAGGGAGATTCCCAGCCATGGGGAAGCGTAGCCAAGGCCTTTATATTCGTCAAGCTCCTCGGAGCCGATTTTGTTAGCTATGAGCATTACTACGAAGAAAGCACCGAGAGTCATGAAAGCATAAACACCGAAATAAATGAGGATCGCCGTCAATCCCTGGTTTGATAAAACTGCAAGTCCAAGTAGAATATAACCGGCGTGAGCTATACTTGAATAAGCCAGAAGCCTCTTCATATTACTTTGCCACAGGGCAGCAAAGTTACCGAGAGTCATAGTAAGGATTGAGATAACTATGAAAAATGATTTCCAATCGATCAGATTAATCAGGTGCCAGTAGCCGTTCTGGTCGACGCCGATTACAAAAGTTACTCTGATAAATCTTATCAGCAATGCAAAACCTGCAGCTTTGCTGGCTATAGATAGATAAGCCGTTATTGTTACAGGGGCTCCTTCGTAAACATCAGGAGTCCAGAAGTGGAAAGGCGCTGCGGAGATCTTATAGCCGATGCCGGTGAATATCAGCAGTCCCGAAATAAGCATGGTGAGAGTGTTGTAGCTGCCGTTCTGAAGGATCAGGTTTATCTCGTACATATTTGTCGATCCTGTCATTCCATAGAGGAGTGAAATTCCGAAAAGCATTATACCGCTTGCTACACTTCCGTAGATAATGTATTTAAGTGAAGCCTCACTGTTTCTCAGTGAGGTTTTAGTAAATCCTGCAAGCACGTAAGAAGATAAGGAAACGAGTTCCAGTGACAGATAAATCAGGATCAGATCCGCGGCTGTTATCATAAAGAACATTCCTAGGATCATACCGAAGATCAGGCTGTAATATTCGCCATGCCTGTCCATACTCTGTCTTACTTCATCGGAATTAACAGAGAAGTAGACAATGAAGAGGGAAGAAAGGATAACAATAAGTTTGAAAAATGCCCCGAAGGAATCTACAGCAATCAATCCCGATCCGCCCTGCGGTTTACTTGCAAAGGTACTTAATCCAAACTGGTCTATCACAAAATAGCCTGCCACCAGCAGTCCGGCCAGTGAGATAAAAGGAAGTAGTTTCTTATTTTTATCCATTATCAGATCGGTAACAACGAGGACAACGATAACTGCCGAAATAATTAGTTCAGGCTTAATCAGGTAAAGACTTTTAGTTATATAACTGAGATCCATCATTTTTCAATTTCCGTTTAATATCTTAGAATGATGCAAACTGACTGTAGACAGTCTGTGCATGCGCCATAAATTTAACCATTGCATTTACAGAAGCATTCATCAGGTTCAACATAGCTGCAGGGTAAATACCAAGGAATATAACTATTACGGCTAATGGTACGAGCATTGCATATTCCCTGAAAGTAAGATCTTTAAGCGAAGACCATTTTTCTTTAAGGTTACCGAGATAAACACGCTGGAATGCCCAGAGCATATAACCTGCACCGAGTAAAATACCGAGGGTTGAAATAATTGTAAGTACTCGTATACTTTCCGTTCCGAAGGCACCGAGGAATACGAAAGCCTCAGAAACGAAACCGCTTAATCCGGGTAAACCTATTGCTGCGAAGAAGGCTAACGTTGTGAAACCTGAATAGATAGGCATCTGGTTTGCGAGTCCTCCGAAGTCATCAAGGCCTCTTGTATGAGCACGATCATAAATAACGCCCACAATTAAGAAGAGCATTGCTGTAATTGTTCCGTGGTTGAACATCTGGAGTACAGCTCCTGAGATACCGAGCGTATTTAGTGAAGCCATCCCTAGCATCACAAATCCCATATGGGATACAGATGAGTAAGCGATGAGCTTCTTAAAGTCTTTCTGCGCCATTGCGCATAAAGCACCGTAAAGTATATTAATCATTCCGAAAAGAGCAATATACCAAACAAGCTGCTGTGTGATTTCAGGAAATACCGGGAAGCAAACTCTCAAAATTCCGTATGTTCCCATTTTAAGAAGAACGCCTGCAAGTATCACGCTAATTGCTGTTGGGGCTTCAACGTGAGCATCAGGCAGCCAGGTGTGGAACGGGAACATAGGAATTTTAATAGCAAAACCAATAAACAGGGCAATGTAGGCAATAAATCTCAGGTTGGAAGGATTCAGCGGCGAAAGAATACCTCCGGCTGTAAAATTGGATGTGTCCATCATCGACAGCATATTGAATGTAAATACTTTTGTGCCGTCGGCCATCGTTTCCATTGTACTAAAGTATAGTCCGATCATTACTAATAAGATGAAAACACTTCCGAGTAAAGTGTAAAGGAAGAACTTAATAGCAGCGTACTCTCTTCTCGGACCTCCCCAGATACCGATCAGGAAGTACATCGGGAGAAGCATCAGTTCCCAGAAAATATAGAACAGGAAGAAATCAAGTGCTACGAAAACTCCCATCATACCGGTATCGAGTAGAAGGAATAAAGCAAAGTAACCTTTAACTGACTTATTAATATTCCAGGAGGATAGGGTTGCCACAAATGTTATGATCGCTGTAAGCAGAACCATCGGGACGCTCAATCCGTCAATTCCCAGGAAATAGTCTATTTTGATTTTACCTATCCAGGCAAATCCGCCTATGTCAATCCATCTGAATCTCTCTATAAACTGGAATGATGAAGCATCGTTTATTCCTCCCGCCGTGTAGTTATAATTTGCAAGTATCAAAACCGCCAGGACTAGTTGTATACTGGTGATCAGGAGCGTTAAGCTCTTTATTATCTGAGATTGAGTTTTGGGCAGGAACATAATTATGATCATACCCAGAACAGGGAGGAATGTTATTAGCGAAAGAATAGGGAAGTTTTCCATCATATTACCTGATAAATTTCTACCTTAAAATGACTTAAATAAAAACAATAAAATTACTAACGAGAATATCACCAATACGATATAGGTCTGAACCTTACCTGTCTGGAAGCGTCTGAAAATCAATCCGACGAATCCTGAGAGGTAGGCCATAAAGTTTACAAGTCCGTCTACGACAACGTTATCAAATCTGCCGCTGAACCTTGATAGACCTTTTGTAACGGTAGCTGATCCGTTTACTATTCCGTCAATGAAGAACAAATCGAACCACGCCAGGAACTTACTGATGCCGATTGTTCCTGCAACAAAAGTAGCATCATAGAGTTCATCGAAATACCACTTATTTAGTGAGAGAAGGTAAAGCGGCTTAAGCTTTTCAGCAAATTTATCCGCACTGATCTTCTGCCATTGGTACATTGTGAAAGCCAGGAGTATTCCAATACCGGCAAGGAATAATGAGAGTAACATTGCCGGGTAATGAACATGATGCATTGCCTCAGTATATGCTGAAGAGAAGATTACTTCAGGCTCTTTAACTTCAACTTCCTGTCCAACATCCGCCTTCACGTCTGTTTTCATAAAATCATAACGTGCATTATCAGGGACAGAAAGTTCAGGAACCTTAACCCACTTTGATAAAAATGCACCGGCTTCCGGGTTGAAAGGATTCGGGGTGTACCAGATAAATACTGAAAGCATAGAAAGAACAACCAGCGGCATTGCCATAGTGAATTTCGATTCGTGCGCATGATCGTATTTTTCCTGGTTGCGTGGTTTCCCGTGGAAAGTAAGGATCAGAAGCCTGAACATATAGAATGCAGTTAATGCTGCCACAAAAAATCCAACTACAGGAAAGAACCAGTGTCCGGTTAATGAAGCAAAAGCATATGATCCGGCAAGAATTCCATCTTTACTCAGAAAACCTGATGTTAACGGAATACCTGAAATTGCAAGTGATGAAATAAGGAACGAAGCATAAGTAATAGGCATCTTCTTCCTTAGTCCGCCCATCTGGCTGATATCCTGTTCGTGATGCATGGCATGTATAACAGAACCGGAATCAAGGAAGAGGCAGGCTTTAAAGAAAGCGTGCGTAATCAAATGGAAGAATGCGAACTGGTATGCACCCACTCCCAGAGCCATTACCATATATCCAAGCTGGCTTACGGTGGAATATGCAAGAACTTTTTTAATATCTGTCTGTGTCAGAGCAATTGTCGCAGGAATAAGAGCACTGAGTGCACCGATGATAGCAATGAACAAGAGGGCGTCGCCGGTCAGCATAGTGAATACCCTGGTCACAAAGAACACGCCTGCTGCGACCATTGTTGCTGCGTGAATAAGAGCGCTAACCGGGGTGGGGCCTTCCATTGCATCCGGCAGCCATACGTGGAGAGGGAACTGGGCTGATTTTCCTATCGCACCGCAGAAGATTAGTATTCCAGTTACTGTTAGCCAGAATTCACTATTAAAAGGAAGCTGACCGTTTGAGATAGCAAGAAATATTTTGTTAAAAGTAAAAGTATGGTAAGTAGTATATATAATCAGAATACCGGCCAGCATCCCTATATCGCCTATTCTGTTTACAAGGAAAGCTTTTTTAGCAGCATCCGATGCAGTCTTCTTTTCATACCAGAATCCTATCAGCAGGTAGGATGAAATACCTACAAGTTCCCAGAAGATATACATCATAAAGAAGTTGTGGGTAAGAACGATTCCGCTCATCGAGAAAGTAAAAAATCCAAGGTATGCAAAGTACCGGCTGTATCTTTTATCTCCTTCCATGTATATGAGGGAAAAACTATGGACCAGGATGCTGATCAGGAAGACCACCGATATCATTATTACAGAAATATTATCGAGCAGTAGTCCCAGGTCGACCTTAAGATCACCTATCAGCGGAAGGTTGCCCAGGTTAATCCAGGTGAACTCTGCTGTAATAGGACCCCCTGATGATGATAACTTGGCTGCCGCAATAATTATTGTAAATACGAACCCGAGCAATACAGTGAAAATCTCAAACCAGTATGCAGCTTTTATTTTCTTCCCGAAGAAAAGGGCAACAGTGAATCCTAGCAGTGGAAGAAAAAGAACCGCGGTTGCAAGCTGTATTAAAGTTGATTCTGCCATACCATTTAATCTTTCAGTCTGTCTATTTCATCAACATTAACAGTTGAGAATGTTTTGTAAATATTTAATACTATTGCCAGAGCGATTGCTGCTTCGGCTGCCGCCAGCACTATTATAAATAGCGCCATTACCTGGCCGTTATACCCAAAGTTTCCGTACCTGGAAAAAGCAATAAAGTTTATATTCGCTGCATTCAGAATAAGTTCTACACCCATCAATACCATAACGGCATTCCTCCTGGTGATTATACCGAAGATGCCCATTGAGAATAGCAGAACACTGATTATTAGAAAATGATTAAGACCTATGTTTTCCATAATTTACCTGCGAGCTATTGAAGCTGCTCCTAATAATGCTATTAAAAGAATGATTCCCAGAAGTTCGAATACTATAACGTATTCCTGCAGAAGCAATGTACCGATGGTTCCTGCATTGGAAAGCGGAATAGTAGCAGGAAGGACCTTCCAGTTTGTATTGACCACTGAGGATAGAAGGAGTCCTGCTAATAATCCCACACCTATCGCGGCCGGAAGCATCTGCATTGTGCCTGTTTTTATCTGAACATTAGTGATTTTGTTCGTAAGCATCACGCCGAATATTAGCAGTATGAGGATTCCGCCTACATAAACAATCAGCTGTACTATTGCTACAAAATCTGCTCCCAGCAGAACGTAGATTCCCGTTACACCGAAGAATGTGAACAACAAAAAGAAAGCAGAATGAACAATATTCCTTGTTGTTACAACGAAGAAGGCAGAAACCAGAGTTACTGCTGCGAACAGATAAAAGATTATGTCGTAAATATTCATCTTAAAATATCTTTATTTAATTAGCGCTTCCGGTATTATCCGGCGGTTTATTTTCATCTTTGGACTTAGATTCAGATCCAGTTCCCGGTGCCGGTGCACGCCCGGATTTAGGTTCAGTCTTAGGCTCAGCTCCCGGTACTGTTTTAGGGGCAGCTTTGGGTTCAGTTATTGGCTCAGCTTTAACCGCCGCAGCTTTTTCAGCTGCTGCCTTTGCCTTCTGGGCTGCTTTTTCTGCTTCAAGCTTTGCATAATTATCTTTCTTCTCTTCGATCTCCTGCGGAGTGAGGGTCACGAAGTTATATACAAGCTTATTCCTGTCATACTCGGAAAATTCATAAACATCGGTCATATATATACATTCGGTAGGACAGGGGAACACACAGAGCTGGCAGTAGCAGCATTTTGCAATATCTATATTAAATTTCGTTACCCACAGGGCCTTCTTTTTACCATTGGAAGTTTTGCCAAGATCTTCAGCGGGGAGACTTTTAACGGTTTCAATTTCAATACAGTTAACGGGACAAGCTCTTGCGCACTGGTCGCAGCCAATGCAGTCATCCATATTAACATAAAGCCGATTGCGTTCTCTTTCAGGGAGTTCAGGTCTTACATCAGGATACTGAATAGTTACAGCAGGAACGAACATATGCTTAAACGTTACCTTCATTCCTATTAGAACAGTAACAACTCCCGTCCAGATATTTTCAAGATATTGTTTCATATTTTTAGAGTACTGTTATTAAGCCGACAATTAAAAGATCAACAAAAGCGATCGGAATTAAATATTTCCAGCATAAGGCCATCAGCTGGTCAACACGAAGTCTTGGTAAAGTCCATCTCAGCCACATCTGTACAAACACAAAGAAAATCCCTTTTGCTGTGAACCAGAAGAATTGTTCAAACGGAACCAGCCAGTGAATCCCGAGGCTATTACCTAGGTAACCGAAAGGCGATTGAAATCCTCCGAAGAATATTGCAGATACTATTGCTGAAACTGCAAACATATTAGCGTATTCAGCCAGGAAGAACATTGCGAATTTCATTCCTGAATACTCTGTATGATAACCTGCAACCAGTTCTGATTCAGCTTCAGGTATATCAAAAGGTGTTCTGTTTACTTCAGCAAGTGAAGACAAATAGATAATAACAAATGCAACAATCATCAAAGGAATAAAAAGAAACTTGCTTATGCCTAAATCAGGACCGCCGAAAATCATCCAGTTCCAGAAATAGCCAGTTTGCATTTCGCTTAATGTATAAAGGTTAAGTGTTCCCGTAATCATTACTATTGTAAGGATAACAAGCATAGTGGGAATCTCGTAGCTGATAATCTGGGCTGCCGATCTCATTGCACCGAGCAGGGAATATTTATTATTTGATGCCCATCCTGCCATGAGAATACCGGCCACTACCAATCCCGATACAGCTACTATATAGAAAAGTCCAAGATCAATGTTAGCCCCGATGAATGCTCCTGAGAAAGGTATCGCCGCAAATACCGCGTAGCTTCCGGCGAATACAAGAGCCGGTGCAATATTGAACAGCGGTTTATCAGTTCCTTCGGGAACAATATCTTCTTTCTGGACCAGCTTTAATATATCTGCTACAGTCTGAAGAATCCCATGGTAGCCTACCCTCATCGGTCCAAGCCTGTCCTGCATATGTGCTGAAACTTTTCTTTCAAGCAGCACTGCAAACAGGGCGAAGGGAAGAATAAAAACAAACAGAGGCAGAAGGCTCATTATAAACGCTGATAAAGGTGCGCTTCCTGTCCAGTTAACGAGGTAATCGTAAATCATCTGTCGACCTCTCCTAATACAATATCGATACTTCCCAGAATTGCAATTACATCAGCGATCATGTGTCCTTTACAGAGTTCATTCATAATTTCAAGGTGTACAAAAGATGGACCTCTTACCTTAATTCTGAAAGGATTCACAGTACCATCGCTGATAATAAAATAACCTAATTCGCCGCGGGGGTTCTCAACACGGGCATAAACCTGTCCTACCGGAGGCTTTATTCTTTTCGGTATTGCAGATGCAACATCGCCTTCGGGAATCTGATCGAGAGCCTGCTCAATTATCTTAAGGCTTTCTTCCATCTCAAGCACTCTCATGTAATATCTGTCCCAACAGTCGCCTACAGTACCCATCTCGCCTTTGCCTACAGGAATATCATAATCAAACCTGTCATAGACTGAATAAGGATCATCTTTCCTGAGATCCCATTTCATTCCGCTGGCTCTCAGGTTGGGACCGGAGATGCCGAAGTTAATCGCTGTCTCAAGCGGCAGAACTCCTACGTTGGCAGTCCTTTCAATAAATATCCTGTTCCCGGTAAGAAGATCATTAAGTTCTTTTATCTTCGGCCTGAAGTAGGGAATGAATTCCTTTGCGAGTCTGACAAAGTCGGGATGAAGGTCATGCGAAAGTCCGCCCGGCCAAATATAATTGTAAAGAAGCCTTGCGCCCGAAACCAGTTCAAAAAGACTCAGAATTTTCTCACGGTCCCTGAAGCAGAAAAGGAAAGGGGTCATTGCGCCGATGTCCGCACCGTAGGTACCAAGAGCTACAAGGTGAGAAGCTATTCTCTGAAATTCTCCCATTATAACACGGATATACTCAACCCTCTCCGGTACCTGAATACCTAATAATTTCTCAACTGCTATAGCGTAGCCAAATTCATTATACATGGAAGCCAGGTAATCCATCCTGTCGGTATAGGGCACAACCTGGGGATAGGTCATTGCTTCCGCATGCTTCTCAAAACAGCGGTGGAGATAGCCGATATGGGGCTGGCATTGCACTATTATTTCACCGTTAAGAGTAAGTTCCAGTCTTAGAACTCCGTGAGTAGATGGATGCTGAGGGCCCATATTCAGAACCATCTCTTCAGTTCTTACTCCGTTAGGGTTTATCTCTTTTTGTGCTTCAACAATCATTATTCAGATTCCAAAAACGATTATTTCAAATAAATAATTTCTTAGTAGGGAACTTTCATGCCTTTGTAGAATTCGGGATTCTTATAGTCTTTTCTTAACGGATGTCCGGCTTCCCAGTCATAGGGCATCAGTATCCTTCTAAGGTCAGGATGATTCAGGAAGTTAAATCCAATAAGATCATAAGCCTCTCTCTCGTGCCAGTCGGCGCATCTCCAGACTTCGGCAACAGATTCAAGATAGGGATTTTCTCTCGGAACAGAAACTTTGAGCACAACCTTGTGCTTCAGAGAAGTTGATTCCAGATGATAGAATACGCTTAAAGTTCGCCCCGGTAATAGTGAAAGTACCGTCCTCAGCAGATTTCTTTTCCCCGTTGTTATCATCAACCCCTGAGAGGTTCATCAGGTTATCAAAGAGCAGCTCCTCTGTATCTTTAAGGAAAAGGCAGACATTGTTTATTTCACCAGGTGCCACTGAAAAATAGGATTCTACCGGCTGTTCTGTAACAAGATTAGTTACAGCATCACTGAATCTGCTTTTCAGAATTTCGAAAATTTCTTCTGTGGATTTCATGCTGATTTCTTTACTATAGATTCATTGCGGATTTTTTCCTGCAGCTTTAAAAGTCCCTCTAGTAAAGCTTCAGGGCGGGGAGGACATCCCGGAACGTAAACATCCACCGGTATAACTCTGTCAACTCCTTTTAATACATGATACCCGTGTTCCCAGTAAGGGCCGCCGCAGTTAGAGCAGCTTCCCATTGAGATAACATATTTGGGATCAGGCATCTGTTCGTACAATCTCTTTACGCGAAGAGCCATTTTAAGCGTTACCGTTCCGGAAATTATAATTACATCAGACTGGCGGGGTGAAGGGCGGGGTATAACGCCGAACCTGTCGAAATCATAATGTGAAGCGGAGGTAGCCATCATTTCAATTGCACAACAGGCCAGACCAAACCCGACCTGCCAGACAGATGAAAGCCTGGCCCAGTTTAATAGATCCTCAACTTTGGTTACAACTATATTTCCATCATTTAATTGTTTGTCTAGTAGTCCCATTTTCGATTTCTATTATTATCGTGTTAAACAACTTCCTCTGTTGCTATTTCCTGCTTTACTTCTGCTTTCTTTTTAATAACCGGAGGAACGGGTTTTGGACGTGCCCATTCAAGGTCTCCCTTGCGCCATTCGTAGGCCATACCAAGACCAAGGAGAATCAGGAAGATTGCACCGACCAGGAAACCTCCCATGCCGAAGTTTCTATATACCAGAGCCCATGGCACAAGCAGCACAACTTCCACGTCGAAGATGAGGAAGATTAAGGCAACAACATAAAACCGTATATTAAATTTAACCCAGGGGGAACCCTCAATATTCTCACCGCACTCATAAGTCAAAAGTTTCTCTTTGGTCGGACGTGAAGGACGGATGAGCTTGGCCGCAAAAACGGCAACGATAACGAAGAGAATAGCTGTGAGAATAAAAACGAATATCTTACCGAATTCTGTTATCATAAATTTAAATTTTTGGTCAAAATTAACACTACGGGTAAGTAATGTCAATAAATTCAACAGTTACAATTTGCTATTTGAGGGCAGCAAATATTTTCAATGCCGCGGCATTTTCAATATATATGCCACGTGAAATAAGTCTATTAAGTATCGAAATGCATTTGAATTCAATGGATATTATCAATATTAAGATGATTGGAATTTTTCCTTTTCTCAATAGGGAGAAAAAGAAGGATAGAGAAGAGGGGGGCTGGTCACGATTATTAACTGTTGATGATATCTGTACACTATTAATTGATTATAAATCGAATTACCGCTATATTTTCAATCTAAAATTATAATCTTTGCTGGGCCGTCTGCCTGTTTTATCCTTTCCTTCCTGAAAAGGCATCATAAAGGAAAGTTTTTGACGAATTCCGGAAATAAAAGGGTTTGATGAACTTAACTAAACAATATATTATACAATCAATCGGCAATGCTGCCAACAGTCTTCGCTTGAGTACCCAGAAGATTGAGGTGGTGGGATTACTTAAAGAACTGATCTCTAATTCGGAGGATCTTGAAGCTGATATAAAAAAAATGAAAAAGATCACCCAGTTCTCAACCCTTGCCATCAGGCTCAATGATATATATAATTTTCTAACCCAGACGCAGGTTGATATGAATAAACTCTCAGAAAAATTCAGAGAGCACAGTCAGGGCCTGATTAAAGACCTTAATAATATGCTTGATAATGTGGGGCCTGTGAATTTCAAGGAGGCAGTCAATGCTCTATATGGGGAGAATAAACCTGCCGGCGAAGAAGAAATAAATATTGATCTCTCGAAACGAACTGCTGAGAAGATTTCTTTTGAACATGCTGACAGAGAATCTATAAAAGAAAAAATTATTATGGATGAGGAAAAAGATGATGATGTGTTTTTCCAGAATTATGAGTCTACTGTTCTGAAACCGATTAAACCCCTCGATGCTATGCTGAAAAGCCTTGCTGAGGGAGAAGCCGACAGGTCTGATGTTGTCAGCTTTGCAGATACTCTGTCTCACAATGCCGAAGTATCATCGCGGGCAGGTTTCGAGATTATTGCGAACATGCACAGGATTACGGCCAAAGCTTTGAGATTAATTAATAGTAAAGCCCTTACCCCTGATAAAGATACTATCGAATCGATGCGCGCCTGCCTGATAGTTATTGTGGCAGTCGTGAGAGGGAAGGAAGTTGATATAACAAACTACCTCAACCGTGCAGAGGAGTTCGGTGAGAGGATTGAATCAATAACAATGAAGGAAAACACTCAGAAATGAATTTATATGCAGTGATTATGGCCGGAGGGGTCGGCTCAAGATTCTGGCCAAGAAGTAAAAAGAAGACACCCAAGCAACTGCTTAATATTTTCGGAACTAATACAATGATCCAGGAAACAGTAGAACGGCTTAATGGTATAGTTCCTGAAGAAAATATTTTCCTGATAACTAATAAGGTGCAGAGAGATGAAATAATAAAACAGCTTCCTGACATTCCAAAAGAAAATGTGATTGAGGAACCTTTCGGACGGAATACCGCGGCCTGCATAGGACTCGCTTCCCTTATCGTAAAATCGAAATGTGCCGATGCTGTAACTCTTATTCTTCCTGCCGATCATATTATAAAAGATATAAAGGATTATCACAAAACCCTTAATGAGGCCGCTGAATTTGCAGAAAAGTCAAAAGGACTTGTAACGATCGGCATCAAACCCACCCGGCCTGAAACAGGCTACGGATATATCCAGATGGAAGAAAATGAAATAGCTGACCATATTCACAAAGTTTACACTTTTGCTGAGAAACCGAATTATGCTACCGCTGTAAGGTTCCTTGAGAGCGGCGATTTTTACTGGAACAGCGGTATGTTTATCTGGCATGTGGATGCAATTCTGAATGAAATTGAAAAATATATGCCCGACCTTCACGAAGGACTTGGTGAACTTAAACCTTCCCTTAACTCTCCTCAATTCAGCGATACACTCGCAAATGTTTACGGGAAGCTCCGGAATATTTCCATCGACTATGGTATCATGGAAAAGTCGCAGAACGTTTACCTTATTAAAGGTGAATTTACCTGGAGTGATGTTGGAAGCTGGGAGGAGGTATACCAGCTTACGAATAAAGATGAAAACGGGAATGCTTTAGTCGGTACTATTTTTACGGAAATGACAGTGGATTCGTATATTTACTCACCTGATAAGTTTACTTCGGTTATCGGAGTTGATAACCTTATAATTATAAATACTGATAATGCTTTGCTAGTATGCAGAAGAGATAAAAGCCAGGATGTTAAAAAGATTGTAGACCATCTTAAAATAAACAAGCTGACGGAATACTTATAATAATTAGGGATCTTATTCCTGAGATCTGCCCTATGAAGAAACTCTTAACTGAGAAAGACATATACAACGCAGCAAAGGAAAGTGAAATTATCCTGATTGGAAAGGATGATATCCTTACTCCTTCGGCTCAGGATAAGATAAAAGAGATGGGACTAAAGGTGGTTGACAGGGATGAGGCCGAAAAACTGGGAGATGAATCTCACAAACTCTTCAAAACAACCAGGCTGAACAGGATTGTTATAGGCAGCGATCATACAGGCTTCAGAACTAAAAATCTACTTACAAAAGTGCTTACAGAGAAAGGCTATCAGCTTCTAGATGTGGGTACTTATGATGAGAAATCGTGTGATTATCCTGATTTCGCTTTCGCCGCTGCAAAAAAGGTTCAGGAAAGTGAGGCTGATTTCGGAATAATAATCGATGCAACGGGCATCCCTTCGGCTATTACCGCAAATAAGCTTAACGGAATAAGAGCGGCCACCTGCTATAACGAATTCTCTGCCAGAAGCGCGAGAGAGCATAATGATGCTAATGTGCTTGTACTCGGTGCGAAGGCTCTCGGGGAGGAAACTATCATATCGATTCTTGAAGTCTGGCTTATTACAAAATTCGGTGGAGGAAGACATCAGAGACGGCTTGATAAGATAACAGGGATTGAGAAAAAGTTCAGGTGAAAAATCAGGGTGATCCTGCCCTCGATTATTTATTTATATTTTTTTAATTTTATTTTGTATTTAATAATATAATTTAATTACGGCTAACATCGGCCTTCCATATTTACCATCATTCAAATTTAATTCTTATTCTGATGGAAACCTTAAGGAATAAATGTGCTTGTAACTAACGCACCTGTCGCTGAAACATTAGAGCTTGAAAACCAGATCTTTCTGTTAAAAATCTACTCTCCTGAAATTGCGTCTGTGATCAAACCGGGACAATTTCTGAATATCCGCGTTTCAGCATCCCATTTTCCTCTTCTTCGCCGCCCGTTCAGCGTCTGCGACGTTGAAGGCGATCATTTCTTTATTATGTTTAATGTATACGGTGAGGGTACAAAGCTTCTTGCCAGGAAACACCCTGGTGAGATGATCGATATACTCGGACCCCTCGGCAACGGATTCAATATTACAGACGATTACGATACTGTGGTTATAGCGGCAGGAGGCCTCGGTGCTGCACCGTTCCCTTATCTAACCCGAAACATCCCGGAAGATAAAAAGGTTATCACCTTTGTTGGAGGCAGGTCTCACTCTGATCTTATTAAATATGGTTTAGTTAATATTAACCTGTCGACTGACGATGGATCTGAAGGATTTAAAGGTACTGTCGTCGAAATGTTGTCATCCAGGCTCCCTGAACTTGGAGAGAAAAAGATAAAAATTTTCGGCTGCGGACCTAATGCCATGCTTCGATCTTTAAAAGAATTAGCAATCACGAACGATATAAACTGTGAAGTATCTACCGAGTGTGCCATGGCCTGCGGATTCGGTATTTGCCAGGGCTGTCCCATTGAATCTGCAGAACAAAAAGACAGGTTTCTTCTTGTATGTAAAGATGGACCAGTCTTTAATGTAAAGGATGTGGTTATATGAGCAATCCTGATCTCAGAGTTAAAGTAGGACCGATGACATTCAGGAATCCCGTTCTGCTCGCTTCGGGAACAGTTGGATACGGAAATGAAATATCCGAATTTATTGACCTGAATAAAATTGGTGGTATAGTAACAAAATCATTAAGTTTAAAACCTAGAAAAGGAAATCCTCCGCAGCGTATTGTTGAAACTTCTTCCGGAATGTTAAATGCAATAGGTCTAGCTAACGTTGGTGTTGAAGAATATATTAAAACAAAGATTCCCTTTATTGAGAAGTATGATGTTCCGCTTATCTGCAATATAGCTGCAAGTTCTATAGAAGAATATGTAGAATGTACCAGGATACTTACTGAACAGAAAGCAGTGGATGCTTTCGAGATAAATGTTTCCTGTCCTAATGTTAAAGAGGGAGGTCTTCAGTTTGGGAATGATGTAAGTGCTGTTGCAAAGATCACCGATCGGGTAAAAGCAGTTACAAACAAACCTGTAATAATTAAGTTGTCTCCCAATGTTTCATATATATCCGAATTTGCTAAAGCTGTTAAAGATTCAGGTGGAGATGCTGTGTCGGCGATAAACACCCTGGTGGGAACGGCATTCAACATTTTTACAAAAAAACCGAAAATAAAGAACGTAAATGGTGGCCTTTCGGGTCCGGCTATTAAACCGGTCGCACTCGCTAAGGTCCTTGAAATAAAACAGAAGGTAGATATCCCCATCATAGGAATAGGCGGAATAATGAACTGGAAGGATGTGGTTGAGTTTATGATCGTTGGTTCATCAGCAATCCAGATAGGAACATTGAATTTTATTGATCCGACCGCCCCGATGGAGATAATTAAGGAACTTGAAGAATATTGTAAGGATTCAGGAATAATTAAATTGTCGGAACTCACCGGTTCATATATTATTTAATGAATGGAAATAAATTCAGCCTTAGAAAAGTTATATTCTCTTCACCAGTTTAATATTAAACTCGGTCTTGATAATATTACCTCGTTTCTTAAACTTATAGGTAATCCGCAGGAAAAGCTGAAAGCTTTTCATATTGCCGGGTCGAACGGGAAGGGAAGCACGGCCGCTTTTGCTGCAAGTATGCTTCACGAGATGGGCTATGAGGTGGGTCTCTATACATCTCCTCATTTTGTCAGGTTTAATGAGCGGGTAAAGATCAACGGAAGGGAAATACCCGATGATTTTATTGCAGGTTTTGTCTCTTCGTATCAGAAGGAAATTGATGAAATAGGACTAACATTCTTTGAGGTTACTACTGCTCTCGCCTTTCAATATTTTGTCGTGAACAAAGTAGATTATGCAGTAATTGAAACAGGACTCGGAGGAAGGCTTGATGCTACTAATGTACTAAACTCCCTGGCCGTCATCATTACCTCTATAAGCCTTGAACACAAACAGATTCTTGGTGATACAATCGATAAGATCGCTTATGAAAAAGCTGGTATAATAAAAAAGAATTCGAAGGTCTTTACAGGGAAAATTGATGAACTTGCTATGGAAGTAATACGTAAAAAATGCAGTGAATACAATGATGAACTCTTCGAAATAAATGATTATATCCTCGAAAAAGGGAATATGCTTGAACTTTATACAGAGGAGATTGAACTGGATGACTGGCGGATGCCTCTTAAGGGTAATTACCAGAAATATAACGCGGCGCTTGCTGCCCTGGCATTGATAAAAACACTGGATGTGACTAATTTTCATCTCATCGAACATGGGATAAAACGTGTAATTTCTAACACAGGAATTCAGGGACGCTTTGAGTATTATAGAAAAGAACCGGATATCATTTTCGATTCAGCACACAACCCCGAAAGTTTCAACAATTTTATTTCAGAATTCAGAAAAGAGAAAAACAGGTACAGTAAAAGAGTATTATTATTTGGAGTGATGAAAGATAAAGCTGTTGAAGAAATGCTTGAACTTGCCATTGATGTTTTTGATGAAATTCACCTGTGCAGGGCAAGGTATGAAAGAGCGCTCCCTGCTGAAGAATTAGCCTTAATCGTTGAAAAGCATAATTTAAAAGGAATAATTGAAAATAATCCTTCGGAATTTGTGAAGGAATTTGAAGGAAGGGAACTAAATGAATGTCTGGTAGTAACTGGCAGTATGTATCTCATCGGGGATATAAAATCTGACCTGATTTTATCTGCTACCGCTTGACATTTTTTTTAATTAGCGCTAATTTTCATATAAACCTCTGGTTCCTTTCAAAAGACAATAAAAAAGAGTAAAAATATAACCCCTAAACTTTTCCGATAAGTGTATTTAAGCACGCAAAATATAACTAAGATATTTATATAACTAATTCTTTAAGGTCGTATTATGCCAATGGATATTTCCGAACTGAAATCCAAAAAAATCGTTGAACTGAATCAGATTGCGAAAGATCTGAATATTTCGGGCTATACTGATTTAAGAAAACAGGAACTAATTTTCAAAATTCTGGAAGCGACAGACCGCCAAAGACGGTTTAACATTTTCCAGGGGTGTTCTGGAAGTTCTTCCTGACGGATATGGTTTTCTACGTTCGGCTGATTATAATTATTTACCATCGCCTGACGATATTTATGTTTCACCGTCACAGATCAAAAAATTCACTTTACGAACTGGAGACTTTGTTAGCGGCCAGGTAAGACCGCCTAAAGAAGGTGAAAGATTTTTTGCTTTGCTAAGAGTTGAAGCTGTTAATGGTCAGGATCCTGAAGCTATTAGGGAACGAACACTGTTTGATAACCTTACACCGGTTTATCCTACAAGAAGAATTAGTCTTGAATCCGCTCCTGGTGAATACTCTATGAGAATAATGGATCTTCTTTCGCCGATTGGAAAAGGACAGAGAGGTTTAATTGTATCTCCTCCAAAGAGCGGTAAGACAATCATTCTTCAGAAAATTGCGAACTCTATTACAAGAAATCATCCTGAAATAAAACTTCTTATACTTTTAATTGATGAGCGCCCCGAAGAAGTAACTGATATGGAACGCTCGGTAAAAGGTGAAGTAATTTCAGTCCACCTTTGATGAACCTGCCGAAAGACACGTACAGGTTGCTGATATGGTAATCGAAAAAGCAAAAAGACTTGTTGAAGCCAAGGAAGATGTTGTTATTCTGCTTGATAGTATTACACGCCTCGCACGCGCGCATAATATTGTGGTCCCTCACTGCGGAAGAATTCTTTCAGGCGGTGTTGATTCAAATGCTCTTCATAAACCAAAAAGATTTTTCGGTGCGGCAAGAAATACCGAGGACGGCGGAAGTCTTACTATTCTTGCAACTGCGTTAATCGATACCGGAAGCAGGATGGATGACGTTATCTTTGAAGAATTTAAAGGTACTGGTAATATGGAAATTGTTCTGAACCGCGATCTTAAGCGACAGACGAATATTCCCTGCAATCGATGTTAACCGTTCCGGAACCAGGAGGGAAGACCTTCTTATGAAAGAAGATGATCTCCAAAAATTTGGATACTTAGAAAAATACTTAGTGACTTTAGTCCAATTGAAGCAATGGAATTTTTGCTTGATAAGATGAGAGGAACCAAGAATAATAAGGAATTCCTCACTAATATGAACAGCTGATAAGGCGGAGTCCTTTCTTTGCTTACCGGCCGTAGTTAGTCTCTTTACTAATGATGCAAAATTATAGTATTGAAAAGGTTGATGCGGGATATTAGGTTTAAGAAAAAAAAGAGATTCTGTGTCTAAACTTTCCTTCTTTCTGTCGATATTGTTCTTATCCGGATTAATCAATGCTCAGTCCGGGATGCCTCATGTTCTGTATTCCAATTTCGTTCAGCTTCCTTCCGGTGATTCCGGTAATGTTTATTATACCTATAAACTTCCGCTTAACGGCTCGTTTTCGAAAAAGGATCGGACCTGTTCCTTGCCCAGTACAGGATATCGGTTGAAGTCTTCGATTCCAGCGGACAGAAATTTGTCACCCGTGCGATAAAAGAAAAAAATATTCAGGTTCCCGATTATGAGCAGACCAGGTCACCTGTTATCTATTCGGAAGGACTTCTTAAGCTTGATCTGTCTCCCGGTACATATTCCATTATGGAGATACTTTATGATTATAAATCCGACAGGGAGTTGAAGCTCCCTCTTATATCATGAAGATCAACAGGTCAAAAATATTCTTTCTCCCCTCGTCGTTAATGAAAGAATGACAGAATGTAATAACCGGGCCGTCCTTGCCAACTACGGAGGCGGGTTGCCTTTCGATGAGAATAAATATTCGTTTGTTATTCCTGTGAAAAACCAAATTCTGATTCCCTCTCTGTACTTATCATTAAAAAAAAGATACTCTTTATAAGAAGGTATTAACCAACCCTCTTAAAGAGAAAATCACACTGGATGAGTGCGGAGGCAAAATCATTATAAATAACAATGCTGACGACAGTTTGTATTCTATATACAGCATTGATGGGATAAGTAATTCTGTTAAAGAAGGAGGGTTTCAGATCATTGCCTCAGAAAAAAATGAACCCGGTGAACAGCAAAAGTTTCAGCTTGGATGTAAATGGATTAATAAACCACTTTCCCTTAAAAATCCTGAAATGGCTATATCTGCACTGAAATTTATTGAGAAAGACTCGGTTATAAGCGGGCTTCTCAGGGGTGATGATGAAGAATATGCTGAAAAACTTGCTGAATACTGGAAAAAAACAGATCCTACTCCCGGTACTGAATTTAATCCTCTTATGCAGGAATTTTATACCCGGATTGACTATGTCGTAAAGAATTTTGCGACTATCTCGGGCGCTAATGGTGTGAATACTGACCGTGGAAAAGTGTATATAAAGTTCGGTAAACCTGTTGATGTCAGCAGAACTTCCGATAATCACGGAAATATTATAGAACATGGACTTATAATAATTCCGCAGCGTAAGTTTGTATTCGTAGATAAAAAAGGAACGGGAGATTTTTCGTTAATAAGTGGATGAATAAAACATTCATATTTACCTGTGGGGATATAAACGGCATCGGTCCCGAAATCATCATAAAATCACTTAATCGCATCTCTGGTAAAAAAGGGAAAAAATTTATTTTTATCTGTCCCGGAAATGTATTCAGGGAAATCTCCTCGGTCATTAAACCCCATTTCAGCTTTACTTCTGTTAATAACATTGACGCTGTCGAAAGCGGCAAAATAATACTTTTTGATACCGGAACTTTCAGAATAAATAAAGGAAGACCTACTACTGCATCCGGAAAAGCTGCCTACCTGGCACTCGAAATAGCAGCTGATTTATTAAAGAGAAAATCTGCAGATGCACTAATTACCGCCCCTATCTCCAAAGAGGCACTTAACGTGGCAGGTTATCATTACCCCGGCCACACTGAAATGCTCGCTGATTGGTTTGACACCAGAAAATTTGTTATGATGTTTCTTTCTAAAAAAATAAAGGCTGCTCTGGCAACTATACATAAACCTCTTTCCGAAGTTCCGCTCCTGATAACCGGGGAACTCCTTCGGTCGGTCAGTGATGTGGTTATTCAAAGTCTGAAAAATGATTTTAATATTTCTTCACCTTCGGTTGGAGTGCTGGGACTTAATCCCCATGCAGGTGAATCGGGGTTAATAGGAAATGAGGAAAAGGATGTCATTACTCCTTTTTTGAAAAATTACAAACAAAGGAAACATCTTACAGGGCCATTTTCCCCGGATGCATACTGGGGAAACAGGGTTTATGAAAAATTCGATCTTACACTTGGTATGTACCACGACCAGGTTTTAATTCCTTTTAAATTACTGAACTTTTCAAAGGGAGTTAATTTTACCGCAGGCCTGCCGGTTGTTAGAACATCGCCTGATCATGGGACAGGTTTCGATATTGCCGGAAAAAACAGGGCTAATGAGAATAGCTTACTGGAAGCATTTTATTTTGCTGATATCATTTTAGGGAATCGTGATAATGGTAAATCCGAATAATAAAATATATGATAAAGTTGCAGATCTTTATCCTTACCTTATGCGTACTATCCGTTATGACAAATGGGCGAAGTATTTATATGAGGTTGTTAAGACTTCAGTGACAAAAAATGATATGATCCTTGAACTCGGTGCAGGAAACGGAAAGCTGGCAAACCATCTCAGGCATTATTTCCCGGGTATCATCATTACTGATTTATCATATAATATGCTCAGCCAGGATGGTATCTGGGGTTTACAAAAAGTTTGTTGTGATATGACAAAGATACCTTTCAATGCGGGTTTTAAACTTGTATATTCGGCATTCGACAGCGTAAATTATCTAACGAGTAAAAAAAAGCTTTTAAGTTTTTTTAAGGAGGTCAAACGGATATTAGCTTCCGGAGGAGTATTTACTTTTGATGTCAGTCTTGAAAGGAACAGCCTTAAGCATATCAAGGAACCATTCAGGAAAGGGAAGTATAAAGGAATGAGCTTTGTTCAAAAGAGCTGGTATTGTCATAGAAGCAGGATGCATAAAAATACATTTGAGATAGAATATAAAGGACATGAATTACCTTGAAAAACACAGACAGAAAATCTATCCATTCGAGGAATATTTTATGTTTATTGAAAAAGCGGGATTATATGTCTCGGAATGTTTTAACGCATTTACCTTTGATAATGGTAATGCTGAATGCGAAAGAGTTCAATTTGTGGTGAGGAACTGATGCTGTCATTTACGAATGTTTTATACCATTACCCTTCACAGACTGTATTTGAGAACCTTAACCTCGAACTTGGGAGTGGGGAATTTATTTTCCTGATAGGGAAGAGTGGTTCCGGGAAAAGTACACTTCTCCAGATGATTTATATGAATATTCTTCCGCAGGCTGGAGTGGTTCAGGTAGCCGAATACGATAGCAAAACAATAAAAACTAAAATGCTTCCTTATCTCAGGAGGAAAATGGGTGTTGTATTCCAGGATTTTAAGCTTCTGAAGGACAGAAATATCTATGAGAACTTATCCTTTGTACTTGACGTTACAGGCACAAACAGCAGGGAGATAAAACGACGGGTGAATAACGCTTTGTCTGATGTCGGACTGATTCACAGGCGTAACAGTATGCCTCATGAACTTTCAGGCGGAGAAAAACAGAGGGTTGCAATCGCCAGGGCTATTATAAACGATCCATTGCTCATACTTGCGGATGAGCCTACAGGAAATCTTGATCCTGAAACTTCTTCAGAGATCCTCGATATCTTTGAAAAAATTAATGCGAGGGGGACCGCAATTATTTTCGCGACACACAATTATGAAATTGTGAAAAGATTAAATCACCGTATAATTAAACTTGAAAATGGAAAAGCCTTCAAGGCAGTTATAAAGCAGAAAGTATGATTTTTTTCCCTGCTTTTTCTTCCAGCCCTTTCAGGATTTCAGCTGTTACATCTTCAACCCTTCCAATACCATCCGCATTTACAACCGAACCTTTGTTTTCATAATAATCCAAAACGGGCTTCGTGTTCGCTTCGTACACGCTCAGCCTTTTCCTGATTACTTCCTCTTTATCATCGTCCCTCTGGTAAAAGCTGTTTTCCGATCCGCACTTTGGGCAGACGTTCTTATTTTTCACTTCAGCATAGGTAAAAATATTATTACACGATTTGCATGCCCGGCGGTTTGTAAGTCTGTTAACTATTTCTTCATTGTTGGCAGAAATGTTTACCAGGTATACATTTGCGATATTAAGTTCCCCTAGCAGTGTATCAAAAGTCTTTGCCTGGGCCAGCGTTCTCGGAAAACCGTCAAGTATAAATCCTTGTTTGCATCTCTGCTGTTCAAGTGTATCTCTTATGATACCAACCATGATATCATCAGACACAAGCTCTCCAGCGTTCATAATTTTCTGCGCTTTTATCCCAAGCGGAGTTTTATCGTGGACGGCCTGTCTTAGAATATCACCGGTTGATATGTGAGGTATGTTTAATTTATCTGAAAGAATTTTTGCCTGTGTTCCTTTACCAACCCCTGGAGCACCAAATAATATTAGACGCATTATACTTCCCTAATTTTGTGTATCACAATTTAGTTTTATTGAGTTTTTTAAGCAAGCCCGCTGTCATTATTCTTTAATCTCAGCTTATAGAAAAACTGTGTCATCAATCCGCGGCTCTCTTCAGAATATATCCCGGATATTATTTCAATCCTGTGATTATAAAGCCCTTCCTCTGCAAGGTTATATAGTGATCCGCATGCTCCGAATTTGGGATCAAAGGTTGAGAAATAGAGACGTTTAATTCTTGATGAGAGCATGGCCCCCGTGCACATGATGCAGGGTTCGAGCGTAACATATATGTCGCACTCGTTTAACCGCCAGTTATCAATGTGGGATGAAGCAGCAGTTAAAGCTATCATTTCAGCATGAGCTGTTGCATCCCTGAGTTTTTCGACCTGGTTATAACCCCTGCCGATTATCCTGTTGTCCTTTACAACAACAGCTCCTACAGGTACCTCATTCTCCTCAAGCGCCTTTTCAGCTTCCTGCAGGGCGGCAAACATAAATTTGTATACATCTTCTGAAAACATATAAGTCAAACATAATAATAATTCTTAGAGTACGACTAATAAAAGGAATGCTATTTCTTTGTCGTGTCAGGTTTTATTGTCACCTGGGCGGTGTCAGGCAGCTGATTTCCGACTTTAACCGAATCCTGGAACTTTTCACCGATCTGCTCCGGTGCGGTGTTTGTCAAAACCAATAAAAAAATGATTAAAGGAATAATTATTATCAGAGCTATAACGAGCGCAGGATTTGTTCTCTTTCCCGGTTTCCTGGTCTGCATAAATACTCCGTCTGATTCTTAAATACATCTTAAAATAAATATTAGACGGAACTTATGAAGTTATATAATGCACAATTCCGGATGAATTCACGAAAAGCAAAATAGGGAAGGCTGTCGCCTTTAGCTCAACATTATTGCCACACTAGGATTTTATGGACAGTGGAAAATAGTGTTTTTTGCCATTGTAAAATGTCTCATTTTGAGTCCAAAATGCGGATAAAAGGCAGATGACAGGCCAACACAAGAAACACTCACTATGAGAATTTAATCACCATCCCCCGAATATTCGGAAAGAGAACCTTAGTTGTTGAAATTCTTCGGGAGCGTCCTTACGTTCATACCGAAATTCAATTGTTCCTCCATCCTACAGGACCATACAAGCTCGCCATTCCAGACTGTAATATCGGGACAGCCGTCACACATATTCTGTCTTCCGTCCTTCAGGAAATCCACAGGCTGAATAATCATAATGGACTGGTAGTGCAGTTTTTTGAAAATATTAAGCGGGTTTCTCAGATATTTTGAAGCTGTCTTCCGCAGCCCTTTATCGAAAGGACTGAGAAGCAGCATTGATCTTCCTTTTGCTGTATCTTTCGGAGCAGCGTAAGCAAGGTATCGGTTATAAAGCATATGGTTGAAGGTCTGAATGATTTCAATTCCTTTTCTTCCCATGTACCCGTAAGTTTTATTTTTTCGACCCATCCTTCCGGTTAGGAGCCATTTGAAATGAATCCGGCTTTTCGGAGCCGTTCAGATAACCGCATGGATCAAAATCAGGGTATTCAGTTCTTATCAACTCTACTATTTCCTGGGCCTGGATATCTGTTCTCTTAGTACTCTCTTCATTGTAAACAAGCGTATTCATATCTATCTTCTTCGATCCGAGATAAAAATCGACTTTATTATTATTGACTGCGCGGTAAAGAATAAATACCATTCCCTGAACGATATCAATATGTTTCTCAGCCCATTTTACCATTTCCGGGACATACTGCATGGTATCATCATATACAGTGGAGTTAAAGGAACAGGAAATGTTTCCGGCTTTAGCAAGCATCTCAGCGTAATGAAGTCTTAACTCATTAAGTTCAAGTTCATTTTTATTTTTCCACCCCGGTCGCCCCTGTTTGCTGTCTATGTGGAATGTGAATCCAAAGACTCCTGCATCTTTAAGTTTGAGGAGAAGTTCTTCAGTTAGCGCAAGTCCATTTGTGTTTATGATTGGTTTAAGGTCCCTTTTCTTCACTTCTCTTACAATTTCAACTACTTCAGGATGGGTAAGCGGATCACCTCCTGCGATCGAAATTCCATCACTTTTTCTTAACGAAGTGAAGACATCGAGGTCATTACGTATCTGTTCAAGCGACTTATGATTATTTTCATTCTTTCTGTAACAGCCGTCGCAGGACAGGTTGCATTTTGCTGTCGGTTCAAGCCAGGAGATGGAATTATCAGTAAGCGTCCAAGGCAGACGATAATAATTAAGGTGATTCAACTTGAGCATGTGCTCCCCTCCAAAATTGATTAAAACTGTGGCTAAATTTACTTTAACATTATATTTAATTCAATAATCATCTATTCTGGCTGTTCTGCTTTGAGAAATGAAATTTTTATACTGCTCATTTCTTTATCAAACCATGGAGAAACCTTAATGGCCGCCTTTAAATGTTTTCCAGGGAAATCATAATAAAACCATTCTGCATGCCAGTCATCCGGTTTATATAAATCCGGATCTCCGTATTCCACTGTTAATTTATGAACTGTCTCCGAAAATACAGCACCTAAAGGTCTTCCGTTGTTTTTTATTACAAGGTCAGTCTCTTCCAGTCCTTTCTCATTAAAGAAATACACCCACAAATACATTTCCTGCTCAAAATATCTGCCTCCCTGGTAGCCGATTGCATCATCCCTTTCATAACCGGGGATCATATTAAAATTGTTCTTCATATAATCCTTCACCTCTTCGCGGGAACTACTCCAGTCGAGATCTCCAAATCCATAGAGCTGTTTTTCCTGTGGCTTTATCACACATACTGATGCCGCTAGAAGGAACCAAACCATTATTATAGTTGTTCTCATAAAAGTGCCGTAAATATATACAGATCCTGTACAATATCATAAATGCATTACCTGTTGATAGTTATAAACTTATGAGATTACGCACAACATTAATCCTATTATATCAATTAGTTTACAAAGTTCTAAAATTATACTATTATGAAAAAAATACTTGTTGTTGAAGACGAAGGTCTCGTTGCTCTTTACCTTAAGAAAGTACTTATCGAGCATGGTTTTGGAGAGATAGTGGTTGCACGTAACGGAGAAGATGCTGTACTTAAAGCTGAGCAGTTGATGCCTGATCTCATGCTCATGGATATCCGGCTTGGCAAAGGTATAAATGGAATAGACGCTGTGAAACTTATAAATTCTGCCAGGAAGATACCTGTGATATACCTTACCGCATCAACTGATGAAAATACCCACCGGGAAGCACTAAATACACATCCGGTGGCTATCCTATCGAAACCCATCGAACCGGAGGAACTTAACGAAATGATTGATAATTATTTCGATGACTTTAAAAACTGATATATCTGTATCCTCACTGAAAAAAATACGCAGTTTAACTACTCACTGTTTTGAATTTAATGAAAGAAGATTTTAATTTATCCTCGATTATAAAATCATCTTCATTTTCTGATTACTGGAAGGAGGGTTGTACTTTAAAAGGCGTTTCGCTGTCCCACATTAAATAAATAATTCTACAATTGCGGAGGTAATTATGAGATCTTGGCTACACACTGGATTCTTCTTTTTACTGGCAACTCTTGTTGTATTTCTGAATGCCGAATCATTCAGCCAGCAGAAAAGTACAGCTGGCACCAAAACTATCAAAGAGGGGAATAAGACTTCGGTTCAGACCATTCCCGAATTAAACACATCCGAAAATAATTACAAACCACATCAGCAGGTGAAAAGTCCTGATGCAAACGGATACCATTACGTCCTTGGAGGAAGTGAACTATGGTCAGCCGTAGACGGAGCCGCTATAGCAAACTTCACTGAGCTTAATTCTGACGGAACTATTCCTGTCGTTGGCTGGGGTTTGAATAATATGAGGGTATCAAGGTATACTGAAGTAAATAATATACCTCAGTGGGAATATCAGACAGCCCCGAATGATCCCTCTGTTGATGTAGCAGATAATGTTACAGCTGTGACGAGAGGGACGGAATTTGACATCCTGGATAATGCCACTGGTAATATATTATTCCAGAATGTAATGCCGGATACCTTGTATTCCAGTTATGCTGCTATTTCCCGTGATGGAAACCAGGCTATTTTTCTGGCACAGGCTACAGGTAGCGGAAATACTTCGGTTGCTTACTCAGTTGATATTTCCGGAACACCCGTGGTGAACTGGACAATGGAAGTGCCTGCTGCTGAAATCGGTAACTGGACAGGCGCAAACATTTCTGTGGATGGTTCTACTATTTTAGTAAACGGTCGTTACCATCTTTATGTGCTTAACAGTACTGATGGTTCCCTGATATGGGATCATTTTGTGAGTAATACCGAATCTCCTGCAGCTATAAGCGGAGACGGATCTGTTGTTGCAACCGCTGATAACAGCGGATTTGTACAGACCTGGATTTATGATTCGGGAAACAGTGCATATTACCTGCTCTGGCAATACAGAGTCCCTGCCGGTATTTATACCAACTGGGCATCATCAGTTGCTGTTTCCGCAGACGGAAGCACAATAGTTGCAGGTACTCTGATGTTTATTTCTTCATCGTCGTACGACGGAACCGTTGTTGCGTTCGATACATACGGTGATGGAACGCCTAAATGGGTATACAGCGGACTAGGAGATATGGTAGACGATGTTTCTCTTTCAGATGATGGAAAGGTTGCCGCGGCTGCAACCTGGGGTGATTTTTACAGTACTAACCGAACAAGCCTGGTTGTATTTGATGTTGCCACCGGTGATCCTACATATAGTGTCGTTACAACTGGATCATTTTTCTCTGTTGATCTTTCACCAGACGGCAGCAGAGTAATGGCCGGCGGTAAAGCTGTGCATGCACGAGAATTCGGAAACGGCGGCCGGGCATCCTACTCTGAAGTAAACCTGGGGGGCGGAGCAATAAGCGGAACTGTTGATCTTACGGATACAAATGACGACAGCGGTGTTACCGTAACAGCCCTTGGTACGGTCAGAAGCGCTGTTACAGATGGCTCAGGGAATTACACAATTGAAAATGTCCCTGCCGGTACTTATACAGTAAAAGCCGAAAAACCAGGATACAATTTTGGTGAGACGGCAGGTGTTAACGTTTCTGAAGGAAATACAACCTCGGGAATCAACTTCTCGCTGGATCCTTCAGGCATCCCGTCACCTGTACTGGGTGCAACTACAGGTGAAATAGGAGTAATTAACCTTACCTGGTCACTCACTGCTTTATATCCTAATCATATTAAGGAGATCGAGAAAGCAAAAGCTGTCGGTGATGAATATAATGCTGTAAATAAAACGGATAACCTGTCAGCAGTGGGCAGTAATAGTAACACTGGATATGAACCAGCAGGAATGCAAATGCTGCTTGTTGATAGTGTATATATTTACAGAAGCCCGGTTTCAGGAGGACCCTATAGTAAAATCGCAAGCGTAGATGCAGCTCAGCTGGGCTACACCGATACCAATGTATATCCTCTCAAGGATTATTACTATGTGGCAAGTGTGGTAACTGCTGCAGGACAGAGCGGTTATTCAAACGAGGCATTTGGGCAGGTAAATGATTCATTATTTACATTCAGTTTTGTGACTCCGCAGGGAAGTGATCCTGTTATAGATGGAGTATTATCTGCGGGTGAGTGGGATGACGCTTTCAAGGTGGATGTATCCGATGTCCTTGGTTATTCAGGCAGCCCCGCAATTCCCCAGGGTTCGGTTTTCATGTATTTCAAATTTGATGACCAGAATGATATGCTGTATGTAGCAGGTGAGGATTTTCTAAATACTACGTTGGATGATAACGAAGGATTCGGACTATATTTTGATGACAATCATAATAAAACATTTGAGCCCAATGGTGCGCTTCCTATTTACCAGGAGGGTAATTTCTGGGCATACTGGCATCCTTCCGGTGCTGACCTGAGGTTCCGTGAAATATTTACTAACGGAGTTGTAGGAAATGTTATTACACTGACTGACGGCCAGGTAGCTTTCAGTGATGGTGCCGGTCATCTGCAGGGGGAGGTTGCTATCCCGATGGGATTTATGGCAGGTTACCAGCTGCAGGTTTACGGACCGGATAAAATCGTCGGTCTCGGAGGCTTCCTTATTGAGAGAGATGCCGGTGCGCCGGTTTTCCATGGCTGGTGGCCGCAGACGATGAATTCAGTATTCGAACCTCATTACTTCGGTGATGTCAATATAGATGTTTCTCTGAATGCGCCTCCGCAGATACCTGGGAATATAGCTGTCACAAGGCAGGGTCAGAATTTAGTTCTGACGTGGGATGATCCTCAGCTTGGTCTGAATAATGATCCTTTACCGGTTCCTCCACAGATCAGAGTAATGAAAAACGGACAATTCTTCGCGAACATTGGTCCAGGTGTTGAAAGCATAGTGGATACTAATGTCGGCTGTATGCAGTGGTACGAATATACGCTCCAGGCCGCCATTGTTATAGGTAATGATACTCTCACAGGCCCTGTTAGCCAGCCTGCAGGTGCGTTTGCCTGTCAGGATCCTACTCTCACAGAGCTGAAGTATGATGATGGTTCCTGGGAGGCTTTTTATGTAGTCGACTTTACATATGATAATAATAAATTCGGAGTTAGGTTCACACCTACATTTTATCCTGTAAGGGTGTTGAGACTCAAAACAATAGGCAACAGCGGCGATGCATTCGACTTCACTATAAACCAGGATAGTTCGGGATTCCCGGGAAGACCAGTTGCCGGACCATATCGTGTTGCGGGTACAGGCACGGGAACCGTTAAAACAGTTACAGTTACAGTCCCCGGCAGTGAGCCCCCGGAAATTGAGACGGGTGACTGCTGGGTACTTATAAATTATCTGCCTGATAGTCCTGGTGCTCCAGGAATAGGTGTCGATTTGAAATCCTCCCAACGCAGGAAGAGGGAAATATTATCTCGGAAGCACGGGATGGCAGGATTTCATTGCTGGCAACCTGATGGTTTCCGCATTCATCGCAGATACGGTAACGGTAGTACCCGTGGAACTGACTTCCTTCAATGCTGAAGTAGAAGGAAATAACGTGAAGCTTAACTGGGTCACAGCTACTCAACTGAATAATCAGGGATTCGAAATTCAGAGAAAAACCGAAGGTTTGGAATTCCGAACTGTCGGTTTTGTAAAAGGTGAGGGGACAACATCCGAACAGAAATCCTACTCATTTGTTGACAAAAACCTTGAGGATGGCAGCTATACATACAGGCTGAAGCAGCTGGACTTCAATGGTGCCTTTGCTTATTCATCCACAATAAATGTTTCAGTTGAACTTCCACGGGTATACAGTCTGTCGCAGAATTATCCTAATCCGTTCAATCCGACGACAATGATAAAGTACTCGCTTCCCGAGGCTCAGCATGTTACGCTTGAGATTTACAATTCACTCGGTGAAAAGATTCGAACACTCGTTAATAATGCTCAGGATGTTGGAAATCATACTATTCAGTGGGATGGGCTGAATAGCTTGGGCCGATCAGCAGCTAGCGGAATGTACCTGTATAAAATGACAGCAGGCAAGTTTACGTCAGTTAAAAAAATGCTTCTGATCCGATAACCCTGAATCAAAGGTTAAGTTATAAACGGCGTACTAATGTGCGCCGTTTTTTTTATCTGGTTTTTATTTGAGATATAGTCGAGCAGATGCAGGCGAACTCTCTTCTGCGAATAAAATCTATGGTAAAATATCACAAATTCCTGCCCGGAACGATATTGTCATTTAAAGCACACCTATTTTAAAATAGAAATTTAAATTGCCGACTGAAATACTAATAAATGTAAATCTTCAATAAATGCCTGAACTAAAAATCATTCTGAAATATATCCCTATTTTCACCGATCTCGATGATAGTACCCTTGCAAGGATCGAAGAACTAGGGGTATCACGAAGCTATAAAAAAGATATGCTTATAATGGATGAGAATAACAATAATTCTTCAGGTTTATTCATTATCACAAAGGGTTCGGTTAAAGTAACGAGGAATGATACCGAAGGGAGAGAAATCATTTTGACTATCCTTGGCGATTACGAATATTTCGGAGAAATGTCGCTTCTCGATGGTGAAAACCCTTCCGCCAATGTTGCAGCTATGGAAGACACGGAATTATTTTATCTGGGCAGAGAACAATTTATGCAATTGATTGAATATAATCCAAAAATAACTTACGCAATCCTGGAGGGTCTCATTAAAAGGCTGAGAGCAGCTGACGACAAAATAAAGACCCTTTCCCTTTTAAAAGCCGAAGGAAAAATAGTATCAGCCATCATCCAGCTTGCTGAGTTATCCGGGATAATGAAACAGGGTCTGGTTGAAGTAGACCTTCCTTTTCAGCATGATATTGCTAATATTGCCGGGACATCAAGGGAGACCGTCTCAAGAGTACTGCATTCATTGGAAAAAAAAGGATTGATCCAGCTTGATGGTTCGAAAATAAGAATACCCGACTATAATTCTTTCAAAAAGTCATTCAGCTGATCCAATCATTTTTATTCAGAATTTTCAAAAACAAAAATATTAAACTTTTATTCCCGTGCTGAATGCAGTCGGCTTTGAAAGGAAAACTCTTTTGATAAATGTTGGGGCATTCTTTTTTTAAAAATAATGAAAGATAAATTTGAATGAGAAATATTTTTTCAGGACTATTAGCAGGCATATTGGTTTTGATTTCTTTAATCCTTCTGGCAGCCACTGTATATTCCTTGTATATTATTTTTATGGAGCCGCTTCCTGTTTTTGAAATGAATTATACAGGACTCTCTGAATGGCTCAAATATTTCGAAGTTCCACTGCTTTCTGCTGCGGCTTTTCTTTATGTAATAACATTATTGTACACAACACTCAGGATACAGCAGGTAAATGATTCATTCAGAATCATTAGGAATGAAGTATTTGAGGGAGATAGACCAAGGTTATTTCTTAAGCCGCTCAATATTACTTTCACCACGGATGCAGGGCTGGGAAAACTCTCCTTCAAATTTAATGGAAGCAGCTCACTCGCTGTACAGATTATAAATGCGGGGAAAGAACCTGCACTTGAAGTGAGAAGCAAATTCTCTTTTGATCTGAAAAGTTCTATTAAGCTGATAAAGACCAATGATTTGTTCCATTTATTTGCGATTGAAGAGGGTGAAAATATTATAAATATTAAATCGGAAAAGCTTGGTTACTCGTCTGAAAGGGAGACGATACTCCTTAATAACTGGCAGAAAAATGATTTTATACTTCCGTCCGATCAGAATTCTCTAACATCAGCGGTGGTGGTGCCAGACATCTATCCTGAATTGTTTTTCTGGTATAATGAAATCACAAACGGCGACAAGGTAGATGAGTTTCCCGAGCTGAAATGTCATTTTGAATATAAAAGAATAAATAATATGGTAATTAAACAGACTTTCAGCATAAAACTTTCTGAGGTGGATTATTCACCGGGTCTAAGAGGCGATAAACTTTATGATTCTTCTTCAACGTTCATTACTGAACTGAAATTAATTTAAAAAGCTGGAAATCCTGATATTATTTACTTGTTCAATTGTGAGCACTTTCTGAACCGTTGAGAGAACATCATTAAGATTTACAGGTTTTAAAAAGACTGCTACCGGTTTAAGTTTCGATACTGCCAGCTGGTGATTCGGATTGGATAGAGCAGATACAAATATAAACGGTACCGAGAACTTGTTTAATTCTTCTGCTATATCGATCCCTGATATTTCTCCGTGCAGTATAACATCAAGAATAACAAGATCAGGTTTTTCATTACTGATTGCTTTGAGAGCATCCCCACCGTTCAGGTAATAAGTGGTATTCTTATAGCCTTTGCGCATGAGGAATCTCATAATATCAAGTGCGATAATCGCTTTGTCTTCCACCACTATTATTCTTGGACTTTTCATAGTGATTTTTCCTGTTAATTGCTCTAAAATCAAACAAAATCACAAAAGAAAGTGTGTTACTGTGCAACCATGTAATTTAACTTACAACTCTATTCAGTAATTTTATACTAAGCTTATTGTCACAGCACCTATTAGACTGAAATTTTATGTTTAATGAGATAAGTTTCTCGGAAAGGAGTGTATAATGTGGACTGCCCGGCTCAGTCTAATAATAGGTTTGTGGCTGATTGTCAGCGGATTCGTTAATGATTTCAGGAATCCTTCACTTATGATAGCCATCGGCTTAGTTGTCTTAATCTTAGGTTTAATGGGATTCATAAGCGTAAAAAGCTGGGAAGGAATATTGAACTTTTTTGTTGGAGTATGGCTAGTTCTCTGCGGGAGCTGGTTTAATTTTTTTATGCCATGGAATTTTTTCGTAACAGGTGGAATAGTGTTTGTTTTTGCAGTCTGGGATATAACTGAACATCCTCGCACAAGAACATCCCCCGGGAATTCAACTACTTAATAAACTAACAAAAGGAGAAGTTTTGAGGCACCTGTTTTAGAATGTTGTTTTTTAAGAACTTAGCTCGTACGCCCGGAAGGATTCGAACCCTCAACCTTTTGATCCGTAGTCAAACGCTCTATCCAGTTGAGCTACGGGCGCATATATTTCAGCTAGCAAATATAATTATTAACGTTTTTATATACAATCAGCAGGCATTCTTGTTCCTAAATCACATTTCTTCATTTGGTCGGAAAAGAAGAGGAGGACAATGATAAGAGACACAGCAGGGGAGATATAATTCTCATAATATTCATATCAGCAGAGTAGGATGGAGAATAATAAAATTGAGGAGATGTTATTATGGAAGAAATTTATTTAATCGCGGGCGTCATTCTGCTTTATCTTATGTATAACTTGTTCGTTCCCCCGCAGTACAAAAAGTCACGCTTACTAGATAAAACCGATCTAAGATCATTATTCAGAAGTTAAGATATGATCTGATTTCCCAATAATGGAATTTTAGTCGGATGAATTCCCATATTTACAAAACCAGCCCTGTTTATTGACATAAAAAAGGGGGGATTACAGGAAAAATTATTTCTGGTATATACTTTGTTTATAAATAGCAGGATAATTTTTTTCATTATCAGCAGGGAGGTTGAAATGAACTGGCTGAAGCTGAAAAACTGGTTTATTGAATATAATACTCTTCTTTTTATTCTTTTTATTGCCCTGGGATGGCTGATCTCATGGGTAGGTGTAATAATATTTATGGCTCTCGTTCTGAAATAAAATTTCAGTTGAAATAAATCTGAAAAGGGGTCTGCTGGAAATTCTACTTCTTTCTTTCATATTACAACCTTTCCGGTTATTTTTATGCAAATATTTTTCCACGTTTATTTAATGTAAAGGAATGATTGATGTTTAAAGGAACCGGAACCGCTCTAATTACTCCTTTTAATGAAGATCTCAGTGTTGATTATGACTCATTAAGGAAAATAACCGTTCAGCAGGTTAACGGAGGAGTGGATGCCCTCATTGTACTCGGAACTACGGGTGAATCCCCCGTTATAAGTGATGATGAAAGGAAAAAAATTATCACTACTGTGAAGGATACTGTAAGCGGGAAGGTTCCTGTCATAGCAGGTACCGGAACAAATAATACCGGGCATGTGGTTGAGCTTAACAGGATGGCGGAAGATCTTGCAGTTGACGGACTCCTGATTGTCAATCCTTATTATAATAAAGGGACCCAGTCAAGTTTAATTGAACACTATAGCTATATTTCAGAAAGAACAACCCTTCCGATAATCTTATACAATGTCCCTTCACGCACCGGTATGAATATTCTTCCGGAGACTGCAGTAAGGATCTTTGAAGCATGTAAAAATGTTGTGGGTATAAAGGAAGCCAGTGGAAATATCAGTCAGATAGCAGAACTTATTGCATCAAAACCTTCGGAGATGCTGGTATATTCAGGGAACGACGACCAGACCCTGCCGATTTTAGCACTTGGTGGAGAGGGCGTCATCTCAGTTTTCTCAAACCCTTATCCTCACTTGATGAAAAAAATGACAGATGCTCTGCTTAAAAATGAAATGGACAAGGCCCGCTTGATGAACAATAAGTATAATGATATGATGAATAAATTGTTTATTGAAGCGAGTCCTGCCCCTGTAAAATACGTAATGAGCAGATTGGGATACTGTAAGAATGTGCTTCGTCTTCCTTTAAGCAGACTTACTGAAAAAAACAGTTCTGTTCTTGATGAAGCAATGAATGCATTGGGAGCGTGAACATGAATGGAAAACTTAATTATGGTTTGATTGGATACAGGGGAAGACTTGGGAGTGAAGTTAAAAAATTATTTAGTGAAAACGGGTATGACCTTGTTTATACATCTGATATTGAAGGAGAGAATCAAACGTCAGTACCTCAGGTGATTATTGATTGTTCTCTACCCGATGCACTTGAGAAAAATATTACTGCAGCAAAAAAATTTAATTCACCTTTTATTATTGCTGTAACGGGACTTTCAGACAAACAAATGACTGCTTTAAAAGAGCTCTCCCAAACCTTGCCTGTAGTGCAGAGCTATAACTTTTCTGTTGGGATACAGGTTTTACTTAATCTCACAAAAACAGCTGCGGCTTTGCTTAATAGCTGGGATGTTGAGATAAGCGAGATCCATCACAGGAATAAAAAGGATAAACCTTCGGGAACTGCAAAAATGATTAAAAATCTCTTTGAGGGCAGGGATATAAATGTTTCTTCATTAAGACTTGGAGGTATCCCCGGTGATCACTCTGTCGAATTCGGGGGAATGGGGAAACTCTAAAAATTTCTCATCATGCAATTTCGAGAAGGACTTTCGCTGAAGGAATCCTCAAATCGGCAGAGTTTGTAATTAAAAAGAAAAACGGCTATTATTCTTTTACCGACGTAGTTTTCGAAAATCCCGACAAAATATAAACACGGAGGTTGAAAATTGGATTCATATGAAGTTATAAACTATATCTCTAATGCCGAAAAGAAAACTCCGGCAAAAATATACCTCCAGGGCCGTCTTGACAAGATCGACTTCGGTAAACTGGATTTTTACGGCTCTGATAAATCAGGAATACTTTTTTGTGAATATAAGGAGTTCACTGATTTTCTTGAAGTAAACAAACAGCATATTGCTAAACACAGAATAGAGATTGACAGAAGGAACTCTGCGATACCTCTGGCAGATTTATCTAAATTCAACTGCAGGATTGAACCAGGTGCGGTGATCAGGGATCTTGTGGAGATTGGCGATAACTGTGTTATTATGATGGGTGCTGTTTTGAATATAGGTACGGTAATAGGTAAAAAAACAATGATAGATATGAACGTCGTTGTGGGCGGAAGAGCTGTTGTAGGCGATAACTGTCATATAGGCGCAGGCACCGTGCTCGCCGGTGTGATAGAACCACCCAGTGCAGATCCTGTTGTAATTGAGGATGATGTCTTGATAGGAGCAAATGTAGTTGTATTAGAAGGGGTAAGGGTGGGAAAAGGCGCTGTTGTGGCTGCAGGATCAATTGTTGTGAGGGATGTCGAACCCTATACTGTAGTTGCAGGGGTACCGGCAAAGGCCATTAAAAAAGTGGATGAAAAAACAAGAAGCAAGACTCAGCTTATGGAAACCCTGAGGAATCTCTAATGTCTGTTATCGTACAGAAATATGGCGGAAGCAGTGTTGCAGATGCTGATAAAATAAAGAAAATAGCTTCTCTTATAGCTACAGTGAAAAAAAACGGAAATGATGTTGTTGCTGTTGTGTCTGCGATGGGGAAGACCACAAATCAGCTTATAGAAATGGCTCAGTCATTATCATCCGACCCTGAAAAGAGAGAACTTGATATGCTGCTCAGTACCGGCGAGAGGATAACGATGGCTCTGCTCTGTATAGCATTGAATGACCTCGGAATAAAAGCAATTTCATTAACAGGTTCTCAATCGGGAATAATAACCAACGACCGTTATAATGATGCGCGGGTAATTGAAGTCAGACCTTTTCGTGTTCAGGATGAACTTGCAAAAGGACAGGTAGTAGTGATCGGAGGATTCCAGGGTGTCAGCTATAAAAGAGATATTACAACACTGGGACGCGGCGGATCGGATACGTCTGCTATTGCCCTTGCCGCGGCATTGAATGCCGAAAGATGTGAAATTTATTCTGATGTCGATGGTGTGTATACTGCAGATCCCAATATAATAAAAGACGCAAAACATCTCCCCGAAATGTCCTTTCAGCAACTCCAGGAGATGTCCGAGGCAGGTGCAAAGGTGCTGAACGCCCAGGCAGTACAGTTTGCTAAAGAAGCAAAGATTGCAATATATGCCAGAAGTACTTTTAGTCCCGGTCGTGAAACTGTCATAAGGGAGGCTCAGCCTTCAGACAGAACAAAGGTTATAGCGGTTGTACATGAGACTGATATTATAAGAATTATTCTTGAGGACAAGAGCATAGCAGAAATACTTGATTTCCTGGAATCGCGAAGTGTTGCTGTAAAGGAATTAAATTATCTGCATTCTGATAAAAATGACGACTTCAGGACCTCCTGCGTTATCTCGAGAAAGAACGTTCATTCATGGAATAAAACCTCAAATGAACTGACCGGAATGTACGGTGATAAAATATTTATTGACGATACTCTGGGGGCTGTATCAATAATCGGGGAAGGATTCAGTCGTGATAATAAAATAATTACAGGCACACTCGCCGTATTAACTGAAAATCAGATCCGGTTTTACGGTGCAGCTACTACTTCATTCAGATTGTCACTTCTGATCAAAAAAGAACTTGTAGAAAAGGCTTCAGTCCTGCTTCACGGGTTCTGGGTAGACTCAGAGAACTAATATCACGGGACTCATATTTTTGGCAAATTTTGCCTAACTTTATTTCCTTAAAAAATATATATTTAATTTTAATCCTGATTTATGACTGAAAAAATGGACACAAAAATTCCTCTTATACTTTTATTTTTGATTTTAACACCTTTATATGTAAACGCACAGCAGCCCCAGCAAGGTTACAGAGGAAGTATGAGTGGCGGTGTTATTTCCGGAACTGTAATTGACTCTGCTTCAAAAGCTCCTATCGAATATGCAAATATTGTTGTATTATCGATCCAGGATACAAGCGTAATTACGGGAACGGTTACCGGTTCTGAAGGAAAATTTTCTGTACAGAAAGTACCTCTCGGGAGGTACTTTTTAGATGTCAGGTTCATTGGTTTTAAGGACCAGAGATTTACGATAGAATTATCTCCTCAAAGGAAAAGTATCGACATTGGGACTATCAAACTAAGATCAAGCGCCTTCAACCTTGAGAATGTTGTAGTTGAAGGTACAAGAAATCCTGTTACCTATCAGATTGATAAGAAAGTTATTGACGTTGACCAGCTTGGGACAACGATTTCAGGTAATGCAGCTGAAGTTTTAGAAAATGTTCCTTCTGTGAGCGTTGATATCGAAGGCAATGTTAGTCTGCGAGGCAGTACAAATTTTACAGTACTAATCGACGGAAGGCCATCTGTAATGGATGCTCAGGATATCCTTCAGCAGATCCCGGCAACTTCCATACAGTCAATTGAAATCATTACCAATCCTTCCGCTAAATATGATCCGGAAGGAACTGCAGGTATAATAAATATCATCTTAAAGAAAAGACAAACCCAGGGTTTAAGCGGAGTTGTAAATGCTAATGCAGGTTTCCACGAAAAGTATGGGGGAGACTTTCTGTTTGAATATAAAACCAATTCCGTTAATTATAATTTCGGATTGAATTATAACCGTAGAATCTTTCCCGGAACAAGAAGACAGGAAAATATATATATGCTTCCTTCCGGCTCAAATTACCTCAACTCAGACGGTTCAATGGAGTGGGGGAGAACATCTTATGGAATCAGGGGAGGACTCGATTTTAATTTAAGTGAAAATGATCAGCTCAGTTTCGGAAGTCGCTTTGGAAATGGTGAGCACCAGAGAAATTCAAGCCTGTCTTATATGCAATGGACCGATAATTCTCCCGGTATCGACACGTACCGAAGTCTTATTAACAGTAACAGAACAGGACAGTATTTAGCTCTTAATTCAAACTATCAGCATAAATTTGAAGAAGTAGGTCACGAGATCTCTGCTGAGCTTTTCTATGGCCATCATAGCGGGGATGAAAATTCTCTCACTACCAGAATAGATTCCGGTATCATTACAGATGGAACCAAAACCACCGAGTCCGGTCCGGAAAATGAATACAGAGGTAAGCTTGATTATGTTCTTCCCCTCGGCGAAAAGAATAAATTTGAAGCAGGCTACCAGGGCGAAGCAGAGCTTTCTACTGATATAAATGGTCTTTACTCATATGATTCGACTGCCGGAGATTTTATTTTTGAACCCCTGTTCAGTAATACGAATAAATATAACAGAACTGAACAAGCAGTATATTCTATCTATTCAGATGAGTGGGGGGATTTAGGTCTCCAGGCAGGGTTGCGTGGAGAATACACCTACCAGACTACAGATGTGAAGGAGCAAAACAAGTATTTCAAGATAGACAGGTGGGACTTTTTCCCGACGCTGCACAGCTCATTCAAGTTCGGAGGAGCTTCTCAGCTGATGGCAAGTTATACAAGGAGAATAGACAGACCTCACGGATGGAACCTTGAACCATTTATTACCTGGGTTGATGCAAATAATGTCAGGAAGGGTAATCCCGGACTAGAGCCTGAATTTATTGATTCTTATGATGCCGGTATCCAGACTTTTTTCGGTAAATTCAATTTCTCTACTGATTTTTACTACAGGGTCACTCAGAATAAAATTGAAGACATTCGTTCCCTCTATCCGGATGCTGAAAATGTTACTTTGACCACTTTCGAAAATATCGGAAAGGATTTCTCTCTCGGAACTGAATTTATGCTGATCTATGATCCTCTGGAATTCTGGGATATGAACCTGATGGGCAACTTATACGACTATCGTGTAAATGGTAATCTCTATGGAGAATCTTTCGACCGTAAAAGTTTTAACTGGAATCTCAGGACGAACAATGTGTTTAGTATTACTAAAACAACTGCTTTACAGATTAACGGAAGGTATAACAGTCCTTCTGTATCATCCCAGGGAAGATCTGAAGGATTTTTCTCAGCCGATTTAGCCGTGAAACAGGAATTTATGGACAAACAGCTTTCCCTTACGTTGCAGGTCAGAGATGTACTGGGTACAGCAAAGCACGAGTTTACATCCACAAGTCCCGACCTTTACTCCTACCAGTATTTCAACAGGGAATCACCTGTTGTGATGCTTAATATCAAATTCAATTTTAACAATTACAAACAAAAGAACCCTGAAGAACAGCCTGATAATGGGATGGGGCAGGGACCGGAAGAATTTTAATAATCCGGAAAATAACATCATAGAGAAACCGGTAAAGTAATATGAGTATCCTAACCCCAGTTGAACTCAGGCACAAACTCCATATGAATCCTGAGATTGCATACCAGGAGTTCAAAACAACAGAAACAATAATAAATTCAATAAAAGCTCTTGACGGTTCAGCTTCGTTGAAAATCCATACCCCGTTTGCAACAGGCGTTCTGTTCGAATACAAAGTGAATGATGATCAATGGCTGCTATTCCGTGCAGATATTGACGCACTTCCGATAAAGGAGGCAAATGATATTGAGTTTAAATCGACAAACGACTATATGCATGCCTGCGGCCATGATATTCACACCTCAGTTCTATATGCTTTTATAAGTGATGTCTTAATTGAGAAGCCTGAACAAAATATTCTTTTTCTCTTCCAGCCGGCTGAAGAAAGCGGCGGAGGAGCAATGAAGTTCTATGATACCGGGATCTTCAAAGGGTATAATATCAGAAATGCATTCGCTCTGCATGTAACCGATGAATACCCCCTTGGTACCGTCGCCTCAACGCCTGGTGTTCTGTTCGCATCCGCCCTTGAAATAGATATAGAGTTTGTAGGCGAAAGCTCTCACGTTGCATTTCCTTATGAAGGCAGGAATGCATTTAATGCCCTTAGAACCTTTCTCGATTCTGTTGATAAGATGCCGAGGAATGTAACTGAGCCTTTTATATTCGGTGTTGGTAAAATTGAATCCGGGTTTGTAAGGAATATAGCTCCCGGCAGAGCAAGACTGGAAGGATCGATAAGGGGTTTGAAAAAAGAGCGTGTTCTGGATTTTGCCGATTCATTGAGGAAAATACTTGAGGGGATAAAGACTGTAACCGGGGTGAATTATATAATCAAAAACGGGGCCCATTATCCTGAAGTAATAGTAAATGAAAAGCTTTACCCGGAAATGGAAAAGGCTCTGGGCGAGAAATTCAGATTTATCAACTGTGGATATAAAATGACGGGTGAGGATTTCGGTTTCTTTTCGGGTAAATATCCCTCATTTATGTTCTGGCTTGGGACTTCAGAAGGGGAACGCTACGGGCTGCATAACCCGAGGTTCCTTCCTCCTGATAAAACCATTGATCTCGGCAGATCAGTTTTCAAAGAAATTCTTAAAAATATCAAAAGCCGTTAGCTTAGCTTAAAAACAACGGGTATCACTACCTTAACTTTTACAGGTTTACCGTCAACAATTCCGGGTGTGAACCTGGTTTTCCGGAGAGCAGAAACAGCTGCATTATCCAGAAGATCTCCTGCGCTTTTTATTACCGAAGTTTTTACTACCTTTCCTGTTTCATCTATGTATACCTGCAGAAATACCTTTCCTTCGGTTCCATTCTGTTTTGCCTTTTCAGGGTAGACTATATTTTTTGAGAGCGCCTGCATGCCGCCGACAACCTGGGGCATTGAATCCGCAGCCATCTTATATTCGTTTTCATCAATACTAATTTCACCGGGAATATTAAATTCCCATTGATATTGCGATTTTACAGTCTTATTGTCATTCTGACCGGGTTCAAATTTCCAGCTGCTTACTTCCTTTGCAATCAGGTTTGAATATTCCGGTCCCGGTGTAAGCACAGGAAGAATTTTTTCTACTTTACCTTTTTCATCCAGGAGCAGCCTGTATTCCAGGTTGATTTTATCCTGTGAATTTTTGTTCATTTCTTTTCGGATTTCTGCTTCAAGCTTGTTTTCATCGCCTTCTGCGAGTCGTGGCGGCTGATCAATATCGTTGGATGTTAAATAAATAGAATTATAATCGGGGATAATTTCCACACTGTTTCTTTTCTCACATCCTGTAAATATCAGTATACCCAGAAAAAATATTACAAAGTGTTTCATTTTGTTGCCTCATATATTAGGTTTTACAATAATTTCATTAGAATACTGCGCACGTACCTCTGCAGCAGGATAGCTGTTGTATAAAGCTTCGATCATTATGTTCTGCTTCTGCATCTGGTTCAGCGCAGAATTAATTTCCTCCCTGTAGTCAGAAACCTGGCCTAAAAGGAACAGAGATAAAATTAATAATATCACTGAAATCCCTGCAGATATAAATCCTGTAAGGCGGGCACTTGTGGAAATCGGGGGTGCAGACCTTCCGCTGGTACCCTTAAGTATATTTCGTTCCAGGAATGAAGGAAACTCAGCGACGGACTGTCTTGTCTGGTTATTTACAAGGTTAACTTTTCTCAGGTAATCCCTCGCATCAGGATTTACTGCGAGCTGCTCAAATAATATATCTTCATCGTTCCGGTTTAATTCACCGTCGATATAAGAATCAATCATAATAAATATTTTATCATCCATTTGCCGGTTCTCAATTAATGATTTTGGAGATTCTGTCAATTAGTTTTCTTCTGACTTTATGGAGCCTGCTTTTAACAAGCTCTACATCAATATTCATCATTTCTGAAATTTCATTGTAGGATAAGCCTCCGTATTCCTTTAATAGAAAAACTTCTTTCTGCTCAGGAGGAATAAACTTCAGTTCATCCCTAAGATGATTTTGTATATCCCTCATTTCAAGTTGATCTTCAAGAGATTCATCCGACCTTAATTCTACATTGTCAATGTCTTCCGGGTTGAACTTATCCAGATGGATCTTCTTTTTGCGGTAGTATTGGTAGATCTCATTTCTGGCAGTGGTAAAAAGCCATATTTCAGCCCGTGAATACGAACTGAGTTTATCAATGGATTCAAAGAACTTCAAAAAGACATCCTGGACGATGTCCTCGGTCGTCATCCTGTCACAAGTCATTTTCAACACGAAGTTATATATCTTTTTCTTCGTTCGGTGAAAAATATCCAAAAAAAAGTCTGTCTTATAATCCAAGCTCTTATCCTCTCTATAGATAAAGATGCTTTAAAGGGAAAAATGTTTCCCGGTATTATAAAAATTATTTGACGGAAAGACACATAGGGAGGGCAGATATAGGTATGATAATCCTTTTTTTTCCGGTTCAGGTTGGTTTGGAAATACTTTCAGTTTAAGGGAGAGACTGGCGCACAGTTCAACCCTGCGAATGGTTCCGCGCAGAGCAGGCGACCTCTATTGTCGGACTCAACTGCCTCAGTGCGACAATTCGTCAGGGCAGAGATTCCTGCATAATCTGCCTGATTTTTTTGAATTCAATGACCGGGGAAGTATAAGGAACGCCTGCAATCCTTCCTCCGAACCCCATATACCTGTGAACGAACATATTTAGAGAACTTGTTTTTATATCATGCAGAAACTGTGGATTTGTCTCGACATGATATTTACTTAACAGGTCTTTCGTGTTCTCTGTAAGTCTGGCAGCCATTTTCTTATAGATTAGCTCCTGACGGATTCCGTCTTTTACTGAATCGAATTTTCTCAAAAGTGAGTCGGTCATATCCTTTACATCAATAAGCTGAAAAACTTCATACTTGTTGAATTGTTTTAAGGGTCCATATACTTCACCTATATTCATTTTATCTGAAATTCTTCCTATCTCATTTGCGGTAACGGGGAAAAATTCGGTCTCTTTAATTTCTGTATCATTTCCTGGAATGTGTAATTCATTTATAATGTCGCTAAAGTTCATTCCCTTTTCCATCTCATTGAATACCTTCTCGAAATAGGCAAGACTGTCAGTCCGGAACTCCAGCACCTTAACCTGCTTAATACCACTGTCGCTTTTTAGAGATTTCAGGTAATACTCATACACTTCCTCATCATTTACATTAACAGAATCAAGGAACTGGTTCTTATATAGCTGAGCGAGGTAATTACTTCTCCACATTGCCAGCTGGTTCTTTACATCTGTTGAATTCTGAAGGTTCTGTCTGTATCCTTCTCTGGTAATGAAAGAAAGCTGAATAAAAGTCTTCAGGGATTGGTTTAATTTTAAAAATACATCCTTTTTATCAATATTCTCTACGATAAAATCGTACAACGTGAAATAAGCTAAGAAATCAGAAAGAGTGACCGCTTGATTATCAACTTCAAATAAAATTTTATTTAATATGCTGCTGCCCAGCCGATCTTTGATTTTATTTATAGCAGTTTCATCTAAATAAAATTTCTCCGATGAACCATCTTCTTTTTCAATCTGTTCTTTCTGTTCAATAAGGGCTTTTAAAACTTCATCTGCAAGTTTATAGAACAGGTCGTCGCTGGCTTTAATTGTTATTCCCGCTAGTAATTCTTTCAGGTAAACCATGTATTCTCTTTCTGTTCGCCGGTTTTGTATAATTTTTTTTACCTCATCACTTAAATCCGGCTGATCTTTCACACCATCCTTATTTTCTTTTCCACTGAGATAAAATACAGCGTAGGAATCGTTAAGCGATACGGGTGATGTAATCATTCCGGGCAGAAGACTGTAAAGTTTATTCTCAAGCTCTTCGTCTTTAAGGTCCCCGAAATTAATTTTCTGTTGAGAAATCTGAATATTTTTAAAATGCTTTATCAGTGAATCCGGTTCAACACCTGATGAGAGCAGATTGTAAATGGTGTCAATAGTGCTTTTATAACCTGATGAAAGCACTGTAACATCCAGAGTCAATGAGTACTTCCGGATTCCGTTTAGTATATCTTCGGTCGAAACTTTTACCTTTGATTTGATTTCCTTCTGAAAGAGGGCATCTCTTACATACATATCCTTTAACGGAGAAATGAAGAAGAGGAATTTTGGATTATCGGTGTACCCCATCTTCTCAGCTTCATCAGCCCAGAGTTTCTCAGCAATTATTGAATAGAGAAAATCGAGTTTCATAGAGTCTACGTCAGTCTCATCTTCTGGAAAAATATGAGGGGAGAGTTCGAACCTGTATTTGAACTCATCAGCGGATATATAGCTGTCTCCGACCCTTGCAACTGCAGGCCCGGACTGAGAAAAAGAGTTCGACGCAAAAAGCAACGAGAAAAAGACTATATATTGAAGATTGTTGAGCCGAAGGCGAAATCCTGCCCTGCGGGGAAGATTGAAGAAGGCGGCGAGTTTTCTAAGAAAATATTTCATACCAGGGAAATTTGTTTTTAATGAGCTGCAAATATAAAAAGATGGATTTTCTTTAAGAAGGCAATTTCAAATGTGGCTCCAGTATCGTCTGTGCGCCAATCTTACAATCCCAGTGCTTTCAGGTAACCTTCGTTTACTTTACAGTTTTTGAACTTAATGTTCTTAAGATACGTGTTTAATACTTCATTTGACTTCTCAAACGGAGGTCTGTTTTCCCGTATTTCTTTAAAAGTATTCCTGGGAAGTTCGGCAAATTCAATAATCTTAATATAATCTTCAGGCTCTCTAACAGAAAGAATACTCCTATCCGTGTCCAGACGTTTCAGGGGCCAGAAACACCAACCTATTTCATTATTTTCCAGCAGTCTCCTCCATGAGGATATCCATTCATAAGTATTCTCTCCTGATTCACCCATCCAGATTGGAACATTATATTTTTCCCTGAAATCAACATATTCCTGTATCTCAGCCTGTGTAGTATCACACCAGTATTTATGAAATTCATAAACCAGATTAGGATCAAAAGGTTGTGAGAATATGGAAAAATCAGTATTCCACCTTGCTCCGCCAAGAATGATTATATGATTTTGATCCACTTTCCGTACAGCCGCAGTTATTTTCTTATAGAGGGGTTCCAGGTGAACATTAAGGTTTTCGCCTTCGAAATAATGAGCGATAGGCTCATTCAACAGATCGTAGCCAAGGACAATCTTTTTATCTTTATATCGTTCAGCTATTCTCTGCCAGATCTGAGCAACCAGGTCCTGGGCGTATTCATCAACCATCAGGAAAGGGTAGCCGAAGCTGTCATCTATATTATCACCGGTCTGTCCTCCAGGGGCACAATGCATATCCAGGATAACATAAATATTTTCTTGTTCACACCATTGTATTACACTGTCCAGCATTTCAAACCCGGTATTAATCCACTTATTTTCAGCTCCTTCCAGCACAAATAACCTGTAGTTAAAAGGAACCCTTATGGAATTAAACCCGCAGTCGTTAACAAATTTTATATCATCATATGTATAGTAGTTATGCCTAAATTCTTTCCAGAAGGATTTTGCCTTCCCGGGACCTACCAGTTCATTAATTACCTTATCGATGAGCAGGGGAGAGTTGGGTTTCTTAAACTTAAACATATATCCTTCAGGCACAAGCCAGTTGCCGAGGTTCATTCCTTTCAGAAACATGGTATTCCCCTTTCCGTCAACAATATTCTTTCCTTGAGTATGGATAAAGTCCTGCGGAATTATATATGCTGAATGTAAAAATACAACAGCGGCGAGATAAAAAAGAATTTTTAGCTTCATCGAATTTCCCGTTTGAGAGTTCCTGAAATTTACTGCCACATTTGCTGGAACATATAATAAGCCCTCCGTGGAGTCCAGTCATCCATTCCATCTCCGTTTGCATCCTGGTTAACCCTGATTAGTCCCCACCATTCTTCATTTGAATAGCCATCAGGATGAGCTCCGGTCTGGTAACCGCCGAAATCTTTGCTATATGGATTACCAGCTTTCCACCACTCATCGGTAAACTCAAAAACAGTCCCGCCTAATACAATATCATTATTATTAATTATCTGTATCCAGTTTAAGCTGTCATGTTCCGCCTGTACAAATTCATATTCTGTTTTGGTGCGGTTATCCAGTGCGTCGATTCCGAATTCCGTAAAGACTATCGGTTTCTCCGATTTAGTTCTGTATAAGTTCAAGCTGTTTGTGAAATCAATCTCGTAAATATTTGATGCCCAGGCATCAATATATTTAAGCGATTCATCATCAGCATTTTTTGAAGCATTACCGATATTGTAAATATTGCCGTTGCTTATGCAGACAGGATGAAAATTTTCTCCTTCAATATTAAAAGCTATAACGGCAAGCTCCTGGCAGAGGGAATACCAGTAAGGATTATCTCCGTTCACATAATTCTGTTCATTCCCAAGGTTCCAGAATAAAACTCCCGGTGTGTCCTTATAATCGGTTATAAAACGAATAAAATTATTCCTTATAATGTTCCTGTTTTCTTCAATTGAGAGGTCCAGGTTATCTACCCAGAATCCGAGTATGGTGTAGATACCTTCCGATGTTAATTTCTGAAGAAGATTCTTAGAGGCTCCGTTATAGGTCCTGATTGTATTTGCGTTCAGATCTTTCAGGTGTTGTACACTTCTGTTTTCCTGTTCTTCGGTTATAGGCTGATTACCGATAGGGGTAGGGGAGTAAGCGGTGCCCTTCACAAAAAAAGGAGAATAGTTTCCGTCACCCCCAGGATCTACCTCAAGTTTTTTATTATTTATCCTCACCGGTCCATTACTTAAGGGTTTTTCTAAGGGAACATTATAGGTTTTGCTTTTTAGGACAGGGTTTACTGTGGAGTAACCATTATAAGGCTTAGGTACATCTGCGGTATAATCTTCATAACCGTAAAGCTCAACTTTTAATGTATGCTTTCCGGGAGGAAATCCTTCCATCTGGAAAACGCCCGTGGAGTTTGTGAAAACCCCCTCGTAAGACGGTGCAGTGGTTAAAGTGACCTTCGCATTTTCTAATGCTGCGCCGCTTGTGTTCCTAACTGTTCCTGAGATTACCTCAGGACTTATATATCCTTCATTTCCTGGGTCATTTACACAGCCTGTAAGGAATAATATCAATAAAAAAACGAATACGGCTAAACCCTTCATCTTAATTTCCCGTAAGATCATTTGATAATAAATTTTGTCAGTTCGTTCCAGATCAGTGCACTTGCACCAAGAACAGCTGAGTTACCTTCCGGCAGCCCGGATGGAATGAGCCTGACTTTGTTCTTGAATATGTTGAGGAGGTTCTCTTCCATGTATTTCTTTGTCGGCTTAAAAATCAGATCTCCGGATGATGCAAGACCTCCGAATAAAATAATAGCCTCGGGGCTTGTATGTGCTACAGAATCTGCCAGTTTCAATCCAAGTATTTTTGCAGTATAATCAAAAGCCTCCAGTGCAATTTCATCCCCCGCTGAAGCAGCATCAAAGATAGTCCTGGAAGTAAGGTCATCAAAATTGATTGATCTGAGAATACTCTTTTTTGTTGATTGCGCCAATATCTCAAATACCGTCCTTTTAATGCCTGAGGCCGAAGCATATGTTTCTAGGCATCCTTTTCTTCCGCATCCGCATTGTCTTCCATCCGGAAAAACAATTGTATGTCCTATTTCGCCTGCAAATCCGTCGTGCCCGTATATAAGTTCCCCATTTGCAACTATGCCGCTTCCGAGTCCTGTTCCAAGGGTTATGATAATAAAATTTTTCATCCCCTTTGCCGCCCCGAACTGAAGTTCACCGATAGCGGCTGCATTAGCATCATTTGTAATCGCCGAGGGTAAATCCGAATATTTTTTTACAATCTCAAGAATATTTACGGTGCCCCATCTTAGGTTTGGGGGTTCTTCAACAGTTCCTCTATAATAATTTGCATTAGGTGCCCCGATACCAATACCGACAAGCAGATAATCAGTGCTTAACTCCTTAAATTTCCACTCAACCTCTTTAAATAATCTTTCGAAGAGACCAACGGGACCAGCGTCGGCGCAGGTTGGGATGGATGACTGGTAAACAGCCCGGCCATTCTTATCGACAAAACCAAAGGCAGTATTCGTTCCTCCAATATCAATCCCCAGAGTAACTTCAGTCTTTTCCATTTTAAACCGTTTTCGCCTGCTTGTATGAAGGTACATGTCCTTTATACCCGTAATATGCTATATAAAGATAACAAAGTACAGGGAGGATGAATGCACTATGGATTCCGATTGAATCTGCGAACATTCCCTGGAGAACCGGAATAATGGCTCCTCCAACAATAGCCATGCATAAAATTCCCGAACCTTTCCCGGTATGCTTTCCGAGTCCGGCAACTCCAAGTGTAAAGATCGTAGGGAACATAATTGAATTAAATAACCCCACCAGCAGGATTGACCACATCGCCACCTGTCCGTTTGTCAGCATGGTTGTTACAACAAGCAGAGCAGCTATAATGGCATTAAAACCAAGTACAACTCCCGGTTTAATTTTTCTCATCACGGCTGATCCTATAAATCTTCCAACCATTGCTCCTCCCCAGTAGAACGATACAAACTTTCCCGCTTCGGCGATTGATAGATTTCCAATATTCCCTTCTCCAAGATAGTTGACAAGAAAACTTCCGATTGCTACCTCAGCACCGACATACACGAAAATTGCAATGGCACCAAGCATAAGATGAGGATATTTCCATGCGCTGTTATGCACGTTTTCATAATTTTCACTGTATTCGAGGTTATCACCTGAGTCTGATGTAACAGTAGGGAGTTTAAAGAAAAATATCACTGCAGCCAGGACAAATAATGCTGCAGCTAATCCGAGATAGGGCACCTGAACAGTTGAAGCTTCAGCCAGTTGATATGCTGATAAATCCGCAGTATTAAGCTTGCTGATCTCTTCGGTACTTTTAATAGCAACAGACAGAATAAGTACTGAACCGAAATAAGGGGCTACAGTAGTTCCAAGGGAATTAAAAGCCTGCGTAAGGTTTAGTCGGCTGGAAGCAGTTTCGGGTTTTCCCAAAATGGTCACATATGGATTCGCTGCTACCTGGAGAAGAGTGATTCCCGAGGCAAGAAGGAAGAAGGCAGCCAGGAACAGGGGATATGATCGGAGTCCCGCAGCCGGGTAAAAAGCAATGCACGCTACGGCTGCCGTAATTAACCCGATAACAATGCCTTTCTTGTACCCGATCTTTTCAACTATGGTGCCTGAAGGCAGTGAAACTATGAAATATGCAGCAAAAAAAACAAACTGCACGAGCATCGCTTCGGTGTAGTTCAGAGTAAAGATGGCTTTTAAATGCGGAATTAAAATATCATTTAGTGCAGTTAAAAATCCCCACATAAAAAAGAGGGAAGTCAGAACCGTTAAAGGCAGGGTGTAATTTGGACCCGTTTTTACAGCCACAGGTTCCGTCTCGATTGCGCCGTTAAGAAAACTCATCAGTTTCTCCTTGAATTCAAAGTTTCAAAATGGATTGATGCCATCATAATTTGTGAGGCTAACTCAATTATTATGCCCCGATAATTGTCCCGATTAATTGATTCTATCAATAGGTTAGCATTTTTGGTGTGGTGTAAGAGAACAACTTTTTATTATTTTAATAAATGATAATTATTAAATTGATAATTATTTAAGGCTTGGTCTCCTGTTTGGAGAAATATTAAGGAGAGGTTTATTGAAGTTTGGTAAGGTTTTTTATTCAATCATAGGGGCCATTCTGGTAATTGTATTATTAATTATAAGTCAGTTATTTCTTTCTATTGATCTTAATAAGACAGCTGTCCCGGCTGAGAAAAAAATTTATTTTGCTGATAATATAAGCAGGGCACATTTGAAGATTATTGAGAAATTCAATGAAAGATATAAGGGACTTATAAGGGTAATCCCAATTAACCTGCCCTTTGAAAAGTTCAGTACGAATGAAAGAAAAGAGCTCTTTGCAAGGTATTTCAGGAGTAAGAGCGACCGTATTGATGTTTTCGCTGTAGACCAGATATGGGTACCACGGTTTGCCAAGATGAGTATAAACCTCGAAAGCTATATTAACCCTGAACAAAAAGAAGAACTGCTTCCGCAGGCACTTAAATCATGTTCATACCACGACAGCCTTGTTGCACTTCCCCTCTACATCGATATTTCGTTAATGTATTACAGAAATGATCTTCTTAAAAAGTATCCCGGCTACAATGATATAATAAAAAAGCTGGATAATTCCATAACTTGGAGTGATTTTATAGAACTTTTCAAACAGGATAGAAATTCCACCAATCCTTTTTTCATCTTCCAGGCTGATTCCTATGAAGGCCTCCTTTGTATCTTTACCGAAATGGTTGCCGGCCAGAACAGGGAGTTTATGGAAGGTGACAAAATTAATCTTGACACTCCTGAAGCAAAGAAAAGCCTGCAGCTTCTTGTAGATCTTGTCAATAAGTATAAGCTCACTCCTTCTGAGGTAACTCATTTTAAGGAGAATCAGAGTTATGACTATTATCTTGAGAAAAACGGAATTTTTTTAAGAGGATGGCCGGGTTTTCAGGATAATTATGAGGATCTTCCGGAATATAAGGACGTTCTTGCTGAAATTAGGATGGTGCCTAATCCTCACTTCAGAGGATTTAAGCCTGTATCTGTTTACGGCGGCTGGAACCTGATGATCTCAAAATTTTCTACTAAAATACCTGAAGCTGTCAGGTTCTTAAAATTTGTTGAGAGCGAAGAAGCTCAGAAAATAATGTTTGAAGACGGGGGCTACCTTCCTGTAAATGAAAAAGTCTATTTTGACAGCATCTACCTTCATAATCATCCGGTCCTAAAATATTACAGATCACTGCTTGAAAGCGGCATTTACAGACCATTTACCGAACGATACACAAATATTTCTGATATTCTGTCATTCTATCTTAATCAGGCTATACGCAAAGAAATATCTGTTAATGAAGCACTTAAAAGAGCATCAGAAAAAATAAACTCTGAAACATTTTTATTAAAATAACCGGGTATATGATTATGGCCAGGAAATCGATACTTGATAAATTCAGAAAATATCATTTTGAATTTAAACACATAACAATAATTTTTATTATTCTGCTCTCCTTCCAGGTCATTGTATCTTTGATTAATAATTCCTCTATTAAAAACCTGCTGGGACAGACTCAGGAATGGTATCAGAAGGATTCAGCCGAAAAAATGGCCAATCTTACAACAACTTCACTGGAATTAATCTTGGAAACCCTCGACAGGCAGGCGCAACTGACGGAGGAAGATAAAAACAGGCTGATTGAATCATTTAACATCATTTTTAGTCAGCAGCTTCTTCAGCATAATATCCAGGAGATGTGCCTCCTTGTGGATCGAAGCAGTCAGATCACAGCAATTGATGACGGGAGGCAGCTGTATAATTATTTGTTTGCAGGTTTAAATGCTTCTCAAAATTCAGACTCCTACCATACTGCAGCGATTAAATATTACCACAATTACCAGGAGCAGATTAAAAAAACCGAGCAGATCCTCAGCGCAAAAGCTGATGAGAATACATTTTATACTTTTGTCCCCTTTATTCTGAGAGGTGAATATAAGGGCGCAGTGTATGTCAAAAATACTGCAGATTTTTCCTTCATAACTTCGCAAATTATATCCAGCTTCGATGAAACTTTTCTGATCTATCTGTCGCTTATTTCGCTGGGACTTCTTTCCATGTATTTTGTATCCACATACACTGTCAGGGAACGCGATGAAGCCCAGAAATTATATCTCATAGAACAGGAAAATCATATTAAGAAGCAGATTACTTATGAAAAAGAACTTGTGTTTACCAAACGAATCTATCATACCCATCATAAGGCCGAAAAGGTCATGGGATTTATTAAAGGCGATCTGGCTACTCTTTCTCCGGATAACATTAATAACGTAAAGTACAGGGTTACAAAATATGCTAATTTCATAAGCAGGATCATCTATGATATGAAATGGTTCGATCCGCCTATACAGACTATCAGGAACCAGATTTTCAGGACAAACATTAATGATGTAATCAGGTTTATAGTTGAACATATATTTTTAAGGTCATACGCTAAAAGTATCAGTTATAATATCATTCTTGACCTCGATGAAAAAGTTCCTCAACTGGGAATAAATGAATTTGTCATATGGGAGATAATTGAACCACTTATACAAAACAGCATCGATCACTCTAATAAACCGAATACAGAAATTATTATTTCCACAAGGTATGTGTCCGATTTCAAGAAAATAACATTAAAAATCAAGGATAATGGTGAAGGAATAATACCGGAGCTACTTTTCGAAAATGAAAAAGGGATTAAAAAGATATTTGAAGAAAATATAAGTACAAAGAAGGAAACGCTTAAGAATACAGGCTACGGCTGTTATATTGCTAGCGAAATATCACGGCGGTGCGACTGGAAACTCGACGCTGAAAACCTGCCGGAAGGCGGATGCGAATTTATTATAAATATTGATCTATAGGAAAGACAAATGCTCATAAGTGATATAATTACCACTCTTCTGATAGAAGATGAGGATTACGACGTAATCAGGGTTAAAAATACGATCATCCCTTTTGAGGATAAGATAAAAATTAAAGATATCGTCTCCGATGGCAATGCCGCGCTTGAAATGGTCGGCAATAAAGCGAATCATTATGACGTAGTGATCATGGATTATCACCTGACGGGCGGGGTTATGGGTGAGGAACTGATCAGAAAGATCAAGGAAATTGACTCTTCTATCCAGATAATTGTCATTACAAAGATGACCATAAATATTAGCGATTATGACTTTGCCAATAAGCTTATCAAAGCCGGTGCCTTCTGGTACTGCACTAAATACCCCGGAGATATCGAAGAATTCATATACCAGCCTACAGATTTTATTATGGCGATCATAAATGCCAAACAGAAATGTACACTTGAACGTGAATGGAAAAAATCCAATAGAAAACTTGTTAAGAATGTTGAGGATATACTCGGGTCAAAAAGGATCATCGGCCTATCAGATGCTATAAAAGGATTGAAAAATGAGATTGAGAAATATTCGCAGAGTGATTTCAACATATTAATCCATGGCGCATCAGGGACCGGCAAGGAACTGGTCGCATATAATATTCACTATAACAGCGCAAGGAAATTTGAAAATTTCGTCCCTATAAACTGCGGAAGCATTCCGTACGACCTTGTGGAGAGTGAATTATTCGGTTACGAAAAGGGCGCATTTACCGGTGCTGAAAAAAAGAAGCAGGGACTGTTCGAGATGGCTGACAAAGGCACTGTCTTTCTTGATGAAGTAACAGAACTTCCATTAAATATGCAGGTTAAATTATTAAGGGTGATCCAGGAGGGTGAGATTGATAAGATCGGGAGGACGGACAAAGTCAGAGTTGACGTGCGAATAATAGCTGCATCCAATAAAAACATCGAGGAAGAGGTTAAGGCGGGCAGATTCAGGGAGGATTTCTATTACAGGCTTAATGTAATCAGGATAGAGGTGCCTGAATTGAAGTTCCGCAGGAATGATATTCCCATTTTAATGGAGCATTTTCTTACTCAATACAGTAATCAAATGGGAAGGGAAAAACCTTCTATCGACGAAGATGCTATGAGAACATTCACGGAATACGACTGGCCGGGCAATGTCAGGGAATTGAAGAATGTGGCTCAGCGTCTGTTGTTCATTGATGGCGGTCTTACAAAAAATGCTGCCAGGCAGGCTCTCGGATCTCTGTATCCGGGAGGTGCAAGAGATCTGAACCTCTTTGAATCGCTTTTTGAATCTAATCCTTTGCCTCTTGCACAATTTGAAAAGATGATCCGTGAGAAATACCTGGTATATGTCAGGGAAAATTCTTCTTCAGATACTGAAGCCGCAAAAAAACTAGGATTGGCGCCCTCTAATTACTACAGAATGGCAAAAAGCCTGGGATTAAAATATTAGAACTACCGAAAATTAGAAATTATTAAAATGATAAAAGAAATTTTATCAGTTAGATAAATCCACCCGATTAATTTTGGGAATCCTTTCCTTTAGTTATTTTCTTCAATTATAAATTCTGGTTTGATAATTGTTTGAAGATTCCGAATAATATAAATATGGGAGAAAGCCGATAATTTCGTTTCTGTTAAAAAATGATACTAACTAAAAATAATTTAATACCTCAATTTTCAGGACTGTACCTTAAAACAATTTTCTTGATTAAATTAGGGACAGGCTCCTTTTATTTTTATGGGAGTAATTGTGAGATTTGTTTCTAAAAATTTGTTGGCCGCCCTATTCTTTCTGCTTTCTTCCTCCCTTTTTGCCCAGGGATTTCTTCATACTTCCGGCAGAAAAATAGTCGATGGAAACGGGCAGGATTTTTACCTCCAGGGGATAGGACTGGGAGGATGGATACTGCAGGAAGGATACATGCTTCAGATGTCCAATTTTGCTAATGCCGCACATGAAATTCGTGCGAAAATCGTTGACCTTGTGGGAGAGGCGGACGCAGATATTTTTTACGAAGCTTACAGGGCTAATTATGTAAACAGGAATGACATTAATGCAATCGGAGACTGGGGTTTTAATTCGATCAGGCTGCCGCTTCATTATAATCTGCTTACTCCCCCTGACCAGCCCGGGGTTTACCTCGAAGAAGGATTCGCTGTTATCGATTCTCTTCTTCAGTGGTGTGAAGAGAACCAGATTTATCTGATAATCGATCTGCACGCTGCACCGGGCGGACAGAGTGATGAACCGATAAGTGATTATGATCCAAATGTTTCTTCACTGTGGGAGGATCCTGCCAAACAGGATCGTACAGTCGATATCTGGAGAAAAATTGCTGAAAGATACCACGACAAAGAATGGATAGGCGGCTACGATCTGCTGAATGAACCTAAATGGAATCTCCCTCCGAATAATCAGCCTTTAAGAGATTTGTATGTGAGGATTACCGATACAATCAGGGCCGTAGATAACAATCATATTCTTTTTATTGAGGGAAATTGGTTTGCTACTGATTTTTCAGGACTAACCCCGCCATGGGATGAGAACATGGCTTACAGTTTTCATAAATATTGGAATAGCAATAACCAGGACGCTATACAGTACCTCATTGATATAGGGAACCAGCATAATGTACCTCTGTGGCTTGGTGAATCCGGCGAGAATTCCAATGTCTGGTTTACTGATTGCATTGAACTAATGCAGTTTAATGATATCGGTTTCTGCTGGTGGCCTCATAAAAAGGTAAGTTCAATAGCAGGTCCGTTATCTGCGCTTATACCAGCCGGCTACCAGGCCTGCCTCAATTACTGGAATGGTAATGGGCCGCGTCCTTCAGAACAGCAGGCTTTTGACGGACTGATGAGCCTCGCTGAGAATCTTAAAATTGAAAACTGTGAATTTCATAAAGATGTTATTGACGCTATATTCAGACAGACTACCACTTCAGCAACTATTCCGTTTGCTGAAAATAATGTCCCTGGAATTGTCTATGCTCCGGATTATGATATGGGCAGAATAACCCAGGCTTACAACGATAATGTTTACCAGAATGTCGGAGGAACTGATTGGAATAACGGCTGGTCATACCGTAATGACGGGGTCGATATTGAAACCTGTTCCGATTTCTTCTCTAATGGCTATAATGTGGGATGGATAGAAAACGGTGAATGGCTGGGTTATACTGTTGATGCAGTCAGTGGGGGAATTTATAACCTATATATGGGCTTTGCATCTCCTCAAACTGGAGGACAGGTTCTTTTGAAATTGGATGGTCATAATATTACTTCGATGCTGCCCGTTCCCAATACCGGCGGCTGGCAGAACTGGGGAACGCTCGAGATAGACAGCATAGCCCTATCAACAGGGGCTCATTTCCTCCAGGTTAAATTTTTCGGCGGTAGTTTTAATTTCAGCGCAATGGAGTTTACACTTGAAGCAGCAGCTATTGATGATGAAAGTCAGCAGATAAAAACTTTTGAAATCTCTCAGAATTTCCCCAATCCATTTAACCCTGTTACCACAGTAAGGTACCAGGTTCCTGAAGAGGGGAGTGTCTCCATAAAACTTTATGATGCAGCAGGGCAGGAGATTACAGTGCTGATAAATGAGGAAATACCGTACGGCTCATATTTCCTGAAGGTAGATGCTGAAAAACTAAATTTAGCGAGCGGAGTTTATTATCTGAGGGCAGAGTATAAAAGCTCCGCAGCATTCACGAGAAAAATAGTTCTTATAAAGTAGAAAATTAGATTCTTATTCTAAAGAATTGTCATCCGGAAACTAATCGAATGTCCGGAACTATGATTTCAGTGGGTGGAATCGTGTCTTCCAATTCTGTTCCCGCCGTTCTTAAAATCAGGCCTTTTCTCCCTTTTTTAACTATTTCGGAACCCCGATCCGGTTTTATTTATTTGATAAAAGGGTTTTATCAATTTAATAATTCCCAGGTCCCGTTTCTTTTTTTTATTCCCCGGAAGTTCGTTTTTTCGAGCCCCGGAACACAATTTAACTGGCATTGTTTATGATTTCTCACATAAAATTATTGCAAGGATAACGTGTTATCTGGTTTTACATTTCTTGATGGTGTTGTCATTATAATTTTTCTTGCTGCTGTAACAGGACTGGGATTTTACTATGCGGGAAGGGGAGAAAAAAACTTTTCGGAATATTTTCTTGCCGGTAGAAATGTAGGTTGGGCCGCAATCGGATTTTCCATTTTCGCTACGAATATTTCAAGTGAACATTTTATCGGACTTGCAGGTTCGGGAGCTTCGCGTGGACTTGCAGGCGGCCAGTTTGAACTGATAGCGGTTTTCATCCTTATTATTCTCGGGTGGCTGATCGCTCCTATCTACTTAAAGTCAGGTGTGGTTACAATGCCGGAATTTCTTGAAAAAAGATATGACCGAACCAATCGGAAACTCTTTGCATACTTCTCAATCATTATCTATATCTTTACCAAGATTTCCTTTTCTTTAATTGCAGGGGGTCTGCTTTTCTATAAAATATTCGGGATGGGTGTTTATACTTCTGCAATTTTAATCGTTCTTCTTACAGGAATATACAGTATTATCGGGGGTGCTGCAGCTGTTATCCGTACTAACGTATTTAATGCTGTCGTTTTGATCCTGGGAGCAATGGTTTTAACTGCTTTCGGATTAAATGCAGTAGGAGGGTTCAGCGGCCTTGAGGCAAAACTCCCTGCCAGTTATTTCAGCATGTTCAAAGGAATTTCTGATCCCGATTTTCCCTGGACAGGCATTCTTATTGGGGCTCCCATCCTGGCTTTCTGGTATTGGTGTACCGATCAGTATATAATACAGAACGTTATGAGTGCAAGAAGTATCGGCGATGCAAGAAGGGGAACCCTGCTGGCTGCATTACTTAAGGTAACCCCGTTATTTATATTGGTTCTGCCTGGATTAATAGCTGCCGCTTTGTTTCCTGAAATAAACGGCGACGAAGCTTTTCCGGTTTTAATAACCAGCAGTATTCTGCCTACAGGGTTTAAAGGTCTGGTGATAGCCGGACTGCTTGCCGCAATTATGTCTTCTCTTGCAAGTGTATTCAATGTGACTGCCACATTATTTACAAATGATTTTTACAAAGTTAAGCACCCGGATGCTTCTGAAAGAGAACTGGTGCTGGTAGGCAGACTGGCAACAGCAGTTATTGTGTTTACCGCTATCCTTTCAATACCGATGATCAGGATAATAAGTTCACAGATGTATATATACCTGCAGGGACTCCAGGCATTCATCAGTCCACCAATAGTTGTGATTTTCCTGATGGGCCTGCTGTTAAAAAAGGCATCACCGAAAGCGGCGCTGTGGACATTCATTTTCGGTGAAGCAATCGGAGTTTCACGTCTCGGTCTTGAAATGCTTGTAAACAACGGAATATTAACCCAGCCCATTTTCCTGGCAGTCACTCATTTTAATTTCCTGCACTTCGCTATCATTCTATTTGGTTTCAGCCTGCTTGTATTCACAGTCATTAATGCAGCAGCAGGAATTGAACCTTTAAAAGAGTCGGGACTTCAGTATTCGTTTGCAGAAAGCTATCGGGAACTAAAATTAGATTTTATAAACATAAAAAAATTAGCCAGCCACAAATTCAACCTTTTATTTTCCGCTTTTATCGTTCTCATAATAATAGGGTTGTGGAGTTTGTGGTACTAAGTATAATTAATCAACCAATACAGTAACAAGGAGATAGAGGAATGAGAAACTTAATTTTTACAGTTATCCTTTCCCTTTTAGCTGGCCTCACAGTCAGCAGAGCTCAGATGATCGATAATTTCGACTCATCCGTTGCAGATTCTGTCTATGATGTTAACAGCGAAGGTTTCCCTACAGTGGTAACCATGGCTGATAACACAACAGATAAGGTGGAAGGTGCGGGCTCTTTGGATTTCAATGCAGTCATAGGTGCTTTCCACGATTGGGGAAGCTTTGCAGAGTTAGTGCACCATGCGCCTGAAGGAACATATATGGACTGGAGCGTTAACGACACTCTTAGTCTCTGGATTAAAGTTCGCCAGGCTGCAGCTAATCCTGAATCAATGGATTTCAGACTTCAGATAACCGATCAGCCAAACCCGGGAGGCGATTTTGAAATTTATGTTTACCAGAATGCCACTACGCTGGATGCGGTTACAGGCTGGTATGAATTAAAAGTTCCGCTACGCCAAATTCCTTCAGACGGAAGTGTTAACCCTACTGATTCCGGTTTTACGGTGATGCCTTTTTCATGGGGACAGCCTCATAATGATTTAGTGCTCAATCTTGATAAGATCATTTCTTACAGCATAGTTGCTGTTACAGCAGTTAATGCCGCCGATTCTGTAAAAGTCGGATTCGATGCTTATACAAGAACCGGTTCAAGAGCTATTCCTTTTGTATTCTTTAACGGAAAAACATGGTCAAGCGATTATTCAGTATTCGCCTGGGGTCAGTCAGCAATAGAGATTGAACAGGGTACAGGTGCAACACAGGGTACCAACTCTGTTAAATGGACACAGGGAGATGAATGGGCCAACGGATGGACAGGCTGGGGCGGCGATATAACTGGCGGATATAATATGTCGGCGGCATGGCTTGTGGACAGCCTAAAATTCAAGATGAAAGCCCCTGCAGGTACAGGTCCTATACGAGCACAATTTGAATCTCCTGCTGTTCCGGATACAAATGCCAAAGTGGGAACCGTATTTCAGCCTATAGACGATGGACAATGGCATCAATATTCCTTACCGCTCAGTGAAATGGTTCCTCAGGATAATAATCACATATTTGATCCTTCTCAGGTTATTGTATTCGGAATTATGGCTGAAGCTTCAGCTCAGGCGGGAAGGGTCATTTATATGGATGATATCTGGACGGGTAATCCCGTGATCGACGTAGTTGCTCCTGAAGCTCCTACGGATGTTGCAGCCGGTCCTGCAGGTGATTATCTGAGTACTATTACATGGTCAGATGTTCCCGGTGAACAAAATGAAACTTACAATGTTTATTACAGCAGGCAGCCGATAACCGACGTCGAGTCTCCAAATGTTGAAGTAGTTTCAATGGGTGTGGGTGAAGGTTTAGAAACGGTTGATCATTTACTGCGGGCTCCTGCTGCAGATCAGAACGTGACATATTATTATGCAATTACCTGTATGGATGAAGCCGGAAACTTTAGTGAAGTTAGTACAAATTCTTCCGCAGTAACCAACCTCGCCAAAGGTGTTGTTACCATCAGTCCAACTGCACCTGTTAACTTTGCAGCGGACGGTGATCTGAGTGAATGGTCAACAATCACTCCTATCCGCTTATTCCCATCTGAAGGTGCACATATAGTAACCAACACTGTTGTTGACGACGATGCTGATCTTTCCGTTCTTGCTTATGTAGCAATGGATGCCCAGAATATGTATGTCGCCTTCGATATAACAGATAACCTGGTTGTCGTTGATACTACACAGAATTCTTACCTGAATGACTGTCCCGATATCTTTATCGGTCTCTATGACTGGCACGGACCTTCACATACTTCATACCAGAGAGGAGCTGAACCTGACTACCAGTTCAGATTTGCCCGCAACAAAGCTATGGTAGCAAGTGCGGGTGAAGCAGCGTTATTGTGGAACGGAACTGCCGATTACTATTGGGGGGAAAAATTTGAACCAGGTTATGTAGTCGAAGCTAAAATTCCGTTTACCGCTATCGCAGCTGTTTCAGGTGATGATGTGTTTACACCTGTTATTGGTACAAGGGTTCCCTTCGATATGGCGATAAACGATGCCGATGCTACAGGTCAAAGGGAAGGTATTATGACCTACTCGCCGTTCAATGAAGACAACTCTTATCAAAACGTGTCCAAATGGCTGTATACTTGGGTCGGAAACGAATGGTATGTGGGTGTTGAAGATGAAGACGCTCCTGTGGTTAAGGAATACACTCTAATGCAGAATTATCCTAACCCGTTTAACCCGGCTACGGTTATAAAATATAACCTTAAAGAAACAGGCCTGGTAACGGTTAAGGTTTATGACGTATTAGGACGTGAAGTAGCTATAATCGTCAATGAAGTTCAGAATGCGGGACTGCATTCTTTTAACTTCAATGCTTCAAATTTATCAAGCGGTGTTTACCTGTATCAGATCCATTCAGGTGATTTTACTGCGGTTAAAAAAATGATGTTAGTTAAATAACGATCTCCTGTGGAGGGTACGGTCTAATCAGCCGTACCTTCCCTTATATCAGATAGAAATATTTTCATGTTTAAATCGGGAAATGATTATGAGTAATTACTACAGACTGAAAAAGATGATTATGAGGAATAAATTAAAGGTATCTTTATTATTCTTTTTGATCCTCATTTCCTTTTCATCAGCCTCTTTTGCGGGAACAACCGGAAAACTCGACGGATATGTTAAAGACAAAGATTCGGGTGAGCCCCTTTTCGGTGCAAATGTGGTCATCGAGGGTACTTATCTGGGTGCCGCAACCGATGCAGACGGTTATTTTTATATAAACAACATACCGCCCGGAAAATACAATGTTATCACAAGTTCTGTCGGTTACCAGAAAGTTGTATTTCAAAGAAGTTTCTATCAGGATTGACCTTACAACTCACCTTGAAATTGAACTGAGCAGTACTGCTGTCAATCTCGGTGAGGAAGTGGTTGTCACTTCGGAAAGACCGCTTGTGCAGAAAGATCTTACTTCAACTTCAGTAACAGTTTCTGCTGAGGATATAAAGATGATGCCCGTAGAGAGTGTGGGACAAATCATCAATCTCCAGGCTGGTGTTATTGGAGGTCACTTCAGAGGCGGTAGGGCAAATGACGTTGCCTACCTGATAGACGGAGTTTCTGTTACTGATGCATTTAACGGGGGACTCAGCCTAGCTGTTGAAAATTCCACTATCAGGCAGATGGAAGTTGTCAGCGGTACTTTTAACGCCGAATATGGTCAGGCACTTTCAGGCGTCGTGAACATTGTTACACAGAGCGGAAGTGATAAATACGAAGGAAATATTTCTGCCTATGGCGGCGGATTTTTCACAACTCATAATAATATTTTCAGAAATCTTGATAAGGTCAGCGATCTGAATTCCAAAGATGTCCAGGTTTCACTCAGCGGTCCTGTTAAAGTAATTCCTGATCTTACATTCTTTTTAACAGGAAGATATTTCCAGACGAATGGTCATCTTTACGGACAGCGTATATATAATACGACGGATGATATTATTTTTCCGATACCGAATAATAATAAGATATGGCTGCCGGGCAACACCGGGGATGGCGCATACGTTGCCATGGACCCATCGAGAAAGTACTCATTTAACGGCAAGCTTACTTATTCCCTCCCTTCCTTTAAGTTTTCATACAGCGCTTTCTGGGATGACAACTGGAATAAATATTACGACCATAATTTTTCATGGACCCCTGATGGTATCATGAACCATTACAGGGTAAACCAGGTTCAGAGCTTCCAGGTATCCAACGTGCTTTCTCAAAGCACTTTTCAGAGCTTAAAGGTTTCAGCAAACTTCTATAATTATAAAGGCTACCTTTATGGAGATCCTTTCGATCCAAGGTATGTCGATCCACGACAGGGTATCGCGAGAACTGATTACACATTCAGGACGGGAGGCAACCAGGGAGGCAGATATGACCGCCATACTTATACTTACATCGCCCAGTACAGCCTGACATCTCAGGTATCTAAAGAGCACAAAATAGGTTTCGGTGCAGAAGCAAGAATGAATGAAATTTACAATAGCAGCACTGACCTTATTAACCTGACACCCGATGCTGATCCTGAAACAAATATAGTTACCTTTACCCCGGGGTATCCTAATATAGGCACCATAACAGATATCGGTTCCAGTATTAGGTATAAACGTTATCCTTATGAAGGATCAGCATATATGCAGGATAAGATGGAATACGACATAATGATAATTAATGCGGGGGTACGTTTCGATTATTTTAATCCGAATGCAAGTCTTCCTGTAGATTTGAAGAATCCGAATGACCTGACATCTTTTCCGGGTGCCGGCAAGTTCAGGAAAGCAGATCCTAAATATCAGGTTAGTCCAAGACTCGGAGCATCTTTCCCCATAACAGACCAGGGCATAATAAGATTTTCATACGGTCATTTCTTTAAAATTCCGAATTACGAAAACCTCTACACAAATCCAGATTTTATTGTCAGACCGGGCTCCGGATCTACACTGCAGTCTGTTACCGGTAATCCCGACCTGGGAGCCGAAAAAACCGTTATGTATGAAATTGGTCTTCAGCAGGTATTATTCCCGAATGTAGCTCTTGATGTGACGGTTTATTACAGGGATATCAGGAACTGGCTGGGTATGGAGATAATAAATACCTACAATGGGTTCAAATATGCCAGATTCATAAACAGGGATTACGCAAACGTGAGAGGGTTTATTGTAACCCTTGATAAACGTTTCGCCGATTATTTCTCAGCAAAGATAGACTATACATTCCAGATAGCTGAAGGAAATGCTTCTGATCCGTACGCAGTCTATAATAATAATCAGACCGACCCGCCGATTGAAGAAACAAAGGCAGTTGTTCCGCTCGACTGGGATCAGAGACATACGCTGAATGCTTCAGTGAATTTTGGGCAGCCGGGCGACTGGACAGTTGGATTCATATTCCAGTACGGTTCGGGCTGGCCTTTCACTGAAGATGTTAAATCTTCAAAAGGTGTAAGATTTGAGAACGGCGGTATTAAACCTTCAACTTACAATCTTGATCTCCGTGCGGATAAAACTTTCAGCATCGGCAATATAAATGTCAATGCATACCTGCTTGTGTATAACTTGCTCGATATTAAAAACGAGTACGGCGTTTATGCGACAACCGGCAGGGCGGATTCAGATCTCAATACACAATACGCTGGTGATATTGTGGGCATAAATACAATCGAACAATATATAAACAATCCTTCTATGTATTCAGCTCCGAGAGAAATCCGGGTTGGATTTGGATTCGGATTTTAGTGATTCTTTTGGGAGGAAAACAAATGACTATGAAATTCAGGATTTTAATATTGATTATTCTTTTTTCTGGCGCTGCTTTTCCGCAGAGCCAGACTGAGAGATACAGAAATGACCAGCAGGGTGATATTCAGAACCGCAGAGAAGGAATAATGGACGGCAACCTTATCCGTACGTTGTTCTATAACAACGGTGAAGTTGGTCAGTGGCCTTTTCAGCCTTCCGGTGAATGGCCGAAAGGTTCCGGTCAGACTTATCTTGACGGCGTTGCTGTTCTGATAGCTTCTGAAATTACAGCACCGGGAAACCAACAGGTTATCCATCCGCTCGAAACATCATACAGGGAATGGATGGATAAAGACCCCGTAACAGGATTAATATGGGGACTTGAACCACTTCCCGGTTACTTTGCCCCAACTTCCGAGAAACCTGCATTTAATACCGACCCTGATTCATGGCCGGAACACTGGCCCATGGCTCTTGGCCTTACCCCTGATTGGGACGGTTACTGGTTTGGATATTTCGGAAGAGGAGTGACTAACTCCGACTTTGAAACATTTTTTGTAATGGATGATTCCAAAGACGGTGAATGGAAGAAACCTCCGTATAGTTATTTCCCGATTGAGAGCGATCATTCACGCGGAGGATTGGGGTTAAGGGTTGAGATCAGAGGTTTTCAGTGGTCTCATGTGCTGGCTGAAGATATAATCTTCTGGCACTACGATATAGTCAACATCTCCGACTTTAATTATCCCACAACTCTTTTCGGGTTCTATACCGACTGCGGTGTCGGTGGACCGGATGATTCAGAAGACGATAATGCTTCATTCGATACGAAGCTTGATCTGACCTATTGTTATGATAACGATGGAATAGGTCTGCCTTCAGGTTGGAAGACAGGTTATTATGGCTACGCCTATCTTGAGAGTCCCGGTAATGCCTTTAACGGAATTAACGATGATGAAGATACTGATGTAAAAGGTGCCCCCATGATTGATGAAAGAAGAGATGACGGATTAGATAATGACGGTGACTGGCTGTCTTATTCCGATCTGAATGGCAATGGCAAATGGGACCCTGAAGAAAATGAACCTTTGAATAATGATGTTGGAAAAGATGGCGTTGGTCCTTTCGACAGACAGTATAATGGTCCTGATGAAGGCGAAGGCGACGGAATTCCAACCGCAGGCGAACCCAATTTCGATCAGACAGATAAGGATGAATCGGATCAGATCGGTCTTACAGCTGTTTCCATCTACAGGCTTGGCCAGGGTGGAACAGGTGGAGGATGGCCAAAGGATGATGAAAATATGTGGCTGAAAATGAATTATGCCACCTTTGATACATCGCTTCAGAATGCGAATATTAGTATGGTATTTTCGTCGGGTCCATTCCCTCTTAACCAGGGATTAAGAGAGCGTTTTTCGATGGCACTTGTATTCGGCAATGACCTCGAGGATATATCTTTCAATAAAGAAACGGTACAGCAGATTTATAACGCAAATTATAACTTCTCCAAACCTCCGTTGAAACCAAAAGTTACTACAGTTGCCGGCGATAAAACCGTAACTCTCTACTGGGATACCATTGCAGAAGAATCCAGGGATCCGTTCCTCGGTTTTGAAAATAATGATCCTACACAGGGTTATAAAAAAGATTTCGAGGGCTACATGATTTACCGAAGCACTGAAGCGGAGTTTAATGATATTAAGTTAATTACTGATTCCAGGGGCGAGCCTAAGTACTGGAAACCGATCGCCCAGTTTGACCTTGCCGATTCAATAGCAGGTCCCGATCCGGTCGGAATAAACGGCGCAAGCTTCTGGAGAGGCAGCAACACGGGTCTGCAGCATTCTTATGTTGATAAAGATGTAGTTAATGGTCAGCAATATTATTATGCTGTTGTTTCTTACGATATGGGTGATCCCGCTTTTGGTACAGCCGGGCTTCAGCCTTCCGAATGTACAAAGATAATCTCAGAGGATTATGCAGGTACACTCAAATTTGTTGATCTTAACTGTGCCGTAGTGACCCCGAATGCACCTGTTGCAGGCTATCTCCCTCCACAGATAGCGGGAGACCTTTCACAGGTCAGCGAAGGGCTTGGTACCGGTTCAATGCAGGTTAACCTGCTTAATGCGGAGGAAATTAAAAATAATGCAGTCTATAAGATTACTCTGAACTCCTCAGGAGATTACCCGAGATATAGAACATCCTCATTTGATATTATAAGGACTTACAACGGTGTAACCGATACCATAAGTGCAAATAATGACAGTACAAGTATCGGTGAAGACAGATTCAGCCTCCCGTTTGACGGACTTAATATTTCTATCCTGAATGATACGATGGTTACGGTAATCGACTCTGTCACAGGATGGCTGACCGGTTCAAGCAATCTGCTCACAAATGTCGAAGCAAATTCAAATGATTTGGCAAGAGATCTTGCATGGCCGGCGGATTATACAATAAATTTCTCAGATACTCCGCAGGATACAACATACAACACTCATTTTCCTGTTAACTTCAAAGTATTTAATGAGACATTACAGAAGTATTCTAAAATTGCTGTGTATGATTATGACAACTCTCATTCACTCACAATCGGCGACCTCATTCAGATTATAGAATTTGAGGGAGATCCTATAACAGCAAACTTCAGGAAGACCTGGAATCTGTCTTATGCGCCATTCGATTCCACGGCTGTACCTATTGAACCGCAGGCCGGCGATAAGTTTGTTATTAGAACAACAAAAGCATTCAGAAACGGAGATTATTTCAGGTTTACAACAAAACAGCTGAAGGTGGATAATTCTCTTGCAAAAGATGAACTGTCGAAAATAGGTGTGGTTCCGAATCCCTACCTCGGTGCAGCTTCATGGGAAAGAAGAAATCTCAATTCAACCGGAAGAGGGGAACGAAAGATCGACTTCATCCATCTTCCCGCAAGTTGTACGATACGGATTTATACGATTACGGGCGCACTGGTTAAAACCCTCAACAAAGACGGCGGACCCTCTGACGGTACAATGTCATGGAACCTGGTAACAGAGGATGGTATGGACGCTGCATATGGATTGTATATTTATCATATAGATGCACCGGGTATTGGTGAGCATATCGGCAAATTTGCATTAATTAAATAGTGGAGAGATTAAAAATGAAAATATCAGGATTAATTATAACAATATTGATTTCATTTGCCGTGAATTCATTTGCACAGGGATTTATATCTGATGTATCGAAGAAAGGGACCACAGCTGCCCCTTTCCTGACGATAGGGCAGGGAGCACGGGGTGCCGGAATGGGCAGTGCATATGTGGGAGTCGTGGAGGATGCCAGTGCAATATACTGGAACCCGGCTGGTCTGGCAAAGATTGAAGGCGTTAGTGTAATGTTCGATCATACGAACTGGCTCGCAGATATTAAGTATAATTTTGTAAGCGCCGCATACAGTCTTGGTGAACTTGGTACAGTAGGCATAAGTTTTACTGCATCTGATATCGGCGATATGAAAGTTACCACAATTGAAAAACCGGAAGGAACCGGTGAAACCTTTACGGCAAAGGACATTGTATTCAGTCTTGCTTATGCTATAAACCTGACGGATAATTTTTCGATAGGTTTTAACCCCAAGATGGTCTATCAGAGTATCTGGCAGATGGATGCTACTGCTTTTGCACTGGATATGGGTGTTCAGTACAGGACGCCTTTTGACGGGATGATCCTTGCAATGTCTATCTCTAACTTCGGAACCAAAATGCAGCTGTCAGGCAACTCCAACCTGATCCTGTATGATTCAGATCCCGAAAACTCCGGCAATAATGGAAAGATACCGGCTTACCTTGAAACAAATGCCTGGACTCTTCCCCTGTATTTCAGGGTAGGAGTAGCTTATCACCCGGTTTATACAGAGACTCATAAGATCACCCTGGCTGTTGATGCTCTTCATCCAAATGATAATTATGAAAGTCTTAATGCCGGCGCTGAATATACATACAATGATTTTATATCGATCCGTGGAGGGTATAAATCGCTATTTCTGCAGGACTCAGAAGAGACGTTCAGCCTTGGCTTCGGTGTTCAGCAGCAGCTTCTCGACAACGTAGCGGTCAGGGTAGATTATGCTTACCAGGACTTCGGCAGGCTGAACAACATACAGAAATTCACTATCGGAATTTCTTTTTAATTGAATAAACATAAACCGAATATATACTGGAAAATATGAGAAAAATATACAGCCTAGTAGTAGTCATTACTGTTGCATTCTTATCTTTCGGGTGGCACTCCGGTGAACCCTCAAAAAAAGATAAAGCCGAAATAACTAAGAAGGTTGAAGCACTGCTTTCTGAGATGACTCTTGAAGAAAAAGTCGGACAGATGACAGAGGTTACGCTGCAGGTTGTCTCAGCAAAACAGGGAACAAAAGATCAGAAACACGAATTGGATGAGGAAAAACTGAAGGAGGCGGTCCTCAAATATAAAGTGGGATCAATCCTTAATGTTTATGATGCGGCTCATGATGTTGAGTACTGGCATACAATTATTACGAAAATTGAGGATCTTGCAACAAAAGAAACAAGGATGAAAATTCCTGTAATCTATGGAATCGACGCCATCCATGGTGCTACATATACCAGAGGAGCCACTTTATTTCCGCAGGCACTTGGAATGGCCTCTACCTGGAATTCTGATTTAGTTAAAAAGGAGGGTGCGATAACAGCCCTTGAAGTGAAAGCATCAGGTATTCCATGGAACTACTATCCTGTTATGGATATAGGAAGACAGCCGCTCTGGCCGCGTCTCTGGGAAACATACGGGGAAGATGTATACCTGGCTGTAACAATGGGCAGGAATTACATCGAAGGAGCACAGGGTGATGATATAAGCAGAAAAGATAAAGTTGCAACTTGTCTTAAACATTATGTCGGGTATAGCTACCCACTGAACGGAAGAGACAGGACTCCTGCATGGATCTCCGAAAGGATGCTGCGCGAATATTTCCTTCCTACATTTGAGGCAGGTATTAAAGCGGGCGCACCTACTGTAATGGTTAACTCATCTGAAGTAGACGGCATTCCTGTACACTCAGATTATCACCTGTTAACGGAGGTGTTGAGAGGTGAATTAAAATTCGACGGCTTTACTGTATCTGACTGGGAGGATATCAAGAGATTGTATACAAGAGACAGAGTTGCTGACTCTCCTAAAGAAGCTGTAAGAATGGCAGTAATGGCCGGGATCGATATGAGTATGGTTCCGCTTGATTACAGTTTCTATGATTACCTGCTTGAACTCGTCAATGAGGGAAAAGTACCTATGTCCCGTATCGATGAGGCCGTAGGCAGGATCTTAAAGGTCAAGATGGAACTGGGATTATTCGACAATCCTTATCCCGACAAATCACTCGATGGAAAGATTGCAACGAAGGAAGCTTCGGAAACAAATCTCATGGCAGCCAGGGAATCCGTTATAATGACAAAAAATAAAAACAGTCTGCTGCCTCTTAAGAAAGGAACCAGAGTACTGGTAACAGGGCCGACTGCTAATATGCTGTCTGTACTTAACGGTGGATGGACTATTACCTGGCAGGGCAGCGAGGAAAGTCTTTATCCGCAGGAAAAGAAAACCATCCTTGAAGCAATAGAGGATAAAAACGGAAAAGAGAATACTGCCTATATCGAAGGTATAGATTTTAATTCGGAGATAAATATAAATGAGGCGGTTGATATAGCCAAAGAGAGTGATATAATAGTACTTTGTCTCGGTGAGCCTGCATATTGCGAATCGCCTGGTAACATAAGCAACCTTGAACTGGATGAGACACAACTTGGTTATGCTTCCAGGCTGGCGGAAACAGGAAAACCCGTCGTTCTTCTGATGATTGAAGGAAGGCCAAGGCTGATAAATAAAATCGAGCCCGGGGTCAGTTCAATTCTTGTTGGTTTTCTGCCCGGAATGGAAGGCGGCAGGGCAATCGCAGATATTTTATTCGGTGATGCTAATCCAAGCGGAAAACTTCCTGTCACATATCCGAAATCACCGAACGGCAATACAACTTATGATTACAAACCTCTGGAACATTTTGATGTAAATAATTATAACCCGCAATGGCCTTTCGGCTATGGTTTAAGTTACACTACATTTGAATATTCAAATCTGAAGCTCGATAAGCGGACTATTAAGAGCGGTGAGAATGTAAACGTTACTGTGGATGTGGTGAACAGCGGGAAGGTTGAGGGAAAAGAGGTCGTTCAGCTTTACCTCTGCGATGAATATGGTTCTGTTTCCAGGCCCGACAGACAAATCAAAGGGTTTGATAAAGTGAACCTTAAACCGGGTGAGAAAAAAACAGTTGCATTCACTATTGCTCCTGATGAACTCTCTTTTATAGGTCGGGATAATAAAAGGATCATTGAACCCGGAAAGTTCAAGGTTACGGTTAGTAATATTTCAGCGGAATTTGAATTGGAGTAAAAAGAATTATACATTATCTGTAACCGTGAACTTGATTTTGTCATCCTGAACTTGTTTCAGGGTCTGTTTTTGTTCATACATAATAGGTTTTACCATGTTTTATAACTTCTCTAAATACATTTGTCTTATAATAATACTGTTTAGCGCAGCTTCTTTGTCCCAAACGTGGAATATGGTGTGGGATGACGAATTCAATTCAACAGAAATCGATCTGACAAAGTGGGAACATGAGGTAAACGGACAGGGAGGGGGCAACAATGAACTGCAGTATTATACCGACAGAGATACAAACTCTTTTATACAGGATGGTAAACTTGTCATACGTGCCTTAAAGGAAGCGTATACCGGTCCTGACGGAACACGACAGTATACTTCGGCAAGGTTAAGGACCCTTCATAAAGGCGACTGGAAATATGGCAGATTCAGGATTACAGCTAAACTGCCTTATGGGCAGGGTCTGTGGCCTGCTATATGGATGCTGCCTACCGACTGGGTTTACGGCGGATGGGCTGCCAGCGGGGAGATTGATATTATGGAATTGCTGGGACAGGATAACACAAAAGTTTACGGAACTCTTCACTACGGCGGCCCATGGCCCAATAATACTCATACCGGAAGCTATTATGTTCTTCCTTCCGGAAATTTCAGCGATGATTTTCATGTCTTCGAATTAACTTGGCTTCCGACAGCAAACGGTGATTCAGTTGAAATGAAGTGGTATGTAGATGATGTTCTCTATCTTACTCAAAAAGAGTGGTGGAGCAGCGGCGGCGCATACCCTGCACCTTTCGACCAGAAATTCCATATGCTGCTGAACGTTGCTGTTGGCGGTAACTGGCCGGGATCACCTGATAGCACCACAACTTTCCCGCAGATGATGGAAATAGATTATGTCAGAATATATGAACTTGATCCTACCGGCCTGAAAGATGATAAATCTTCAGTCCCTGAGAACTTTGAACTGAAGCAGAACTATCCAAATCCTTTTAATCCGGCAACAAAAATTACATACGGACTTCCTACGCCGAGCAATGTTAGAATAAACGTTTATAACATACTCGGGCAGATGGTAATGGAATATACTTTTAATTCGATGAGTGCCGGGATGCATAGTGTTAATTTTAACGCATCAGGATTGAGCTCGGGAGTGTATGTTTACGAGATTCAGGCAAACTCTATGGAAGATTATAGTGAGTATTATTCTTCAAAGAAAATGATATACCTGCAGTGAAACAGGCTCCGGAAGAACTATGATGCATAAGTGTCATCCTGAACCTGCCTGACGGCAGCCAGGCTTGTTTCAGCATCTTAAATAAAAATTAGGATCCCGAACCAAGTTCGTGATGACGATAAATTAAGTCCATTCCTTAAATAATTTGAGAATAAAGTGGGAAAATTAAAATATCATTCGCATATCATACCTCTATTCATCATTTTAAATTTATTGGTAATACCCTTATCACTTACACAAACCCTTTCCGACAGGGTCAATTTCATTTTATCACAAATGACGCTGGAAGAAAAAATACTGCAGCTCCATGAAGAGGGCGGCTTCAACACTGCTGATAATACAAGGTTAGGAATTCCGGGATTTTATATGGCTGACGGACCGCATGGAGTTAGGGACGGAGGTCCAGCTACGTGCTTTCCTGTAGGAATCGCTATGGCGGCAACCTGGAATCCGGATCTTATCGTCCAGGTTGGTGAAGCCATGGGGAGAGAATTCCTGGCTAAAGCTCATAACCAGGCACTAGGTCCATGCATGGATATAAACCGCGATCCGCGGAACGGCCGGTCGCCTGAAAGCGGCGGTGAAGATCCGTATTTGATTTCGAAAATAACTTCAGCATTAATAAAAGGGATCCAGGAGACAGGAGTAATTGCAACAGCGAAACATTTCAACTGTGTGAACAGGCAGGAAAACCGGACTAACAATAATGTAACCATTACTCAAAGGTTTTTAATGGAACATTACGGTTTGAATTTCAGAACTGCTGTGCAGGATGGCGGAGCGATGTGTGTGATGAATGCATACAACCTGATAAACAATCAGAAATGTGCTGAAAACCCTAACCTTCTTACGGGTATACTCCGCGATTACTGGGGTTTTCCTTTTTATGTGGTCTCCGACTGGAATTCGATCTGGAACAGCGAAAATGCTATTGAAGCAGGCTGTAATATCTGTATGGGCTCGGATATGTATGAGAATGATTTATTTAATCTTGTGCAGTCGGGTGCAGTGTCTGTGGAGACTATTGACGATGCTGTCAGGAAGGTACTTAAAACGAAAATACTTTCCGGTATGCTTGATAATTATCCGCAGGGAAATCCCGATGATCTAAATAGTACTGAAAATAAGGGGATTGCACTTGAGGCAGGACGTCAGAGTCTTGTTCTCTTAAAAAATACAGACGATATTTTACCTCTGGATAAAAATAATATTACAAACATTGCCCTGATAGGTCCCAGCGCAGATGTCTGCCAGCTTGACGGAACTGGAAGCAGCTACGTTACGCCGTTCTATACAGTTACGCCGAAACAGGGAATTGAAAATATAACGGGATCAGGTGTTGTTCATTATACTAAAGGCTGTGATATCAATAGTACTGATATCTCTGATCTTCCGAATGCATTAAACCTTGCTGCCGCAGCCGATGTAGTAATATATGTCGGCGGATTAGATCAAACTCAGGAAGGAGAAGGGTTAGACCGTGTAGGAAGTTCTGTGATGCTGCCGGGAAAACAAATTGATGTTATAAATGCTCTGGCAGGAGTAAATCAAAACCTCATCGTTATACTTGAGAGTGGAGGTATCGTTGCTGTTAGTCCCGCGATTGAAAACATAAAAGGTCTGATATACGGATTTTACCCGGGACAGGAAGGCGGAAACGCAATAGCTGATGTTCTGTTCGGAATTTACAATCCGGGAGGAAAGCTTCCGGTTACTGCGCCCGTAGCAAACTATCAGCTTCCTGAAAGAAATGATGATTTTACTGATGATTTTCTATGCGGTTACCGTTGGTATGATGAACAGAATTATATTCCACAATTTGCCTTCGGATTTGGTTTGAGCTATACAACATTCGAATACAGCAGCCTGGTGGTTCCAACAAGCTTGCCTGCAGGACAGATCGTACCTGTTTCTGTGGATGTTAAAAATACCGGATCGGTAAAGGGTGATGAAGTGGTTGAATTATATGTCTCTGATGATGAGTCATCTGTATGGATGCCAGAGAAGCAGCTGAAAGGATTTAAACGAATTACACTGGAGCCCGGGGAACAAAAAACTGTAACATTTAATCTTACTGCTGAAGAATTTTACTATTTTGACGAAGCTGTAAACAGCTTCAAAATAGAGCCGGGAACCTTTACAATCAGAGTCGGCGGGTCTTCAGATAATCTGCCTCTCACAGCATCAGTGGATATTATGTCGTCAGCACCTGAACCGGATCTGCTGATTGCAAATATTTCTTCATTCCCGAAATATCCTGCGGAAGGTGACAGCGTGGTTTTCCTGGCGACCATTTTGAACAGGGGAACGGGTGCCAGCAGCAGCGGAACCATACATGAAGTGATATTTAAGGTGAATGGGTTAGAAATAAGCCGTTCTCGTGAATTTACGGGTTCGATAATGCCCGGCGGTATGATGCAGGTATGCGCAACAGTTTATAATGGATCTAACTGGTGGACAGCCGGAGAGCCGGGCACATACCAGGTTGAAGCAGTAGTTGATCCGGATAATAGTATCAGTGAGTGCATAGAAAATAATAACAGCTTGACAAAATCCTTTGCAGTAGTTATTCCGCCCCCCGAAAACATTGCTCTGCACAAACCAGTTACAGTATCCTCGATAGAAGCACAACAGTATATAGGTGAATATGCGGTTGACGGGAACAGGGGAACGCGCTGGTCATCTCAATTCAGCGATCCCCAGTTTATTTATGTCGACTTGGGCTCTGTTCAGCATGTCGAACAGATCAACCTTATCTGGGAATATGCATATGGAAAAGAATACAGGATCGAGACTTCTAATGACGCAGTTGATTGGGAAAATGTGTTTCGTGAAACCGAAGGCAACGGTGGAATCGATCGTATTTATATTACGGCCGACTGCAGGTATGTTCGTATGTATGGAATACACCGGGGTACAGTTTACGGATATTCTCTGTATGAGTTTGAGATATTTTCCATTTCGGATAACGGTAGTGAAGTTAAAGAAACAGATGATAAAAGTGTGCCATCAAGCTATTATTTGTATCAGAACTACCCAAATCCATTTAACCCTGTTACATCAATCAGGTTCTCAATTTCTGAATCCGGTAATGTTGTTTTAAAAATCTTTGATTCACTAGGGGGACTGGTAGATCAGCTTGTTAATAAAGAACTGCCGCGGGGGACTTATGAGACAAAATGGGACGCAACTAATTTTGCAAGCGGTATTTATTTCTACCGCCTTGAGTGCGGTAAGTTCAATGTAAGCCGGAAAATGACCCTCCTAAAATAGCTAACCCTGATCATGTAATTTCGCTTAATATAAACACCATTTGACATTCCGTTTCTGGAAATATAAACTCATCAATGATCCCTGAAGGTTAGCTTAAAGATGCATATACGAGGGGAGGAGAGGCTGTGGCAAACCTATATTATTTTCCGATATATTTCTCTATTATGACCAGCAGTTCTGCCTTGTCGAATGGTTTGCTAAGATAAGTACAGGGTGATAAACTTTTAGCTAATCTCTCAAGTACATTCTTTGAAGATCCGGAGAGAAGTATAATAGGGGTGCTGTCAATTCTCCTGATCTCTTTTAATGCTTCTTCATTTGAATTTTTTCCGGGTGAAAGATCAGCAATTACCAGATCGGGCTGAAAGGATTTATAAAGTACAACTAAATTTTCTGCTGACTTTGCTAAGACGGGCTTAGAATTATTACTCTTAAGCAATGATTTTAAATCGAGAGAGATAATTCCGTCATTTTCAGCTAAAAGAACGGTTCTTTTTGACATTCCCTCCTCCTAAAGTAAAAATCTTCCAAAGTAAAAAAAACCGAACTCTAAAATATGCAACGAGAAAATAATTCTCGTAAATATAATTGTCAATAGGGCTGATGCCCCGAAAAAAATATTTAATACTCTAAGTACAGTTTCCATAAATACTTAAGAGGTAACCTTGCTTAAAATGTCTATCCGGGAACTTACTCTCTGTTGAATGCCTTACGTCAAACTTTTAACCGGAAAAGCATATTCAGGCATCTATGTGATAATCAAACTTGTTTATAGATTTTCAAAAGGTTACGTTCACAAAAAAAAGGCCGGGTAATGCTTGGGATACTAATAGCTGAAGATGAAGGAATTGTAGCTTTTGATTTGAAACGAACGCTCAGAAGTTTCGGGTTTGACAATATTATTATTGCGCGAAACGGCAGGGAGGCAGTTGAGAAAAATAAATCCGGTAATCCTGATGTTATAATTATGGATATTATGATGGAGTATAGTCTTGATGGTATCGAAGCAGCCAGGAAAATAAACAGTCCGGAAAATGTACAAAAGCCTATTATCTTTGTTACAGCATCAACTGACCGACACACGTTTAACGAAGCAAAGAAAATTCATCCTATCGAAATTATCAGAAAACCATTTTCAGAAATTCAGCTTAAAGAGGCAATATTAAAAGCTGCAGCCAGGTTTTATAAAGGAAGGATAAAGGGGTCGGGGTAAGGCATCGGTTTGCCTCAGGTTTCCGGATTAAAACCGTTGTGCCTGTTATCATTGGACGTGGCGATTCTATGTTAAATCAGACACAAAAAAAAGAATTTTAATTCATAAATTTAATTCAAAAAAATAAACTTCCGGGTGATAATTATGATAGATTCCAATGTAATCATTAAGTATGTACCTATTTTCTCCGAGCTGAACCAAGAATACCTCGGTAAGATCGAACAGATGGGGGTGATGAGAGATTATAAAAAAGATATGACAATTCTGAGCAAATCATACGTAGGTACGGGCCTTTATGTTATCACAAAAGGAAAGGTTAAAGTGGCAGAGAATGATCCTGATGGACGGGAGATTATCCTTGAAATACTGGGAGAACATGATTATTTCGGTGAGATGTCCTTAATTGATAATAAAAAGCCTTCGGCAAATGTAATTGCAATGGAGGATACGGAGCTCTTCTTTCTGGCGCGCGAGGAATTTGTCCGGCTGTTAAAAGAAAACCCTAATATCGGGATAGCGCTGCTGGAAGAGATGACCAGGCGCCTGCGTATGACAGATACAAAAATTAAGTCCCTTTCTATATCCAATGCTGAAGGAAGAATAGCTTCCGCCATATTGCAGATTGCTGAAAGTTCCGGGATCATCTACCAGGGTTCTGTCCAGGTTACTCTTCCTTACCAGCATGATATTGCAAACCTGGCAGGGACTTCGAGGGAAACTGTTTCCAGGGTTCTTCATGCGCTTGAGAAAAAAGGACTGATTGAATTTGACGGATCAAAAATAAGAATCCCCGACTACAGCAGTTTCAGGAAGAGCTATAGCTGAAAAGTTGAATACTATCACCCAGCCTTGAAATTAAAAACTTTACTACTAACGGGTTGAATTATACACCCGGGATAAAATCCCGGGCGCAATGTATGAATATTCTGGTTAAGGAATTCATAGAGGGTTCATCTTATGACCAGGGGCAAATATTAGTGATGTTATACAGCACGCCGGCCTGAGAACAGATTAATCAGGAGAATAATCACTGCTACTACAAGCAGTATATGAATAAATCCTCCCAAAGTATAAGAGGTAACTAGACCCACAAGCCATAATACGAGCAGGATCACAAAAATAGTCCACAACATATATTTTCTCCTTATATATTATTTATATTATTATCACAGGTTAAACTATCCTGAACTTATTCTATTACAAATAATTACAGTCACAATAGCAATATTTAATACCGGAAAAACACATCTAACCCTAGCCAGGACACACAAACACTGCAAGAATATGTAAGAGCGGGCAATCGTGTCCGGTATCATTTGAATATAACCTGTGTATGCTACCTTGATCAATGAATTATGGGCTGAATAAGAAAGATACAAATGGAAAATTCAAAGAATATTCTTGTTGTGGAGGATCAGCTGCTGGTGGCTCTCGATATAGAGAAACAGTTAGAGTCATCAAGCTGTCATCCTGTCAACAATGCGGCCACCTACGCACAGGCCATCGAAAAAATAAACGCAACTCATCCGGATCTTATCCTGCTCGATATTATACTGAAAGACGGTCCCACCGGATTCCGTATTGCTAAGGTTGCAAAAGAAAAGAATATTCCTGTTGTTTTTATTACAGCCTCAACCCAGGAGGATTATTTCAGAAGAGCAGAGAAATACGAGCCTAAAGCAATACTGCACAAACCCATTGATGAAAATAAACTGAGAGAAGTAGTCCAAAAATTCATTCAGTGATATTTTCTTTCCAGGAAGATTCTGTTAGTTTCGTCAACAGAATGAGCATGGATAATATTCTACATTCACACTTGATACACGCGCATTATCTGCATAAATTGTTTCATTTATTGTGGCAAAGCAAGCGGTATGACCATGATGAGACTTTTGAGATACTGTCATAATGTTCAATTTTAAAAATGATAATAATTTTAGATAGATCGAGGTAATTTAAGTTAACAATAATGCTTAAAAGGACCTTTTCGATTGGACAAACACAAAAAAACTTTTCAAAAGTTGTATGGTTTTATGACTTTTGGGGGAAATTGACCGAAAGTAAAGCAATAAGCAGGGCCATAAATGTTTCCAATCTTTCAAATAATAGAAATGTGCTTGAAGTTGGCGTAGGAACCGGACGGTTACTGAAAAATGTACTTAAAATAAACTTCAACGGCTTAAATGCAGGGATTGATTTATCATTTAGTATGCTTATTAAAGCAAAAGAAAAACTTAATCCGGATTTTTCAAACTTTGCTTTAACTTTAGGAAACGCTTTGAGTCTTCCATTTAAAGACTCAAGTATGGATTATATTTTCAGCAGTTATGTGTTCGATTTACTGCCGGAAAATTCATTCGAAACTGTATTGAAAGAATTTAAAAGAATAATGAAAAACGGTGGATCCGGGGTTATTGTAACAATGTCGATGGGTGAGAAGTGGTTTAACAGGATCTGGTACTTTTTAGCAAAACATTTTCCTGATCTCCTGACTAACTGCCGACCGGTTGACATCTCTAATTATATTGAAAAGTCAGGATTCAAAATTTCTAATAAAATAATCGTTTCACAAAATACTTTCCCAAGCGAGATAATTAAGTTTGAAAATAAAAACTAACTTCCCACGAAGTCTGTTCCACAATCCTGTTGCTCATACCGGTATATAAAACCTGAATTCGCTGCCCTCGTCGGGATTGCTTTTTACAGAAATTAAACCTCCCTGGGCCTGTACGAATTCTTTTGAGATGGCTAACCCGAGTCCCCAGCCTCGTTCAGACTTTTGTCCCACCTGACTGAACCTACTGAACAGTTTTTTCTGATCTTCTGATGAAATACCGCGACCATAATCTTTTACAGAAAAGTAGATATTATCATTCTCCCTGCAGGATGACAAAATAATTTTACCGCCGGGGTTTGAATAGCGGATGGCATTGTTCAGCAGGTTAACAAGAACCCAGACGGTTTTTTCAATATCTATATTTATTGAAGGTAAATCATCTTCAATTTTCGTTTCGAGCTGTATATTCTTTTCAGAGAGAAGCATCATTAAGGCAGTGGCTGCATAATCAATTATATCCTCCGGCCTTGCAGGCGAAATATTCATCTTTACATTTCCTGTTTCTATCTGGGCAAAGTTTAGTATCTCATTTATCACTTTACTTAGCCTGTTGCTCTGGTCCTTAATTGTCTGCAGAAGCCCCTTCTGTTCTCTGTTCAGCTCGCCTATGCGCGAATCTTCCAGGAGCTTTATCGTTAGGTTTATTGATGAAATCGGGGTCTTCATTTCGTGTGATACGTTTGAGATAAGTTTAGTCTTGGCAGCGTCCCGATCCTCAAGCGGTTTAACAATACGGGAAGGAAAAGTTAAGACAAAAAACAGTGTAATTATGACGCTTAGTCCTCCTGCTATGACGGCATATATTATAATCTGGCGGGCCTTATCTTCAACATTTGAATTCTTCCTGAGGATGGAAGCCATATTAAGTGCATATATTTCCCCTACTATTTTTTTTACTTCACCGTATGAATTTTTCATTATTTCCGCGGAGGCAGGATTTTTATCTCTCAGGTGTATGTTGTTTATGAAGCTGTAGTAAACCGATTTTAAGCTGTCCACAAGCTCCTTCTCTCCCTGTTCTGTTATGTTTGCTGATTCATCACTGAGGTTCGACTCAAATGTGTTCCTTGCTTTAAGGAGATCTGATCGTATCCCCGAAACCGGTTCCGAAAATGTTCCAATGTTAAGTTTAATAACAGAATTGTACATTTCATCAAGTGAGGCAAGCATCCTTGTGGAATAATCAACTGTGCGGTAATTATCTGTTACCGTACCGCGTGAGCTTCTGGCAAGTTGATTTATGAAGATCACAGCCGAAGCACTAAGGGCAATAATTATAAATGACAGAAAAATAACACCGGAAAAGACTTTGTTTCTTATAGTATTCATATCCTAATAACAACTATCTATCCAGTTCTTTAATCTGAACTGTGAGCTTTTCCAGGAAAGGATAGATATTATCAAATTTATAAAAATGATCCTTGTAAATGAACACGTTCTCATCTTCAGGTAGTATATAAAAAGTTTAAACGTTCAGATGAAACATCCTCAGTTTTTTTCAGTTTTTTCGGGTTAAGCTCACACCGCTAAATATTTTTATCAGATCTGACCGTTGAAATATCCACAAAGGAATCATCATTATCAAAGAAGCGGACAAGACTTCGTTTAAGGAGATTTACCTTCATATCTGTGAGAGGTTCGGGCATTTTATACCTAAACTTTAAATTTTTCTATATCTTCCTGCCGGCCCATTATCACCAGCAGGCAGTCGGGCATTAGCTTGAACTCTGCTTCGGGCATGAGAAAGAATTTATCCTGCAGTACATCCTTAACAGCTATCACCAGAAGGTTAAACCGTGATCGAAGCCTGATTTGTTTCAGAGTTTTACCGATAAAGTCTTCAGGAGAAGCAATCTCAACAATGCTGAATTCAGAGGTCAGAGGTATGTGCTCAAGCAGGTTGGCCGACGATAATCTCCTGGCAAGCGAAAGTGCTATATCTTTTTCAGGGAGGATAACCTCATCAGCTCCCATCAGTTCAAGGATTTTCGCATGATTTTCATTAATCGCTTTTACGATTATTTGTCGGATTTTCCGTTCCTTTAGATAATGCGTTGCGAGGATGCTTGCTTCCATACTCTGTCCGATGCTTATAATAACAGCAGTAACAGAATTGGTAACAAATTCATTGAGTACCTTCATGTTTTTTGCATCGGCAATTATTGCATCGGATACGTAATCTTTAATTTCATCGATCCTGTCATTATCGATATCGATTGCAAGTACCTGGTTATTTTTTTCAGCAAGTGCCCTGGCCACATTAAAACCAAAGTTGCCGAGTCCTATTACCACAAATTGTTTCATTTTTGCTCTCTGTTTTAACCAATTAATATTTCTTCTTCGGGATACATGTAGCCATTTTTTTCTCTACTTCTAAGCAGCGAGAATCCTAATGCAAGAGGTCCTACCCGTCCAAGAAACATAGTAAGCGTTATCAGCAGTTTGCCGCTTAGGGAAAGGGAGGAGGTAATTCCCGTTGAAAGTCCCACTGTACCGAATGCCGAAAATGTTTCAAACAGGATCCTGATAAATGCCGCGTTTTCTGTGCTATTAAGTACAATAACAACAAGAGTTATCCAGATTAAACTGATTCCCGTAAGCACTGTAACGTTTGTAATAATCTCATTATTGATCTTTCTTTTAAAAAGAACCGTATCTCTTGAACCGCGTAGAACGGTATAAAAATATTTGATCAGCACTGAAAAGGAGGTTGTTTTTATTCCTCCGCCCGTGCTGCCCGGAGAAGCTCCGATGAACATCAGGATGATTATTATTAAGAGACTTGAGCCTGTTAATGAGCCTATATCAATTGTATTGAATCCTGTTGTTGTAGAAGCCGAAATTGCCTGGAATGCAGCATCGAGGGATTTGATTCCAAAGGATGCGCTAAACCTTGAACTTTCGAAGAAGAATACCAGGATCGATCCGGTTATGATGAGCAGGGCTGTTACAGTTAATACGATCTTGCTGTGAAGTGATAATACTGCGGGACTCACCTTTTTGATTTTTTTCTGGAAATATTCGTATAAATCATAAAGGACGAAAAAGCCTGCCGCTCCGGCGATACACACGATGTCTATTACGATATTGAGATAGAGACTATGGCCGTATTTCGTAATGCTGTCGCTGAAAAGTCCGAACCCTGCAGTGCAGAACCCGGATACCGAGTGGAAAAAACTTACGTAAAGTGCGCGGGCGGGCGTAAAAAAATGGGACCAGTAAATGTACATTCCTGCGGTCCCGCAAAACTCAATTATAAATGTAAATGCAAAGACTACCCTGGTGAAGCGGTTCATATCAATTTTTAAAGGCCGGCTCAATGATTCACGTAATATTTTTCTTCCCTGCAGGGATATATCTTTTTTACGGGTTAGGAATACCATTACTATGAATACCATATACCCGAGCCCGCCTATTTGGATAAGTGCAAGGATAACCCATTGTCCGAAAAAAGTATAATAGCTCCCGGTATCAACCACGATTAAACCGGTCGTGGAAACACCGGAAACGGCTGTAAATAGCGCATCTACGAATGACTGAGAGGTCCCGTTCACATTGGCTTCAGGAAGCATAAGCAGAGCTGTGCCAATCAGTGTTATGAGAATGAACCCCAGTACAAGGATCCGCAAGGGAGAAATTTTGTAAAACCAACCTGCAAGACGCATCTGAATTTTCCGTTAAGGGTCCGTTATTTTAAGGATAAATCTGATTAACCAGATATTATTTCCCAATTCATAATTCAAGTAACATACCATATCAGGAAACCTGATAATTCGTTGGATTATTGCATATGCTGAAAATAGTTGGAGACATACATATTCATAATGGAAGGGTGGCTTTTCATAATGGAAGGGTTCCCGATTAAATCTGATTAAATGAAAGGGTTTTATATGGGTACAGGTTTTGCTTATATGTCATTATATACTGACAAAGGTTAATGATATGAAAACATTCAATGCAGGAAAAAGAATGAGTACAGGGATGCAGTATTTCTTCTCCACAGTAATATTGTTTTTCTTTATCACACTTCTTTATGCTGTACAGGATACCATCGGGTATGAAACAGTTTCTATGATTCTGCTGCTGGTAATTTTTATGCTCCCGTTATTCAACTTCAGCAGGGGACCGATAATTTTATCAGCAGTGATAAGTGCGCTGGCGTGGGACTATTACTTCATACCCCCGCATTTTACTATGCATATTGCGAAACCTGAGGATGTTATGATGCTGCTAATGTTCTTCATTGTGGCAGTAACAAACGGGGTTCTCGCCGCAAGATTGAATGTTTACAAGTACGACCTGCTTAAGCTGGAACGGCGCTGGAAGTCATTATACCGCCTTGTAACGGATTTAGCTGATTCTAAAGACACTAATGATGTATTGGCGGCGGCCGTCAAAAATATAGAGAAAGTATTCGGGCTTGAAACGGTAGTTTTTCTGAACAAGGATGGTTCTCAGTTATCAAGAACACCTCACCCATCCGGCAGCTTCATTCCCGATGAAATGGAATGGTTGGCAGCAGAAGCTGCTTTCAAAATGAAATCCACGGGTGGTAGTACAACCAATATTGTCGGCAATGCTGATGCTTTCTATTATCCTGTGATTGATAAAAAAGATATTGTTGTATGTATGATCGGTATAAAAGTAAATGAGACTATTAGGAAGGACAAAGAAGAATTGGAATTTTTGAAATCGTTTATAGATGAAATCGCGCCATTTATTGAAAGTAAAAAAGTCTATTCTAATCCGTAAGACTGGAGTTTCCTGTATAGGGTTGTTAATCCTATCCCTAGTATCTCTGCTGTTTTAGTCTTGTTTCCGCCTGTTTCCGAGAGTATTTTAAGTATATGGTTTTTCTCAACCTCATCAAGCTTTTCCAAAGAAAAAGTTTCCTTTGGTACGGCGATAACATCTTTAGGTAAAAGTCCCGCAGTTAACTCACCATCAGATAAAATAACTGCACGTTCAATTATATTCTTTAATTCCCTTATGTTGCCCGGGAACGGGTAGTTAATAAGTGCAGAAAAGAAATCGTTCGAAATTTTGTTAATGTTTTTATTAAGCTTCCTGGAAAAGAACGAGATAAAATAATCTATAAGTTCCCTGATATCATCTTTTCTTTCACGAAGCGGAGGGATATCGATTTTAACCACAGAAATCCTGTAGTAAAGATCCTCTCTGAAATTTCCCTTCCTGATTTCCTCCTCAAGGTTTCTGTTGGAAGCTGCGATTATCCGCACATCGACGCTGGTTTCTTTTGTATCACCGGCTTTAATAAAACTGTTTGTTTCGATTACTCTGAGGAACTTAGCCTGGAGGGTAATATCAAGCTCCCCGATTTCATCAAGGAAAAGGGTGCCTTTGTTTGCTTCTTCAAACAGCCCTTTTTTGTTTTTATTAGCACCTGTGAATGCTCCTGCAATATACCCGAACATTTCCGATTCAAGGAGTTCTTTGGCAAATGCACTGCAGTTGACAGCAACAAAAGCCTGCTTTTTTCTTTCGCCCGCATAATGAATTGACTGGGCGAAAATTTCTTTGCCTGTACCGGTTTCACCCGCAAGCAGTACAGGGGTATCAGTAAGTGCGACTCTTTTAGATATATCAATTGCCTGCAGTATTAAAGGGGAACTGCCTGTTATATTATTGAAGCTGAATTTTTGACCTACCTGTTTTTCAAGATTCTCAACGCGTCTGCTGAGAGAGGATTTATTAAGTGCATTCTTAACAACAGGAAGAATTTTATTATCTTCATCTCCCTTTGTTATATAGTCGAATGCTCCTTCCCTGATAGCCGTAACACCGTCTTCGATTGTTCCGTAAGCGGTAAGAACGATTATTTCAGTTGGAGGATTTATACTTTTAATCTCTGCTATAAGCTTTAATCCGTTTATATCCGGAAGTCTAACGTCAGTAATAACAACCGGGTACTCTTCCTTTCTCAATTGGCAGAGGCCTTCATTTCCTGTTCCCGCGGTATCAACCTTATAACCCTCGAGTGACAGCAGCCTGGCAAGCAGATTTCTTAAATCCGGTTCATCATCAATTATTAAAATATTATTTATCATTCAGCTTAAATATCGAAGATGAGCAATAACTTACATCTCAAATATAAAAGGATTTGACTATTACTCACTACATTGGTCGAAGACTTATTTCCATCTTCCGGCCAAAGGCTTATTCCCGACACATAACAAGTATCTGAAAACGTTCTGAATACGTTCTGAATACGTTCTGAATACGTTCTGACTATGCTGTAAATTATGGGAAACAATTGTATATTTACATGTTTATTTTATGGAGGATTTATGGCACTAGTAGATCGTTCTGTTCTGGGAGAGGTTACAGGGAAAATGGGCAACAAGGTTTTCCGAAAAATGAACGGAAAAACTTTTGTCTCAGAACGTCCCTTAAACTATAAACAGGCTAAGACCCTTGCTGCAAGGAAAGTGAGAAACAGCTTTGGAATGTCAGTAAAACTGGCAAAAAAACTTATAACTGATCCGAAACTGAAAGAGGTATGGGCAGCAGCAAAAATAGAAGGCACCAATTCTTATCATAGAATTATAAAGTACAATTGTAACCTTATAAATGAAGGTTCATTAACCGATCGAAATAATATAACTCCTGACGGTGAGTTTCTTAAGATTGATTCAGCATCACTACAAAACCAGGTTCTTCATTTAACATTGAATTGTCCCGATGAGAGTAACCTTGTTTTTCCTGCTAAATTATCCATACTTTATTATTTCGGGAAGGAAAAAAATCCCCTGGTTTTAACTGAAACTACTATTCCCGATAGTAGTGCAGGCGGAATTTATGAAATGGATATTCAACCAGGCAAAAGTATCGTCAGGTTATTGAACGAAAGCCCTGATGCTTTGCTGTTCACAGCCCTGGTAAGTGAAACACCAAGGAAAAAGAAAGCTTACTGGACAAGCACAGCATCCGCAAGCATAGCTTAAACGGAGATTCTGATCAGCCCCGGTTCTTCTTTCTTATCAAACAGCTTTATCTTAAGGCATTTAGTGTAGTTGGTTTATGAGCCTGGAATGACGCCGATAACAGCGAGAATATTCTTCTGAACTAAGTCTTTCTCGTTGAGTACTTTTTCAGAATTTTAAGCACAGCAAGTTCATTTTTATTTAATTCTTTTTTGTTTTTAGCAGAGATTTGTTCTGTCATTGTTTTAGATAGATACCCGTCTTTCCAGGCTTTGATGATATCAGGATGAATATAATAATCACGACATACAGCAGGAGTATTATTTAATTCTTCCGCAGTAGTTTTTATAATATCCGAGATAATTTTTTTATTCCTTTTGTCATCTTTTTCGGGAGGAACCTTGCTGAAATTTTCCGCAGCAAGAACAGTTGCCCCCCAAGTCCGGAAAACCTTGGCAGTGAAGTCTTTATCTACAATGCTGTTGAGATATTCATTAACATCTGATGAATCAGCAGGCTGTCTTTCCCCCTCCTCATCCAGATACTGAAAAAGATGCTGACCTGGAAGATCCTGGCATAGTGATACAACTTTTGCGAGTGTTTTGTCCTTTATATCAAGTTCGAAAGTTTTGCCGCTCTTCCCATTAAAATGGAAATAAATATCGATGCCTTTTATCTCAACATGTTTATCTTTCAGCGTGGTAAGTCCATATGAATCATTTTCCTCAGCATAGACCTCATTGCCGACTCTTATCAGGGTTTCTTCAAGCAGCCTGACAATAACAGCCAGAACTTTTCGACGTATCAAGCTTCTTTTTCTTAAATCTTTTTTAACCTGTTTCCTGATATCGGGCAATGATTTCCCGAACTCTATCAATCTGTCAAACTTTTTATTATTCCTGAACTCTTCCCATCTTTTGTGATAGATATACTGCTTTCTTCCTTTACTATCTCTGCCAACAGCCTGGATATGTCCCCTTTGGTTGCTGCAGATTAAAACATCTTTCCATGCAGGCGGAATAACAAGGTATTTAATTCTTTCAAGAACGTTTTTATTGCGTATGGTTTTACCCTGTTCATCAAGATATTGAAAACCCTTACCGCGCCTTCTTCTCTTAATGCAGAGATCTTCTTCTCCTGTATAACGAAGGCTGTATTCTTTTAATGAATTTTGATTATCTGCAGTCATTGCACTTTTCGGCTAATGATAAAATTTGTCCGGGGAAGTGGCCATTTTCTGTAACCGGCAGGAAATTAACTACAACACTTTCTTTTCGCAAATGCTCTCGACTTCAGTTTTCCTGCCATACTTGTCGGCTAACTCTTTCAAACGGTGAGGGAAGTCAGACTGGATGCCGTCAACTCCAAGTTTAACAAGACAATCAAGCTCTTCATATTTATTCACTGTTGCAGCTATGAGTCTCTCTACCTTTCTATCAGGATGACGCTTGTTAAACACTGATTTCAGTCTTGCATCATATTTCATTATCCTTCTGAAGGTGGTCCAGTTTGCAATTGTAATCTTTCGAGGACGAAGCGCGACAGCCGTTTTATTACCATACTTTATCGCTTTCTTTACTGTACTGTACTGACGCGGAATAAGGATAAGTCCGGGACGGGGTTCTATATCAAAACTAATAGACATATCCGGATACTTTGCTCTCAGCATTTTGAAGACCTTTTTCTGATTTGTCTCCATTATAATATTGAACGGAGGAGCGAACTTATATATTAGTCTTCTTATTTCATCGACAATTGGTATTGCAAGTTCTTTTTCCTCATCGGGTGTCTTAATATCAAGGAATATATATGCAAGTCTGGTCTGCTCTATGCACCATTCAAAAAATTCGCTCAGCATCGGCTTTACCGGATAGACAACCTGTGCCTGTCCATGCCGTTCTTTATAAGTAAAAGATTCTCTGAATTCCGGGAGTGTGAGTTCACTGATTTTTTTTCGGTACTTGCTGCCTAAGGCGGGAGGATGTGGTTTGTACTTTACGAAAGGTTCGAATCCTCCTTCACGGAGAAGTGCCTTTGTTGAATCAGGGTTCCAGTCATGCCATAAAACGACTTCATTATCTTTCGTGAGACAAATATCCACCTCCAGTGAATTTGCACCGTCGTTTACGGCTCTTTCAAATGAAGAAAAAGTATTTTCGGGTTCAAAAACAGGTGAGCCACGATGACCCGTTACCAGGAATAATTCATCATTGTTCTCATAAGTCTTTTTAAGATTACACTTATTGAAATATTCTGTAATCCACTTCTGTATTAATTTTCGTATACCCGGCAAGTTATCTCCTCAATTTTATTGAGAATTTACTTAATTTTATATTTGAAAGACGTGAGATAGAAACATATTGATACTAAACGAGGTACAGCCGTGAGACGTAAATCAAACGACGATTTTTTTGACCGGGTATATGCCGTTCTGAAAAAAATACCCTGTGGGAAGGTTACTACCTATGGGCACATCGCAGAAGCCTGTGGGATAAAGTCAGCGGCAAGGACTGTGGGCTGGGCCCTTAACGGGGCCAAGGAAACGGGACTCCCGTGCCACAGGGTGGTTAACCGTTACGGTGCTCTTACTGGCAAAATGCACTTTAGCGATCCCGATATTATGGAAGATCTGCTGAGATCTGAAGGTGTGGAATTTGACGATGATGGTTGCGTCAGGCTGGACAAATATTTATGGATCCCTCCCAAAAAATCAAAAGTGTAAACATTCTTTTCTTAACCTGCCTTATTGATCGCAGACAATATTTTTACCTGTTTTTGACATTTCTTTGACAACATTCCTCCTTTCCGTTTTTATGTTTATAACGTAAATCGAAGAAATGGAGGTTAAGGAAATGAAGAGGGTAATATTAACGTTCGTTCTTTTATCCATTGTCGGCACATCAGATGCCCAGGTTAGAAAAATACCTGAGCGGGAGAATTACGGTACAGGCAGTTTCGAAGCCGGACTGGGGACTGAAATTGGCATGAATACAATAAAACGGACCTCTTCTGACAATACACCCTTTATGTATAATACAGAGGATTCCCGTAAGGTATACCTGAATCTGAATGTATCATTAGGATATTATTTTCTTGATGGACTTTCCTTTGAACCGGAATTGGGTCTTAATCTCACTTTCGATGAAGTTAGTGCTTTAGTGTTGGGGAATATCTCATATACATTTAACACCGAATTAAGGACTACATTTCCATACTTAAAGGTCGGTTATGGATTTACAGATATACAGAATTATAGAAATAGCGGAGCCGGTATATTTGAATCGCTGAACTATAAAGTTATTAATGTTGGCGCAGGCATTAAGTTTCAGCAGTCCAATAAAAGAGCTTTCAAAATGGAAATAAGTTATAAACAAATTTCCGGAACCGACTCTTACCCATATTATTATTATGATTCATATTCTAATTTAGGAACTAGTGAAATAGAAACAGTAATGTCAATACTTTCTATTTCCTTTAACTATTCTTTCAGCTTTTAAGAGGGAACAAAAATGTGCAAAACTATCAGGAGTCTGTTACCGCCGTTGTTTGGAATAATGCTTTTTTCACTTCTGTTTTTTTTAGCTGCTGGCTGTTCCGGCAACAGGATTCAAAAGCAAATGCTGAAACCCGGAGCGGTAAGTTCCAGTCAGAATCAGGATACTAATTCTTCAACGAAGTTTCATATGAAAAACGGAGATGTCTACCTTTTGCATAACTGGAATTCTGATTCTGTCAAAATATCAGGTCTCGGCTCTTTATATGACTATAACCGAATTCTGGTTAAAACTGCAAGCTTTGAAATTCCCCTGGAGGATATAGCCCTCGCGGAAACAAATTCTATTAAAGAATCTGCAAGTTCATCACTTTTAATGATTCCGACTGTCCTTACCGGCATTGCAGCAGGAATTTGTGCTGCTAATCCAAAAGCATGTTTCGGTTCCTGTCCCACTTTTTACACAAGCGATGGTAAGGATTACGTTATCCGGGCAGAAGGGTTTTCAGCAGCTGTATCTAAGTGCCTTGAAGAAGAAGATGTGGATGCCTTATATCATTATGAACCTGAAACACAGAACCTTGAACTTCTCTTGCGGAATGAAGCATATGAAACGCACTTCATACGCAAAGCTGATGTTCTGGCGCTTCCACATAAGGAAGGAAGCAGGGTATTTTCAGCCGGAAATGGTCGGTTCTTCGAAGTTAGCAGCCTGGTAAACCCTGTTAGTATTCAGGGCCCCGAAGGTGATTGTTCAGAAAAGCTGTGCGATTATGACGGAGATGAGAGATGTTCAAATGCAGATTCAAATGATCTTGCTGAAAAGGAAATAATTGAGTTATCGTTTGATTGTGCAGCACCGGGGAAAAAGGGAATCGTGATTGCATCAAGACAGTCATTATTGATGACTTACATTTTCTACCAAAGCCTTGCTTTTATGGGTAGTTCAGCAGGGAATTATTTTGCACAACTTGAAAGAGATACCACTTCCTGGAAAAATATAATGAAAAATGTCCGCAGTGGCCTGGGAGGTATAGAAGTTTTTGTGAGTACTGACGGAAACAGCTGGAAGGGTATAGGAGAAACAGGAGAATTCGGTCCGATTGCAAGCGATATAAAATTACTTCCGTTTGAATCTGCTATACAGACATGCTCATTAAAGGTAAGGTTACAAATGACAAAAGGATTCTGGCGTATTGATTACGTTAGCCTTGCAGATATCAGCGAAGAGGTATCCTCCTTACGAATACAACCTTCAGAATCCTACCCTGTAAGTGACAGAAAAGGATCACCCGTCATAGATCTTCTGCAGGATGATGATTCTCTCTTGGTTACTTTTCCTGGTGATAAATATCTTCTCCATTATAAACTGCCTATAAACCCCCAAACCTATGATTACTTTATTGATACCCGGGGATATTATATCGAATGGATGAGAGAAGAATGGATTAAAGAGGAAGACCCATTAATGGTTTATGAAATGTTCTTTAATCATCAAAAATATTTTAAAGATCTTGCACCCAGATACAAAATGATTGAATCTGAGATGGAAGAATCTTTTCGGAGCAGTAAATATGTTACACCATAAATTAATTTATCCTTTGCTAATTTTCATATTCCTTTTATGTGGATGCAGTAGATCATTTGCCCCCGACGGCTGGCTTCCCGAAACAGATGATTATCTTATGAACATCTATGGGGGATGGATTACACTTATAGTGGAATCGGATTCAACCACGGATGAGAAAGAATTATATGAGTACAAGGGAGAATTCCTTGCAGTTGATTCTGAATATGTTTATCTGCTGGCGGATTCGGTTTATATAGTGAACAGGAATAATATAAAGAATTCACTGCTTGAACTTGATGAAAAGAATTCTTCCACATTTGCACTCTGGGGAGCTGCATTCCTTCTCACACCTTTTGTAAACGGGATCTTATGTGTTATCACAGGTCCGTTGGGACTGATTTCAGGTTTTGGAGCTGCAGTGACAGAATCTGACAGGGATAGGTATGAGGTATCAGATCCCGGGGAGGAATATTGGGAAAATGTCAGTAAATTCTCAAGATTTCCCCAGGGAATTCCTGAGGGAATAGAGCTAAACCGGATAAGACCCAAACAATATTCTTTTACTGATTAAACGTCACCAAACGCTGCTGTAACGGTTTACTTCGAGTGACGATACTCCTGAATCAATCCTTATGTAGATTCTGCTTTTTGATGAATCAAAATTGCTCGTGCGGTACAGATCTGAATTTATCTTTGTGAACCCTCTGAACTTTTCCGAGTTTAATGCTCCGTCGGTCCTTATTTCGCATCCTGCGCTTTCAGGCACATCTATATTAACATCCGAAGCACCTGTTTCTATATTAACATCAGTACGTTCTGTATTGCTTCCAAGCTTCACTTTAAAAGCCGCCGCACCCATGCTCACTTTCAGATTACTGACTTTAATGGGGGAAAGATCCAGGTTGACTGACGAAGCGCCAACATCAAAGTTCATATCCCATACAGGTTGAGGATTGAAATACATTTCGACACGGTTCCTCAACGAATTACGTCCTACTCTTATTCTCGTTTTTTTCATGGTCATTTCCAGTGAAGCGTTATCTGCGGAAATAAGGTTATTCAGCTCATAATTATTTTTCACGCCTTCAGTATGTGCATAGAAAAGATTGGCAGCACTGTCTGAAATAGAAGTAAAAGATCCGGCGCCGGCTTTGAAATGAAACTCTGCCGTTTTGATAGAATCCGAATATGGCTCTGAATAATCAGTAAATTCATATTTATAATCTGAATCAGAACCCTTATCAAAAACAATATCAAAATCACCCGTTGTCAGATGTACTGCTGTTTTGAATGAGGCAAACAGACTTATGGCAAAGACAATTCCGGCAAGGCCTGCAAACAATACTTTTGCCGCGTTATTCTTCAGCATAATGCCTAAACCCCAGAGGATAAATAACAGCGGCCATAATTTCCACAAGCCGGCCCAATCCCAGTACAGTCCCGAAAAATTATTTACGAGTATTAAAATACCGAGAGTTATAAATAAAAGTCCCCAGAACAAATGTTTTGCTTTCATTTGAATTTCCTTCTGATTATTTCCTCGCATTAAGAAGCAGACCTACGCCCACAGCTACAAGAAGCAGCGGCCAGAAATCACCGAAATGAATCCTGGGGATGAAATTGTCGAGTAAAAAGAGCAAACCTACAGCTACCAAAATAACCCCAAATATTGAAGATCTTTTATGTTTCTGCTCCGCCATCGCCTGGTAGTACTGCTGGTAATCAGGCTGTGTTTTCCCTTCTTCCGGCGAACCTGTATCTGTTCCGGGTGTGCTTTCAGTTCCCGGAGTGCTTTCTGTTCCCCGGGTACTTCCTGTTCCCGCATTTGGAGCTGCAAAGGCATATGGTTCTTCAGGAACGACTATCCATAGAATAATGTAAGCCAGGACGCCTGCACCTCCTGCAAACAAACTGACGACAAATATGATTCGTACCAGCGTGGGATCAATTGCGAAGTACTCGGCAAGTCCTCCTGCAACTCCGCCCAGCATTTTATCTTTATTTGAGCGAAATAATTTCTTGTTCATTTGAACCTCCTGGAAAATCTATATTATTAACCACTCAAATAATAAAGAAATAAGAGCTTAGATGTCGAAGTATATTATTAACGGTCCATTTCAATTAGAACCGGCTTATACATAGTATAACAGAACGCCAGGACATAAAGATGAGTGATTTCTGCAAAGTCGTACTGTAATACTGACCATAGTGATTAACGTTGTTTAATGGCTGATGCTTTTTTATTTTTGTTTTTATTTTGTTTTGAATTATGAAAATTGCAGTCTGCCAGTCAAATAATATTATAGGTGATATCCAGGGAAATAAGTCCAGGATCATCGCCGGATATAGAAGGGGAGTGGATGACGGTGCAGATCTCGTTATCTTTCCCGAATTAACACTTACAGGTTACCCCCCGCTTGACCTTGTCGAAAAAAAGGAATTCAGACAGGCTGTGATTAAAGCGGCCAGGGAAATAGCTGAACAGACCGGAAGTACAGGTTTACTTTTCGGTTCCATTACTGAAGATGATGACAATATCGGTACGGACATACATAACTCAGCCGTACTTTGCCACGATCAGAAGATACAGTTTATACAGCACAAATCTCTCATTCCCAATTATGATGTATTTGATGAAATGAGATATTTCGATGCCGCTAAGGAGAATCATGTTTATGAGTTTAAAGGCGAAAGGCTTGGAATATCCATATGCGAGGATATCTGGAACGATGCGGACTACTGGCATATCAGAAGGTATAATGTTGATCCGGTGGAAAACCTTATTAAAGAGGGGGCAACGATTCTTTTAAATATTTCCGCCAGTCCTTATTCCTACGGCAAAAGAAAAGACAGAAGGAAAATGCTTTCGGTACTTACCCGGCAGAATAAAATTCCCCTGGTTTATACGTGCTTCGTTGGGGCACAAACAGAACTCATATTCGACGGTGCAAGCATGTGTATGGATAAAAGCGGGAACCTCGTGCTTATGGGCGAAGCATTCAGAGAAGATTATTTTATTTATGAAACAAAGGACTCACTCACGCCGTTACATGACGCTGAAAGGAGCTTCGAGGAAGAAATCCACGATGCACTGATATTCGGACTGAGGGAATACTGTACAAAGCTTGGATTCAAGAAAGTTGTGCTGGGTTTAAGCGGAGGTATCGATTCTGCCCTGGTTGCCTATATTGCCGTAAAAGCTCTGGGCCGGGATAATGTTCACGTACTTCTAATGCCTTCGAAGTATTCTTCTTCTGGAAGCATAACAGATGCAAGGAAACTTACTGAAAACCTGGGCATCTCATCTACGAAGATTACGATTCACTCGGTCATAAGCAGGATGGAAGAGAAACTCACACATGCTTTTCAGCAGAATATATCGGGAATAACTGAAGAAAACCTTCAGGCAAGGATACGCGCATTATACCTGATGGCTTATTCAAATAAGTTTGGCAGCTTACTTCTGACTACGGGAAATAAATCAGAAATTGCAGTAGGATATTCCACGCTTTATGGTGATATGGCCGGAGGCCTCGCAGTAATTGGGGACCTTTATAAAACAGAAGTTTACAGACTTGCTGAATACATTAACAGGAAAGAGGAATTCATTCCTGTAGAAATTATTGATAAAGCACCTTCTGCTGAATTGAAAGAGGGTCAGAAGGACCAGGATACTCTCCCTGAATATGAACAGCTCGATAAGATATTAAAAATGTACCTTGAAGAAAACAAGGAATACAACGAAATTAGCAGTATAATAGGTGATAAAGAAACTGTTATGAGAGTATTGAGGATGGTCGACCACAATGAGTTTAAGAGAAAGCAGTCGGCCCCGGTATTAAGAGTTTCCAAAAAAGCATTTGGCTATGGAAGAAGGTACCCGATTGTACAGGGGTGGAGAAAATAAATTATTGTTAAATCAGTAGGGAAGTTATCAATGAAAAAAACCAGTATTATCCTGGCTGTATTGTTCTTTATCTTTGTAACGAGCTGTTCATTATCATTTGCACAGCTGGGCGGGGTAAAACCTGTTCATATTTTGACGTATCAGTCCTTTGACAAAGTTTATCCCGGCTCTGAATTTAAGGTTGCCATTAAGGTAATGGTTGACAGCGGATGGCATATAAATTCAGATAAACCTCATGAAGACTTTTTGATACCTTCACAGTTTTCAGTCGATACATCCGTATTTAAATTGGTAAAGGTAGCCTATCCTAAAGCACAGGACCTGAAACTGGAGATATCGGAAACCCCTCTTTCGGTCTGGGAAAGCGAAGTTTATGTAGCTGGCATGATCAAGGCTCCTGACAGCCTTACTCCCGGAAAATATACATTGCTTCTGTATCTTGATTACCAGGCGTGCAATAATATGACGTGTATGCCTCCCAATACCGTAAAGGACTCAATTGTAGTTGAAATAGCCGATAAAAAGTCGGTGGTCAATCAGATAAATTCAAATGTGTTTGATAAAATAGACCTTCAGGCCTCTACTCAATCGGTAGCACCTGTAAAATCAGATGATACTATTTCATCCATTCTCGAGGGCAACGGCCTGATAATCGGATTATTTTTTGTCTTCCTCGGAGGACTTGCATTAAACCTCACACCCTGTGTTTACCCTCTGATTCCAATTACAATTGGATTTTTCGGAGGCCAGAGTGAAGGGAAGACGAGCAGGCTGGTTGGTATGGGACTTCTTTTCGTTGTAGGAATGGCTGTTACATATTCCGTGATAGGTGTTATTACTGCCTTAACGGGATCGGTATTCGGGGCTCTGCTTCAAAATCCGATTGTAATAATCCTGATCGCATTGATTTTTGTTGTGCTCTCGCTGAGCATGTTCGGTGTTTACGAATTCAAACTGCCTGATTCATGGGTTGCGAAAGCAGGCGGTGCAAAAGGTGGTATGTATGGAGCATTCTTTATGGGATTAACAATGGGTATTGTTGCCGCTCCATGTATCGGTCCTTTTGTACTTGGTCTTGTCACTTATACGGCCGCCAAGGCGGATCCATTCTTCGGCTTTCTGTTATTCTTCGTACTGGCTGTAGGATTAGGAACTCCGTATCTCTTCCTGGCTATTTTCTCGGGTAAAATCAAAAAGCTTCCAAGGGCGGGCGAGTGGATGGATGCCGTTAAACATATTTTCGGATTAATCCTTATTGGTATGGCTATTTATTTCCTCCTGCCTCTGCTGCCTAAAACTTTTTCTTTTTACCTGCTTCCGATCTTTATGGTTATCTCGGCTGTCTATCTTCTTTTCTTCGATAAGAATGCAAATAGTGTTAAGGGCTTCAGGTTATTTAAGATAATCTTTTCTATTGTGCTTGTTATTACTGCCATCTACTGGGTGATACCTTCTGAGAGACAGTCAATAGAGTGGCAGCCCTATACTTCAAATGTTATTCAGGTATCAGAAAAAGCAAAGATCATTGATTTTTACGCTGACTGGTGTATCCCCTGTAAAGAGCTTGATGCTATGACTTTCTCTGATCCTCAAGTGATAAATGAGGCAAAAAGATTTGAAGCTTATAAGGCAGATATGACGAAATCTCTTTCTGACGAAGTCTCATCTTTAAGGACTAAATATAACATTATCGGCGTTCCGACCGTTCTCATCATTAATTCCAAAGGTGAGGAGGTTAAGAGAATTACCGGTTTTGTAAATTCAAACGAATTCCTGAAGATTATACAGAATGTTGATTAGCTAATTTATCTCTGAAAAAAGAGGTTATTCCAAAGATTGAATAACCTCTTTTTTGCTTAAATCCATCCGAAAACACTCAAATTCTTTCTTATAACTAAAAAAAATTTTCCATAATTGAGAATTATAAATATAGTTTATAGAAGCCGGAAAATAGATTCTTTATCTATATAAAGTCTATTTATTCAAAAATAAGCATTTCCAGGTTGACTGTCTGATTAACCAGATGGCACGGATTATGGATAACCAACTGCATTAAAAATAATTCCATATCATCAAAAAATTTAAGATGAAAAGATGTTAAAAGAAAAAGAAGTTAGAACCTTGCTGAAGTGACAGTAAGGTTTGCAGGAGATTCCGGTGATGGTATGCAGTTGACCGGCACCCAGTTCAGTGATACTACAGCTATTGTGGGAATCGATCTAAGTACCTTGCCTGATTATCCTGCAGAAATTCGTGCTCCGCAGGGAACACTTTACGGAGTGAGCGGTTTTCAGCTTCATTTTGGCAGTATTGATATTCATACTCCCGGAGACAGACCAGATGTGCTGGTCGCAATGAATCCGGCAGCGATAAAAAAGAATTTAAACGAATTAAAACCGGGTGCTACAATAATTGTGAACACCGATTCTTTTGATGCAAAAAATTTCAGACTTGCAAATTATGCAGCAAATCCTCTTGAAGATGATTCATTAAGAGGTTTTCTGGTTTTTCTGGTTCCGATTACTAATTTAACAGCAACTGCTCTTGAGGGAAGTCCTCTTTCTACGAAAGAAGTTACCAGATGTAAAAACTTTTTTGCACTTGGTATGATGTATTGGTTATACAACAGACCAATTGAACCTACATTAAATTGGATTAAAGATAAATTCAAAAAAAGACCAGAATTTATTGAGGCAAATACAAAGGCTTTAAAGGCGGGGTATTATCTTTGGTGAAATAACTGAAATATTTACTACAAGATATTATGTTGAACCAGCAATTTTACCAAAAGGAGTTTACAGAAATGTTTCTGGAAACGAAGCTACAGCACTTGGATTGGTAGCTGCATCTGTAAACAAACAGTCTTCCGTTGTTTTTAGGTTCTTATCCAATAACTCCTGCTTCGGAAATTCTACATTATCTCAGCAGATATAAAGATTTTGGAGTAAAGACATTTCAGGCTGAAGATGAAATAGCCGGTATTACTTCAGCCATAGGTGCTTCTTTTGGCGGATCATTAGCGATTACTACAACAAGCGGTCCGGGATTATCACTCAAATCCGAAGCAATGGGTTTAGCTGTAATGACAGAGCTTCCTCTTGTTATTGTAGATGTTCAACGCGGAGGTCCAAGTACAGGATTGCCAACAAAAACCGAACAGGCTGACCTGCTACAGGCAATGTACGGAAGAAACGGTGAAGCACCGTTCCGGTACTAGCTGCTCTTCTCCCAGTGATTGTTTTTATATGGCAATTGAAGCAGCAAGAATCGCTACCAAATATATGACTCCGGTAATATTATTAACTGATGGTTACCTTGCAAACGGATCTGAACCATGGAAAATTCCTAATGTAAATGAACTCCCTGATATTAAGATTAGGATTCAGAACAGAAGTAGAAGGATTCGCATCCTTATCTCCGGAATGAGTTTTTAGCTTCGTCCTTGGGCCAAACCCGGAACTCAGGGATTAGAGCACAGAATAGGCGGATTGAAAAATCGAATATCTATGGTAACGTAAGTTATGATCCTGATAACCATGAATCTATGGTTAGCATCCGCGAACCAGAAAGTTAAAGAACATAGAAAATGATATTCCTGAGCTTGAAGTTGAATTTGACGGCAACAAGGGTGATACTTCTTGTTTTGGGATGGGGCAGTACTTATGGAGCAATTACAGACGCTGTTAAAAGAGTAAGAAATACAGGATATAAAGTTTCACAGGCTCATTTGAAATATACTTAAATCCATTTCCGAAAAATACCGAGAAAGTTCTTAGATCATTTCAAAACAATTTTGGTCCCGGAAATTAACCTTGGACAACTTGCAACTTTATTAAGAAGTGAATTTCTTATTCCTGTTATTCAATTTAATGTGGTAAAAGGATTACCTTTTAAAACATCAGAAATTGAAGAAAAAATAATTGATATACTTGGAGGAAAGAATAATGGCAGATAATAATATAGAAACCAAGAAATAAAATTAACAGCAAAGGATTTCTCAACGGACAGGATGTGAGATGGTGCCCGGGCTGCGGTGATTACTCCATTCTTGCACAGATCCAGAGATCTCTTCCGGAATCGTTGGGATAAAAAAGAAAATATAGTCTGGGTTTCAGGAATCGGATGTTCATCGCGTTTTCCATATTATATGAACACTTACGGAATTCACGGAATTCACGGCAGAGCTCCTGCAATCGCATCAGGCGTTAAAATTAGCCAGACCCGATCTTTCCGTTTGGGTAGCAACAGGTGATGGTGATCTTCTAAGTATCGGTGGTAATCATTTCATTCATGCCTGCAGAAAGAATATTGATCTTAAAGTTCTTTTATTTAATAACAGAATTTACGGTTTAACAAAAGGACAGTATTCACCGACGTCAGAGAAAGGTAAAGTAACCAAAACTTACTCCTTTCGGCAGTGTTGATTATCCTTTTAATCCTGATTTCGCTTGCAATCGGTGCTGAAGCAACTTTTGTAGCGCGTGCTATGGACCGGGATGCTAAACATCTTCAGGAAATGATTAAACGTGCCGCAGAACATAAAGGATCAGCATTTATTGAAATTTTCCAGAATTGTGTTATATATAATGATGGAGCCTTTGACCTTCTTAACTGAAAAAGATACTAAGGATGATAATGTACTGGTTCTTGAGCATGGCAAACCGATGATCTTCGGTAAGAATAAGGATAAGGGAATTAAAATGGATGCCTATAAACCTGCCATTGTGGATCTCAATGAAAATGGAAACAGTATAAATGACGTATTAGTACATGATGAGTTCGATGAGAGTCCTTTAAGGGCGATCTTCCTGGCTCATCTGACAGACTATGATGGATTCCCGACGCCGGTGGGTGTATTCCGGCAGATCAAAAAGGAAACGTATGATTATGGTATCGAAGAGCAGATTTCAGGTGTGATAAAGATGAAAGGGGAGGGTGATCTTGATAAAGTTCTCTTTAACGGTAATACCTGGGAAGTTAATTGATTTAGAACCTCCATTAGCTTTTAATATTAACATAGCTCTTACTTACCTCGCAGCGGACTCATCATTGATGAGTCCGTTTTTCTTGCCTGAATGTTATTCGATGCTGAATATTTGACAATCAACAACAGCTTTTTTAAGTTATAGAAAAGATTTTTTGGATTGGAAATAACTCTCAATTGAAACCTGACAAAAGGCCGGCCCAGATTCAGAATATTCAACCCGGAACTGCCCCTAAACTCTCTTATCAAAGAAAACAGATTTCATTTAATATTGATCCGGAAACAAAATATGTGATACAGAAGTAAAGCATATGATGGGAATATTGATAAATTTTGGTGATTTGATTTATTGAATATTTAGTTATTTTTTTAGCAGATACTATTCGAGTTTAAATATTTATTATTCACAAACCTTGGTGCAAGATGCAAAAAGGCGTATTAGATCTCTCTGACGTGACCGTCAGATTTGCAGGAGATTCAGGGGACGGAATGCAGTTAACAGGCAGCCAGTTTACAGATACGACAGCCCTGGTCGGCAACGATCTCAGCACACTGCCGGATTACCCGGCTGAAATCCGTGCACCTGCTGGTACTACATATGGCGTCAGTGGCTTTCAGCTTCATTTCAGCAGCGATGATATTCATACTCCGGGTGATTCTCCGGATGTACTCGTTGCAATGAATCCGGCCGCTTTAAAGACAAACATAAAAGATTTAAAACCGGGCGGAACTATAATAATTAATATAAATTCTTTTGATCAGAGAAACTTTAAACTTGCAGGGTATGATACAAATCCCATGGAAGATGGCACTGTCGATGGTTATAATGTAGTACAGGTGCCTCTCAGTCAACTGACTAAAACTGCACTGGAGGACAGCGGGCTTTCCGCCAAGGAAATTGAGAGATGCAAAAACTTTTTTGCCCTCGGGATGATGTACTGGCTGTATAGCAGGCCGATTGAACCGACAATAGAATGGATCCATTCTAAATTTAAATCGAGAGAAGATCTTGCGGCTGCTAATGAGAAAGCTTTGAAATCCGGTTATTACTTTGGTGAAAATACCGAACTATTTACAACCCGCTACAGCGTAAAGCCCGCAAAGTTGATTAAAGGAAGGTATAGAAATATTTCCGGCAACGAAGCACTGGCAATAGGTTTTGTTGCTGCTTCGGTGAAAGCAGGACTCCCGTTATTCCTCGGTTCCTATCCTATAACCCCTGCTTCAGATATTCTGCACGAACTGAGTAAACATAAGAATTTCGGTGTAAGAACTTTCCAGGCCGAGGACGAAATTGCGGCAATCAGTGCCGCTATCGGTGCATCTTTCTCGGGTGCCCTTGGAATTACAACCACCAGCGGTCCGGGTGTAGCGCTTAAAACAGAAGCAATAGGACTCGCTGTGATGATTGAACTTCCCCTGGTTATTATCGATATACAGCGAGGAGGACCAAGCACAGGTCTGCCTACAAAAACAGAACAGGCTGATCTTCTCCAGGCAATGCACGGAAGGAACAGCGAAGCGCCTGTAGTCATAATCGCTCCGTCAACTCCGGCCGACTGCTTTACTATGGCGCTCGAGGCTGCACGAATAGCAACTAAGTATATGGTACCTGTTATGTATTTATCCGACGGCTACCTCGCGAACGGGTCGGAACCCTGGAAAATTCCTGATCCCGATAAAATTCCTGCAATAGAAGTTAAGTTTAGAACCAGCCCTGATAACTTTCAGCCATATAAGCGTGATGAAAATCTGGCCAGGCCCTGGGCTGTTCCAGGAACTCCGGGACTTGAACACAGGATAGGAGGTCTGGAGAAAGCCAATGTTACAGGGGATGTTAGTTATGATCCTGAAGACCATGAGTTTATGGTAAGGCTCCGTGCTCAAAAAGTTAAAAATATTGAAAATGATATCCCTGATTTGATAGTTGAGGGTGACAAAGATGCCGATCTGCTGATCGCAGGCTGGGGCAGCACCTATGGATCTATCAGGGAGGCGGTTGACCGCGCAAGAGGGAGAGGAATGAAAGTGGCACATGCGCATTTCAGGTATCTTAATCCTTTCCCAAAAAATACCGGGGAAGTTCTTAAGAGTTTTAAGCATGTTGTTTGTCCCGAAATAAACATGGGACAGTTAGCAAAACTATTAAGACAGGAATTCCTAGTAGATGTAGAACCATATAACAAGATACAGGGATTACCTTTCAAGTCATCTGAAATAGAATCGAAGATTGAATCCATTTTAGGAGGAAATGAAAATGGAAAATAAAGATACGTCCCAGGAAACAAAATACACGGCTAAAGATTTTGCTTCATCACAGGATGTGAGATGGTGTCCCGGCTGTGGCGATTATTCTATCCTGGCCCAGATGCAAAGGATCTCTCCTGATCTGAATATTAAAAAAGAAAAATTTGTATGGGTATCGGGTATCGGATGTGCCGCACGCTTTCCCTATTATATGGATACATACGGTATTCATGGTCATCCATGGCAGAGCTTCGGCCATCGCTTCCGGTATTAAAATTAACAGACCCGATTTATCTGTGTGGGTTGCTTCAGGTGACGGAGACCTTTTAAGCATCGGCGGTAATCATTTTATTCATGCCTGCAGAAGAAATATTGATATAAAAATCCTTCTTTTTAATAACAGGATATATGGACTTACAAAAGGTCAATACTCCCCGACATCTGAGAAGGGGAAAAAGACAAAAAGCTCACCATTCGGCAGCATCGATTATCCGTTTAATCCCTTAAGTCTTGCCGTGGGTTCGGGAGCGACGTTTATAGCAAGGAGTCTCGACCGTGATCCGAAGCATCTGAAAGAGATGCTGACGAGGGCAGGGAAACATAAAGGCACTGCGTTCATAGAAGTGTACCAGAACTGCAACATTTTCAATGACGGCGCTTATGCGCTATATACCGACAAAGAAACCAAACCTGATAATGTATTATTCCTGGAGCATGGCAAACCGATGATCTATGGAAAAGAGAATAATAAAGGAATAAAGCTCAACGGACTAACCCCTGAGATTATCGACATCAATGAAGGAACCGATTCCATTAATGATGTCTGGGTGCATGATGAATTTGATAAAAGTTCAGCACGCGCATATATTCTTTCACAGTTTGCTGAGACTGAAGGTATGCCGGTTCCTGTTGGAGTATTAAGACAGGAGGATAAAGAAACTTATGATGATTCTCTCCATGCTCAGCTTGAAGAATTAACTAAGGCTAAAGGAAAGGGAGACTTGAAGAAACTCTTGTTCAGTGGTAATATGTGGGATGTTAATTAAAAATTTATTGAATTAACATATATTTTTTCTATTTTTGCTGATTAAATCTTCACGGGCTTGAGCAATCGAGCCCTTTTATATATAGTGGAAAGTATATGATCGATTTTAATCAGTTAAAAAATATTCTTCTGGATAATAATTCTTTTTTAATTACTACACATGTTAATCCCGATGCAGATGCAATAGGATCAGAGATAGCTTTATTTAATATTCTCAAAGAGACAGGGAAGAAAGCGAGGATTGTTAATCACAGCATAATACCTTACAATCTTCAGTTCCTCGATAAAGAGAATATAATCGAACATTACTCACCGGAGAAGCACGTGGATATATTTGATGAAGCTGATGTGCTCGTGGCAGTTGATTTTAACCGCTCAGACAGAATTGTCAGAATGGAAGCAGGTTTCATTAAGTCACAGAAGCTGAAGATATGTATAGATCATCACCAGGATTATGAAAATATATTTAATATCATTTTTATTGATACAGATTACAGTGCAACAGGTCAGATTATTTTTGATTTTATAAAAGAAACCGGTATAGTTAAATTAAGTTATGAAACCGCAGAACCAATATATGCTGCAATAATGACTGATACAGGCTCATTCAGATTCGAAAGGACCACTCCTCAGATTCATAAAATCTCTGCAGAGCTGCTTGAGTCCGGGGTCGTCCCGGGTGAAGTTTACGATAAAATTTATGACCAGAGCAAATTCAGTAAGATCAAACTGCTGGGCAGGGCAGTCAACTCTATGAAATTATACGGTGACAGACAGGAAGTCAGCTATATGAATCTGACCAGGGAAGATTTTGAGGAGACAAATGCTATAGAATCCGATACAGACGGTTTCGTAAACGTCTCATTGTCGGTTGAAAATGTAAAGCTCGGTCTTCTTTTTCTTGAACTGAAAGAAGGTTTTAAAGTCAGCTTACGTTCGAAAGGTCTTATTCCTGTTAACAGGCTTGCATCAGAATTCGGAGGCGGAGGTCATGTAAATGCAGCAGGACTTCGTATAAGGGATGGAAATATCAATAATTATATCCCTAAAATATTAAACCGTGCAGTAGAATATGTCAAACAATTCGGGTAATAAAATGTTTAATCTGAATATTAAATCAGGCGGTAAGAAAATTGCCTACGGCCCACTGTCGATCAGTCTTAAATATATGGTCGATGAGAAGAAACTCGAAACAAGTCTCTTAAACCTGGAAACGATTTTTAATATAAGATTTTCTTCTCTTCAGAAGAAAAATTTCCTTTCGGATAAAGGCGGCCAGACCCGGGTGTCAAAGAAAGATGGCAAACCGGATTCGGTAATAATTTCAAAAGTTAAAGTGGATGATAAATTCTCTGCTGATTATTTCAGAAATCATCTGGCCGGTTTTCTTACTTCACTTGCTTCTGAACAGATGAAAAGTCTTCATATTTTTATTCCTAAGTACAATATTTTCAAAAAGCATTTTTTAAGCGAACTCTATTATTACCAGACTTTTGTTGAGGGAGTTTTGCTCGGAAATTATTCGTTTGACAAATATAAAGCGGAGAAAAAGAAAACTGTTAATCTTGCTGTATTTTTATATGCAGATAATCAAAAAAAGCTCAACCAGGCAATCACTGCGGGAATAACGGTGATGGAGGGTGTCAACTTCACAAAGGAGCTCCAGAACGAGCCGGGCTCGGTGCTGGTTCCCAGTGAACTTGCAAAAAGAATAAAGAATATTTTGCCTGCCGCCGGCGTTAAGGTAACTGTATTTAATGAAAAGGAGATTAAGAAAAGGAAAATGGGGGGCCTCCTGGCAGTTGGAATGGGAAGCGTTAATCCTCCCAGGTTTATTATTATGGAATACAAATCGGGCAGTAAAAATAAAAAGATCAGAACCGTAGCCCTTGTGGGTAAAGGTGTTACTTTCGATTCCGGAGGTATTTCAATAAAGCCTGCAAGTAATATGGGAGAAATGAAAGCTGATATGTCAGGTGCTGCTGTAGTTGCTGGTACAGTACTGGCCGTAGCAAGAGCTAAACTGCCTGTAAATATAGTTGGTATAATTCCGGCTGCTGAAAATATGCCTTCAGGCTCATCTATGCGTCCCGGCGATATCGTTGTTACTGCGTCAGGTAAAAGTATAGAGGTAGATAATACAGATGCAGAAGGACGGGTAATACTTTCCGATGCACTCAATTATGCATCAATGATTAAACCGGATGTTATAATTGATCTCGCTACCTTAACCGGTGCCTGCGTTGTAGCTCTCGGTGAGTTTGTTGCCGGACTATTTACCAAGGATGATAAGCTGGCAGAAGAGCTTTACCAAAAAGGGTTGAAAACATATGACCGGCTCTGGAGAATGCCGATGTGGGATGATTATAATGAGCTTATAGTAAGTGATGTAGCGGATGTAAAGAACGTCGGCGGAAGATGGGGAGGAGCTATTACCGCGGCTAAGTTCCTCGAGAAATTTGTGGATCCTAAGATATCGTGGGCACACCTTGATATTGCGGGACCTGCAATGGCTAACAATTTTAATAATTATACACGGAAGTACATGACCGGTTTTGGTGTAAGGCTTTTGTTTGATTACCTGGCTGATCCTTCCGATAAAAAAGCTTAGAAGAGGGCAATTAACCTAAGTATGCAGAGAGACGCAGGGACCGGCTAATTTCGGGAAATAATTTTCCCGTCTTTCATTTCGTAAACTCTGTCTGCAAGACTTACAAGTCCCGGATTGTGAGTTACAATTACAAAAGTCTTTCCCATCTTATCCCTTAAATCTGTTAAAATCTGGTGCACAGCCTCGCTGTTTTCCGAATCAAGGTTTCCTGTCGGTTCATCTGCCAGGATAATGTCAGGATCATTGGCCAGGGCCCTGGCCACAGCAACCCGCTGCTGCTCACCTCCTGATAATTCGGCCGGTTTATGATTTCATGCGTTCTTTCATTCCTACTGCTTCCAGGAGATCAGCAGCTGCTTTTGAGGCTGCTGAGAAGGAATTGCCTGTAATCATCCGGGGAATTGAAACATTTTCTATAGCGGTAAATTCAGGTAGCAGATGATGAAATTGAAATACAAAACCAATGTTTTTATTTCTGAATCTGGCTAACTTATCATCGGACAATTCGAAAAGATTCCGGTCATTAAATAACACTTCTCCGGAATCTGGCCTATCCAGTCCGCCCATAATATGGAGCAAAGTGCTTTTCCCGGCCCCCGATGCTCCCACAATTACGGAAATCTTATTGCTTTCGATTTCAATATCAACCGCTCTTAATACTTCCAGTCTTACTTTTTTAGTATTCTGATAACTCTTAATAATATTTTCTGGTACTTAGTATCACATTATCCCTATAAATATTGTTATGTTAATAATGTAAACATTTATTATATATAAGATTATATCCAAATAGTTAATCTAAATTATTCCCATTTTATTGCCTCAATAGTATTTATTTTTGCTGCTCTTTTTGCAGGAAAGAGAGAGGCAAGAAAAGTAAGCAGGAGGGATGCTCCGCTCACAAAGAAAAAATCGCTTATTCTCAATTGCAGGGGCAGAGAATCGATTTTATACTGTGTTGGATCCAGCGGATAAATATTGAATTTCAGCTGGAGAAAGCAGATAAAATAACCCAGAAGCAGTCCTGCCGCTGTCCCAATAATCCCGATAAGGATCCCTTCATACATAAATATTTTTAGAATAGAACGCGGTTGTGCTCCCATTGAATTTAATACACCAATATCACGTCTTTTTTCTATTACTGACATGGACAGGGAACCGAGTATATTAAAAGACGCTACGGCAATTATCAGGCAAAGTATGATATAGGCGGTCCATCTTTCTATCTGCATTACGGAGTACAGGTCACGGTGAAAATCATACCAGGTTTCAATATTATAATCCTTTGTTGGCAGTTCCATTTGAAGTTCAGCTTTAACATCGAAGGAATCATCAATATTATTAAGCCTTATATCGTATCCTTGTATATGATTTTTATACCCCAGAAGATTTTGAGCAAACTTAAGGGATGTGAAGATGTACGATTCATCATATTCATTATTAGTGGTGCTGTAAATACCTGAAAGAATAAACCGCTCGGTTTCAGGAGAGGAAAACTGGGTTACGGCCTTCTGGATCCCGGCTGGAGAAAGCAGGGTAAGTGTATCTCCTATAAGGGCCTGGAGTTTATCTGCAAGGTGAAGACCAAGGACTATCTCCGGATAGTTCCCTTTATTTCCTAGGGAATACTTCCCGTATAGAATACTCTCCTCGATATCATATATGCTTTCACCTGAATGTGTATCTATTCCTTTCAAATTTACTACCTGGAACAACCCCGCCCTGTAAACAAGCACTTTGCCGCTAACGTAGGGTGAATATTTTACAACCTCAGGATTTTTATTTAATACTGAATCGAGCCTTGCGGCCGCCTGGCTGTTATCAGGATTAAGGATCTCAACTCTTACATGAGGATCGAAATTTATAAGAAATGACGTGACAAGACTTCCAAAACCATTGAACACTGAAAGAACCACAATCAAGGCTGCTACACCGATAGTAATACCGCATATAGAAAGCACTGAAATTATGGTTATGAAATTAACCTTATGTTTAGAGACCAGGTAGCGCCGTGCTATGAAATTTTCAAATTGCATTATCCGAACCTCAGGCTGTTAACCGGCTGTATGCGGGAGGCAACGAATCCCGGAATTAACGATGCTGCAATACAAAGTAAAAATGTTAGTAAAGATACCCCGGCGAATGTATACCACTTTAATAATATAGGTACAGTAGATACAAAATAAACTGAGGAGGGAAGAGATATAATGTTAAATTCCAGTTGTATTCCCATCAGAAATAAAGCAAGAATGTTTCCCAGTATTATGCCCACGATTGCCAGGAAAATTCCCTGGTATATAAACACGGATGTAATCTGCCTGCTTGTGGCTCCGAGAGATTTCAACATACCTACATCACGAGTCTTTTCCAGAACTATCATCAACAATGTTCCGATTATATTAAATACAGCGACGACGATTATCAATCCGAGAACTATAGGTATCGGCTTTTTCTGCAGTTCAATCCAGGTAAATATATTTCTATGCGTCTGATAAATAGATGCTACTTTATGAGGGTAATGTAAATTATGTGACAGATATATGGTAAGACTATCTATTTTGGAGATGTTATTCAACTTAATGTCGTAGCCATTAACATTATCTCCCAGTGAGAACAGGTTCTGAGCAGCCTTCAGGTTTACATACGCGAAAAGATCATCATATTCAGCCATGCCGCTTTCAAAGATACCGGTAACCCGAAATTGTTCAATATTAGGAAGTACACCCGGTTCAGGTATTTTATCATTTCTAAGAGCGAAAACGGTCACCTTGTCACCCAGAGTGACAAGAAGCTTATCTGCCAGCTTTCTGCCAATCACTATGGAGGAAGTATCGTTAAGATTAAAATTCCCTGCAACTATACTGTTTCTAACCCTGAGAGCCTTATTACCGGGTGTTATACCTTTTATATTGACTCCATCTTTCACTTTTCTACTGCTTATTATTGCAAGCTTTGAAATAAAAGGATTAACCTCCTCACCATAAGGGGCTATCATTTCCCTTATACGGGGAAGCATTTCTTTATAATCAGGAACAATAGTTCTGTAGGAGGATATTGTAATATGGGAATCAAAATCTATTATCTTATTAGTAAGTGTATTTGCAAAACCTGTCAGAATGCTCAGAGCGATAATAAGTGTAGCCACACCAAGGGCTATACCTATGATCGAGATCGAAGAGATGAATGTAATAAACTTCGAACCTTTTTTAGATAGGATAAATTTTTTCGATACAAAAAAGGGGAATGACATCAAACAAATTCCGATATTACTTTTACAATTTAATCAAGATTGAGAACAGTTGAAAATTGGATGAAAATAAAGATATTTGGGTTAGAACTATCTCCTGAATCAACGATAGCAATGGGATTTCTAAAGGATCTGTTCCCGAAGTAATGTCTTTGGAAATGATCATCATTTATATTAATTCTGGACAAAATATATCTGAATATAAAATTTATAAGGCAATTACATTGTTTTTTTAGAAGATATAAAATATATTAGATACTCTTTTTTAAAGAAATTATTTCAGTTTAGTTCTTTACCATCCCGATTTTCATCGGGATTCAATTTGAAAAGCAATCCGGGGCGTAGCGTAGCCCGGTTCATCGCGCCTGCTTTGGGAGCAGGAGGTCGCAGGTTCGAATCCTGCCGCCCCGACTAGTATAAGCTTACTTTTTAGGAAAGCAGACCGGATTGTTCTTTTTTGTTTTATTGTTCATTGCTATTGAACTGCGCCCGTAGCTCAATGGATAGAGCATCAGCCTTCTAAGCTGAGGGTTAGTGGTTCGAGTCCACTCGGGCGTACCAAATGGTGAGCGTAGCTCAGTTGGTTAGAGCACCAGGTTGTGGCCCTGGGGGTCGTGGGTTCAAATCCCATCGCTCACCCGAACAGTTCTTAAATTAATGTGATTTTCAAGGCCCCATCGTCTAGTGGTTAGGACATCGCCCTTTCACGGCGGTAACAGGGGTTCAAATCCCCTTGGGGTCACTAAAGCTCCGGCAAAACACCGGAGCTTTTTCTTTTTAAAGTAAAGATTCCCCGGAAGCAGGAAGTGCACAATGAGCTTAATGTGCGGCTGTTAGTCATTTAAATGTTTGTGCCTATCATCAGGTCTGATCCGTAAGAAGTGTTTTTTCTCTCAATCTTATTAATACCTGAAGCGGTAAACCATTCCCTCATCTCATCTTCTGTATACGTATCACCCTGTTCGGTTCCTACAAGCATATTAAGAGCGAATACTGCTCCATGAACCGGCTTTGTCCTGTCGCTGTTCATTATAAAATCATTTATTATTATCCTCCCGTTCTTATTGAGGGCATCCGAACATTTTTTTATGAGTGACTTATTCTGTTCATAGCTGTTTATATGTACAATAGCTGATAGTAGAATTAAGTCATACCCATCCCCGAATCCATCTGAGAGATAGTTTCCTTCAATGAAAGTAAACTTTTCCTCCAGACCTTCTTCCTTTACGTAATTCTTTGTAAGGGGTATAACATGGGGCAAATCAAATAACACTACATCAACAGCCGGCGCCTTCTTAACAATTTCCATCGAAAAAGCAGCCGATCCGCCGCCGACATCCAGCATCTTTTTGACACCTTCCAGATCAATCATCATAGATAGAATCTTCCCCTGTTTAACCCCGCGGTGATGCATCGCCCTGATGAATGCTTCAACCCATTCTTTTTTCTCGCTTTTATTCTGATCACCTTTGTATGAACCGCCTTTAATTACAGATCCGGAAAGATAACTCCATGTATTCCAGAGGTGATTGGTATGATATAAATTTCCCATAAAATCAGGTTTCCCTTCGACGAGGTATTTTGAAGCAATGTCACTATTGTAGAACTTTCCTTTTACTTTTTTTAGCAACCCCATACCACATAGAGCATTCATCAGCCTGTTGGCAGCCCGTGGATCAGCTTCGATCTTGTCAGCGATGTCAATGGAGGACATCATATGATGGTCGAGAATTGTAAAAAGCTGCAGTTCAAAAGCTGTCAGTAAAATGCGGGTTGCCTGGAAAGCTACGGCAGTTTGTCTGATACCCTCAGAAGAAGTTATTTCATCCATCTCAAACCCTTTTCTGTGTATTTGTTTTTCCCCTAACTTATCAAAATTTTTAATTATTTGAAGTATCAGCCGGATCGCTGCTTAAATACCTTCGATTATTGAATAATACTGAAAGGTCAAGGTTTCTTTCATCTTATTTTAAATCTAAAAAAACTTTTCTGGAACCAGGGGACAAATTTGACCGACAAATTGTGAAAAGCTTCCTCGAAATCTTCCGATAAAGACTTTCTTGCCCGGAAAAACCAGCATATTCTCAATTTTCGGGGACGAAAATATGGTACGTGTTTTGTCCTGCAGAATATCATTTATTAAAGGAATCAAAATGTTCAGGGAGAAATTCAAAACTTATGTAGGTTGCTTTCTTATTACAGTCCTGGCACTAACCTATATTAACTGTGGAGATAAAGGAGTTGCAACCCCTCCGCCAACGGCAGTTAAGGTACAGGTTAAATCCGCAATTGATTCTTCACTTGTAAGCGGTGCGAACGTGGTGCTGTATAATGCAAATAGTGGGGAAGCAGTAATGCGTGCAGAATCAGGAACAGACGGCATGACAGAGTTCAATAATCTTACTGAAGACAGTTATTATGTAAGAATAGCGGCGCAGGGATATAAAGAATTGCCCATTGGAAATGTTAGTCCTGTCCCATTCTCTGTTTCAAAATATAATATCTATCAGCAGACCTATTACCTTGATACATTACAGGGTACCTTCGGAACAATTGATGGTTATATTAACCCGGCACAGGCGGGGTTCCTTGTTGTAGCATCCTCTTTAAATAGCGAATTACATTCTTATTCCGGCCCGGACGGTTATTTTGCACTGTTTAATGTTTCTTTTGATACTTATCAGGTTTATGCTGTGAAATCAGGCTTTAATGCTGCAGATACTGCAGTTGTAACTCTGTCATCCGGAATTCCTGATGCAAATATACAACTAGCAATGAATCAGTCTGCGGGATCAACTCTCACAGGAATGGTCACTTTCCTTGCAGTGGAAAACGGATTAGTTGATGTTTCTCTGCTTGATAAGAATGCTCTTTCGGTAATCAGTGGTTTGACGACCAGTATTGATGTTAATCGAAATTATGAGTTAAACAATATACCTAATGGGGAATACACGGCGTGGGCATCTTATGAAAATGACGGCTATGTGATGGATCCTGATTGGATTTTTAAAAATCCGGGAGCACTCGATGTATATTTTGCCTCAGAGAGTGCCTTGGTACTTAATTTTAGTGTAACTGGTGCAATAAGTATAGTTTCTCCAACTAATCCCGACGACGAAATTATACCCGTACTTGCTGACTCTGTTGAACCATTGTTTGTCTGGAATCCCTATCCGCAAGCTAAAGAGTACATAATTGAAGTAAGGGATATGAGTGGAAACGTAGTTTGGGGCGGATTTGATGAGAATGGTATAATTCGTCATTCGCAGATTCCAAGAACATTCACTAGTATAAGATTCAACTTTGATGGTTCTGCCTCTGCTGAATTACAGTCGGGACAAGTTTACCAGTGGAAAATTTATGCTGACGATGATATTGTGCCTGATGTTCAGACGCTCCTTTCAAGTAGCGAAGATCTGAAAGGTATTTTTATTACCCCGTAAATTTCGATTATTGTCTTCGTAACTATTTACAAACGGGAATCAGGGATAATTCAATATCTGGTTAAACCGGCAGCGTCTGCTGCCGGTTTCGTTTTTTGTACTGATAAGAAAGTCCGGATTATAACTGAAAGAACAGGACTGGCTATTTTATCACATTAGCTTCCTTACCACTATATAAATGTTGTTATTTGTCAAACGAATTCTTATAATATATCATACGATAGATTGATTCCCGAAACTTCTTTTTTCATTATCTGATATTTCACCTCATTTTAAACAGAAGGAGTCGATATGCCAATATTTATGGACCGGCACGAAGTAAAGGGTGTAACTGCCGAAAAAGTAGCCGAGGTACATCAAAAGGATTTACAGGTTCAGGCAAAATACGAATGTAAAGGTATGACGTACTGGTTTGATGAAAATAGCGGCCTGGCATTCTGCCTGATTGAGGCTCCACGTATGCAGGCGGTAATTGATATGCATAATGATGCACATGGACTGGTACCAAATAGAGTAATCCAGGTCGATGAAGATGCTGTTTATTCTTTTCTCGGTAGGATTTCTGATCCTTTCAAAGGGAAAAGGGCGAAGAATCATAAAGTGATTAATGAATCAGGCAACCGTACAATCCTTCATTTGGAAGCTAAATATCCAAATGGATATTTTAAGAATCTGAAGCGCGACAGGTATTCTTCGACCGTGCTAAAGCTTAACAAACTTTCGGCCAGGATTATAAAAGATTCAGGGGGCAGCAAGGTTAGTGAAGATGCCTCGGGAATTATGGCCTCATTCATTAATTATCGCGATGCATTGGACTGCGCTCAAAACATCCAATTTTCTATTAAAGAGCGTAAAATGCCGGTAAAAGTTTCTATTGGTATCTCCTCAGGTTCACCAGTATCAGGAAGTGGAGAGATTTTCGAAGGTACGATTAAAACAGCGAAAATTCTGAGTTATACAGCAATGCCCGGAAGGATATTCGTTTCATCTGCTTTGAGGAACTTACTTGGAAGTCCTTCTGCTCTTACGGCTTCCCATACGATCAAAACTCTGACTCCGGACGAAGAAAAATTTCTCAACAATTTGATCAATTATGCCGAAACCAACTGGAACAGTTATGAATCCGGTATAGAACATTGTTGTGAATCTCTTGGGATGAGCCGATCACGTCTCTACAGGAAATTAATCTCACTTACCAATTATTCTCCTTGGGGATTTATGAAGGAATACCGTTTAAAGATGGCGCTGGAGAAAATGAAAGGACGTGAAGGTAATATTTCTGAGATAGCATTCGACACAGGGTTTAACACTCCATCTTATTTCACCCAGTGTTTTAAGGAAAGGTTTGGAATACTGCCTTCTGATTACTTATCCCGGATATCATAAATTATTTGATGAACAAATTCTGATATAATTTGAACCGGAAGTGATAGAAACCTTCAGATTTAATGATTACATTCCAATCAGGATCGTTAATTAAATCATTAAATTATTAAAAACCGGAGGTGTATTATGGCACTTTTCATGGATATTCATAAAGGCGTGGATGGTTTAACGGCAGAAGCTGTTGCTGAAGCTCATAGGAAAGATCTTGAAAAACAGGGTGAATATGGAGTAAAGTACCTTAAATACTGGTATAACGAAAAGGATGGCACTGTTTTCTGTCTGAGTGAAGCTCCCGATAAGGAATCAGCGTACAGGGTTCATAAAGAAGCTCACGGACTTGTGCCCGATGAGATTGTTGAAGTAAAAGAGGGAATATAAACGAACCTGGAATCATTAATTCAGGTATAATATTTTCGCTTTAAATGCCTGATATTCTCAACTGTACTAACATACCCCCTGAAACAATTCAGGGGGTTTTTAATTAAGGATCGTTTTCTGTTTCTACTATAAATTTCAGTGATTTCTTATAAAATGGATGGGACATTCAGCCTTTCCAAAAAGGAACTTATTGTAATAACAATCCGATCTTCATCACCGAACACTTTTATGCAGTAACAAATATACATAAGTGCACTGCGAAGGCTCCTAACCGATGACGAACTTTATAATAAGAATAAAAAACAGTAGAGAACCTCAATAGTCTTATTGATGTTATTAAAAAACATTCGGCAAAAGATGTTCATGTAAGTTCATTATGAAACAGAATGGTGTATCATATGAATTGATGCTAAACACAAATTTAAATCCGGCATACTATTAGTTTATAAATAGAATGGATTGAACAAGAGAAGGATGATATATCTTTTCCTGACAATAATATGTTTAATCGTTGATTACCTGGGGTAGGGAAGAGAGTCATTGAAAAATTAGACAGGGCAATTCTTTGTAAAAAATAAAAGGAGAAAATAATATGTCGGAATTTCACGAACCGCCTGAGGATTTGAGTCCACAAACAAGGGATTTCAGGAGGGCACTTAACTCATTGAAGGAAGAGATTGAGGCTATCGACTGGTATCAGCAGCGGATAGATTCAACACAGGATGAACAACTTAAAAGAATTATTGAGCATAATAAATTGGAGGAGATGGAACATGCAATGATGGCTCTTGAATGGCTTCGCCGGAATATGGCTGGATGGGATGAAAAAATGAGACAGTATTTGTTCAAAGAAAAAGATATAGTGGGTTCTGAAGAAGATGCAGTTCCCGCTGAGCAGGAAGACCTGGGGATCGGAAAAATAAAATAGAGGAGATATAATGGATATTCTTAGAAAGTCACTGGCTCCCATAACTGCTGAGGCATGGGAGGAAATAAATAAACAGGCAAAAAAAGTTTTCAATTCGGTTCTTTCGGCAAGGAAGTTCGTAGATCTCGATGGACCGAAAGGATGGGATTTCGAAGCAGTATCACTGGGACGCCTGGATGTGGGTCCCGAGAAAAAAGGATCTGTAAGATATGGTATCAATAAAGTACTTCCTTTGATAGAAACACGTGCATCTTTCGAACTTGATATATGGGAACTGGATAATGCAGCCCGTGGTGCAGAGGACCTTGATCTGGATTCTATGGAAGATGCAGCAAAAAAGATTGCAGAGTTTGAAGAAAATGTAATTTATAAAGGATTTAATAAATCAGGAGTGAAGGGACTTAAAGAATCAAGCGGTCATAAAGCATATAAATATCCTGAAAAGGTCGAAGATCTGCCAAAAGTAATCACCGAAATGATAAGCCAGTTTGTGAAATCTTCTGTTGAAGGTCCTTATTCACTGATACTCAGTACAGAAAAATGGGAGGCCTTATCAAGTCATATCAGCGGCTACCCGTTAAATAAAGTTGTTAAGAGCCTTTTGGAAGGAAAAATAATTCTGAATCCTTCATCTAAAGATTCTTTCCTGGTATCTGAAAGAGGTGGTGACTTCAGGTTAACCATCGGACAGGATCTATCAATCGGTTACCAGTCCCATGATACAAAAAATGTACAGCTCTATTTCACCGAATCGTTTACTTTCCAGGTGATCGATCCGGCTGCAGTCATGATTTTTAATCAATGATTGAACGACCATAAGTACCTAATATTTAGAAAGTCTTGCAGTTAATATTGTCTAAAGCAGTGAACGAGGGTAAAATATGTAGTAAAATCCTCAGTTAGAACTTATCGGTAACTTCTGAATTTTTTACCTTATTCTTCTATAGTTCAGGTAAATTCTTACTGAATAACCTGCTGCCTTCTTACAAATTCGCTCTGAACTCAATTATTCACTGCTTACCATATGGTATTTGTTTTGATGCATACATACCATAAAACAATTGCCATGGGCCGTATGAAAAAAAACAAAAGCATAGAATTCAGGTATATATATAATTTGAAAAGACCTGTAACAACATCAAATAATTGGTTCTTATTTAAATATTTAATTGTTGCTGCTTAAAGACTATTATCATTCTGTCACTCATTACCTCATAATAATCATCTTTCTTGAAGCGATAAATTTATCTGCGGTTAATACATAGAAGTAGACTCCGCTGGATAATTTATCCGCATTAAAATGAATTTCGTGATTCCCTGCAGGCAGTTCTTTTTTAATCAAAGTGCGGACTTCTTCACCAAGCGAATTGAATACCTTCAGGGTTGTAAACATAGACTCTTTAGGGATTGAGAATTTAATAATTGTTGAAGGGTTAAACGGATTGGGGTAATTCTGGTTTAATGAAAATTCTAAAGGACCTGAAATACTGACCTGAATGACTTTTGAATATTCAGTACTCCCATTGAAATCAACCTGTTTTAATCTATAGGAATAGCTCCCCTGATTAACATTGTCATCTTCAAATGAATAAAAATGAATTTTTTCTGTTGTTCCAAATCCCTCGATAAACCCAATACTTTTCCATTCATTAGAACTATTGGAATGAAATAACCTCTGTATTTCAAATCCTTTATTATTAGCTTCCGATGCAGTAGACCACTTTAAAATTACTTTATTATTAATTTTATCAGCCGTAAATTCCGAAAGACTTACTGGTATAACCCAGCTGGATACAAGCAAGGTACCGCCTCTACCAGCGATAAATGCTTTTCCTGTGTTTGTTAGTGCGAGTCCGTACAGTGAATTGTCTGTTCCCGATAAGTCTCTTGTCCAGTTCATTCCACCATCCGATGTACGGAATACCTGACCATAAGAGCCGCAGGCGACGCCCTCATTCTCGTTCAGGAAGCGTGCCGATGTCAAAGTTTCAGTAATACCAATTGATCTTTCTGTCCAGGTATCACCCCCGTCAGTTGAAATAAAAATGACTCCCGTTGCGGGGAAGTTATTATAGTTGTATCCTGCTGCAACAGCAAAACTGTTGTTGACCATTTTAACTGAACTCAGTGTATACCCGAATCCGAAAGAACGATCCTGCCAGGAATTACCGGAATCTGTTGTATAAATGATGGTGCCGTTTCCTCCGACAACGATCCCATGGTTAAGGTTTATAAAATCGACTGAATACAAAAGACTGGTGATCCCGGGAGGAGACATCAGCCAGTTACTCCCTCCATCTGTCGTTTTAATGATTGCAGCTTCCGAGGAAGCATTATACCCGACAGCAAAACCTGTATTCTCATTAATAAAATCAACATCATTCAGTTTTCCGGGACTTGCTATACCGCTTGCCTGCGGGATCCAGTTCACACCACCGTCGCTAGTTCTTCTTACAACTCCAAAATCTCCGACCATTGTACCAACTGTATTATTTACAAATGATATCCCATACAGATCCACAGAAGTCCCGCCTGACAACGGAAACCAGTTCTCTCCCATGTTAGTCGTTTTCAAAATAGTTCCTTCTGCCCCGCATGTAAAACCTGTCTGAGCATCCGCAAAGTCTATTCCGCGGAGATCTTCTACTGTTCCTTCCGATACATCCTGCCAAGTTGAACCGCCATCAGTAGTTCTGACAATCGTTCCGAAGAATCCTGCTGCAATACCTGTATTTGCATCAGAAAATGAAATTGCGAAGAGGTTGTTCTGTGTACTGCTTTGCTGCAGTGTCCAGGTTGAACCCCCGTCACTGGTTTTTTGTATTTCACCTCCATATCCGCAAACATAAGCAGTGTTATCATCAACCATGTAAAGTCCACTGAACGAATTTGTCAGGCCATGGAATGATTCTGACCATGTGACACCCCCATCTGTACTCTTTATTATAATTCTACCATTCCCGGCAGCCATCCATAGATCGTTGCCGATGTGATCAACAGAGGAGAGGTTTTCAGTTGTAGCCGCATCTTGTTTGATCCATGTAAATCCTCCATCAGTTGTTCTTAAAAGTTCTCCGAATAAACCAACAGCAATTCCAAGTGTATCATTAGCAAACGCGACATCGTTGATGTTATCCTGACCATCAGAAGGCAGTGGACTATTACTCCAGGAATTTCCTCCATCTGTAGTCACATAAACTGATGCACAGCATAAGGAATACTGGTATGAAGTAACGATGATTCCGTGAAGTGGATTGGGGAAAGCTATCCCTGTAATAATCTGAACTGAATGTCCTGTGACTGAATCCCAACTTACCCCACCATCCGTCGTATGGAGGAGCTTACCGTCATACCCGCCTGCCCAGCCTTCATTCTCGTCGAGAAAGTAAAGACCTTCCATGATCTTCTCTGAACCACCCGCATAAGAATTTGTCTGCCATGTTTCGCCCGAATCGGTTGTCTTCATCAATGTTCCTGAAGAAGCTGTCGCATAAGCTGTTGTAGAGTTAACAAATTGTATATTAAAAATGCTATTACCCTGGGGAAGAGGATTCTGCCATGACCAGCTGCTCTGGGTATAAAAATTTTGTGTTATGAGAAAGGTGAAAAAAAGTAAAAGGACTTTCATCATTCGTTGCCTCTAAATTTTAAAGTACTTTTTATCTGTACTTATAATGGTGATTAAGCTCACAACCTTCTGATATTATAAAAAAATATCCTCCAAACAGATCACTCAATCTGGGGGATTATTCTACTTAATAAATATTTCATAACATATTGACGACGCACCGTTAATGCGGTTCCTTGACAGGTTTATTGAAATAATGAAGAGCGGGAATTGTATTGATTCATGAAAATCTGAGATTGACAGTACTATGCCTTTTTATTATCGCAGAGATCATTAATGAAATATTTTGGTTCTATTTCTTAAATTAAGTTAGAGTTTCAGTCACATCACAATAACAACCTCTATAAATAAGCAGATCGATATGCCGCAATACATAATCGTATACCTGGGAGGTAATTAGCCATCAAGCCAGGAAGAGGGGCAGAAACATTTTGCAAAATACATAGAATGGCTGACATCACTTTGGTGAATCGGTAATTTATCCGGCTAATCCATTCAGGGAAACGCATACCATAAAACCTGACGGCACAGTTTCGGATCGAAGCGCAACCTCAATGTTAGGATATACAATTATAAAGGCTGCTTCGAGTAAAGACGCAATAGCCGTTGCAAAAGCCTGTCCATTTCTTGAAATAGATGGCTCGCTCGAAGTTACAGAACTTGTCCGGATGTCCGGTAAATAAGATATTTCTCTGTGAAAGAAAAAACAGAATGTTTGGGATAAGAATTAACAAAAGGAGCCGAAGCTCCCTTTGTTAACATTACTGACAATTATTTCATAAGAATCATTTTCCTCGACTCAACAAATTTTCCGGATTCTAATACATACAGATAAACACCGCTCGATAGTTCAGAAGCATCAAAATGAACTTCGTGGTTTCCTGCGGGAATAACCTGATCAAGTAAAATACCGACTTCTTCTCCAAGAGAATTATATATTTTAAGGGATGTAAAATTATTGTCCTTCGGAATCGAAAAAATTATTGTCGTAGTCGGGTTGAATGGATTAGGATAATTCTGATCCAGACTGAATTCAGATGCTGCTTTGGAAGCATCAGCAGTTTGTTTCGGATGAGACTTCGGACTTACATAAAAAGGCCGCATCATTTCGTGGTCTTCATGCGAGAGTATATGGCAATGCCATACATACCGGCCCACACGATCGAATCTTGCAATTACCCTTGTTACTTCTCCTGGAAGCATAACTGCTGTATCCTTCCATCCCTTTTCATTTTCAGCAGGCTCTCTTGCATCACCGCCAAGACTGTTAACCGTTAAAAGGCCTCCTGTTATTTCTTCTCCATTATGTCCGTATTGTGTTTTATCTTCTACGGCACCATTAAAGGATTCACGATTGATTATCTGGAATGATACGAGATGCAGGTGGATGGGATGAGCGTCACCCGTAGCGTTATAAACTTCCCAGACTTCGGTATCATTCTCCATTGGATTCTCTGTAATTGCATCGCTCCATGTTAATGATCCCTGATCCAGAGTCCCTAACATTGGCATTAATCTTCCGTATTCGTCGCTGCCTTCGAAAAGAACCAGGTTCCGTGTAGCACCTTCCTGTATAAGAGGCATAATATTTTGACGAAGCCTGGTCATTTCTTTAACTCTTGCGTCTGCAATGTTCTCATTAAGAGGAATAGTCACATCAAATCTCATGATCTGACCTGTGGAGGATTCGTCAGCAGTTTCAAATTCATCTTCCGGTTCACCCCCTCCGTATGGTTCATCCGGTCCGAAATTTCTCAGGTATACGCTTTGACCTTCAAAGTCAGAAAAATCAACAACAAGATCCATCCTTTCTCCCGGAGCAATTAAGAGTTGATTCAAGGCTACAGGCCTCGCAAGTAAGCCATCGTCAGTTCCTATTTGCAGGAAACTGTACCCAGTTCCTTCATCGAATTCCTCATCCTCCGAATCTCTGAATTCAAGTATATAGAAACGTGAATCAGAACCATTCAGAAGACGAAAACGGTATTTACGCGGTTCCACTTCCAGTTTTGGCCACACTTTTCCGTTTACCATGATAACATTTCCAAAAAATTCAGCTAATGCAGTTGGTCCGCCGCCGCCAGGCGCGGGATAAGGGAAATCTTCAGGTGGCAGAACCGCTCCTTCACCGGTGATGAAATCATCATATGCCGGATCTCCAGGGTAAGCAGGCCAGAATAGTTCACCATCCTCATCAAACATTTTGTCCTGGATAACAATCTCAATTTCATAGTCACCCCCCGGTAGAATGTTCTGACTGATAAGTCTTTCTTCGTTATCATCTCTTAAAAGATAAAAACCTGCCAGCCCGGCATAAACATTTAACCTGGTAATACCAAGAGCATGGATCATGATACCAGAGTGTTGCTGATTCCTGATCATTATCATAAAGGTATCTTTGCTTAACAAAATAGTTTCCCACTTCAGCAAAATTCTGAGTAAACCATGCTTCCGGTAATCCATCACTTGCAGATTCAGTCCGGCCTCCATGCAGGTGTGTTACTACAGGTACATTCCCTGCTTCGTACCACGTTCTAACTTCAGCAACGGTTGACAAATTATCAGGATGTGCCATATGCAAACTGGCATCCACCGGCAGAAAGTGACCAGGAAGAGAATTCTGCCATTCCACCTGGATTGGTTTATTTTTCTTTGCTACTATAGTTGCTCCCGGGTAAGATGCCGGGAGGCCTGGAAATTGATAAGCCCACACAGTACTCGCTGTGTACCCCGGGATACCGAGCCCGAGATCCTGGGTTGTCTCCACCATTTCAACATCAATATTGGCACCTCCGCTTGTGAGATCAACCCTCAATCCAAGATCCTTGATAACCGGAAGATCATTACTATATTTTGTAATTTCAGAAGGATCGAGTACCTGAGAATATATTTGTAAGGTACTAAAAATCAGAAATAATATAATTGTAAATACATTTATGGTTTTAAATTGACACATGTTCCCTCCATAAATTAAAATCAGACCTGGTTAATAAATTGGCAAATATGAAGGAATAACTAAGGAGGGATATTGTCAAATATTCGATATGGAAAATGAGAGCGACTTACAGCCAGCCTCCGGGGTAGGGTATTACCCATATCAGAAAAATAGAAAAAGCCAAAACACGGCATATCACATAAGCAGATAACTGCCCCTCCTTTTTGTTTTGAAATGACAAATTGTACCGAAATGTCATCTGATTAATTTTAGATTAGAGAAGGTGATCCGCTGTTAACGATTAAGATAATTATTTGGTTTACAAATAGCGAACAATTTATTGCCAATTAATTATAATGGGGAAAAATTGATTAATGTACACTACATTAATAATTGGATTAATAAATTGTTTAATAATTAAACAATTCCAGTTGAATTTAAATCTCAAAAAATAAGTCGAAGCGGCATCCCTCATTTGTGAGAGAATGGTGAATGGAGAAACAATTCCTATTTGAGAAAAATATGATCACGGTTAATTGAAATTTGATTCAAATGATTTAATTTTACTATGATATTATTTGAAACTTTACAGTTGCAATGCGAAACAATAAAAACCACTCTCCTGAAGTAAATCTTAATTTAAATGTCCGCGGTATCCCTCAATCAGCAACTCTCGCTATAAATGAAGAAAGCGATAATCTTAGGATCAACGGCCGAAGGATTTATAAACTCGGATTAGGACAATCCCCATTTCCGGTTCCGCAATCTGTTGTTGATGCACTAAAGGCTAACGCTTTTCAGAAAGATTACCTTGCGGTTAAAGGACTCTACCAGCTGAGGGAAGCCGTAGCTCAGTATTACTGCAGAAAGCAGAATATCTGTCATAATGCAGAAGATGTCCTGATAGGCCCCGGGTCTAAAGAACTGATGTTTTTACTACAGTTTGTCTATTACGGGGATCTTGTAATTCCTACACCGAGCTGGGTTTCTTATGCTCCCCAGGCTCAGATTATCGGCAGGCATGTTAGATGGGTACCAACATCCGGGGAGAACGGCTGGAAATTAATGCCTGATGACCTTACGGCACTTTGTAAGGATGATCCTTTACGTCCAAGGATCGTCATACTGAATTATCCCGCAAATCCAAGCGGTGTTTCCTATACAAAGGATGAGCTTAAAGAAATCGCCAAAGTTGCAGAGAAACATAGGATAATTCTGCTTTCTGATGAGATCTACGGTGAACTGCATTTTAAAGGAAAACATACTTCAATTGCCAAGTATTATCCTGAAGGCACCATAATAAGCGGAGGTTTGAGTAAATGGTGCGGAGCAGGAGGATGGAGACTTGGAACTTTCACTTTCCCGCCTTCCCTCAAATGGCTGCTTGATGCAATGGCAGCAGTGGCAAGTGAAACATTTACAGCTACCAGTGCTCCTATACAGTATGCTGCAGTCAGAGCATTCCAGGGAGGATTAAAAATTGAAAGATATCTCTGGAACAGCAGGTGGATACTTGAGAAACTATGCAACAGGATCATCTCGCAACTACGTGATGCGGGACTTATAATTGCTCAGCCGGATGGAGCTTTCTACCTTTTCCCAGATTTCTCGCCTTTTAAAGAAATACTAAAATCGGAAGGTATTAAAACAAGCAGGGCACTGTGTGAAAAGATTTTGAAGGACACTGGCGTTGCAATGCTTCCGGGATCCGCATTCGGACGTCCGCCTGAAGAACTTACTACCAGAATAGCTTATGTGGACTTTGACGGCACGAGTGCCATAGCCGCAGTAGAACAATTGAGATCGGAAAAGGAGATAAACGGAGAAATTCTCGATACGTACTGCGGAAGTACTTTAGAAGCAATTGATCTTATTTGCGAATGGCTGGGAACTAAAAAAAGATGAATTACTTGATAGTATCTCTGGGTGCAGCGCTCGGGGGCGGTCTGCGTTACTGGGTCAGCAGCATAACCTACAAATTTCTGCCATCGACTTTTCCATATGGCACTCTTGCAGTAAATATTATAGGCAGCTTCATCCTGGGGATAATAATTTTTATGTTCGATGATAAGGAACTTATCACACCGGGTGTTAGATTGTTCCTTGCTGTGGGATTCTGCGGGGGTTTTACTACATTCTCTACCTTTTCCCTTGAGACAATTAATCTGCTGAAAGATTCGCAGTTAATTCCTGGTCTCATAAATATTCTGCTTAACGTTTTTCTCTGCCTTGCAGGAGTTGCACTGGCTTACTTTATTTCAAAAGTCTGGAGTTAAAAATGCATATAAATGGCGATGCAAAACTGCTCAGAATTTTTGTCGGTGAAAGCGATAAATCGGGGAGCATCCCTGTCTATGAAAAAATTGTGCTCGAAGCAAGGAAAGAAGGACTAGCCGGAGCTACAGTCTTTAAAGGAATTATGGGGTTTGGCGGAAATAGCAGGATACATACAACAAAAATACTTCGCCTTTCAGAAGACCTTCCTTTAATAATAGAAATTGTTGATGAAGTCTCAAAGATAGAAGGATTTCTTCCCATACTTGATGACATTTTTGAAGAAGCTAACAGTGGGGGACTTATTACAATTGAAAAAATTAATATAATAAAATATGTGGCAAATAAGAATTAGCAGATCTCGGGTCTCGTTGAATATCTGTATGGAAATATTATTACCGATTTCCAGCTGAAAAAAATCATCCAATTTTAGGCGTCCTCTTTTAAACTTACCTTCACTAATGCGCAATAAATCTTAACAAAAATTTAATCTTGCGATAAAACTATCTTAACATTCAGATATTAAGTTCGTAAATAAAAAAAGGTAGGAATCGTTATGTATGAAAAAATCATGAACGGCGGAACAGGTAAGTTTTTCGAACTGCTTGATATCATTTTCCCGGGAAATAGGAGACCAGAAGATAGTATGAACAGTTTTCCGGCTATCGATACTCCGGAATCATATGATGACAATGAATGGATGCAGGAATATTATCTTATTTATAATTCCTACGTGCTGGAAGGCAGAGATTCAGATAGTGAAGTTTGATCATTCATTAGTGATATATTCGCAGTTCCGGGGTATTTCCGGTTTAACAAGCAAGACTTCTTCCTTTAATAAGATAACTTTCCCCGGATCCATTCCTTTTTTCTTGGTAACATACTTTTTTAGTGTATAGGAGACAGGTGCGAGACCACTCGTTTTTGCTTTGCTATGATATGCAGCTATAGAAGCAGTGTTTTTCAGTATGTTCTTTGGGACTGGCTCTTTAGTATTAAGTACCCTGAGAACAACGTGAGAGCCGGGAACACTCCTGGCATGAAACCAGTAATCATTCTGCTTTGCAAATTTCATAGTCAGCAGATCATTGTTCACACTGTCTTTCCCGACATAGACGTCATACTTGCCTTCAATGACATAATGTTTGAATTTCGATTTTATGTCATCCACGGATTCTTTTCTTTCGTCTGATTTGATTTTAAGCTCCTTCATAATATTATTTATCTCTTCAAGTGATTCGGAATTCAGGAATCTTTCTTTAATCTGCCGCAGGCGTCTGTAATTATCAGAAACATCAGTAAATAGTTCCTTTGATTTCTTATAGGCTGTCTTTTCGTTTCCTGACTTGTTAAAGTAATATTCCGCATTCTTTTGAGGTGATAATTTTGGGTCAATTTTAATCTTAACCGGTTTGTTGTTATCATAAATATCTTCTATTTCCGCCAAACTGTTTTTTTTCGGTATCTTATTCAGGTTGATGAGAAGTAGGTTCCCGATTCTGTTATATTCATCCTCTCGGCTTCCGCGGTCAATCCTTCCTTTGAGATCGTTCATTTTGGAAGATAATTTTGATAACTCTCTGTCGATAAATTTTTCAATTATTTTCCTTTTAGACGAGAATGCTTCCAGATAGTATTTCCTGTTAAGATAATAATTTATCGCCTCTATCATGCTGGTGAAGGTCCTTCTTTCCTCTGCCGGGAAGATATGGAATGTGTCAACAGCCAGGAATACATCACCGGTTCCGGATGATAAATACACCGCAGGATTTTCACTTAATATTTCCTGTGTTATCTCAGCCAGATAATCGGCTTTATTTTTTTCAGGATCTTCCCGGAAGCGGTATTTTGCCTCGGCAATTATCTCTTTCCCAAGGAATGGATATTTCTTTCGGTAATCCTCAAACTCAAGATCAGGATTATTAAAATCAATTATTTTACGATTGCTTATAAACGAATGGGTAATTATCTCTTTACGGAATTCATCAAGGTAGGTTTCACTTTCACTTTTAAAGGATGATGGATCTCCCTTGGGATCCAGTATAAATACGTTGGTATACTTACCCCTTACGGCGAAGAAAAGATTAACCTCATTTCCGATAATCCCTATAAGCCTGTCATGATCAGATATTTCAAAATTATTGATTTTAATCGGCAGGTATTCACCAAAAAAGTCGATGCTGTTTTTCTTTGCGCGGTGAAATTCATCTTTTAAGGTAATATAAGGATCACCCGGGTTCACGGAGATCTCTATAAACTTGTCCGTATCATTTTTACACTTTAATACAAGCTTGTCTTTTTCCTGGGAGTAAATTTCAGTAATTACTGAATTCTGCAGTAAAGAATTCAACTCCAGGATAATACGATTAAGTATGAAATAATTTCTATACATATTAATCAAAAATAATCCCCCGTACCTTTTCTGGAAAACGGGGGATCACTAAAATAACATATATTGTTTTGTCAGGTGACTCCGTGCATCATTTTAAGCAGCAGTTTATATAAGAGGAATAAAATTAATGATGCAGTAGCGGCCATTATTACAAAGATCATAAAGAAATCGGCCAGGTTATGAATAGCATACCCGAATAAATATGTTGTTTGACCAGCTTCAGGATAAAGTGTACTTAATTTTCCTGCCAGCAGGTTGGCCGCCGCATTTGCAAGGAACCATACACCCATCAGCAGAGATGAAAACTTTATAGGTGAAAGTTTAGTCACCATTGACAATCCAATGGGGGATAAGCTCAATTCTCCGAATGTATGAAGCGTATATGCACCCACAAGCCAGAGAGGACTGACCTTCACTCCTGTATCGGCTATCCTGGCACCTATAACCAGCAGCACGAACCCAAGTGCAAGCAGCATTAGACCTATCGCCATTTTAAGGGGAGATGAGGGTTCCTTTCCTTTATCTCCGAGTTTTGTCCAAATCCCGGCGAATAGAGGTGCGAAAATAATTATTGCAAGAGGATTTACCGATTGGAAGAAACTTGCAGGTATAACAAAGTCATTCAGCCAGGTTATTACCCTGTTGGTCTGTTCCTCGGCAAAAAACGTTAGAGATACACCAGCCTGTTCAAAGGCCGACCAGAAGAAAATTACAAAGAAGGCGAGAATATATATAACAGCTATTCTCTGCTTTTCATCTTTGGTTAATGATTTATCTATAATTATAAGAGTAGGAACTGCAATCATCGAGGAATAGATGAAAGAACTGATTATGTCAGCATTAAATCCGAACAGAATTATAAAAAACAGTGCAAGGAACAGTCCGATGGCAAATAAGATCTGACCCTTTGTAAAATCCGGAGTCTGCGCATTTTTCTCTTCTTTTGTTTTCTTTGCTGGGGGAAGACCGATCTGTTCACCTTCCGGAGTAACGAGAAACTTGTTCTTTCCCCAATAAAATGTGATTAAACCGATCATCATACCAATGCCTGCGGACAAAAATCCCCACTTAAAATCGGCAGGGTTTCCGGTATCTCCGAGTCCACCCGCCACCAGTGGTGAGAACAAAGCTCCGAGATTTATTCCCATGTAAAATATGGTGAATGCTGAATCTCTCAATCTTACCGAACTAGCCGGGTACAGCTGTCCGACCATTGTTGAAATGTTGGGTTTAAAAAATCCATTTCCAATGATTAGTAATGTTAATCCAACTACAAACGTGATCTGCTGCAGGTTAAATGTGAGTGCTGAATAGGTTAAATTGGGATCTACAGGTGGATGATATAAAAAACCGCTGAAAGAAAGTGCAAACTGACCCAGAGCCATTACAATTCCACCCCAGATTATGGATCTCCTGTTTCCCCAGTATTTATCGGCAACATATCCGCCAAGAAGAGGGGTCAGGTAAACGAGACCTGTATAATACCCATAAATAGAAGAAGTGAAGGCTTTATCGTACATCAGGGCATTGATCATATAAAGGGAAAGGATCGCCCTCATACCATAGTAGCTGAATCTTTCCCACATCTCGGTGAAGAATAGTACGTACAAACCCTTGGGGTGCTGTTTAAACATTAGTTCCTCATAAGATTATTTGAATAAAAAAGCAGAATACTTTTAATGGTAAGAAAAATACCACAAATAACAGATTTTCTGTTCATTCTTAATTACGGTCAAATATATAGTAATTTTATTTTTATTCATAACTAAAAACCCGGTTTATCCCCGTTAATTAAGTACATGTTTATAGTTTGTTTAAAATAGACTCATTTAATATATTTCGAACGATGAAAAAATTTCTCCAAAAACCTGTTGTTAAGAAAATCCTGTGGATTCTTTTTGCTCTTTTTGCCCTTGTATTGCTGCTGGATAATGTAATCCTTCCTTGGTATGTTAGTTCTCCGATTGAAAAGGTCCCTGATGTTGTGGGTAAAACCGAGATTGACGCAGTTAATCTCTTGGAATCTCGGGATCTTGATCCCATAATAGGTGATACCACTTTTGATGAGAAATTTCCTGAAGGCTCGATTATTTTCCAGAGACCCCGGGCAGGAGAAACAGTTAAAGAGGGGAGAAGGGTTTACCTATTTGTGAGCGGAGGTGAGCCGGTTGTCCATGTTCCTCAGCTGACAGGAAAATCTGTAAGAGATGCCAAGTTTTCCCTGGAGAGACTGGGGTTAAAGCTTGGTGATGTTGACCAGGAACCTTCCGGATACCCGAAGGACATGATTTATGACCAGCAGTATGCTGAAGGAACCCCTATCAAAAAAGGTGAAAGCGTAAACGTAACTGTGAGTATTGGACAAGTGCAGACGGGTAGTATCGAAGTTCCCGACCTGATTGGTAAATCCCTTACAGAAGCCGAAAAAATTCTTGCCGACAGTTCATTGAAAGTCGGAAAGATAAATTATCAGCCTTCCTTTTCCCTGCTGCCGAATACGATCCTTGATCAGTATCCAAGCAAGGGGAATAAGGTTAATCCCGGAGATAAAGTTGATCTATTTGTAACTAAGACTGCAAATGAAAATGAGATTAAGGAGGAATAAATGGCGCTGATTGCTCCTTCGATTTTGTCGGCTGATTTGACCCGGCTTGAACAGCAGATAAAGCTGGTCGAAAAAGGCGGAGCCGACTGGATTCACTGCGATATTATGGACGGACATTTTGTGCCTGATATAACTTTCGGCCCTGTCCTTGTAAAATCAGTAAGGAAAGTCACGAAGCTTCCTGTTGACGTTCACCTGATGATCGAAAATCCCGATAAGTACCTGGAGGATTTCAAAAAAGCCGGTGCCGATCACCTGCTGGTTCACCAGGAAGAAGTAATTCATTTAAACAGGACAGTTAATAAGATTAAAGAATTAGGGATGAAGGCAGGTGTAGTTATTAATCCTGCAACTCCTGTTCATACTCTCAAAGATATTGCTGAGTATATTGATATACTTCTTATTATGTCGGTTAACCCGGGTTTCGGCGGTCAGTCATTTATTCCCAACTCAATCAGAAAAATTAAAGAGGCGGTAGAATTAAGAAAAGAATTTAATGCAGATTTTAAGATTGAAATAGACGGAGGTATCGACAGGGAAACTATAGTGCTTGCCTTTAAAGCGGGAGTTGATGTTTTTGTGTCGGGTTCTTCCATATTCAAGACAAATAATCCGGCAGCAGCCTGTACCGAACTGAAAAATCTGGTGCAGGGCTGATACAGTGAATAAAATCAAATTTCGGGTGGCTTGAAGGTCACCTTTTTTATTTTAAATCATCACCATGATTTTGCAAAGACTTAAAAGAGAGATTATATTTAGTGACAATATTCATGTAAATTCACTTTTCAGGCATGACCATCAAACAGATTCCTAATGCGTTCAGATAATCACATTAATATGAATAAACAAAAAAAGAATTCAACCGGGAACAGTTCGTATGAGTTCGCCGGCAGGAACTTTTCATTTGATCGGGTTTATGTCATGGGAATCCTTAATGTAACTCCTGATTCATTTTCTGATGGCGGCCGCTACTTTGACCGGAAAGATGCAATCAGACATGGGATTGGAATGCTGGATACCGGGGCCGACATCATAGACATCGGTGGTGAATCTACAAGACCGGGCTCTGAGGGTATTTCCGCTTTTGAAGAAATGAACAGAGTAATCCCTGTTCTTGAAGGAATACTTAATAAAAAACCGGAAGCGGTTATTTCTGTTGATACAACCAAAAGCAAGGTTGCAGCAGAAGCTTTAAAAGAGAGGCGCCGCAATAATTAATGATATCAGCGGGGGAACATTTGACCCTGTACTGATCGATGTAGTTAAAGAATATGAGGCTGCATTAATAATAATGCACATAAAAGGTACGCCGAAAGATATGCAGCTGAAAACGGTTTACGAAAACTTGATTGAAGATATTTATGATTTTCTTATGAAGCAGGTGGAGAAGGCCGAAAAGCATGGAATTAATAAAATTATAATTGATCCGGGTATAGGATTCGGAAAGACATTTGATCATAATTTGACTATAATAAAAGAATTGAGCAGGTTTAAGGCTTCCGGCTACCCGGTAATGATAGGCGTTTCAAGGAAAGGATTTATAAAAAGCATCATCGGGGATCTGACAGAAGACAGGGATGTAGCTACAGCTGTTATAAATACTCTGGCAGTTAAGAACGGAGCAACATTCATCCGTACTCATAATGTACTCTACGGTCTGCAGGTTAGCAGGCTATTAAATAAACTTTAAAAGCTTAATGTTTGAACTTTTCAAAATCGGTTTCCTTACTGTTTCCTTTGCGGATCTGATAGACATTGCAATTGTTTCTTTCATTATTTACAGGCTTTATACCCTTCTGAAAGGAACTATTGCCGCTCAGATTTTTATGGGTCTGATGATAGTTTTTCTGCTCTACTTTGCCTCCACAGCCGCTAATTTCAGAGCTTTAAGCTGGCTGCTGAAACTGATTACCGATATCTGGGTGATTGCATTTCTAATTCTGTTCCAGCCGGAAATCAGGCGGTTGCTTGTTATCGTAGCAAGGAATCCTTTCTTCAAGATGTTTGTGAAAGGGGAGTCTCCTGAAGCAGCATCCATAATAGCTGATGCGGCTTTTGAACTGTCACAGCATCAACATGGTGCACTAATAGTAATAATTAAGTCGACAGGAATCAGAGGCTATGCAGAAACGGGGGAACTCCTTAATGCCAGGCTCAGCAGTTCGCTGCTCCGCTCGATCTTTTTCCCCAGGTCGCCCCTGCACGACGGTGCCGTAATTGTAAATAATAATAATATAGAAGCTGCCAGGTGTACACTCCCTCTCTCAACAACAACTCAGGTGAACGGGGAATCGCTCGGAATGAGACACAGGGCAGGACTTGGAATAACAGAGCAGGCAGATGTACTAAGCGTAATAGTCTCGGAGGAAACCGGCGGTATTTCACTGGCAGAAGACGGACAGCTTACGAGGGGATTGTCAAAAGAGGCCTTAAGGAAACGTCTCGCAAAAGCATTTAAATCTCCTGCTACGAAAGGATGGAGAGGAATTCTTGAACATTATGTTCAGAAAACCTAGGATAGCTGCTGTTATTCCCTTTTTTAATGAACAAAATGACTATGGCAATGAGACTGGCAAGATGAGATCTTTTCAGGCTATAAAAGGTTTTTTTCGTGTGTGCTTTAATCTGGGCTGAATATGAGCAAAAAGAAATGGCAAATAGACAATCTAGATAATAATCTTGAATTCTGCGCCGCCGCCGGTGTAATAATTAAAAACCGTCTTGAGCAGGTGCTGGATGATATAGAAAAATATTTAGAATCTGAATCGGTTGAAGGTCTTCACCGTGTGAGAATATCACTGCGGAGATTACGCTACTCTCTGGAGTTATTCATATCATGTTATGATAGCAAAATTTTTATGATTTTATATAAAAAAGTAACAAAGCTGCAGGATTTATCCGGTCAGGTCAGAGATTTTGATGTAATGGAAGATAATATGAATTCGCTGGGAAAAGATGATAATATAAAGATTCCGAAGAAGGTGCTAAGAAAAGTTGATGACCTCCGGAATGGATACAAAGCTAAACTAAAACTGGATTTAAAGAAGTTTACTCGCAGCAAGGCGGTTAAAAACTTTGAGGGAGTTCTTTACTAAATCCTCAATAAATTAAGGAGGAACAAAATGAAATTAAAATATTTTTCACATTCTGCTTTCCAGGTAACAACCGATTCAGGCACTAAAATTCTGATTGACCCATTTCTTGATGACAACCCTACCTCGCCGGTTAAGTCGAATGAGGTTGAAGCCGACTATATTATTTTGTCGCACGCACACAATGATCATATAGGGGATGCAATGAAGATTGCAAAAAAAGGTAAAGTAACATTTATCTGTGTGAATGAACTGGGAAATTATCTGATATCCAAAGGGTTTAAAACACACAATATGCATATAGGCGGAGGTTATAATTTTGATTTCGGCAGGGTTAAGTTTACTATCGCCCATCATGGTTCACAGACTCCCGATGGAAATTATGCTGGAGAACCCGCAGGCATTATACTTAAGGCTGACGGGAAAACCTTATATCATACCGGTGATACTGCGTTGTTTCTGGATATGAAACTGATTGGTGAGATGAACGGACCAATAGATTATATGCTGCTCCCAATCGGTGATAATTTTACGATGAATATTACTGACGCCGTGAGGGCTGCTGAACTGGTTAGACCGAAAATAGCAATTCCAATTCATTATAATACTTTTGACGTTATAAAAGCAGATCCTCAGGAATTCAAAAAGAAGGTTGAAGCCGTAGGAATAAATTCGAGAGTACTTGAATACGGAGAAGAAATTAAGCTTTAGGTGCATTTGGAAAAAATACGATGTAAAGCTATTTTAGACGAAACTATTAATTAAATTACGCTTCATCGTATTATTGAATGGCAAAAGTTATAGCTATAGCTAACCAGAAGGGCGGGGTGGGTAAAACCACTACAGCCATAAATCTTTCCTCCCTCCTGGCGGCCGCGGAAAAACGTACGCTTCTTATCGATATTGATCCCCAGGCTAATTCCTCTTCAGGATTGAGTGTTAATGATCATTCTCCTTCAGTTTATGAAGTACTGATCGGCACCCGTTCCGTAGATGAAGTTATAATAAATACTTATATGCCGTTTCTCGATCTTCTGCCTTCGAATATTAATCTTGTTGGCGCAGAAATCGAGATGGTTGACATCAATGATCGGGAAATACTGCTGAGAACAGCATTGCAAAAAGTAGACGGCAGCTATGATTTTGTGCTTATTGATTGTCCCCCTTCATTGGGCCTTTTAACCCTGAATGCCCTAACTTCAGCAAATTCTGTTTTGATTCCGGTTCAATGTGAGTATTTTGCGCTTGAAGGACTGGGACAGCTGCTTAACACAATAAATATTGTTAAAAAACATTTTAATAAGGACTTGACTATTGAGGGAGTGTTGCTTACTATGTTCGATACCCGGCTTAGATTATCCCACCAGGTTGCTGAAGAAGTTAGAAAATATTTTGGCGACAAGGTTTTTGATACTATTATTCACAGGAATGTAAGAATATCCGAAGCTCCCAGTTACGGCAAACCTGTGATTCTGTACGATGCAATTTCATCAGGGGCAAAAAATTATATGGCGCTGGCAGCCGAGGTTATAAAGAGAAACACAGACGGAAATATATAAATATATATTATGACTAAATTAAAACCTGGATTAGGCAGAGGACTTGACGCTTTAATAAGACCTCAGAATCTACCTTCAGAAAATGAAGAAGCACCGGACTATTCAAAAGTTAAAAAGGATGACGGGAAGGAAAACGACATCCTTGCAAAAATACCTGTTGATGTTATAAGTTCTAATCCATACCAGCCTCGAATGAACTTTGAACCTGAAGCCCTTGATGAACTTAAAAGATCTATATTGTCGAATGGACTCATTCAGCCTATCACAGTAAGGAGAATGACTGGGGGCACATACCAGTTGATCTCCGGAGAAAGAAGACTTAAGGCTTGCATCGATATCGGCTATAGGGAAATCCCTGCCTATATAATTCAGGTTGATAATGAAGAAACAATGCTTGCATTGGCATTGATAGAGAATATCCAGAGAGAGAAACTGAATCCGATTGAAATAGGTCTCGCTTACAAAAGGCTGATGGAGGAATGCGATCTTACCCAGGAGGAAATTGCCGACAGGGTGGGGAAGGACCGTACAACTATTGCCAATACTATTCGTCTGCTCAGACTGCCGGGTGAAATTCAGGATGCACTGGTTAAAGAAGAAATTACTTCGGGTCACGCAAGGGCTTTGATAAATCTTCCGACAGAATCTCTCCAGATGGAAATGCTTGGTAAAATAAAGGACGGAAATTTATCTGTGAGGAAAGTTGAACAGCTGGTTAAAAAATATCTTACAGGAGTAAGCGGGACAGGAAAAGTTAAACGAACTACTCACCCCGTACCTCGTTCAGCAAATTTGAATGATGTTGAAGACCGTTTAAGAAAAATATTTGCTACCAAGGTAATCTGCAGGCAAAAACAGGATGGTTCAGGTGAAATTACAATTGAATTTTATTCCAACGATGAACTTGAAAGATTGTTTGAACTGTTTGACACCATCGATAAGTCATATAGTTAAGATTTTTGCTTTCCTTGCTATTATTTCTTTCAGCAGCTATTCACAGCAGATTTCTCCCGAAGATACAACCTCGCAGCAGGAAGATTCCGTTTATGTGATGACAAAATCGCCATGGGGGGCAGTGCTGAGAAGCGCTGTTATCCCGGGATGGGGTCAGTTTTATAATGAGTCTTACCTTAAAATCCCTATAATATGGGGACTTGGAATCTGGTTCGGATATGAATGGCAGCAGAATAATGACCTTTATGTTTACTACCGCAACAGGTATGTAAGCACAGGAAATGATAATGATAAAAGTTTCCGCACTTTTTACCGCGACCAGAGAGACCTTTTTACTATATACATGGTGTTAGTTTATTTTGCCAATCTTGTGGATGCTTATGTTGATGCAAATCTTTTTGATTTCGATGTTTCAGAAAATCCTTATACTAAAACACCTATGTTGAACATAAGGGTTAACTTTTAATATGAAAAATGTAGTCGTATGCCCCAACTGCGGAACGGAAAATCCTTTTTTCAAATATACCTGTAGCAGCTGCAAGGCATACCTGAGAGAAAGAGTCTTCAACCTCGACCTGTGGCAGTTAACAGGGCTGCTGATTGAAAATCCCGTTAAAGCCTTCAACAGGATAATCCAATCGGAGCACAAAAATTTCACCCTGCTTATCACGGTTCTTTTTACTATTAAGGCATTCATTGATGCTCGGTTTTTGTCAATCCTTTTATCCGGTGAAAATGTGTTAAGACTGGATTTGCTTACGGCACTTCTAATATCAGCCGCAGCAGGCTACCTTGTTATCTGGATATATACTTTTGTTTTGTTCCTGGTTAATAAACTATCAGGATTAAAGTCACGGCTGAGAGATAATAATGCCGTTCTGATATATTCTCTTATCCCGTATGCTTTTGCACTGGCAATTTTATTTCCCATTGAACTAATTACTTTCGGACAAACCCTGTTTTCAGATAATCCTTCGCCTTTCATGCTGAAACCCACAATAGCATATGCTCTGCTGGCTTTTGAGGGTTTACTCATATTGTGGGGCATCTTTTTATCTGTTGCAGGAGTTTATTCTATATCCCGCAGTATACCGTATGCCCTGGTTTCGGGAATTATTTTTAATATTTTCCTGTTCGGTTTTATGTATTTACTATCAATCATTTTATTTATCTGAATTCTATGGAACAAACAATTACCCAGATGGAAAAAAAGCTGTTCCTGCATACATACAACCGGCTTCCGATTAATATTTCTCACGGAAGCGGTGTACATCTCTTTGATACAGATGGTAACAGGTATCTTGATTTCTTCTCGGGACTTGCGGTAAATGCACTGGGATATGCTCACCCGGCAATCGTTAACGCCGTATCATCCCAGATACAGATGTTTGCACATCTTTCAAACAATTATATAACATCTGTTCAACTGGAATTTACTGAGCTCCTCCTGAAATACTCCGGTATGTCGAAGGCTTTTTTAACTAACAGCGGAACGGAATCGGTCGAAGGAGCTATTAAACTTCTGCGGAAATATTATGGCCCTGACAAAAAAATATTTTCTCTCACAGGATCATTTCACGGGAGAACATACGGGGCAGTTACACTTACAGGTAAGGCAAATTATACAAAGGGATTTGAACCTCTTCTGCCGGGAATTGAACATATAAAGTTTAACGACGTTTATGATCTGAAAATGAAAGCTGGGAAGGATACTGCTGCGGTTTTTATTGAGTTTATACAAGGTGAAGGCGGGATAAATGTAGTCTCCGGAGAATTTGCAGAAGAATTAAAGAAGCTTTCTGCTCAGTATGGAATTACTATCGCAGCGGATGAGATACAGGCAGGGATTGGCAGAACTGGAAAACCATTTGCATGCAATGATTATAATATTGAACCGGATATTATACTTACTGCAAAAGCAATTGGAGGAGGACTGCCTCTTGGAGCCATCCTGGTATCAAAAAAGTTTGAAGATGTTTTCACTCCGGGCATCCATGGAACTACTTTCGGCGGAAATCCTGTATGCTGTGCTGCAGGGAAGGTGGTACTTCAGGAAGTATTCGAAAATGGACTTATGAAAAAGGCTGGCGAACTCGGAGACTACCTGACTGGGCAGCTTGAGGAAATAAAACATATGTTCCCGGAAGATATTAAAGAAATCCGCGGAAAAGGATTCATGCAGGGAATTGAAATGAATTATCCCGGCAAAGATATTGTAACCAGGATGCGAGAAAGAAAGGTACTGACCAATTGTACTAATGTTAATGTATTGCGGCTTCTCCCGCCGCTGATTACAACCAAAAGTGATATAGATTTTTTTCTGTATAATTTCCACGAGGTATTGAAAACTAAATAATGCATACTGATGTATTAATTATAGGAAGCGGTATTGCAGGATTATTTGCTGCCTTACAGATATCTGAATTTGCGGATGTTATAATTGCCACAAAAAAGGACAAATCAGAGTCGAATACAAATTACGCTCAGGGCGGAATTGCCAGTGTGATGGATACTCATGATAGTTTTGAGAAACATATCGAGGATACACTGATCGCAGGTGCAGGCCTATGCGATAAAAGAGCAGTCGAGATAACAATTACGGAAGGGCCCGACCGGATATATGACCTTGTTGATATCGGAACCCGTTTCACAAAGAAGCATGGGAAGTTTGATCTTGCCAGGGAGGGAGGTCATTCAATGGCAAGGATCCTTCACGCAAAAGATCTCACCGGTGCCGAAATTGAAAGAGCTCTTATCGATGCAGTAAATGAGAAAGATAATATAAGAATATTGGAGAACGCCGTAGCAATTGATCTGATAACCGAGCACAACGTTCTTCAGCTGAAGAAGAAAACTCTGACTAATCGTAACTGCTGGGGAGCATACATCCTCGATTGTGAAACTAATACGGTTTTTCGGGTAACCTCGAAGGCTACAGTAATTGCCACAGGCGGATTAGGACAGGTATACATTCATACAACTAATCCTGTTATTGCTACAGGCGACGGTTTTGCGATGGCATACAGGGCCGGAGCTAAAATGGCTAATATGGAATTTATTCAGTTTCACCCGACATCATTATACCGGCAGGAATTGGGAACTCATCCTGATAAACCTTCATTCCTGATTTCAGAGGCTGTTAGGGGATTCGGAGCTAAGCTGAGGTTAAAATCCGGTGAAACATTTATGGAACATTACGATCCAAGAGAAGAACTTGCTCCAAGGGATATAGTCGCCAGGGCGATAGATAATGAACTGAAAAAAAGCGGTGCTGATTTTGTATACCTGGATATTACACACAAAAGGAGTGAGGAAGTGATTGATCATTTCCCCCATATTTATAAGACCTGCCTGGATTACGGAATTGATATTACCAAAGATTATATTCCTGTGGTTCCGGCAGCGCATTATGCCTGCGGCGGAATTGCTGTTGATGAATATTCCAGGACGTCATTAAAAGGACTTTACGCTTGCGGTGAAGTATCAATGACCGGTCTCCACGGAGCAAACCGTCTTGCCAGTAATTCGCTTCTTGAGGCTGTTGTCTTTGCTTACCGTGCAGCCAGTAATCTGAAAGAATTTATTAAAGGATATGATAAGAACATCCCCGATGTACCTGAATGGGATGACTCAGGAACCCTTACTGCTGATGAGAAGATTTTAATTACGCATTCTCTGAGGGAAGTAAAGGAAATCATGTGGAATTACGTGGGAATCGTCCGTTCAGACCTGCGGCTGGAAATGGCAAAGAAAAGAATTCACACGTTGTTTGATGAAACTGAAACATTCTATAAAAAGACAAAAGTGTTTGAGGAAATCCTTGAACTCAGAAATGTAATAACGTGCTCCCATATCATAATTAAATCTGCCGGGATGAGGAAAGAGAGCAGGGGTCTGCATTATACTCTAAATTATCCAGAACCCGATAACTCCAAAACCCCTGCAAATACCTATATTCAGAACAGGCATTTTTAAGTTAAAATCAGGTTCTTTTTCAGAGAACCGTACCTGATTCCTTTAGTGCTAACTATAACATTATCTATATGTAATAATTTCAATAATATTATAAGGATAGAACTCCCACTTAATATTAAACCTTGCCTACCTTTAAGAATATCCGGGTATTTATTTAGTAGTTCGGAAGGAGAGAATTGGGATAAATATCTCTGAAGATCGGAAATTTCCTTATATGATAAAACTTTACCTTCTATACTGTTCTCATCGTACACAGATATTCCATCCTTGATACACACCAGAGCCGCAGGTGTTCCGGCAAGAGCTATTGTATTTGCCGGAGCAAGATTCGATTTTGGGAGCATATTGAAAGTATTCAGGATAAATTCTTCTACTAATAAGAGATCCCGGACGGTAGGTTTACTGTTATTAAAATATTTTTCAGAAAGAGAAACAACTCCGAGATCAAAACTTTTCCTGAATTCAATTAGGCTTCCTCGGCCATAAATTATCTCCGTACTACCTCCTCCTATATCTATAACAAGCCGGTAATTTTCCTTTATTCCATATTCCGTGGTTCCAAGGAAAGCCAGTTCTGCTTCCTCATCACCTGTCAATATTTTTACTTCTGAGTCAAACAACTGCTCAATTTTCCGTTTTATTTTCTCCCTGTTTGAGGCTTTTCTGAATGCGCTTGTAGCTGATATAAAAATTTTGTCGCAGCAGTAATCTTTAATTAATGAAAGATATTCACCAAGAACATTCATTAGCCGGGCCTCCGAACTACTGCTTATCTCTCTTCCCGGGGAGAGCCCTGCTGATATCCTGGGAATTCTCTGGATTTCCTTCAGGGGATTGATCTGTCCACCCCGAACTTCGGCTATAAGCATCAGAACTGTATTTGATCCAATATCTATTGAGGCTGCAGTCATAATTCAAATAATTTTATTATTTTTATTGCCTACTATTTCAAATTTTGATGAAAAAAATAAATAAAATTTCAGCTTCTTTTCTTACTGTTGCATCTCTTGCATGTATTCTATGGATGGGGAGTTATCTCTCAAGGCTGATGTTATCTTACCAGCTATTCAATGAAACTATTACTTCAAACAAAGGCTACCTTAACAAACAGAATCTGGATGCGGTACTGACAACGATAAATCCTGTAATACCGACCACTTTCGTACTTTTTATAGTATTCCTTGTTTTCTATTTTCTTTTTCTATTTACTTCCGGATTAAATTTACGAAAAAACGGCTGGCTTTTTATTATTACGGTACTCATTCTGGTTACTGCCCCTTTTGAAATTTACCTGATGACGATCGATTACCGTATATTCACCAATGTTGATTATGGAATATTCAGCAGCGGGGAGGTTCTCGGTTTAATCATGAAAAGATTAACAATACTCAGCGGCTTTTCATTGATCGAACTTTTGTGCTACTGTACGATTGTATTTCTGGCTGTGTTCAAACCAATGATCAGGGAAGAATTAAAATGAAACTCAAAGAAAAAGAATTTGAAGAAATAATGCAGGATCTTAAAGCCCTTGCCCAGCAGCTGGGTGCGGAAGTTAGGTTTGAGAAGGGCGACTTTAAGGGGGGATACTGTCTGCTTAAGGAAAGTAAGGTTATAGTTATTAATAAGATGATGAACCTCCAGAGAAAGGTGATGATCCTTTCGGCGGCGCTTAAAGAACTTGGGGTAGATCAGATCTACCTGAATCCTCGCATGAGAGAAATAATAGACGAAATGGCTGAGATGAAATGAAAATAGCTGTGATAAACGGACCGAACCTTAATCTTCTCGGGAAGAGAGATAAAAATCATTACGGCAGTCTTACCCTTGAGGAAATTAAAGGAATGCTGAGCTCTGCATTCATAGACATTGACTTCGATTTCTTTCAGAGCAATACTGAAGGAAGCATCATAAATAAATTGCAGTCACTTTCGGGATTCGACGGATTGATTATCAATCCCGGGGGATATGCACATACTTCAGTAGCAATAAAGGATGCACTGGCAGAACTTGAAATCCCAAAGATTGAGGTGCATCTTTCTAATTTAGCAGCTAGAGAAGATTACCGGCAGATTCTGCTAACTGCTTCAGTCTGTGATGGTTATATAAGCGGTTTTAAAGAAAAAAGTTATTATGCCGCTGTATATTTGTTGAAAAATAAAATTGAAGATAGAGGAGGCGAAATTTGATTCGTGCAGTAATATTTGATCTTGATAATACACTTGTTGACTTTATGAAGATGAAAAGAAGAGCTATCGAAGAAGCAGTACCGGCTATGATAGATGCAGGTCTCGAATTATCTGTTGAAGAATCAAATAAAGTTATAGACGAAATTTACAAAGAGCAGGGAATTGAATATCAGCAGGTTTTTGACGCATTTCTTCAGAGAGTACTGAAAAAAGTGGATTATAAGATTCTATCTGCGGGAATAGTAGCTTACAGGAGAGCGAGGGAAGCAGCTCTGATTCCTTACCCTCATGTCTATTCTACACTCAATAAATTGCTGAAATTAGGAATAAAAATGGGAATTGTATCAGATGCTCCCGTGAAAGAAGCATGGCTTCGGCTGGCATATCTGAATTTTCATCATATTGTAGATGCTGTGGTCACTTTTGAAGATACTGGCCAGAGAAAACCTCATTCGGCACCGTTTTTAACTATTCTTAAGAAGCTGGATGTAAAGCCGGAAGAAGCAATAATGGTTGGTGACTGGGTGGAAAGAGATATTATTGGGGCAGCAAATGTAGGAATGAAAACAGCTTTTGCGAAATACGGTGACACTTTCGATACTAAGTCGCATAATGCTGATTTTGTATTGAATGATGTTAATGAACTTATCGATATCGTTATAAATGAGAATAAATTATAGCTTTTCTCTAAAGTTAATAATTATTTAATTGCTCTGATATTGCGATTATCAATCCGATTATTTATTTTTCTTTAAACTGAGGAAGTAAATAATATGAAAAACCTTGCTATAAAAAAGTTATATTACTCAATCAGCGAAGTAAGCAAGATAACAGAGATCGAGCAGTATGTTCTCCGTTACTGGGAAACTGAGTTTGAACAGTTAAAGCCTCAGAAAAACAGGGCCGGGAACAGGATATACACAAATAAAGATATACAACTGATTCTTCATATTAAAACTTTACTCAGAGAAAAAAAATATACTATTGAAGGAGCGAAAAAAATACTGGAGGATTATTCACCGGACCAGGGAACTTTTATCGCCGATCAAGGTGCAGAATCGAAGTCGGAAGTTGCAAACGAGCCGAAAAAAGAAAAACCATCATTGAAAAAAGACCTTGAAGAAATCAAAAGTATTTTAGAATTTGTACTTGAGAAATTATAAAATATCGGAACGTGGCGCAGCCCGGTAGCGTACCTGAATGGGGTTCAGGTGGTCGTGGGTTCAAATCCCACCGTTCCGACAACGAAAACGATCGTTCTTTGAATGACGTTCGCGGCAACTAAGCTAAAATTGTTTGATTAAAAACCTTACCTCTTCGGGGATTTTCGATTTCACTTCTCTCATAGAACCTGACTCTTACTTCTTACTGATCTGTCCGGCCACTCTTCGGCATCGTCCCGGCCTCCAGCTACTACCTAAATCCGTCCTTCCAACCGGACCAAAACCAGCCGTTCTATATCCTTCTAAGGTCCACTGGTAATAGAGCTTCCGGTCCAAATTATGATATATTCTTCAAGGTACTTCAAATAGTACCTTTTTTATTTTTTGATATCGCTCTATTTTTCTTAAAAAGATTTAAGAATTGCTTAAATTTGCACTTCTCTTTAAATAAATAGGTTAAGAAATTGATGAAGATACAATCGGAAAAGCCGAAATGTTTTTGCGGAGTTGTTGGCATTTATGGAACTGAGAATGCCTCATTGAATACGTATTACGGATTGCACGCACTTCAGCATCGAGGGCAGGAAGCCTGCGGAATTGTGACCCAGGCATTAAATGATAGGGGACATTCTGTTTTTAATATTCATAAAGGAGAAGGTCTTGTCTCGGAAGTTTTTGCCGACCCGAAAATTTTTAACAGCCTGCCCGGAATGAAAGCAATCGGGCATAACCGTTATTCAACAACGGGATCTTCAAAGTCTGTAAAGAATATTCAGCCATTCGTTGTGAACTACAGGCTCGGCAACCTTGCAGTCGCTCATAACGGCAACCTCACAAACGCAAAAGAATTGAGGGAGGAACTGGTTAATGAAGGAGCTATCTTCCAGACAACAAGCGACACCGAGGTGATCCTTCACCTGATTGCAAGGAGTAAACTGAATGACCAGGTGGAACAGATAAGAGAAGCACTACAGCGACTTGAGGGTGCATACTGCCTGACAATTCTGACAGATGATAAAATGATTGCCGCAAGGGATCCTTACGGTTTCAGACCGCTCTCCATCGCTAAGCTGAACAATGCATTCGTGGTTGCATCAGAAACCTGTGCATTTGATCTTTTGTCTGCTGAGTTTAGGCGTGAAGTTGAGCCCGGGGAACTGATTGTATTTGATGAGGAAGTTTACGAGAGCAATAAAATAAAATCGTACCGGATAAAATCGGAACACTATCCGAAAAAACACTGCATCTTTGAATATATATATTTCTCAAGACCCGACAGTTTCATCTTTGGACATAATGTGGATAAGATGAGAAGGAGACTCGGAAAGATCCTTGCTAAAAAATATCCTGTTGTTGATAAGGATGGAGAAAAAGTAATTGTTATAAGCGTACCCGACAGTTCTAATACAACTGCACTCGGCTATCAGAGTCAGCTTGAAAAACAGGGAGTAAATTCAAAACTTGAAATTGGCTTGATAAGAAGCCATTATATCGGAAGAACATTTATTCAGCCGGGACAGGAACGGCGTGAACTTGGAGTAAGATTTAAATTTAATACGGTTAAGGGTGTACTTGAAGGACGGACCGTTGTAATGGTGGATGATTCAATCGTAAGAGGTACAACTTCCAAACAGCTTGTTAACCTGATAAAGGAGGCTAATCCTAAAGAGATACATATCAGAATATCTTCCTCTCCCATAAAATATCCTTGCTTCTATGGAATGGATTTTCCCAGCAGGGAAGAGCTTATTGCAAACCAGATGCATGGAAATATAGAGGAAATTCGTAAATATCTTGGAGTTGACAGCCTTGAGTATATGACTATTGATGAAATGCTGGAAGCAGTATCTGAAGCAGACTCTGAAAATTTTTGTACCGCCTGCTTCTCAGGTGAATATCCTACGCTGGTAGATAAAAATTTCAAAAAGGAGATATATGAATTATAAAACGGGGCTAACATTAATCCTCTCTTTTTTATTTAGTGCACTTCTGTTTCCTCAATCAACTTATTTCATAAAATATAAAGTTTACGTTTCCAAACAGGAAATAGAAAGTAAAATTCAAACTCAGCAGTACCTTCCTGCAGGAAAATCATTCGGCTTCTCAAATCTCTCTCCAAAAGTTAATTATCTCGCCAAGGGTATTGTTAAACAGGACGAAATTCTGGGCCGCATCATAAAAATTACCTTCGCTAAACCGGTTGATGAATCGTCATTCCTGGCGCTTCAGAATGAAGATCCCTCAATCGAATATATTCAGCCAGCTAATACCTATAGGATGGATATGACTCCGAATGACAGTCTTATTCAAAATCAATGGGGACTTGAAAAGATAAAGGCTTTTGATGCATGGGACATAACTGAGGGTTCGGATTCAGTTCTGCTGGCTATAATCGATACCGGAATTGATTATCTCCACCCCGACCTGCATAATAAAATTAAGCTTAATCCGGGTGAGATTGGAACTGATACAGATGGACACGATAAAAGATCGAATGGAATTGATGATGACGATAATGGCTTTATCGACGATTACCAGGGCTGGGACTTTACTGATCGTGTAGGTTTTCCTTTTGATTCATCGGGGGGCGATTACTTAACCTGGGATAATAACCCTATGGACGAATACGGTCACGGTACATACATTGCAGGTATTGCAGCAGCCGAGACTAACAACTTAACAGGCATCGCAGGTACAGCCCCTAATATTAAAATCCTGAATCTCCGTGCTTTCGATCCCGGCGGATACGGTGAAGAAGATGATGTTGCAGCAGCTATCCTTTACGCTGTTCAGATGGGAGCTAAAGTAATAAATATGAGCTTCGGAGATAATTCGTTTTCTTATGTATTGAGAGATGTAGTCAGGTATGCCTATTCAAGCGATGTTGTGCTGGTCGGATCGGCAGGAAATTCAGGTTCAAATGAGCCGCATTATCCTTCAGGCTATTCTGAAGTTATTTGTGTCGGGAACTCAACCCAGGAGGATTACCGCTCTTCCAATTCAAATTACGGATCCACGCTTGACCTGATGGCTCCGGGAACTCAGATATTTACAACTGCAAAAGATAATGGTTACGCATATGTTTCCGGAACATCGGCATCATCTCCTTTTGTATCAGGCGCTTCTGCTCTTATCCTTTCAAAGAATTCATTCACAAATGAGGAAGTAAAGCAGATACTGAAAAGTACCTCTGATGATATCGGAACTCCCGGCTGGGATATCTATACCGGTGCAGGAAGGTTGAATCTTTACAATGCACTTAATATAAGTGCGCCTTCTATAATAAAATTTGAAAATCCCACACAGGATTATTCGACTTTCCGGGATTCAATCCAGATCATTGCAACCATTCTGTCTCCATATTTCGTAAACTATCAGCTCGATTATGGTGATGGTTTGAATCCTGATGACTGGGTATCGCTCATCTCTGACGGTAGAAACCAGTTTGCCAACAAGCATATCTATACTCTTGATGTATCACAGCTTCCCGACTCAGTATACGGTCTGCGGATACTTGTAAACCTCACAAACGGCAGAACCCTCGAAGAGCGGGTTAACTTTAATATAATAAGAAAAGCCCCGGAGGCTTTGCTCGTAACCCTTGGACCGGCACTCTACGGTGAAAAAGCAACGATACTTGCATCTGTATATACAAACCAGCCCTGTGTCACTAAACTGTTCTACAGGAAGCTTGGATCAGTCGGGAGCTTCGACTTTGTAACGCTCGATGGCTTCAATACCAATAATCAGTTTGTGAAGAATGTTCATTACGGATTTATCCCGAAGCAGCTTGTCGAACAGAATTCGGTTTATGAAGTATACATACAGGCTGAGAACCTTGTGGGGAAAAAAACAACAGTGCTGAATTCTTCAGGACAGGATTCCATTTTCGTGATACCTGTTGAATACAATGCAGATATGGCAGCTGAATATGTCCAGCCCTATAGTCTGCCTAATGGAAGCACCTATGAAGACCCTGTTAATTTCATAAATAATGATTATAATGAAATTTTATCCCGCCAGTTCTATACCTCGGAAGATGTTTATTATACTCTGTATAAACTGAATAATAATTCTTTCTTTGCAGTTGATTCCGTAAAAAATAAACTCCCGCGTGATGTCGGAGATTTTAATAGCAACGGGAAAACTGATTTGCTGAGCTCGAATATAGGAACGGGCTATATAGATGAACAGATTTCTGCAGGTACATTTACACTTCAGAATAAATTTACCGATTCATCTGATACCTTCTGGCCGGCTCTTTCTGAAGATCTGGATGGAGATGGTAAACCTGAAGTAATAGCCTTCGATCAGGATACAGACACGACCTTGTCTGTCTGGAAGTTTGATAATAACCTGATGCACACCGGGACGAAACCCCTCAGTAATTTTACTCCAAACAGGTATAATGGTAATCAATTAGGTCTGCCTCATTCTGTTGTTACTGATCTCGATAATGACGGACACAAAGAATTCTGGATGATCGATGAGGATGGGGATATCTTCAGCTACGAATCAAACGGCAGCGGAGGATACACGCCTTTTCTGCAGGATTCAACTTTCTTTATGTCTTCAGCAGAGTTTCTTACTGCCGGAGATTTTGACGGCGACGGACAGAAGGAAATTGCCGTTCTTCTCCATTCTCTGACTGCTTATGATATTGCTCCGTTTTACATCCTCAATGTTTTTAAATATTCAGGGAATTCACTTCAGAGTGTTTTCCAGGAAGGTTTCATTGATGCCTCAACTGAATTCAGCGGGGGAGGAACTTTTCGCATTATAGAAAATAGTATCCGTCTGGCTGATATTGACAATGATGGAATTGATGAACTTATTCTGTTCGTATTTCCCTATTCCTACATCTTCAAATATGAATCCGGTGATGTTAAGATAATTTCCTATAAGGAAAATATTAACTCCAACTCCATTTTTGTAGGCGATCTTAATAAAAACAATGTTCCGGAAGTTGCTTTCCCGACCCAGACTGGGATTAAATTTATTGAGTTTGCTGTTTCAGATAAAGCTGGGACTCCATATAACGTCGCGGGTTACAGTGTTGACTCAACTACTATTAATTTATCCTGGAGCGGATGGGGTCAGTTCTATTATATATACCGGGGATCATCAGCTGATTCACTTGTGATGATCGATTCCTCAGGGTCAACTGACTTTACCGACTTCCAGGTTATGCCTCGCAAAGAATATTATTATGCTGTCCAGGCATATGATGTAACAAAACCTGATCCTCTTTCTAAATTGAGTTCCGTTATCCGGGTTTATTCCCACAAACCGGGGAGTGTAATTTCTGTTATAAGCAGAACCCGCAAAAACATCCAGGTCACATTTTCTGAAAGAGTTAATAATACAATTGAAAACCTTGAATCCTTCCTGGTATCAGGAATTGGCTACCCAAACTCGGTATCTCCGGCCAACCAGTATTCTTACGTGCTTTCATATAATGAGAATTTACATGTTGGTATAAATACTCTTATTACGAGCCGTCTGAAGGATTACTACGGTTCTCCAATTGCTGCTGATACGACGGTGTTTAACGTGGACTCTGTAAATACACCTGAAGAATTCTTCGTTAGCTCGTTTGAGATCCTTGATCCGTATCGGATCAGAATAGTCTTTAATAGGGATGTGGATCCTACCCAGGTAAAGAATCCTGAAAACTACAGCTTTGATCCGGCAAATCATGTTACAAGCGTTGAAGTTGATGCTTCGGATCCGAAGGTGATTTACCTTAATCTTAAAGGAAATAATCCCGTAGGCTCGATAGGGAAGGAGTACAGGCTGAGAATTGTAAACCTTATGTCTTCTGACGGTGTAATGATTAATTCAGGTGCGGGCAGCTATCTTGTATTAACCGGTTATGCGAAGGATCTCTCAGATGTTTATATATATCCAAATCCGGCAAAAGTTGCTTCAGGGAAAATGACATTTGCAAACCTTCCTAAAAGGGCTAGAATTATAATATGGAACCTTAACGGAATGCGTATTAACGAATTGAACGAGACTGATGGTAATGGAGGAGTCGATTATGATATGAAAGATGACTCCGGCAAAGAGCTTGGCAGCGGTATTTATATTTACAGAATTGTCCGTCTGGACGATGCAAATAATGAAGTTGAGCAAAAGATTGGTAAATTTGCCGTCATAAGATGAAATATACGATAGAAGAAATATCGACGCCCTCAAATCTGCTGTCATTGTTCCGACTGGTAATGGCAGTACCTCTCTGGTATTTATTTGATTACCTGGGCGATCCGGGAATGAGGGTAATGATCTTTGTGGTCGTTATAATCGCGGCTCTTACCGATATTCTCGACGGGTATCTTGCAAGAAAATTTGACCAGGTTACAGAATTCGGTAAAATAATAGATCCTCTTGCAGATAAAGTGGCGATGGGCGCTATTATTATAAAATTATTTGTAATAGGAGTAATTCCACCTTATTATTTTGTCATGATTATTGCCCGGGATGTTCTCATATTCCTGGGAGGAATATTTGTCACACAGAAAATAGGAAAAGTTCTGCCTTCAAATGTACTCGGAAAGATTACCGTGGTAGTAATAGGAATTGTGATTTTGCTTATTGTACTTAGTATTCCAAAAGATTCCTTGATATATTTATCGCTGTACGGTCTGAGCATAATTTTAATCTTTGTATCATTCATTGGCTATGTTATTCGTGCAATGGAGTTCTTGAAGCGAAAGAAATATGAATCTGTTTGAAAACATAAATTTCTCAAGACTGAAGGACGGGTTATCAAAAACCCGGTCAAAAATTGTCAATACAATAAATGAGACGATAACGCGGAAAGCAGTTCTTGACGATAAAACCCTCGATGAGATCGAAGAAATTCTGATTACCTCGGATATAGGTTTTGAAACTTCAGAAAGGATCATCGAGAGTGCGCGGGAGCGACTTCACAGGGAAAAGGATCGAAGTAAAATAAATATTCTCGAGTCGGTTAAAAAAGAACTGATTGAAGTTCTTAAAACCGAGATTAAATCAAACGGTAACGATATCGAAAAATATAAACCGTACGTCATTCTGATTATCGGTGTAAACGGGGTAGGGAAGACGACTACAATCGGAAAACTCGCATATAACTATAGAAAGGCCGGTTTCCGGGTTATTGTAGGAGCAGCAGATACTTTCAGGGCAGCAGCCAACGAGCAGCTTGATATCTGGGCCGAAAGAGCCGGCGTGGAGTTAGTTCAGAAAGGTAAAGGCACCGATCCTTCATCAGTAGCTTTCGATACCATTCAGAGGGCTGTAAAAGAGAAATATGACATAGTTTTGATAGATACTGCCGGGAGACTTCATAACAAGGCTCACCTGATGGAGGAATTGAACAAAATAAAACGTGTTTCGGGTAAGGTTGTTGATTATGCACCCAATGAAACTCTTCTAGTCCTGGATGGTACAACAGGACAGAATGCACTAATACAGGCGGAGGAATTCTCTAAAGTCACAGATATATCAGGACTTGTGATCACTAAACTGGACGGAACAGCAAAAGGCGGAGTTGTATTCCAGATTTGCGCTAAACAAAATATTCCTGTAAAATATATAGGTATCGGTGAATCAATTGATGATCTTCAGACCTTTGATCCCGGTCTGTTTGTATCTGCTATATTTGAGAATTAAATACCAGGTTATGTACCATGTTTATGAAGAGTCCCAGACATAGAGTTTTTGATTATACCCCCAGGTTTTATAACCCTGAAACTGACCCTGTAGAAAGAAAAAAACGTAAGTTGGGATTTAGAACTCAAAGAAAACATCTTTCAAGAAGGAAAAGTCCCATTCTCTGGATTATTCTTATCATGGCCATTATTTTCATCCTCATAAAGCTTGGGAGACTCTTCTAAACAATATCAATCAGAACCCTAGTTTCTTATATGAGAACTTCCAAAATACCACGTACAAACCCGACTTAAGCGATCTAAATACTTAAAGTAATTCAGCATTACTTCTGTATATTATTTATTACATTATGATTAAAGCATAAAGAACTGAAAAAGCAATAAAGATTCAAGGGAGATAAGATTGAAAAGTGACTAATCAAGAAGAATTTATAAAGGATATACTAGTTTACATAATATATATTATCGGATCAACCGGCATAATATTTAGAGGGCAAATTCATTCTCATTCTGCATTAGAAATAGTTCATTCTGGTACTTTCTAAGTATATTCTCTTTTGTCACAATGCCGATATATTTTTTAGTATCTTTTTCCAGCACAGGTAGATAATCAAGATCCTCTTTTTCCATTAGCATTAATGCATCTTCACTGTTTTTATCCGATGTTATTGTAGGAATTGTTCTTGTCATTAAATCCCCGGCGACAAGGAAATTCAGAATATGTCTGGTTTCGTCATCCAGTACGGCATTCCGGATATCCTGGAATTCAATCTGACCAACGATCCGATCATTGTTGTTCTTTACCATAATATTCGTAAAGCGGGATTCTTTGACGATATTCAGGAGTTCCTTAAAAGTGAATTCCTCTCCAACTATGTCTGCATTGTGCTCAATCATATTAAATATCTGTAAGTTCTTTAATATAGATACTTTACGTCCATATATGTCTATTCCTTTGCCTTCACGGTCAAATTTGATGGTATAGAGAGATCCTTTCAGGAAAAGCTTTGATAATGTGGTTGAAATTATTATAGTTAACATCAATGGAAGTATAATTTTATAGTTGCCAGTCATTTCAAAAACCATAATCAAAGCGGTTAACGAAGCATGAGTTGTTCCTGCCACGACTGCGCCCATACCTACAAGTGCATATGCTCCCGGAGGAGCACTTATTGAAGGGAAGAAATAATTTACTATCTGGCCAAAACAACCGCCAAGCATTGCTCCCGTAAAAAGGCTGGGAGCAAAGGTGCCGCCGTTTCCACCTGACCCGATGGTAAGGCCTGTGGCAATCGGTTTGAATAATACCAGCGCCAGGAGTACCCAGAATGCTGTAGGATGTTGAAGAGAGTTTGCTATCGCGTCGTAGCTGAAACCATATACTCCGGGCAGATAAAGTCCGATAATGCCTACTCCCAGTCCGCCTACTGCAGGTTTGATTATCCTGGGAATCTTTTTAAGCTTATCAAAGTATGAATCTATCCTGAGGAACGTCCTGACAAAATAAACAGCAGTTAGAGCTGCTAAGATTCCAAGAACGATATAAAATATAAATTCCGTATTTGTAACTAGTTCATAGTTCGGAATCTGAAACGCAGGCTGATTACCAAGGTAACCTCTGGAAATTACTGTACCGAACACGGATGCTATAATGATAGGACTAAAAGACTTTGCATTGAAGGTATGCAGAATAATCTCCATCGCAAACAATGCTCCGCCGATTGGCGCATTGAAAGCAGCCGAAAGACCGGCCGCTGCACCGCAGCCTACTAGGATCTTAAGTCTGTCAGATGAAGTTGAAAGATATTGACCGAAAGCTGAACCGATAGCAGCGCCGATTTGCACAATTGGACCTTCTTTTCCCCCCGCTCCGCCGGTTCCAATGCTTAAAGCAGATCCGACAGTTTTTATAACAGCAACACTCCCCTTTATTACGCCTCCCCTTGAAGCTATCGCATCAATTACATTAGGAATTCCCTCTCCCTTTTTACCCCCCTCGAAATAGTGAGCAAGTATACCGACAAGAAGACCTCCAACGGCTGGAATAAGTATAATCAACACTTTTATGTACCATTCGTCAGCGTTCAATAATGAAGGAAGCCCGAAAATCTTTCCGGGCTCATCGAAGAAAACATCCTTAATTAATTTGATTGCTTCATGGAAGATAACAGCACCGTATCCACAGAGTACGCCGATAATTCCTCCCAGGATGAGCAGATAAGTATCCTGGGTTACAGCAAAAGATGAAAAGAAATGATTTATCTTATATCTATAAAATCGGGTCGTCCTTTTTAAATTAGTCAGTAACCGCAAGTATATAATGCCTTAATTATATTTAAAAAATCCTTCACCTGATTTTCTTCCTAATTTTTTTGCTGCTACCATTTTTTTAAGCAGCGGACATGGTCTGTATTTAGGATCATTAAATCCGTCATACAGCACTTCCATAATAGCAAGGCAGACATCAAGTCCGATAAAATCAGCAAGTGTCAATGGCCCCATGGGATGGTTCATTCCAAGTTTCATAACTGTATCGATGTCCTGTGCTGATGCTACGCCTTCCATTAAGGCAAACACCGCTTCATTTATCATAGGCATCAGGATACGGTTTGATATGAAGCCTGGGTAATCGAAAACCTCAACCGGAACCTTATCAAGTTTCTCTGATAGAGTTTTGATTATCAGGAAAGTTTCATCACTTGTAGAATACCCCCGGATAATCTCTACCAGCTTCATCATAGGAACAGGATTCATAAAATGCATACCTATGAATTTTTCGGCTCTTGTTGCAGCTGACAATTCAGTGATTGAAATCGATGATGTATTTGAAGCAAATATAGAATCTTTCTTAACTATCGATTCTAATGAATTAAATATATTGAGTTTAGCTTCTTTATTCTCATATATCGCTTCTATAATTAAATCAGAATCAGCAGGAGTATTTTCTACTCCCACAACCTTATTAATATTGGCTAATGCAGAAACTTTATCCTGTTCGGAAATAACCTCTTTCTTGACCTGCCTGTCCAGGTTCTTTGTGATAGTTACAATTGCTTTATCAACAAGATCCTGACTCATTTCGACCAGGTTTACCTTGAATCCTTTCAGAGCGAAAACATGGGTAATTCCATTTCCCATGGTTCCGCCGCCGATAACAGATACTTTTTTAATATCCATTTTATCCTTCCGTTCTTAAATGTTTTTGACTATTAAAGCGGAAGCCTCTCCCCCACCTATACAAAGAGAAGCTAATCCATACTTTGAATTACGCTTTTTCATTTCATGTATGAGTGTCACCAGTATCCTGGCACCGCTGGCACCGATAGGATGTCCTATAGCTATTGCACCACCGTTAACATTGATTTTTGAATTATCCAGCCCTAGGATCTTGTTAACGGCAAGCGATACAACGGCAAAGGCTTCATTTATCTCAAAAAGATCTATATCATCTTTGGTCAGGTTTGCTTTTTTAAGCACTTTGGCGATAGCATCTGCAGGTGCAGTAGTAAATTCGATCGGAGCTTTAGCCGCTGAACTTTGAGCTACAATCTCTACGAGTGGGACCAATCCCAATTCCTTTGCTTTTTCCTCACTCATTACCAGTAATGCAGCAGCACCGTCATTTATACTTGAGGCATTTGCCGCGGTTACAACACCGTCTTTCTCAAATACTGGTCTCAATGTAGCTATTTTATCAAAAATAACTCGTCCTGGTTCCTCATCTTCCTCAACAAAGGATTCACCTTTTTTTGTTTTAACACCAACTTTGATTATTTCATCTTTAAATTTACCGGCTTTCTGTGCATCAAGGGCTTTTTTATATGAGTTTGTCGCAAAATCATCAAGTTCTTCACGCTTAAAAGAATAATCTCTCGCACAGGATTCTGCACAGCTCCCCATATGGATATCGTTATACACATCCCAGAGTCCGTCCTTAATCATTGAATCAATAATTTCACCGTTTCCAAGTCTATATCCTGAACGTGCTTTTGGTAGAATGTATGGAGCATTAGTCATACTTTCTTGTCCTCCAGCTATGATCACATCCGCGTCACCTAGGGCGATTGCCTGCTGGGCCAGCATAACAGATTTGAGTCCGCTGCCGCACATTTTATTAATTGTCAAACATTCTGTTTTATTAGGCAAACCTGCGAAGATTGCTGCCTGGCGTCCCGGAGCCTGTCCCTGTCCCCCGGTCAGGACGTTTCCCATTATCACTTCATCTATCAGATTTCCATCTATTTTTGAATCTTCCAGAATTCCCTTTATAGCGATACTTCCCAGCTGCGCAGCACTGAAAGATGACAGACTACCGTTAAAAGAACCAACCGGAGTTCTTTTTGCTGCTGTTATAACTACTTTTCGCATACTCTCCTCATTTTATTTGATTTTCAATATGAACAATAAAAATAATCAAAATTCGTAAAATAATCAGGGATAATACCTTTATGAATTAACGCCCATGCTTACCTAATAAATTCATAGTTGTAAATCATAAAGCACTGATGTCGGTCAGAAGATTAAAAGCCGACTCCCCTATCCAAAAAAATAATTTTTATGATTGATATACCATTCTCGTGTTACCGGATAAAACATGAAATCCAATCAGTTTGTTAAGAATATGGGTGGAATCAGGAAAGTACAATTCATTTCCGGGTTAACAGTGATAATTCAGTAATAATATTTAATGTGAGCGTACTCAGGTTGATGTTGTTCTTTATTAATGAAGCTGATTTATCAAGCTTAAATACGATTTCATTCAGCTCTACATCCGAAAACTTCAAATTAAATTTCTGTAAGGTCTCCACATAATCATCGAAAAAAAAATTTGTCAAACCTGCTCTGAACTTCTGCAGGTCATTTAACCAGGAAATAATCATTAGTACAAGAATTTTAAATGACTCACTCCCCTGCTCATTAATAACAGAATTAAACTCTTCAAGTGCAGAATGGAACCTTCTCCCGAAGGAGTACCGAAGAACAAGGATGGTTTTTTCCTTCAATTGCGTAAGATCATGCCGAAGAAGGTTTACAGCCTCAGTAACCGATCCATTTGAGAAAAGCGCGGCAGAACGGGCTGACTGCTCATCTATATTAAAATCAGACACCAGTATATTCTCAACATCATCCACAGCCAGAGGCTGAAAATTAATTATCCAGCACCTGGATCTAATTGTTTCTCTCAGTTGTTCGGGAAAAGGAGTGGTAAGAATAAAAACTATTCCATCAGGTGGTTCTTCAAGGTTTTTCAATAGGGCATTCTGAGCTTCCTCATTCATCATATGAGCAGATGAAATGAGAACAAAACGGAATCTCAAATCACTGTAATCCATTGAAAGAAATTTACGGATATCCCTGATACTGCTTATTTTAATCTGATTTGCTTTCGGGATTTTAATGCGGTGATATGGATTCTTTATTTTTGCCTCCAGCTCCTCTTTGACAAGATCACTATCTTCCTGGCTAAGTTTCTCCATAGGACCACTGGATTCCGTCTCATTACGTCCCCTCGGGAGAGGAAAAATATATTTTATATAAGGTTCACTGAAATTCCTGATAAACTGGCTGATATGATCTCCTTTTTCCGGAGGCAGATTATGGATATTGATTGCCTGTGCAAACCTGATTGCAGTTAATTCTTTACCTATACCGTCATTACCTTTAAAAAGGAAAGCGTGAGGGATTTTATCAGATGAGATTAAAGAATTTAATAGTGTCTTAACTGAATCCTGTCCATAGACGCCAATCCAGTTTTCATCATTCATGAGCATAATAAAAAAGCGCGGTGAAGCGCTTAATAATCATCTTCGTTATAAAAGAAATCCTCATCGGAAGGATAGTCAGGCCATATATCTTCGATTGATTCATATGGCTCATCAGAATCTTCAAGTTCCTGAAGATTCTCAATTACCTCATATGGAGCTCCGATTCTTTCTGCATATTCGATTAATTCATCTTTTGTAGCAGGCCAGGGGGCATCATCAAGGTATGCTGCCAGCTCTACTGTCCATATCATATATTAAATCTCCGCTAAGATTAGTCTTTGCCAGCAACAGCAAAGAAATTTATATCATCAAAGAAAAAATCTTCAGGATTAAGTTTAACACCATTATGCTCAACCTCATAATGGAGATGCGGCCCGGTGGAAAGTCCGGAAGTACCCGATTTTGCAATTTCAAACCCTCTGTCAACTCTCTGTCCTTCCTTAACCTCAGTGTTAGACAAATGACCATAAATAGTCTTGTATCCAAAACCGTGATTTATCTCTACACAAAGACCATATCCGCCTTTTCTTCCCACAAAATCAACTCTTCCGTCCCCTGAAGCGTGAACGGGTGTCCCAAGATTGGTAACGATATCAATACCTTCATGCATCCTCTTGATATTTAATATAGGATGCATTCTCATACCGAATTCAGCACCTATTACTCCCTCGCACGGCTTTATTGCAGGCAGGCTTTCAAATAATTTCTCGTTTTGCTTAATTTTATTTGAGATCTCGTTGAATTGAGCCTTTTCAAAAGCAACCTTCCGGTCTACTTCATCAACATATGAAAGAGCTTCTTTCAGGTCATCAGCCACATTACCCTTTATAAAATCGATGTCATTATCAAAATAACCGCCTCCCACACCAACTTGTTTTTCTTCTTCAGATACGGTCGGAAGATTTGCAGCAATTCTCAGTGTATTATTTTCATTTATCAGGCTGTCAAGCTCAATATCAAGTTTTTTGTATAAAGCAGATGTTTCTACGAGTTTGTTCTGCAGTAATTTATTTTCTTCCTTTAGAGTCGACAGGCTTTTACCGGATCCTGTGATTTCTGAAATAAAGTTTAAAGTGCCGTATACTGTGGCAGTAAGGATTAAAATTGCAGCACAGAAGTAAATAATTAACTTTTTCTTAAAATTTTTAACTTCAACAAATTGAAGTTTGGAACTGGAGAAGTGGTATAGTTTCTTCATAATAGGTTGCGGAATCTAAAAAAATAAGGCATCTTTGTCAAGTGTCTGGGATAGCTAAATTATTCGAAATCGTGCTCAAAATAATCTATTCCCCGATGATCCTCGTCAATTTCGCCGTTTAATATTTTATTGAGTCTTTTCTGGAAAACTTTGGCTGCATCGTGCCCATAATGCTTCAAAAGATAGTGTAATGCAATTACTTCAGAAATCACAGTAATATTTTTGCCTGGAATAATGGGAAGTTTTACATACGGAATGTCGCTGTCTAATATCTTGACAAAACTTTCATCCAGTCCTGTCCTTGTATATTCCGCCTTTTCGTCCCAAATTTCCAGTTCCACGATCACTTCCAGCCTTTTCTGGTAGCGAATTGCCCTAATTCCGAACATTCTTTCAATATCCAGTATGCCAAGCCCCCTGATTTCCATAAAATGCTTGGAAATATTCGTGCCGGCCCCCATGAGTATACCCTCACCCTTTTTCGTGAGGATTATAACATCATCTCCTACCAGACGATGGCCTCTTTCTATAAGATCGAGGGCAACTTCGCTCTTCCCAATCCCTGATTTTCCAACAAATAGTATGCCCACACCATAAACATCCACAAATGACCCATGCATCGAAACACGGTGGCTGAACTGGTCGTCAAGAAAATCACCAATCAGGTAGATTAGTTTTGTCGTAGGTTGTATGGAAACAAATACCGGGATGTGATGCTTGTTTGCCAACTCAAGCAGCAATTGTGAAGGATGATTATTATCTGTCAGAATTATACAGGGGATTTCAAAGTTGAAAATCCTTTCAAGGGCTTCTGTTTTCTTTTTATCAGTTAACTGAGCAAGGTATTGTATCTCAGTATTACCGAAGACCTGCACACGGGCATAAGAAAAAAGATCCACAAAACCCGCTAAAGCAAGTCCGGGTCTGTGCAGGTTCTGATCATATATCTTCCTGGTGAACCCGGACTTATCCGAAAACAATTTTAATTTAAAGAGTTCTTTACAGTTTTTATAGAGAAATTCGACTGTAATGAATTCTTTCCGTGAAATTGATTTCTGATCGATCTTTATCATCTTATTCTAACTGTTTTCCTGGTTTTTATTTTCTTCAGTTGTCGTGTAACTTTTTCTGAAGCTGCGCTGACTGACTTCTTAAAATCATCGCTGTCTTCTCTAGCAGTAATAATATGTCCCGGAATGGATAAATTTATTTCAGCTGTTTTTATACTGTCTTTTGAGTTAACGTAACTCAGGATAACTTCGGCGTTAAGTATATCTTCACTGTATTTATTCAAAGAGGAAAGTTCGTCTCTAATAAAATCCTTCAATGTTTCGTGAGCTTTGAACCTGCGGGCTGTTATGGAGATGTTCATTTCTTCCTCCAAATTAGTTTAAGATTTAGGATGTGATTTTTTGTATGTACTTTTCAAACGTTCGATGCTTACATGAGTATAAATCTGAGTTGTGGAAAGATTCTCATGTCCGAGAATATCTTTAACCGCGCTAAGGTCAGCACCATTATCCAGCATGTGTGTAGCTGCACTGTGCCGGAGGATATGAGGACTCTTCTTTTTAACATCGGAAACCTTTGAAAGATACCTGTTAATAATACCGTATACAAAACGGGGGTAAATTCTCATCCCTGTTTTAGTTATGATTAATGGCTCCTTTCCTTTTATGCTGCCCCGTAAAACGAGGTAATCTTTAATTATTGGGATTGATTTACTGCCAATAGGCACAATCCTGTTTTTGTTCCCTTTTCCAAAAACCTTTAATGTCTTTTTTGTAAGGTCGATGTCCTCCATGTTTATTCCGCAAAGTTCCGATACGCGTATTGCACATCCATATAAAAGTTCGAAAATAACTTTAACCAGTTCAGGATGTTCCGCAAAGCTATCAGCTTCAGTGTAGGCGGAAAGTATGATCTCAGTGGATATTATTTCAGGGAGTTCCCTCTGTGATTTTGGATTCCGGATAACGGCTGCGGGATTAATTTTTAGATAGTCATGCTGAAATACGTATTTGAAAAGTGATCTGATTGCTGCCAATTTTCTTGAAATCGACTTTTTATTAAGCTCCCGGTTGCTTAAAACAGCAAGGTATGATTTAATGAACCTGGTACTTAAGTTTTCTATATCGGGATGATTATGTTCAAGGCAGTACGATATAAAACCCTCCAGGTCAATTCTGTAAGATTTAACCGTGTTATCGGAATAGCGTTTAAGATTTTGAAGATCGCTTAGAAATTTATTGGAAACCTTGCGAATTTCCATTTAATCCTTTTCTATCTCTTCCATTATTACCTCTTCGCCGCACTGAGGGCACTTAAGATAATTTCCTTTTTTAACTGAATATCTTTTTTCCATGTAAGCTGAATCTTTATTGGGACACTCTTCAGGTACAGGCTTGTACCAGCTTACAAAATCACAGTTCGGGTACCGTGAGCAGCCATAGAATAATCTGCCTTTTCTGGACTTCCTTTCTACGATTTCGCCTTCTTTGCATTTAGGACAGTGTACACCAAGAGTGATATTTTTTACAAAATCACAGTCAGGATATCTTTCGCAGCCTATAAACCGACCAAATTTTCCTTCCCGGTATACTGTTCTTGAACCGCATTTCTCGCATTTCTCACCTGTATATTCAGGTTCCTGGTTCTGAGCTGCTATCTCTTTCAGAGACTTTATATTTTTACAGTCGGGGTAATTGCTGCACGCCAGAAATTTACCAAATCTTCCAATCTTAATCACCATTTCATGCCCGCATTGGTCACAATAAATTTTATCAACTTTATCTTCTACAGATTTAAGTGCTTTTGAAAAAGGTTTGTAGAAGTCATTTAGAACATTTTCATACTGGTTATCGCCCTGTGCTATCTGATCAAGTTCACCTTCCATCGCAGCAGTGAAATCCTCGTTAATGATATTTGGGAAGTTCTTTACAAGAATATCGTTTACAGTTCTACCAAGAGATGTCGGCACAAGTTTTCTTTCTTCCTGGTTTACATACTTTCTGTCCTGGATTGTGCTTACAATAAGGGAATAAGTACTGGGACGTCCGATCCCCTTGCTTTCCAGTTCTTTTATCAAAGAGCTTTCCGTAAAACGCGCCGGGGGTCTTGTGAAATGCTGTGTTTTATAAAGCTCATCCAGTTCTAGTCTATCATTCTTCTCGAGCCCGAGAGGAATCTTTTCATTACGGTACTCATCTTTCTCCTCGGCACCGTCCTTCTTTTCCTTCATCTCTTCATAAACTTGCTGGTACCCGATGAACTTTACAGCATTTCCGAATGCCTTGAATAAAAACTCATCAGCAGAGATCTCAATTACAGTTGTTTCAAAAATTGCAGGTTTCATTTGGGATGCAATAAAGCGATTCCAGATCAACTCGTAGACCTGTAACGATTTCTTATCAAGACTACCTTTAACCTTTTCAGGGGGAAATTCGAGAGAAGTCGGTCGTATTGCTTCATGCGCATCCTGTACATTTTCCTTTTTGTTGCCGAAGACATTGGAGGATTCGGGGATAAACTCTTTTCCATAATTTTCTTTTATATATTCCCTTACTGCCGGAAGAACCTCATCACTAATCCTGGTTGAATCTGTACGCATATAAGTTATTAAACCCTGCGTTCCGGCTTTACCCAGGTCAACTCCTTCATATAGTTTCTGTGCTATCATCATTGTCTGTTTCGGCCGCATTCTCAATCTGCGTGAGGTCTCCTGCTGCAGAGTACTTGTAATAAAAGGTGCAGGAGCATTGCGTTTAGTATTTCTTTTAGTAATGCCTGTTATTGCAAATTCTTTTTTGTTGTTTATGCTGTCGAAATACTTCCCTGCTGTTTCTTCATTGCCTAGTGCTATATACTCACTTAAAAATTCATCCCATTCCTTTTGATTCATCTCCGGTTTGGGAGGGACTTTAATGTCCTTTCCCTCTATGCTGAAAAGCTTCGCCTTAAATGTTTCATCTTTATCTGTCTTGAAGATTGCCCAGATCGACCAGTACTCTGTCATTATGAATTTATCAATCTCAGCTTCCCTATCGCAGATAAGCTTTAGTGCAACTGACTGGACCCTTCCGGCGGATAGTGAACTGCTGCCTGAAAGTTCTATAATTGCCTTCCAGAGGAAAGGACTGATCTTGTATCCGATTATACGGTCCATTACTCGTCTCGCCCTCTGTGAACTCACAAGGTTCTCATCTATCGCCCTTGGAGCTTTCATCGCTTTCTGGACTCCCGTTTTTGTAATCTCATTGAAAAGAACCCGAAATATTTTTGAATCTCCGCTTCCATTAAGTATATCGGCAATATCCTGGGCAATCGCCTCACCTTCGCGGTCGGGGTCAGTTGCTATATAAATATTCCTGCTTTTGGAAGCAAGAGATTTTATTTTTTTAACAGTATCGCCCTTACCCCTGATAGTAACGAACTGAGGTTTATAACCGTTTTCCAGCTCTACACCAAGCTTGGTCTTCGGAAGATTGCGTAAATGTCCTACGGTAGCCTCTACATGAAAATCTTTGCCTAAATATTTATTAATAGTTTTTGCCTTGGCGGGTGACTCAACCAGCACTAAATTCTTACTCATAACTTACCAGTTTTCCTCAATTAATTGTATCAGATGAATATAACAATAATCTGCTTCCCGGAAGTGTAAGAGTATTTACTTCAAGAAACAAAGATATAATAATTACATTTATCGATTCAGTATTTATTAATTCACGGGGGAATAACTTAAGTTCTTCAATAATAATTTCCAAATCAAGGTTTGTTAATAATCCGATATTATTCAGGTGAAGAAGATAGTTGAAATTATCTATCCCCATAAGCGAATTCTCTTCATTGGATAATATTCGCTTTCCTTTGGTAATTAATTGCTTCATGCTCCAATTCCTCGCCGATGTCCCTAATTTGCTTTTCATAAATCCAGCTGAAAGCAGTCGCAAGAATATTTTTATTATATCTTTTATCCATTTTGATTTCATCGATAGCCTGATCTAAAGAATTGGTTTTATTCAGATTTTCAAATATATCTGCTAGTAAATTTACGATTTCGGTTACCATTTTTTTTACCTGATTTATCTTAATAAAAACATATACTTATTTACCAGTCTATTTTCCATTCCTTTCATCACAACCTGTTTTTTTTGGCTCTTATCGTCATATCCTAGGAGGTGAAGAACACCATGTATTACTAATCTCATCAATTCTTGTTCCAAAGACACATTGTATTTTTTTGCATTTCTGGCCGCATCCTGGAAAGATATGTACAGTTCTGAATTGAATGACTGCTTATTTTTACTGTAATCAAAGGTAATTATATCTGTAAGATAATTATGCCGGAGAAATGTTTTATTGATATTAAGAAGATATTCTGATGTAACAAAATTTATGAGAAGAGATTCTATTTCGAAGCCAAATTCTTCTTTTAATCTTGCAATCAGCTTGTGAAAAAGAATTTTTTCGATATCCTTATCTAAAGAATTTACCGTGAGGTTTTTTACCAATTTCCGCTTTCAACTAAAGAGTTATAATCAAACCTTCTTTTGCAGCAATACAATTAACTGACGATCCGAACTCTTTTAAGCAGGACCTTGTATCCTCCAGGATTTCGTCTATCTTTCTATCAGTAAATTCCGGGTTGTAATGAAAAAAAATAAGATTCTTAACTTCAGCCATCATTGCAAACTGAGCAAGAGCCTGACTGCTGGAGTGTCCCCAGCCTGGTCTGACTTTAATAAGTTCATCGAACATCATATCATGGATAAGATAATCACAGCCGGAACAAAATTCTATTAATTCTTTATTTTTTTCTTTTATTTTTTCTTCCAGGTTAGATTTATTTTCGCCTTCCACATCAAGTTCATTATCTGTCATATAAACAATACTTCTGCCATTTTCTTTAAGCTTGAATGTCAGAGTCGGCGATGGATGATATACATTTATGGTTTCTATAGAAGCTCCATCCAGCTTAAATGACTCATTTGGAGTAATGTGCTTGAACTTAATGTCTGCTGCCACCTCTTCAATTTTTATGGGGAAATAATCTCTCTCCATCTGGCTGCTCAAAAGATTCTGGATATTTTTTTCGCTTCCCGGAATTCCATAGAAAGTTACTTCCCTTCCTTTCTGATATAGGGGAGTGAAGAACGGAATCCCCTGGATATGATCCCAGTGATAATGGCTCAGCAGAATATTAAAAGGTTGTTCAATATCATTTTTTATAATAAAATTTCCAAGTTCTCTGATACCAGTACCTGCATCCAGTATTATCATATTATCATCGGAGGTACGTATCTCAACGCAGGGTGTATTCCCACCGTACTTAAGTGTATTACTTCCGGGAACCGGAATACTTCCTCTGGTCCCCCAGAACTTAATAAACATAAAAATTATTCAGCTTTCTTTAATGATTCTATTGTTAATTTTGTATACTTACGATATCTTTCTGCTGACTCAGCGATATCCTTAATTTCAATCTCTGTCAAATCTCTGATTATTTTCGCAGGTACACCAGCTGCAAGTTTACCTGACGGGATATTAAAGCCCGAAGTGACTACCGCACCGGCTGCTACCATAGAATTTTCTTCAACCAGGGCATCATCCAGGATAACTGCACCCATACCGATTAAGCACAGATCTTTTAATGTACATCCATGTAACGTAACAGAATGTCCGATCGTTACTTTATTTCCTATATTCAGCGGAAAACGACCATTCGTAACATGCAGCATCGAACAGTCCTGTACATTGCTCAATCTACCTATTGAAATATAGTGAACGTCTCCGCGTATAACTGTGTTATACCAAACACTTGAATATTCATCAATTTTAACATTTCCAATGATCTTCACCCCGGAAGCCATAAATACACTTTTATGAATTTCAGGATAGTATTCAAGGTATGGAAAAAGTTTATTTTCGGGCATTATTCTTTGTATTCGGGTGGCGTCCATCCTTCTCTTTTCCATGATTTAAGCTCAAGTGTGATGTTACCAATAATTACCTTCATTTTTGCGACTACTGGTATAGCTGCCTCATCTGCGGTAAACCAGCCTTCAAAATAACCCGTCAGGCCGAAAACGCTTATGAAGTCGGTTCTCCCGTCCAGCTTTACACAGGCAATATCATAATCTACTGCATCGATTGAAATTCCCTCTGTTTTATTATAGAAATTGAGTTTTGTATAGACTTTATCTTCGGTAACAAAGCATGGAACGTTCTCACTTTTATTTTGCCCGGTAATCATCCTTGCATAATAAAAGATAGAGAGGCCATCCTGGTATTTTTTGTCTGCGGTTGTAGTTGAATCCGTCCATATCTGTGGAGGATTAACTTTCCCCTTTTTCACATGTATCAGTGATTTGTCATAATTAAAATTATACTCTGTATATGCAGTATACTCGTCACCTATTATAAGCGCTTTAAAATAATCCGAATATAAATTCTGATCAACATAGCTTTCGTAAATCTGGTGCAGGTCAACAAAAGGAATACCTGAATACGAATCAATATAGGCATAAGTTATATAGAAGGTTTTCCCGTTTACCGTCTTTTTATCCTTAACCTTGATCCGTACTTCTCCAAGGTTCATCACAGAATATTTTACCACATAAGTAAGCTCTTCCCCGACTTCAATATTTTTATCTGAATAAAAACCTGATTTTATGAACTGACTTTCAGGTCTTTGTGCCAGGATTACAGAAGGCAGCATCAGAAGAAAGAGCAGAATCCTTACTTTCATTTTAAATTAGCCAGGTCTTTTGCCTCGTCGAACAAAGTAACAGCTTTCAGCATCTGGTTATCAGACTGCAGTAAAACAGAATACCAACCGTCATTTTTCCAGAAATTTCTTGCAATTTGTGCTTTCAGCCTGTTAACAATATAATTACGATCTTTAATGAAATCCACAGAGTTATACTTCACACCTTTTGACTCTGCAAATTGTGTGAAGTTTTTAACATCCTGTTCTGAAAGATTAAAATTATTAATAAAACCATTCAGATCATCATTAAATTTATTCTGAATCCTTTTTCCATTACTATCGAGATATTTCAATATAAACTGATAAAACACATTATTCCTTAACAATTCTGTGGTATATTCAGTAAAGTCATCTGATTTAACAATATAATCGGGAGTAATTCCTCCTCCGCCATATACTATTCTTCCTGAATTTGTCTTGTAAACCGGCCTGCTGGAATCTTTTTCAGCTGAATGATAAAGGTTATCTCCTTCCTTTTCATTACCATTTCCGGCTTCAGAATAATATTCCTCCTTATCCTTAAGGTCCTTATAATCTCTCTGGATAAGTCTTCCCGAAGGAGTATAATAGCGGGAAATAGTCAGCCTCAGAACCGAATTATCAGGAAGTTCAAACTGTCTTTGTACTAATCCTTTACCAAAAGTTGTCTCGCCTACAATTAATCCCCTGTCCCAATCCTGCACAGCACCGGAAACTATTTCACTTGCGGATGCACTTCCGCTGCTCACGAGAATTATTAAAGGAGTCTTTTCAAAATCGGACGACTCAGATGCATAATAATCCTCATCGAAATCGCCTCTTCTTCCCTTGGTATAGACAATCTTCTTCTTCCCGGAAATAAATAGATCTGCGACTTTTACAGCCTGACTCAGGTAACCCCCGGGATTTCCTCTCAGATCTAGGATTAACTGCTGTGCACCTTTTTTCTTCAAATCATTCAGCGCATCTTTTAATTCATCGTAAGTGGTTTCTGAAAATCTTGATACACTTACATACCCGGTTTTATCGTTAAACATCAGGTGAGTATCTACAGAATACAGGGGAATTTTATCCCTTGTGATTTCATATTCTATTGATTTATCCGTTTCAGGACGGTATATGGTTACCCGGACAGTGGTTCCTGCATTACCTCTTAATTTATCCCTTACCTCATCATTGGACAAACCAATTGCATCGTTTCCGTTGATTTTAATGATACGGTCACCAGGTAAAATTCCGAGGGCCTCGCTGGGTCCGCCGGTAATCGGCGATACAACAGTTATAGTATCATTCACAACCTGGAACTCAATCCCGATACCTTCAAAGTCACCTCGGAACGATTCTTCAATGCCTTCCGCCTGGCTCGCCGGAATATACACAGAATGCGGATCAAGCTTTGAAAGCATACCGTCTATGGCGGCTTCTACCAGTTTTGGAGTGTCAACTTGTTCAACGTAATATTTTTCAGTGTACGTAAGAACATCATTGAACTTAATAATACTGTCTCTCAGATTATCATCTGAAAATATCTTTTCTATTTGTGTTCCAAGCACGATCCCCAATGTCAAAATAATCACAAGCGACGGGATCCTGAATCTGCCAGGTTTCATCAATTCTCCATTATATTTTTATGCTTAATATGAGAAGAAAGTTAAGCGTTTCATTCTTAATCGTCTGAAGTGTTTCGTTTATATAATTCAGATCGAGCGTAAAGAAATATTGATTCACAGGTTCGTATATCATACGTATTGAATAAAATCTGGAATACTCCCTGTAACCGTCCAGGAACATAACATGTTCTGAGTCAAATGTTCGGTGACCAACGTTTATATTCCCGCCAACATTTTGCCGGACTGAGCCGTCTGCAGCAAGAGGATTTGCACCATGTATTTTATAATTGTAAAGAAGCGAAAGCCCGAATCTGCTGCTAAACCTATAATTTATTTCTGTCAAAAACAATTCACTGTTGGGTTCGCTGAATGAACTGAGGTTATATCCATAACTAGTATAATTATTTCTGATAAGACGATGAGTATAGACATAGGGGTCAATTTTAGTGAACTGAAATTTTATGCCCAGAGGTAGAAATTTATAAAAGAGTTCGGAATTTACGCCTGCATCAATAATAGTTTGATTACCCCACCATCCCGTTCCAAGCTTTCCGAAAGTAATGTCATCTATCAGGAGGGACGTATAGAGCTTTAACCCTTCGATACTCTTGTTGTTAATATCAAAAAACAGCATTGCATTATCGCGGTCACGGTTCGAATGTTCAACAGACTTATAAAAACTGAATGGATTTAGGTAGCTAAGATCCACCGGTCTCTTACCGTATATGACAACTTCACCAGCGCCCAGGTTCAAGTGTTTTGATATATCGAATGCAATTCTGTGGTAAGCCATATATTTACTATCCACTACATGAACGCCCCCTGTAATACTGTCCAGGGCATAATAATCCTGCCCAAGCAGCTGTGCATGAAAAAAAGAATAGCTGAAAAACTTATACTTAATATTCATTCCCAGGTAATCAAATAGCGGGGCACCATTCCCAAGGATCATTTTATCAGGTCCGTACCCGATATTCATCCTGTCCCTGCCGTACTTGAATCTTATCAAATTAAAATCGGCTGTAAAATATCCTTCTGTTTCATCAAAGAATGTTTCATCAGCATTTTCGTTCAGCTTGTAATTATATCGCAAATCTGATTTAAGATAGGCTGCTTTCCTGCTGCCGAATACATTTCCGTCAGTCCCTTTTATGAATAATCCAAACTTGTCCAGGATAGTTCCTCTTACCTCACCGCCGATTATTCCCAGGAACGCTGAAGACCTGTCATCATTCTTTATATCATTCCTCAAAAGCAGGTTTCCCTCTCCGGTCAGGTTTACAAAAAGATTTATTTTTCCGGGTTTGTTATAGAAGTAAAAATATTTCTGCTTTTGTGAGAGAAAATCATATCCCTCACTGCCAATCAGCCTCTCTGATTCATTAAGTGTTCCGTACAGTTCATATTCAAATTCTATTTTAAGATCATCCAGGAATTGCCTGTCTGCCTTATCAAGAATTGACTCAGATAGTATTATCCTTTTTATATAGTCTGTTACCTCAACACGCGTCTTCGGGATCTCAAATGCATCATAGTCAGGAATAATCTGAAGGGTTTCCATCCGTTCAAGGAAATCGTATACCCTGTTGTCTGAAGGAACATACTCTGTTTGAGCGAACGATATCGCAGATATGAAGACCAGGGGAACTATAATTAAGTTCAGGCGCATTATCTAACCTGCTCCCAGATTTTAGAAATAGATTTATTTTTAAACCAAACAGATATTCCGTTTTTTATCCACATCCAGGTTACGGAAAAATATCCTCTTTTACGGAATCTTCTCGGAGATTCATACACCCGGATCCTGTTGGTGAATAATATATCACCTTCACTCCTTATCCTCCTGTACAAATCAAAGTCCTCTCCGGCCGCAAGTTTTTCATTATACCCTCCGAGTTTCCTGAAAATTTCTTTCCTTATGATATGGCATTCACCCCTTCCCATACCGACTCCGGCATTGTTCAGGAACTGGAAGTAGTGGTTATAACAGTAATGAAAAATTTTATCAAGTGCACCTGCAAGTTCAGGATAAATAGAAACATATCCGGTAACAGCAAGAAAATTATCCGATTCAAAATTACTATCAATATACCGGAAGAAATTTAAGGGTTCTTTTACACGAACATCACCATTAAAAAACACGAGAACATCACCGGAAGCCAATGCCGCACCTTTATTTCTTCCCTCGGCTATGGTCTGCAGTTTATCCCCTGTATGTACAGTAACAATATCAGCATAATCGAGAGCAATTTTAACGGTACCATCTTCGCTACCGCCGTCAGATACTATTATTTCAGGTTCAAATATTTCTTTTAACTTCGCATGAGTTAACTGCTTTAAAAGATCAGGCAGGAGTTTTTCTTCATTTAAAGTTGGAATTATAATGCTGTATTTCAACCGATTTTCCTGATATTTTCAACAAAGCAGCAATTAGCTATTTACTTCCGGTTTCATCTGCGGAAAGAATATTACATCTCTGATAGAGGACTGATCTGTTAAAAGCATCACTAGTCTGTCTATTCCGACTCCAAGTCCTGCCGTTGGAGGCATACCGTATTCCAATGCACGAATAAAGTCCTCATCAATTCTATGTGCCTCTTCATCTCCTTCTTCTATCATTTTCTTCTGACCTTCAAAACGGTTTCTCTGGTCCACTGGGTCATTCAGCTCTGAGAATGCATTTGATATTTCGCGGCCGGCGACGTATCCTTCAAACCTCTCTACTAGTCCGGGCCTGGTCCTGTGTACTTTAGCCAGAGGAGATAATTCTATCGGGTAATCCATTACAAATGTCGGTTGAATTAATTCAGGCTGGACAGCAGAGCTGAATATTTCATCTATAAGTTTCGCTTTGCCTTCAATGGCTTTTATGTCGATACCCAGCTTTTTTGCTGTATCCTTCAACTCCTCGAAAGATGCAGAAAGTATATCCACGCCTGTTTTTTCCTTTATCATATCAACCATCGAAACTCTTTGCCATCTTCCTGAAAAATCAATTTTATTTCCTTCATAAGAAAAGTCATACTTTCCAAAAACTTCATTACAAATGAACTGTATCATCCTTTCAACAAAATCCATCATCCAGTTATAATCTTTATAAGGAACGTACAATTCCATCATTGTGAATTCCGGATTATGAGTCCTGTCCATCCCCTCGTTTCTGAAGTCTTTCGAAATCTCGTAAACACCATTAAATCCACCTACTATCAGCCTTTTGAGATATAATTCATCTGCAATCCTTAGGTAGAACGGAACATCCAGGGTATTATGGTGAGTTGTAAAAGGCCTTGCTGCAGCACCCCCATATAAAGGTTGAAGTACGGGGGTTTCAACTTCCAGAAATCCGTTTGAATCCAGGAACCTCCTTAATGAACTTATTAAACGGCTTCTTTTAACGAATATATCCCTGATATGAGGATTAACCACCAGATCAACATAACGCTGACGATACCTTAATTCTTTATCAGCAAACTGATCGTGAATAACCTTATTTCCCTGATCGTCGGTGGTTTCCTTGGCAATAGGCAGCGGCCTTAATGTTTTTGAAAGTACTCTCAGGACCTTGGTATGTATTGATATCTCACCTGTTTTTGTTTTGAAAACATACCCCTGAATACCTACGATATCCCCGATATCCAGTAGTTTAAAGATATCATAGTCATCACCTATATCATCCTTTTTCAGATAAATCTGAATTCTCCCGGTATGGTCCTGGATATGAGCAAACGAGGCCTTGCCCATTCTGCGGATAGCCATTATTCTGCCGGCAATGCTCACGTCTTTCTGCTGATTTTCCTGGTAATTTTCTTTAATTGATTTTGAATCCGAATCAACATCAAAAGAATACGCAAAAGGTTCTATTCCTTTTGATTTAAGCTGTTCAAGTTCCTCATATCGTCTCTGTATTAATACATTTAAGTCCTGCTGGCTGTTTTCCACTATTCCTCCTGAACCAATAATTATTCAATTAAAAGATTATTTCCTTTTGAAGTTTGACAGTCTTATGCAAACCAGGTCCTGTAAATTGTCAACCAGTTTATACGGCACAAGGAAATTGTTTGCGATTATAGAAAAAGCAACTGGTTCATCGTCTCCAGTAAAGGCATATCCGGAAAGACTTCTTACTGCATCAAGATAACCGGTTTTTGCCCGAACCTTGTTTGCTGCTTTTGTATTCTTCATTCTTTTACCCAGGGTGCCGTCAACACCTGCAATTGGTAATGAATTAAAAAATGGTATAAAATACCTGCTTTTATACATATGATTCAGAAGAGTAACAAATTGCCTTGGAGTAGTAAGGTTGATTCTCGAAAGTCCGCTTCCGTCGGCAATTACCATATTATCAGGATTTATTCCCATATCCTGAATTACATCATGCATCGCTTCAACGCCCATATCTATACTACCAAAGTCCTTCTCTTCAAAACCTATTGTTTTAATGAGCTGTTCAGCAAAAAAGTTTTCGCTGTTTTTATTGATAACCTTTATAATTTCCTTAAACGGCGGTGAATGCCAGATAAATAATTTTTTTATAAGGTTCAGCGAAATCGGACCTGCGGCAGCATCGATATCTATCGGATATCCTTTTACTTCGATGCCTCTTTCTTGCAGTACTTTTTTAAGTACTACCATTGCATATTGGGTAGGGTTATTAACTGTTACGAATGTCTGTAATGAATCTCCCTGGTGAATTACGCCGAAAACATTCACAAGATTAGTTCCTCTTTCCCTGTAAACATCTATACTGCTTGCAGAATCTCCATCCACAACCTGGATATTATTGTTAATCACCATGTAATTAACATCAGGCATTATGGAAATGACTGCTTTGTTCGAATCAGTTGTAACATTAATATTTACAACGTTATCATTGAATGAAATTGCACCGGAAGGTGCTTCGAACCAGTAGCTTTCAAGATCCCACGGCCACCCCTTTCCAAAAGGTTTGTCATCGAAATCATCATCATAGCCTACTATATTGCCTGTAATTTCATCAATCCCCATTGCGGCAAGCGAATCAGCCCAGTCCTCATAAACATTAAACATATTGTTATTATAAAATCTTCCTGAGATAGTGGGATCACCCTGACCCTCTATTACGAGGTCACCATCCAGCACTGATCCGTCAACACTTCCATTCATATATATATTTGTGGAAAACCTGTATTCCGGTCCAAGAAGAAATAATCCGGCTGCGGTCGTAAAAAGTTTAAGGTCAGATGCCGGTATAAAGAGTTTATTTTCATTTCTTTTATAGAAAAATTCACCTGTTTCAAGAGACTGGATTACAACACCCCATTGGGCGTTACTAAAGTTGGGATCATTAAACAGATCATCCATATCACGCCAGAATTCAGGTATAGTTGAGAAAGAATACTTTGGGATCGTATCCGGCCTTATTTCCTGGGCACGATTGAAGGATGCGAATGAAAGCAATAACACCGCTAGTATTTTAATTCTACCTGCCATATTTCTCTATGATTAAACTGACTTCCTGTTCTGTTAATTTCCTGTATTTTCCGTTACTTATATCAGCCTTAATTCCTGCAAAGCTGATCCTGTCGAGCGCCAGCACCTTATAACCCAAAGCCCCGAACATATTTTTAACAAAATGATTTCTTCCCTCGACAGCAGTAACCCTTAAATGAGAATAGCTGTTTCTGTTGACAGCAATGATTTTAACAAATTTCCCTCTGGATCCTCTAATGAAAACACCCTTCAGGAGCTTTTCATAGTCTTCAGCCATAAGAGGTTTGTCGAGCTTAACCTCATATTCCCGTGGAACCTTATTACCGGGATGTGTAAGCAGCTGTGAAAAATCACCGTCATTCGTAAGTATGAGTACCCCGGTAGTATTATAATCCAGCCTTCCTACAGGGTATATTCTTTCATTTGTTTTAATAAGATCTACAACTGTCTTTCTGTTTTTTTCGTCACTGGTTGTGGTAACAACACCGCCAGGTTTATTCAAAAGATAATATAAATGTTTCCTGGACTTGATCTTTTCTCCGTCGAGGGAAATCTCATCTTTCCCGGGATCGACCTTAAACGCAAGATCAGTGATCGTCCTGGAATTAACAGTCACTCTGCCCTGTAATATTAATTCTTCAGCCTTACGCCTTGATGTAATACCTGTTCCGGCTATAAATTTATTCAGTCTCATCATTTTCTGATTCATCTCCCTGAATTTCATTCTCGGCTGATTCTTCAAGCATATTCATCATAATTTTTCTTTTCTGCTCTATAAAATCTTCATCCTGCATTATTTCGTCCAACTCTCTGGGTTTAGGAAGATCGCCTATCCTGTTCAATGCAAAATACTTCAGGAATTCTTCAGTTGTTCCGTAAAGAAGCGGCCGGCCAATGCTTTCAGCCCGCCCGGTTATCGTTATTAGCTTTCTTTCCAGCAGAGTATTAAGTATATAATCTGAATTTACTCCCCTGATAGTTTCAAGTTCCGGTTTGGTTATTGGCTGTTTATAAGCGATTATAGCGAGAGTTTCAAGAGCAGCCTGGCTGAGACGGCGTTTGCTTTTTTCAGAAGACATGAACCCGATGTACTTGGCATATTCTTTCGTGCTCGCAAACAGGTAGCCATTAGCGATTGCTATAATCCTGAAAGCTAAATTCTCCCCTTCATATTTTTTGTTTAACTCAACAATACAGCTCTCTATATCATTCTGTGTGATCTGAATTTCATCGCCGTCAATACCTTTTATTGCCCGGATAATTTCTCCGGTACTTAACGGTTCGTCAGATGAAAATATAAGGGCTTCAATTATAGAGTTATAAATTTGTTCCATATCAGATTTTTACCAGTACAAAGTCATTGAATTCGGATGATTCTTTGATTCCAATACTACCTGATTTAGTCATTTCTAAAAGTGCAATAAATGTTACCACGATCCTTATTTTATCTTTCATACCTTTAACCAGTGATTGAAAATGCAGCTCCCCTGATTCCGCAAGCTTATCGAGTATAAACTGAATCTGCTGATCAATAGTGACGTTGACCCTAACTACATTATGAACCGGGACTTCTTTCAGTCCATCAATAACCTTCTTAAATGCCCTCGTGAGATCGTAAATAGTTACATTCCTCAGAAGGATATCATATTCAGGAGGTGCTTCTTTTTGATCCGCTGAAAAGTTGCCGCGGAAATTAAGCTTTCGCTGCTCAGACTCAAGCAGAGAAAGTTCTTCAGCCATTTCTTTATATCTTTTATACTCAAGAAGCGCCTGAACCAGCTCAGCACGCGGATCAATTTCCTCTCCCTTCTCGTCAATCTCTCTCGGGAGAAGCATTCTGACCTTAATGTGCATTAATGTTGACGCCATCAGAATAAAATCACCGGCTACTTCAAGGTCGAGATTCTTTATAAGGTTCACATAATCAAGGAACTCTTTAGTGATACTGGAAATAGGAATATCATAGATATTAAGCTCATCTCTTTTTATAAAAAAGAGAAGCAGATCCAGTGGTCCTTCAAAGTGATCCAGTTTGATCTTATACAAGCTTTAACCCAGTTTCATTTTTTCATGCACTTCATCCATTGTCCGGCGGGCAATATCTTTCCCGCGTTTCTCCCCATCTTTCAAAATATCATTCACCTCATCAGGATGAGCCTCAAAGTATTTTCTCTTTTCTCTTATAGGTTCGAAGAACTCCGATATTTTAGCTGCACAGTTCATCTTACAATCAAAACAACCCAAAGCTCCCGAACGGCATCCTGCTTCAATTTCAGGAACTTCATCAGGATTGAATTTTTTATGATATGCAAAAACAAGACATATTTCAGGATTTCCCGGATCACCTTTCCTGATCTTCTGAGGATCTGTCACGGCTTTTTTCATTTTTGCCTTTATAGTCCCGGGATCATCTGAGAGTAAAATGGTATTTCCAAGAGATTTACTCATTTTGGCATTACCGTCTGTCCCTGGGAGTCTGGCAAATTTGGTTAATAAGGGCTCTGGTTCGGGAAATACCTCACCATACTGATTATTAAATTTCCTGGCAATTTCTCTCGAGATCTCAACATGAGGCACCTGGTCTTCTCCTACGGGCACATAATTTCCTTTATACAGAAGAATATCTGCCGCCTGGAGTACCGGGTAACCAAGATGTCCGAATATTACTGTATCAATCTTTAAATCTCTGGCCTGCTCTTTAACAGTAGGGTTTCTTTCAAGACGGTTTACAGTAATAAGCATACTGAAAATCAGGTTCAATTCGGTGTGTTCTTTTATTTGCGACTGTCTGAACATAGGACTTTTTACCGGATCCAGTCCTGATGCAAGCCAGTCGATTAGCATTTCGGTCGAATTTTCGTAAATACCTGTAGTATCAAGGTTTGTCGTCAACACATGATAATCGGCTATTAGGTGAAAGTTCTGGTAGTCATCCTGAAGTTTCACCCAATTTTCCAACGCTCCAACATAGTGTCCTATATGAAGCCTTCCTGTAGGGCGCATTCCACTGAGTATTCGTTTTTTCTGCATTATATAAGGTTATTATTTGGAATTATGCCGCTAAAAATAACAATATTGAAGGAAATAAACCTATTATTTATTGAGGGATCAGGAGAGATAGAGGTACGGTTTCCAGTTTTCATCGAGTTTACCTACTACATGCTTTATGAACATAATATGGCTAGGCTTAAATGGTCTGCTGGCAAGGTTCATATTTGCTTCTTCCGGAGTTCTGTCGCCTTTTTTGTTGTTGCACACAGTACAGGCGCAGACAAGATTCTCCCAAGAATCGGTACCACCTCTCGCCCTGGGAATAACATGGTCTATGGTTAAAGGCAGATCACCCCGTCCGCAGTATGAACATTTATAAGAATCCCTTCTTAGAATATTTTTTCTTGTAAGAACAACCTTTTTATATGGTACATTTATGTATCGGCTGAGCCTGATGACACTAGGCCAGGGAAATATTTGAGTTACAGAATGCAGGGATTTACGCTTGTCGTCGAGGACCATTTCAGCTTTTCCCATATAGATGAGAATGATGGCTTTTTTAATATTACAAAGAGTGACTGGCTCATAACTTTGATTTAATATCAGAACCTTAGCATTAAGCTTTCCGTTTGTGTGTTTACCGGATTCGAAGACATCCTCCTACTTATTTTTTCTATCCTGTACGGCAAAATATATCCGGAATATTAGTCTTATAACCAGAAGAAGTATACTAAATCCTAAGACATAATAATACCATTCTACAGGAATTGTTTTTGTGAGCATCAGAATAAGTAAAATGAATACTGTTCCGATAGCTGTATAACTAAAAATTTCAAATTTTCTTCTTTTCAAAATTACCTGGATTTAATAAACCTTAATATTTAACATGTAAAATTATATTTACTAGGATAATTATTCAATTCAGAAATGAGAATTTTTTGAGCGGCAGATACTAATTATAGGTTTTTGTAAATAATTGCCACGCAGGCAACATAATCCCTGGAATGACTCATTGAAATCTTAAGGCTTTCTTTTTCCTTAAGGAACTGGTTCAACTCACCATGAAGGGTGACGACAGGAAGTCCATTGGGTTCATTTGAGATCTCAATACTCTGCCAGGTCAGGTTCTCATGCCAGCCTGATGCCAAAGCTTTATACACAGCCTCTTTCGCAGCAAAACGGGCGGCAAGATGCTGATACTTATTGCTTTTACTTAAGCAGTATTCCAGTTCTTTTTCGGTAAATACTTTTTTCAAAAAATGATCGCCGTAGTCATCTACACTTTTTTTTATTCTTTCTATTTCTATTATATCTATTCCAACACCTAATATCATATAATATCACCCGGGAAATGTTTAGAAGAGATCAACTTTGGCATCGACATTAATTCCTTCACCCTTCAACTGTTCGGTCAGAATCCTGGTAAGCTCTTTCACATCCTTGAGCGTTCCGGCAAGATCTTTATAAAGGTTTTCATCATATAGTAGTTTCCCCAAATTGTTTTTACGGGCAGACGTTTCGTCGGCAAGAAAATTTAGTTTAGCAAGCAAAGAATCAGATCTCTGGATAACGGTATTCAGACCAGAGATTGAGCCCTGAATTGATTCCTTATTATTGTGGATGAGTTCTTTCGCATCATTTGTCAGTTCTACTGTATTTGAGGTTATCTTTCTCAAATCTTCCTGGTTACGGTCAATAAGCGTATTAAGCTTCTGAGTTAAATCTTTCAGATTTGAAATAGAGGATTTAATATTTTCATTTAACTTCTGATCAGTGAGATAATTGTTCAGAGAAGTCAGTGTTACTTTAACATCTTTTATCGTTCCGTTGAGGTCTACCTGCATGTCGCCAAGCATTGACATAACTCCCGGAATATCAGCATTAAACCTGCCCTGCTGCATTTTATTATAATCTATCTTTTCAGAAGCATTACCCGGAGAAATATTTATTTTTTTCCCACCCATCAGATCGAGCATAGAAACAGCAAATTCAGCATCTTTCCTCAAATCAACGTCTGAGTCCAGTTTAATATTTACAATAACATCTTCAGATTCAATCTGAAAATCTTCAACACTTCCCTTACGCACCCCGTTCACCGTTACCGGATCACCTAATTCCAATCCAGCTACAGTAGGAAATTTTATATCCAGGAAATTATCGTCAGCGGAGAATGAGAAATTTTTTGCCCATCCGAGTACCCACAGAAAAAGCAGCGTGCCTGCAATTACCATGATGCCGACTTTGATTTCTGTTTTGCTCTGGTCTTTCATTTTTTTATAGATTTAAGTTTATTTGAAATTACTTCAAGTTCAGTGTTTGAAATTATACTGTCGGCTGCTGCTGCCTCAACCATCTTCATTATTCTCCTGATTTCCTCTTCCGCCGGTATATTCTTCATTTTCAAACTATCGAGATATAATTTTAATGAATCCTTCAGTTCCATTTTCTCCGGTGTATCTTTAACATAATCAAAATTGTCATTCCAGTTATTTAAAAAGGCCTCAGCAAATATTTTTTTGCCGCTGTCAAAAAGTAAACCCGATTTATGCTGTATAATATACGCAATAGCTGCAACTATAATGGTAAGTACGATAATTGATTTAAGGAAACAACCAGGCTTCATTTCGGCTATTCAGAAGATTCTTTTTCTACCAGGACTTTCATAATCCTTTTTTTAAGGACTTCATTAACTGTAAACTTATGATTTTCCAATTCAAATGAATAGCCCTCTTTTGGGATATGACCTGCATAGTTCAGCACCAGTCCTGCAACGGTCTCATAATCTTCATTCTCAGGTTTAATATTTGTATTTAATAACTCATTAAGATCGTCCATTGAAAGTTTACCCAGCACCATAAAACTCCGTGAATCAATTTTATTAACAGGATTTTCCTCCTTATCGTATTCATCCCTGATCTCGCCTATTATTTCTTCAATAATATCCTCAAGCGTTATGAGTCCGGCGGTACCCCCGTATTCATCCACGACAATCGATATATGCATCTTCTTTTCCTGGAGTTCCTGCATAAGCGTGCTTATGAGTTTTGTCCTGGGTATGAACAATGCCTTTCTGGCTATCTTTTCGAGTGAGAATTCCTGACGCAGATCCTTGTTTTGAATATAGGGGAGAAGATCTTTGGCGTAAACAACACCCACGATATCATCCAGGCCGTTTCTGTAAAGCGGGAGTCTGCTGTGTCCTGAACTTGATATTATCTCGAGCAGTTCATTGAAATCAGTTTCGGAGGAGACTGCCACAATATCTACTCGGGGTGTCATCACCTCATGGACGGCAACAGTACGAAAGCTTACAATACTGCTGATCAATCCATGTTCTTCCTCTATAATTGTTCCCCTCTCATGACTTAAATTTGCAAGCTCGGCCAGTTCTTCAGGAAGTATTGCCGACTTTGATTTATCAAAATGCATCCGCGAAACAGAAGATTTTATTATTTCTGTTAATGTTTCAGCTACAGGGTAGAAAAGAACATTTATCCAGTAAAGTGGTATACACACGATACGAGAAAAAGTTAGAGGATTTTTGTTTGCCCAGACTTTTGGCGTCAATTCACCGAACAGGACAATCAGTGCAGTCAGGAGAACAATTTGTACTGTGAGTGCAAGATCCCTTGGGTAGTTGAATTGAACGGCAGCTTCAAGGGTCAGCATCACTGCAATAATCGAAGCTGCAACATTCACTACAGTATTCCCGATCAGAATTGTTACAAGAAGTCTTCTTGGGTGTTCGAGAAGTAGCAGCAGGTACCTTCCGGTAACAGGCCTCCCTGTAAGATTTTTTTTGATCTTCCTTCTGTCTAAAGAAAAAAGCGCAACTTCAGAACCTGAAAAGAAAGCCGAAAGTACAAAAAGAAAAAAAAGAAAAACGATCTTAATTTGCCAGCCAACGTCCAAAAATTAATTCATCCCTGCAATGTTATACAATCTTATTAAAACGGTAAATCATTATTATCATCTGTCTCAACAGATGGTTCCGAAACAGAAGATTCGTCGCTTCCACTGGAAGATGTCTCTCCGGAACTGTCAAGCGGGATCAATTTTTCGGAAATCACATCTGTAAAGTATCTCTTTATTCCATCTTTATCTGTATAATCTCTTTTGGAAATCCTTCCTTCAACGTAAAATTTCTTTCCCTTTTTTAAATTTTCCTTGAAAAAATCCGAGAGGTTGAAACAGGTAACATTATGCCACGTTGTTTCATCCACCCAGTTTCCGTCTTTACCCTTATACCTGTAATTAGTAGCAAGAGTAAAACTTGTTACTGATACGTTATTGGTTGTGAACCTGGTCTCACAATCTTTTCCTAAATGACCAATAAGCATTACTTTATTTAATGAAAACGCCATTAATCCTGACTCCCGTTTTTTTTGATTACAACTTCGAATTTAACAATTGTTTTTAAATAATACTATTTTCTGACAATTTCAGCACTTTTTGCAATACATAAGATGATTGGTCGGCAGTTACAGCCGGATCATAAGTATTTACAGGCTAAAATTCATATTAAGCAGTCAGAAAAAGGCTGCTCGAAGGCAGCCTTTTTGCACTACTTATATATAGTTAAAATCCATGCGTCCCTGAATTTTTCTTTCTTCCATAGATCATTCCGCACGGTCTCAGCCTCAGGCCTCGATGTATAATAATGTGAAAGCTGAACAACATACAGGTTATTCTGCCTGCTGAATGATGTTTTAACATCGAACGGAAGAAGCTGTTTACTTTCTTCGGCAAATCTTTGAGCCCTGTCTTGAGTTGTAAAAGCTCCTATCTGAACAACATAATATGTCATTCCCATATCAGGATACTCAAGAGCGGGAATTTCTTCTGCTTCGGTATCCGGCACAGAATCGAAAACATACACACTGTCTTTGCCGGTATCAGTAGACTGTGTTTCCTGTGAAGGCCCACAGCCGGCCAAATAGAAAGAAAATACAACGATTGCTAATACTAGAAACTTTTTCATAAATCCCTCACATTGACTTTTCCTTAAAATACATCAAAATAAAACATTTTCATAAGCAGCAGGATCGAGATACGCACCTTTCTCAAACAGGTTAAAATACCCTGCTTTAGCGAATGAAAGACTGCCCGGAATAGTACTGATATCGACCATTGGATAATTAGATTTAAACTTAGTATTTATGGCTGTCAGAACTTCATTTGCAATAAGAGCATATCCTCGCGAGGTAGGGTGAACTCCATCCAGGCTGAATAATCCTCCTGTTACAAACAAAGTAGAAAATTTTACCCCGTAATATTCTTTCCCGCCGGCTGCATCTGATGCTCTGACTGTATTTAAAAGTCTGTTTACGTCAACGAGTGCAAATTGTGAAGAATGCCTGTTTACAGCAGCAGATATTGAGGCATTATAAGAAGCTGTCGCTTGTTCTGCAGTTTGAATTTCATCTGAATCAAGGACGAGTGCATCAGGTATCGGATTTTTTTCACTTAAACCAAAAGCCTGGGTTGTATCAAGTATCCCCAGGGTTATCAGAAGTGTAATATCGGCATTATGATCTTTATAGAATTTGCCCGATGGAGTTCCGAAATAGGCCAGGTACGACTGTGATATCAGAGTAAATAACATAGAATAGTCTGTTAGTTGTGAAATGGAAGCCTGAGTTCCATTGAACTGGCCATGTTTCTGATAATAGAATCCCTGAACCGGGGTGCCCTGAAGGGACTGCACGAACATAGGACCTACTGTGGTAAAGAAAGGGATTGTGGTTACATCGGGAATGTTAGCAACAACAACTTTTGCTCCGGACGCGGCAAGAGCATCTGTAATCTGACGGTAAAGGAAACCGAAGGTATTTGCATCTGTAGGTGTGGAAGGACTATAACCTCCGCTTGTTGCGAAACCGAGAACATCATTATTTCCCAGCCATAAGATAACCATTGTCGGGGTTAGAGAAAGTGCCTGTTCAAGCTGACTTCCCATTCCTCTTAGCACTATATCAATAAAAGGGCTGTGAGAATACGAATTCTGTGTAGATCCTTGAGTTATATCTGCAAGTACAACTCCGGGAATTCCAAGATTATTATACGATTTTGTGTAACCGGCGTTGGTTAAGGTTCCCTGTTCCTGTATCCGGGTGGTAACGAAAGGATCCAGTGAAACAATTTTAATCTGACCGCCTATACCCGGATCCGATATTAAAGGCTGAACAAAACCGGTACCGGTTTGCTGAGCAATTAGGTTCCCGAAAGAGTACATCTGTGAACTTTCGTACAAAGCACTTGACTGATATCCTGCTGTAAGACTGTTTCCGATTGTTACGAAACTGGAAAAGTCTGCCTGTCCGCTAACTGTCTGTGGACCGGTCAAATCAGTTCTTTCTTTACAGCCGAAGAACATCATTAAGGGCAGCAGGATGATAAGCAGTATTTTATAATTAATTTTCATTTTATATCCTTCTCTTATTAAAATCCATATGATAAACTAAGGGCTGCAATATTTGCACTGGAATTATATGTTCCGTTAAAATATTCGGTTGAATTATTAACGGTTAGCTGGCTGGCAAAAATGTGAAGGTAAGAGGCACTTATGCCGAAGTTATCAACCACATTAAGATTAAAACCAACACTAAGGCCAAACCTGTTAGCATCAGGCAGCGACGGGTTCAGGTATTCGGGTTTAACCGGGTTTTTATCGAAGTAAATGCCGGCCAGAACGTCAAACTGTTTGCTCAGGGCTATCTCACTGCCCAACCTTACTATGTATGAATCATCATACAATCTGGGACTTGCAAGATCGGGAAAATTCGGATCATTGAAATCCACTGCAAGTGTATCGTAACTTGACCAGCCTATATATTGGAAGTCAGCACTGAATTTCAATCCCGGAAGCACATCATAAGCGGCGCCTATAGCCAAATTAAACGGGGTGGTCAATTCGGCAGTAATATCTCCGTTAGGCAGCCGGCTTTCGAGTTCAGACTGACTGGTTGTTGATGATGCGGTTCCTTTAAAGTCATATGTGATCTGACTGTGAAATGAAACCCCGAAGGATAATGTTTTAATTGGTTTATACATCAAACCTAAATTGTATCCAAACGCTGCATTATCATCTCCTTTCAGTTGGACAAAGGCATCCCCCTCAAACGGAGCCTGTGAATTTTTTCTTGTTATTTCAACATTAGCAAAACTATAAACAAAGGCCGCGCTTATTGATAAACCATCTGTTACCTTGTATGCAAGCACAGGAGAAACTGTGAATACCATTAGTTCGGTTTTAAGTGCCAGGTACCTGCCTACCCAGTCATCAGCCCATTTCGTCCCTAGTCCGAATGGTACAGTAAATCCTAACCCCACTGCAAAATCTTTACTTATTCTGTAAGAACCGAAAAAATGAGGAGGATAGAAAATCTGATCGTCTGTTTTGTATTCAGTAGTTTGCGGTATAACACCACGGAATGTTGATGCCGGAGAGATTATCGTACCCCCTAGGACAAAATTAGTTCCCCACAGCTGCGTTAAACCGGCACCATTCCAGTAAATTGCCGTAGGATCATCAGCAACGGCTGTAAATGCCCCGCCCATACCCATTGCCCTTGCTCCATGTTCATTTAACTGGAACCCTCCTGCGAAGGCCTGGCTGTAACACAGGAAGATCATGAATAGAAAGCTGCAAATTGTTTTCAAGGTTCCACCTATTATTAGTTAGTATTTATTCTGGTAAGTCTCCACTTTATTCAATAGTGAAAAGAATTGTTCCCTTATCCACCGGAGTATTCTCTTTGACCTTAACTTCTTTAATTAAGCCGGAAAATGGTGACTTAATATCATTTTCCATTTTCATAGCTTCTAAGATAATTATAGAATCTCCCTTTTTCACGCTTTCCCCGACATTTTTTTTGACTTTGAGTATCATTCCAGGCATCGGGGCTTTCACTTCCATTTTGTGTTTAAACTCAGATGACTGCTCAATAAGGCTGGATGCCCGTTCCTGGAGACCTGTCCTTACTACCACATCTATTACCTTTCCGTTAATAAATACCGAGTATTGATCGGAGTCTTTTCTTTTTGCGGATATTTCATATACACGGTTATCTATCCTGAGTACAAAATCGTTTTTGGAGAGTTCAACCACTTCATAATGATATTTTCTATCACCGAGCATTACTTCAGAATTCTCGCTTATTACAACGCTATTCTTTTTATCACCGAACGTAACTACAAATTCATTCATTAATCTGATTTATCCAGTTATTGCCGTTTGATATTTTTGTCGCACTGCCGTTATTAGCACTGCTATTCCTCTTCTTAAGCCAGGCTGTAAATACTGATATTGCTTCAGTCAGCTCTTCATTTTGTTCCGTAGAAAATCTGAATTCTTTTTCAAGGAAATTTATATCGAAATCACCACTTACGAATTTCTGATGACTGAAAATTTCTTTGAGGAAAGATATATTCGATGTAACGCCGAAAATTTTATATTCACTTAACGCTCTTTTCATCCTTTCGATTGCGCTGTTCCTGTCCCTTGACCAGCAGACAAGTTTTGCAATTAGGGGATCGTAGTAAATTGAAATTTCCGAACCTCTTCCAAATCCTTCATCCACCCTAACCCCGGGTCCTGAGGGTGACAGATATTCATCAAGTCTGCCTGTTGAGGGGAGGAAATTATTGTCGGGATCTTCCGCATAAATCCTGCTTTCCATAGCATGTCCGTTAATTCTCAGATCCTCCTGTCTAAATGACAACGCATTTCCTTCAGCTATAGATATCTGCTCTTTAACCAGATCTATACCGCTTATAAGTTCAGTTACAGGATGTTCAACCTGGAGCCTTGTGTTCATTTCTAGAAAGTAGAATGACTTATTGCGGTCCATCAGGAATTCTACTGTTCCTGCATTATAATAATTACACGCTCTTGCAGCATTTACCGCCGCCGTGGTTATCTTCTCCCGTGTCTCAGGATCAACGAAGGAAGAAGGGGCTTCTTCAATTATTTTCTGATGTCTTCTCTGGATTGAGCATTCCCTCTCAAAAAGATGGGCGTAATTACCGTGTTTATCTGCAATTATCTGAACTTCAATATGTTTGGGATTCTCGATAAACTTTTCAATATAAATGGAATCATCGCCGAAAGCTTTTAATGCTTCACGCCGGGTTGATTCAAAGGCCGATTGAAATTCATCTGGCGAGTTAATTCTCCGCATGCCCTTTCCTCCCCCTCCGGCTGAAGCTTTAAGGAGGACCGGGAAAGTTATTTTTTCAGCAATTTTTGTCCCCTCTTCCACTGAAGTAATTGCATTTGTGGTGCCCGGTACTATTGGAACATTGTTTTTCCGCATTCGCTGTCTTGCCGCAGTTTTGCTTCCCATTAAGCCCACAGAAGCAGACGAGGGGCCGATAAATATTAACCCTGCATCTTCCACCATTTTGATAAATTCTGCATTCTCCGAAAAAAAACCATAACCGGGATGGATTGCGTCTGCTCCGGCTTGTTTAGCTGTATCTATTATTTTTTGTTTATTGAGGTAAGATTCTGAAGATGGCGCCGGCCCGATATGATATGATTCGTCCGCCAGTCGTGTATGAAGAGCAGTTTTATCAGCATCCGAATATATAGCAGCCGATATTATACCCGATTCTTTACAGGCTCTGATTATCCTTACTGCTATTTCCCCTCTGTTGGCAATCAGTATTTTTTTAATCAAAAGAGTACCTACTTAAATTCTGCAATTGTAATACCATCACCACCGCTTTCAATGGGAGCGAAATGGAAAGTACTTATCTTATCATAATTTTTCAACAGACGCTGAACCATTTCCTTCAGTGCTCCCGTTCCTTTTCCATGGAGTATTTCAACCCGGTCCAGACCGGAAGAATAAGCTCCGTCAAGAAATTTTACCACTTCAAACTCAGCCTGGTCAGATCTCTCACCACGAATATCTATTCTTACCTGCTGTCCGGATGTGTCAAATGAGTGAGAACTATAATTTCTTTCTTCTTTCTTTTCCTTTTCGGCAGGAAGAAGTTCGTCCGTATTTATTTTCATTTTCAGATTTCCGCTGAGTATCGTGGCTTTTTTCTTATCCGGCGATATTTCCAAAATCTTTCCAGAAGTGTGTGTATTACGGACTGCCACAAAATCTCCGGGTTTAAAATCAAATATTTCTTCTTTTTTATCAACTGTTTCAGTAAATAATTCTTTATTTCTTTCTTTCAGTTCTTTAACGATCTGCTGTGACGATTTGATAATATCCTTCCGTGCATTCGATTCTTTTAGTGATTTTATCACTTCTTCTATTTTCTTATTTACACCTTTCAGGTAGCGGTCAGCCTCCTCCTTTGCCTGCCTTAGGATCTCTTTTTTCTCGCTGTTCAGCTGATCGATATTCTTTTTGTATAGGTTTGAAAGTCCGATAAGTCTGGTATTTTCAATTTCCGAATATTTTAGTTTTTCTTCGAGCTCCCGGGATTTCGTTTCGATGTCGACAAGAAATTTTTCTATATTATGTTTTCCTGAATCGAGATTCTCTTTTGCTATATTAAGAAACCTTTCATCAAAGCCGATTCTTTTTGCTATCTCGAAAGCATAACTTGATCCGGGAATTCCCTGTTTGAATATGTACGTTGGTCTCAGATTTCTTGTATCAAATTCCATTGCTGCATTCTGAAACCCGGGGATATCATTTGCGAAGAGCTTAAGACTCCCATGATGAGTTGAGGCCAGTACTACCGAACCTTTCTCCTTAAGCAGGAGCAGCACAGCTGAAGCTAGAGCAGAGCCTTCTGAAGGATCCGTACCTGTTCCCATCTCATCCAGAAGAATTAAAGTTCTGGCTGTGGATTTCTTAAGTATATCTCTGATATTTGAAAGATGTGAACTGAATGTAGATAAGTCGTCCTCAATCGACTGTTCATCACCAATATCCACTAGAATATTATCGAAAAAATGGAAATTTGAATCCGGATCGGCCGGAATATGAATTCCCGACATCACCATTAGGGAGAGTATCCCGATGGTTTTAAGAACTACTGTTTTACCGCCGGCATTAGGCCCGGTAATTATGATAACCTTCTGATCACCTACTGCGATATCAAGAGGGACAGTTTCTTCCCTGCCCAGTTTTTTCAGCAGTATAGGATGTCTGCCGCGTGAGATTGTGAAGGGTTTATCATTATCGATTTCGGGGAATGAACCAATTACTTCAATTGAATACCTGGCTCTTGCAAATACAGAATCGAGTCCGGCAATTGTTTCCAGGGCTGTTTTTAAGCTGCTGCTCACCTTGCCGATCAGTTTAGTAAGTTCTTTAAGCAGCCGCTCTATTTCTCTTTTTTCTGCGAAAGATAAGGAGATGATATCATTGTTTAGTTCAAGGGTTTCTTCGGGCTCTATATACACAGTCTGTCCTGTAGAGGATTCAGAATGGATAAAACCTTTTATGTGGCGTTTGTGTTCAGCTTTAACGGGAATAACAATTCTGCCGTCCCTGAGTGTCAGGTAATCTTCCCGTACAATATCATTTTCGGCAAGTGATTTAACCAGCTGGTTAACCGATCTAACAAGTTCATCACGCTTGCTATTAATTTCCTTCTTTATTCCTGCAAGTTTTGGACTGGCATTATCCTTAACATCGCCATTCTCATTGATTATTTTAAAGATGTGATGTTCAAAAAGTTTATCGACAAATAAAGTTTCGGATAGCTTATGCAGACCGGGAGCAATATCAGAATGATTCTTAAGAAACTGGAAAAGGTTCCTTGATATTACTGCCAATCTGTGGACCTCAAGTATCTTTCTGCTATCCAGCACTGCGCCCTCGATCCGGCTCTGTGAGAGAACTGTATCAAGGTCAGGTATATACTCGAACGGGGGTGAATTCTGGGTTATGAGTATTTCTTTTGCCTCGTTTACATAATCTCCCTCAATCCTTACAAGGTTAATATCAGCAAGAGGCTTAAGTTCTCCTACGCTTGACTTCCCCTTTTCGGTTGACGAATATTTTGCAACAAACTGAAGTATTTTCTGAAATTCTAATTTATCAGGAACCTGATGATCAATCATTTAGAGTGTCTTTGTCATTTATATAATCTTTAATTCTTTTCTTCGCATCCGGTGTATAGTTGCTGATCAGGTTAATCGTTCCGGGAATAATTCCATAAACAGGTGTATAAACAAGCGATTCTTTTTTGGCATTTTCCGATGGAACACCGAATACATTTAATATATAAAGTGCGGCGCTCAAAAAAAACAGAATCTGAATCATCCCGATCACACCTCCGATCACCTGATTTACTAGGTTATTAACTTTATCAAAAGGATGGATTACACGTTTGAGGACGGCAAAAAGAACAATTACTCCTATAAAAATCAATGCTCCGGCAATCAGTTCCGAGAGGTAATATTCGATCCCCAGTACCACATCCATGTACATGCCCAGACCCGAAGCAAAATTTATCGCGAGAATTACAGCCAGTACAAAACCGGTAAAGCCGATTAGTTTCCTTACAAATCCATCTTTGAAACCAAGGATGAATCCAATAATTGCAATTATAATAATTAATGCATCAACAAGATTCAATTATATCCCCAGGTACTCTTCAACTACCGAACGAACTTCCTTTCCATCTGCTCTTCCTTTAAGTTCTTTCATCGCTGCAGGCATCAGCCTGGGAAAATCCTCCTTTGAAAGGGCATTAACTTCCTTAGCTATCCTTGCAACTTCGTTTTTTATCTCGTCTCTTGAAAGCTGCTCAGGAAGATATTCCCGGAGTATTTCCAGCTCTTTCTCTTCTTTTACTGCAAGATCCTCCCTGCCGGCGTTCCTGAACTGCTCAATTGAATCCTTTCTTTTCTTGGCCGCGGAGGTCAGGAGTTTAATTTCCTCCTCAGGATTGAGCTCTTTGCCGCTCCCGCTTTTTTCAAACTCAAGTATTAAGTGCTCGAATTGAACGAATAGTCTCGGTTCTTAATTTATCACCGGACTTTCATTGCTGTCTTAAGATCTTCGTTAATTCTTTCTTTTAAATCCATCACTCCCTCTTAAATTAAAAAAGGCAGGATAGTTATAAAAACCAACCTGCCTTAAACTAATAAATTATATTCAGGAAATTCATATTTTTATTTTTGCCGAATAATTTATTCTTAAACAATAAGCCTTTCTGAGTTCCTGCTGAATATCGGTAACAAGTCCCATATCCGTTCCTTTATCAATTCTCAGCGAAACAATTACATTCGGTAATTCCTGTCTTTTGGCATACATAATCGTTCGAACATCACTCAATTTAACAATGCTATCATTTATCTGAATTCTTCCACTCTTTCCAACCCATATATATGAGATCAATCTCTTATTCTCAATTTTCTCGATTGCTTTTGCTTCAGGAATTTAAAGTCTACCAGCACATCCACTTCTCTTAGAGTTGTTGTAACCATAAAGAAAAGAAGCAGCATAAAGACAATATCCGGCATTGACGCAGTAGGAATTTCCTGTTTAGTATTGGCTCTTCTTTTTTTAAATTTCATCCTGATCTTCCTCAACTCTTATTTTTTAACTGATTCAGGTTCCGCAAGAGAAATTATAATAGGAATCTTATCCTTTACAATTTTCTGCTTGTTCTTCGGCGCAAGTTCATTAAATGGCCTGCCATATTGCTGGTTTGAATATTCATCTCTGACTTCAAAATATGCCTGTTTTATCTGGTCCAGAGCCTGTACATAAGTATTATAATTTGTCTTTCTGTCAGTCTTAACAGAAACAATTAATTTTTTATTGATAGGAAGATCAATCTTGGAGATTATTCTCGGCTTCAAATTATTTTTTATCTGAAAAGCGGAACCGGTTTTCCATCTAGAAGAACATCACCATTCTCATTGATCAAAATAGCTGCCATTCTGTCTTTTGGTCAACTTTCACATTCTTGCGATCCTCAACATATTCAGGAAGAGTAAGACCGATACCTGTATCAACATCGATAACTGTTGCAACCAGGAAGAACAGCAGCAACAGGAAAGCTATATCCGCCATTGAACTGGTAGGTATTGCAGCTTCGGCTATTTTTCTTTTTTTAATCATTGCTTAATACTCTTCAATATTATTAATAATACACTACTCTTTAAAGTATGAATTATTTCTTAAATTGCTTTGATTTAATTCATAAAGAGCATCTATCAATTCTACTGAACTTTCTTCCATATCACCAACAAGGCTGTCAATTCTTGATATAAAATAGTTGTAAAAAACCTGCAGTATCATAGCCACAACAAGACCAAACAAGGTTGTTAACAATAGCAACAGAAATACCTTCAGCAACGATTGCCGGTGAAATCTGGGCTGCTTCTTTAATAGCATCAAATGCCTGGATCATACCCTGTACAGTTCCGGTAAAACCAAGCATAGGAGCGATAGTAATAAAAGTAGAAATCCAGATCATTCCTCTTTCAAGGAAGCTCATTTCAATTCCGCCGTAAGCAATGATTGCTTTTTCAGCAGCTTCAAGACCTTCGTCTGCTCTTAACAGTCCGGCATGAAAAACGGAAGCAACCGGACCTCTGGTGTTGCCGCAGACTTCTTTAGCCGCGTTCAACTCCGCCCTCATCAAGTGCTCTTCTTACTTTTACAATAAAATCTTTTGTATTAACTCTTGCTCGTGAGAGGGTCCAGAATCTTTCAATAGAGAAAGCAAGCCCAAGAATAAGACAAGCAAGAATTGGATGCATGAAAATTCCGCCGGCTTCATATTTCTCAGCCAGCCAGTTCAAAGTACCCTGATTTTGATTAGCCTGCGCAATCACATTAATCATTGCCGAGATAATCCCAATAAATTCCATATATAGTAACCTCCTAATAAATTAAAAAATGATCTTTTGAGGAGAGATAGGCTCCAATAAATTTCTTAAAAAGACCTCGTTACAATAACTATTTCGAAAAACAAAGTCAATAAATATTTAGGTAGTAAATTTAACTAAAATTCCTAATTAAAGCCTAGAAACGAACATTAAATCTTGATGTCAGCCTCAAAATATTTCCCGATACGAAGTTGAAGTTTTCGAAAAGACTATGTGCCAAATTACCAATTTCTTCCGGTTTTATCCACTTGCTGTAATCTCCGTTCTTCATCCATTCCCTGTTGGCAGGGGTATCTATTATATAGGGCGCAATTGCATTTGCACTAAGATTAAGAGCGTTTCCCTCGATTGAGAGCGTTTTAACAAGGTGAATCAATGCGCTTTTTGATACTCCGTATGCCCCTTTTTCCGCTTCTGCATTCAAGCCTGTCTCTGCCGCTGTGAAACATATTGATCCGCCTGCAGATTTCTCCACCAGATTTGAAAAATATTTTGCTATGTAAAAGTTCGTTTTCAGATTCATGTTCATCATCCTGTTCCATTCGTCTTCTTCTGTATCCATTATTTTTTTTCCACCAGCAAACCCTCCTACAGTACTGTATAGGAAAAACAGTTTCTCCTTCGAGGGATCAATCTTCTTAAAAGCGTCTTCCACATTTTTCTCTATAGAAAGGTCCCCGATGTTAATTTTCTTAGCAGATCCGCCGGCAGTATCCTGTTCTTCAATATTGAAATCGAAAAGATAAACTTTGTTATAATTCTTTTTTTGTAAGGCCAATGTTACGCCCTTTCCAAGGGCTCCATTTGCCCCAAAGATCAGCACTTCTCTCTTCATTTTAATCCTCCTGCTGATTTACAATAAACTTTGCAGTTACCGGAAAATGGTCGCTGTATCCTCCAAGGTACCGGTTTCCCCCGTATGTGGGAAAAGGTGATCCGGCATATTTCCCTGTCTGTTCAACGATAAAATCAGGTTTATATATTTTAAATGAGCCGCATAAATAGTGCATTTTTTCACCCGTTAATAATGCACGGGTTACTATGATCTGATCGAGCATGTTCCAATCATTCCTGTACTTGTAAGTTCCCAGGCCTTCATTATAAGGTTCGTATGCAAGGTTGTATAATTCATCGGGATTGTTTTCGCTGAAACTATCCGGTAGAGTATCACATAATATCGGCTGAGCACCTAACGTATTCAGGATTGAACTGTTTGTCGGTTCGTCATTGAAATCACCCATAATAATTATGGAGGATTTATGATTTAATGAAAATATCCGGTCAACATTTTTCTTCAATATACCTGCCGCATTAATCCTGTTTATTTCAGATTCACTCTCTCCTCCTCTTCTGCTCGGCCAGTGGTTTACGAATACGTAAAGAGTATCTTTTTTATCATCAAGCAGAGTGACGCCGAAAATAAGCCGTGTGGGGTATCCGTCAGACAGATGAATGGTGTCTCCCGTCACAGAAAGTACCTTAAACAGATCATTTCTGTATATTAATCCATTATCAATCCCCCGGTTATCGGGCGATTCAAGATATGCTGATGAATAATTCAATCCAGGAAGGAACTTATTAATCATACTATCGAGTAAAGCCTGGTGTTCAACTTCCACAACACCGAGAATATCCGGACCCCTGTTCTCATTCATTGATTTTATTACCCTTGAAAGGTTATATAATTTCTTTTCCAGTTTAGCATTATCCCAGCGTTTAATACTGTCGGGAAGAAATTCCTCATCATTTTTAAGACTATCATGTACCGTATCAAAAAGATTCTCCAGATTCCATGAAGCAACAAAGAGAGTATCCTGCCCGCTTTCCTGTGCAAGAGAGTTGAATGAGATGAATAAAATGGTCAGAAGGATTGAGGCAGTTTTCATCTTGTTTGTGCGGATAATGAAAATTATAATTCTAGCCTGGTTGTTACACCATGCAGTTTATTGTAATGTAGCTTGTAAAACGCGACAAAGTTCGGTGCGATTTTTTTTAAAGTGGCAAAAATTTTCAGCCAGATCTTATTAGTAACTATATCTTCAGCGCCGTAGAAAATGACCTTTTCAGTTATACCGTTGGCTTTTAACAAATGAGGAATATCTACAAATTCCATATACCCGGTTTGAATTATTATTCCCGAGAGGCCATGCGCAAGGTTATCAATCTTATTGAAAGATGTACCATAGGGAGAATCAGTAGTCTGTATTGAAACCAGTATATTCCTCTCGTAGATGATATTACCCCTGATTATACAGTGAACTATATACGGCGGTACATTATTGAGGTCCTTCGTAAAGAATAGTGCTGTTCCGTTTATATTATTTCCAAGCCTGTAGATCTGTTCATAGCTCTCTTTAAATACATCAAAAGGCAGGGGACGAAATGAGCGGTACATTGCTTTATGGCCCGATGACCATAACTGGATAACCAGGAACGGAATAAGCGCCACGATAATTGACCAGTACCCTCCGTGAGGAATTTTATTCATTACTGCAACCAGGAATAGAAGGTCAACCAGAAAAACCAGAGCGGCAATACTCATTTTAGCTTTTTTACTTTCAATCTTAAATATCCAGATCATGAACATTGCACTGATGGTCATCGTTGCTGTTACTGCAAGTCCGTATGCGGCAGCCAGGTTGTCCGATTTCTGGAAAAAGAATATCATAAACAATACAGCTATCAGCAGCACCCAGTTAACCACACCTATGTAAATCTGAGATTTAAGGTGTGTGGATGTATATTTTACCTTCATCAATGGGAAAATTCTTGTAGTTATTCCCTGGTATACAAGACTCATAACAGCACTTATCATAGCTTGTGATGCAATAATAGTTGCTAGCAGAGTAAGGATAAGGAAAGGGACATAAAAGATATCTGATATAGACTTTATCATCCCGAAAAGGACATATTCTGTATTCTGAGAAGAAAGAAGATATGCTCCCTGCCCGAAATAATTTATAACAAGAGCAAAGAACACAAAGTACCATGCATGCCTTATAGGCTGACTGCCGAGATGTCCCATATCGGCATAAAGTGCCTCACCTCCTGTTGCGCACAATATTACCTCACTCAGTACAAAGAAACCTGTCCATCCATTGTGGAGCATAAACTCCACGGCATAATGAGGACTAACCGCTGCCAGCACTCCCGGCATCTTAATCAGGGAATAAATTCCCGACAGCAGAAGAGCTGAGAACCAGATAATCATTATGGGTCCGAAGGAAGAAGAGACTTTATCGGTACCCCGGGATTGAAAAACAAATAGGAGAACAGTAATTACACAGGTTATAAGAATTATTGCATTTACGTTGATATGACCTACTGATGGAATTAGTTGTAATCCTTCCACAGCGGAAAGAATACTGATTGCGGGCGTAATAGCGCCGTCACCCATCAGGAGAGATACACCTACAAATCCCAGAAAGGATGCAAAACCCGCCCTTCTCCCGGTTTTCACACTTTTTGCAAGGATTTCCTTCAGTACAATGATCCCGCCCTCGCCTTTAATACTGAGACTCATAGCCAGCCAGGCATATTCAACTGTTACAAGTATTATAAGCGACCAGAAGATGAGAGAAAGTGCTCCCATCAGGTTGCCGTAAGTAGGCCGGGTAAGTGTGAAAATAACAGTAAGCGTATATATAGGGCTGGTTCCGATATCGCCGAAAACCAGTCCCATTGCCTTAACAATGTCTTTGAAAGAAGAGAATTTAAAGGTGCTTTTAGCCATCAATAACGCAGATAGTTCGAAAATCCGAATATAACAATAAATTAGCTTCCATAAAGTTATTCAGGTTTTTAATAATTCCGCAAACAATCGTGCGAAAGATAATACTTGATCAGACAAATTAAAATTTTATATGTATGTTAATATCAAATAATAATTCTTAATTTACTTTCAGTCCCCTATGCCTTCCAATGCTTTATAACCTAAAAGAAACCACTTAAAAATGCTTGGTGCAAGTGCTTTTTTAGAAGTTCAAAGCCGTCCAATTACCACCTTGTAAGCATCTGAAAACGTTCTGTATACGTTCTGAAAACGTTTTGAAAACGTTCTGAATACGTCTTAACAACTGTAAACTCCAGATATCTTTCTCCATATATAAATCATCGACGGGACCTTTTTTATTGAATTTGAAGTAAGAACACTTATTTTTATTTTTGTTAATAATATAGAATTCTCCCTTAGCGGCACCTCAGAATTTAACCGATGAGAAAATATGAGTAAAAAGTTTGTAATAATTGATGCTATGGCTTTAGCATATAAAGCTTATTTCGTCTTCATCAACCGTCCCCTTGTGTCTACAAAAGGCGAACCCACTTCCGCCGTTTACGGCTTCCTGAATCAGCTGTTAAAGATACTTGAAGACACCAAACCGGATTATCTTTCTGTAGCATTTGACTCGAAGGAAAAAACCTTCCGTCACGAGAAATATGAAGGCTACAAAGCATCAAGAGCTGAGATGCCGGAGGATATGATTCCGCAGATCGCAAGGATCAAGGAGATCATCACTGCGATGAATATCCCCCTCTATATAATGCCGGGATATGAAGCAGATGATATTATAGGTACGGCAGTCTGTAAAGCAGAGGAAGCTGGACTCGAATCATTTGTCATTACACCCGATAAGGACTTCAACCAATTGGTAACTGAAAAGGTTGTGATTGTCAGACCTGGTAAATCAACTGAAGAAATTGTCTTTTATGATATACAGAAGGTCAGGGATGAATTTGGATTTGAACCTATCCAGATGATAGATTACCTCGCACTTATAGGGGATAAGTCTGATGACATACCCGGTATCGCAGGGATAGGACCTAAAACTGCAATTCCTTTAATCCAGAAATACGGCTCGGTTGAAAGCATATATGAGCATATTGAGGAGATAGAAAAACCCGCATTAAAGAATAAACTGGTTGCCGGAGAAGCAAACGCAATTATCTCCAAGGAGCTGGCAACAATACACTGTGAAGTACCTCTGGAATTTGATTTTGAAAAAGCAAAATTAACAGAACCCGATTTTGATAAGCTCAGGGAAATATTCCTTCAGGTAGAGTTTAAGAATCTTTACAGCCGTTTTTTAAATTTTTATGAAAGAAACGGCGGGGGTAAAGGTGAGGAAATAAAAACTATTACTCCTGAAGCGGAAACCTTCAATGAGAAGAAGGTCAGTTATAAATTGATTAAAACTGATGCAGAAGCTAAAAAACTGGCAGCTAAGTTAGAAAAGACAGACCTCTTCGTGTTCGATACCGAAACCAACAGCCTCGACCATTTTATGCTGAAGCTTGCAGGAGTTTCTTTCTCAACGAAGGATAATGAGGGATATTATGTAGCCCTGAATGCTTTTGAGAATGAAAAGGAAATTCCTGAGACAGTAAAAGACAGGCTTCGCCTAAGCGAGTTCATAAAAATATTCAAACCTGTTTTTGAAAATAAGAAAATTAAAAAGGTCTGCCAGAATGGTAAGTTCGATATCTCTGTGCTCCGCAGCCGCGGCATTGAAGTTGAGAACTTTTATTTCGATACCATGCTGGCGAGCTATGTTATCGATCCCGACCAGAAACATGGAATGGACGAACTTTCGGTAAAATATCTGAATTACAAACCTATTCCCCTTTCTGACCTGATCGGAGCAAAAAAGGATCCATCTAAGATATTTGAGGCTGATCTGGATACAGTTTCTAATTACTCCTGCGAAGATTCAGATATCACTTTCCGGCTTTATAAAAAACTTGAAGCAGAACTTAATAAGGAAAAGCTTAATAAAATTGCATACGATGTTGAGTTCCCCCTTGTTCCGGTGCTTGAAGATATGGAAAGAGAAGGTATCAGAATCGACATGGATGCTCTTATCCTCTTCAGCAAAGATCTCCAGGTGCTTATGAATGAGTATACCAAAAAAATATATAAATGCTGCGGGGAGGAATTTAATATCAACTCACCTCAGCAGCTGCAGGTGATATTGTTTGATAAGCTTAAACTCAGAACAGGAAAGAAAACAAAAACAGGATTTTCTACTGACGCAAGATCACTTGAAAATCTCCGCGGAGAGCATGAGATTATTGATCTCATCCTCGACTTCAGACAGGTGGCTAAGTTGAAGTCAACTTATGCTGACTCTCTTCCTGCTCTCATTCATCCCAAAACAGGAAGAATTCATACAAGTTTCAACCAGACAGTTGCGTCTACAGGACGACTCTCAAGCAATGATCCTAATCTTCAGAATATTCCTATTAGGTCGGAATTGGGTAAGGAAATACGAAGAGCATTCGTACCCAGGGATAAAAATCACCTGATCCTCAGCGCCGATTACAGTCAGATTGAACTCCGCATACTTGCGAGTATAACCGGCGATGAAGGACTTACAAGAGCCTTTAAGAGTGGAGAGGATATTCACAGAAGCACCGCCGCACTTGTATTCATGGTTGATCCTGAAGATGTAACTCCGGAAATGCGAAGAAGAGCCAAGGAAGTAAATTTCGGAGTACTTTATGGAATAGGACCTTTCGGATTGAAAACACGGTTAGGTATAACGCAGTCGCATGCAAAAGAAATTATTGAAACCTACTTTAATACATTCAAACGTGTTAAACACTTTATGGATGAATCTGTACTGAAGGCACGGGAGAAAGGCTATGCGGAAACTCTTTACGGCAGAAGAAGATTCCTCAGGAATATTAACAGCAGCAACCGTGTAGTACGTCAGTTTGAAGAGCGTGTTGCTATAAATATGCCTATCCAGGGAACGGCTGCCGATATGATAAAGGTGGCAATGATAAACATATATAACGAACTTAATAAAATGAAAGCCCTTTCCAAGATGGTTCTGCAGGTACACGATGAGCTTCTTTTCGATGTTTATAAAGACGAAGTAGATGAAGTAAGGGAAATGGTAAAGGAAAAAATGGAAAATGCAATTCCTATGAATGTACCGATAATAGTTGAAACAGGAACCGGAGGAAACTGGCTGGATGCTCACTAAACTATTCTCATTTAATGCTGATAGATAAAAATAAGATAAAGAGAATTTTATGTATAAAACCCCGCGGAATAGGGGATATTATACTTTCAACCATCATACTTGAGAACCTTACAGCTCATTTTCCGTATGCAGAAATTGATTACCTTACTGAAAAATTTGCTAAAGCGTCCGTTGAAAATAATCCGTTTGTAAGAAAAGTTCTCACAATGAACGAAACAGAATTCCCTCTTCTGGTCGCACTGCGAATAAAGAAAGAAAAGTACGATATGATCCTTGACCTCTGGTCGAACCCGAGATCGGCTCAGATCACTTTTTTATCAGGGGTTAAATACAGGGTCGGTTATGCTTACCGTGGAAGGAAATATGCCTATAACATTCTTGCTACTAGTGAAAGAGGCGATCATCATTCAGCCGAGCATAATCTTGAGCTGCTTAAGCCGCTGAATGTTGAAATCAATACCCGGAATGTGCACTTCTATGTTTCTGAAGAGGATGATGAATTCGGCAGGAGGTTCATTAAAAAATACTGTAGGTCGGATTCTCTTGTGGTAGGAATCATACCTGCCGGCGGCTGGCCATCCAAAAGATGCGATGCATCAAAATGGATAGAAATATGTTCTGTCATAAATAAAAAATATAAGGTAAATTTTCTGATCTTATGGGGACCCGGGGACGAATATGATGCAGATTATATAAAGAATCACTTTCCCGACAGAACAGTACTGGCTCCTAAAACATCACTAAGACAGATGTCGGGTCTTATTAAAAACTGCGGTTTTATACTTGCAAACGATTCAGGTCCGATGCATATGGCTGCGGCACTGGGAATCCCTACACTTGGAATTTTCGGTCCCACCGATCCGGCTAAACATGGACCGTATTCCGCAACTTCCGGTTATGTATTAAAAGATGATTTGTTCTGTATCGTCTGCAACTATCTTGAATGTCCCTATAACCACGAGTGTATGCTTCAGCTTTCAAATCAGAAAGTTCTCGAAGCTTTTGAAAGACTGGCCGGTAATATGTTAAAACTCAGAAATAACCGATAGATTTAAGGAAATTATCCATCTTTCCTGTAAGAGCTTTTATAGTAAAATTCTTTTTAACATCATCGTAGGCATTCCTGCCGAAGTCTTTTCTCAACGCAGGATCATTGCTTAAATGATTAATTATCCTTACCAGTTCATCTGTATCATGAAGACTGAATAAGAATCCGTTCTCACCATTTTTTATGAATTCATCATTGCCGGGAATATCGGAAGCTATCAACGAGAGCGATGATATACCTGCCTCAAGTAGAGCCAGTGAAAATCCTTCAGATCTTGAAGTCAGCAGAAATATATCCATTGCTTTGTAATACTTCCAGATATCGTCAACATACCCCGGCATTATTATCTTCTCCCTGCTGATCCCGAATTCCGCCGCATAATCTGCCACCTCTTTCTGCTGTCCTTCAGGTATGCCGATAATCAACAGGATAAACTTGTCATCCAGCTTTGAGAATGCATTGAAGAGAATGTCAAATCCCTTCCGTTCTTTATGAAACCATGTGGATAGACCCAGGACTATTTTATCATTCAGCGAATATTTATTCTTAACCTCCACTCCCTTAATTTCATTTATGTTTTCAGGGAATTCAATTCCGTTGTGGATTACCTTTACTTTTTTCTTCCTGATACCGGACCTGATTAAGCTATCTGCTACGCCTCCGCTGCATGCAACCTGGTAATCAAAATATCTGTTGTAGATGAGAGGTCCTATAACAGGAACACTTTTGGTAATGTTCTGACGGTAAGCAATATTCTGGAATTTATCTTTAAATTCCCTTTTCAAATTCAGACCCAGCTTTCTGTCCAGCGAATGATACGAAATCACAGCAAAAGGATTTAACTCGCTAAAGTATAGCTTAAACTTTTTATATATATCTTTAAAATCACCGAAGAATTCAAAGAAATAACCTCGATTCCTCTCTCCTTTGCTCTTCTTTCAGTAAGGGAGCCTGTTGAAGCAAAGAGTCTCAGCTCATAACCCTTTTTTATAAGCTGTTCTGAACTCAGAATAGCAATTTTCGCACTCCCGGCATAACCGTCACCGAAACTTACCTGGAACAGCATATATAAAAATACTCCTTCAAATGCAGCTAATGTTTTTTTATATTTGACTGATAAATTTAACTCATAAATATAATTATTATTTACAACTAGTCAGGTTTTTTTTGACCTTAAAAGAAGTTCCTTCCTGTAAGCGGTTCACCGGCTACAAGCCCTGTTATCCTGATCATAACTGCTGGGTGGAGGGGTGTAAGGACAATCTTCCTATCGGGAAGAAAATATTAATTATTAATTTCGACGCTATGGGCGATATATTGATGACCACAGCCCAGCTTCCGTCGATTAAATGGAAATTCCCTGATTCAACTATTTATTGGGTTACGCTTAAAATAGCCGCCCCCCTCCTGCTCAATATTCCTTACCTTGATAAAGTTTTCGTTTATGATGCAGAGTCGGTCGCAGTACTGAATGAAATGGAATTCGATTACGTCATGAACGTAGATAAATCACAGCGCTCGTGCGCGCTTCTGAACTCTATAAAAGCAGAACATAAGCTTGGATTCGGGCTTAACAGAGACGGTAAAATATTTCCTGTGAATGAAGGTGCATATTATAATTATAACCTTGGTATGGACGATCACCTTAAATTTAAGGTGAATAAACGCACCGGTCAGGATTACCTTGCAGAAACTTTTGAGCTTGATTATAAAAGAGATGAATATGTATTCAGTTTAAGTGATGAAGAAAAAATGTTTATTACCGATTATAAAAAGAGCGCGGGTTTGCACGACAACGATTTTGTGATAGGATTTAACACCGGCTGTTCAGAACTTTACCCGAATAAAAAGATGACTATCGAACAGCATGTCTATCTGATCGAGAATCTGCTCCGGAAGAACATAGGGAAAATTGTACTCCTTGGCGGACCCGAGGATACTGAGAGAAATAGTATAATTTATTCTCATTTTGAGGGAAGGATTATCAATACTCCGACCACGATGGGAGTAAGAAGGGGTGCATGTTTTGAGGACCTTGCAGATATCATAATAACCGGTGATTCTTTTGGAATGCACCTGGGTATAGCCCTTAAGAAATACATAATAGTATGGTTCGGGGTAAGCTGCTGGACAGAAATTGACCTGTACGACCGTGGAATTAAAATATACCAGGGAGATCTTTTCTGCTCGCCTTGCTGGAAGAAGGTATGTCCTTATAATCTTGAATGCATTCAGCTGATAGACCTCGATAGAATTATTAATGAGACAGAAACCTACTACCGTACTGTTTTTAAAAGAAAGAAATCCACGGTAGAAATGGATAAATCGAATCCTTTTTCAACCGCGGCAGAGAGTAAAAGACCGCTTATTCTTGATGGAGCAATGGGAAGTCAGCTCCAGCAGGCAGGGGTCCCGATTCATAAAAAAGCGTGGATGACCTTTGCTAATACTGATTATCCCGAAAAAGTGCTGAAAATTCACAGGGATTATATATCCGCAGGAGCAGACATTATTACAACCAATACGTTCCGTACAAATCCTTCAGCCTTGTCAGACTTCAGCTGGAATAAACAGGAAGAGCTGCTTAGAACAGCCCTTAAACTTGCACATCAGGCGAAAGGTAATCTGCAGGTTTATATAGCAGCTTCCAACGCTCCGGCAGAAGACTGCTATCAAAAAGTTCGTCGTTTAGCCAGGAAAGAACTTAAATATAACCACCATAAACATATTAGTTTACTTATCGAAAACGGTCCCGACTTCATCCTGAATGAAACTCAAAGTCACTTTGATGAAATAAAAATTATTTGTGAATATTGCTCTCAGAATCGTATTCCTTATGTCGTAAGTATCTATCTGGATGAGAATCTGAGGCTTCTTTCAGGTGAATCCCCCGGCGAGGCTGTCCGGTTTATCGGGGAGCATGAACCTCTGGCTATAGGTGTCAACTGTATTTCACCCGCACAATTCAATGCGATAGAGAAGGAATTCGGGTACAACTGGGGATATTATCTTAACTGTGGATCCGGTAATCCTGAAGATAACATAATAACATGCGGATTTTCCCCGGAGGATTATCTTGCCCTGGTTAAAAAAACAATGAAATATTCACCTACTTTCATAGGTGCTTGCTGCGGTTCAGGACCAGAACATATTATTAAAATCAGGAAATATCTCGATGGCAAAAACTGAAATCCTGACTCCGGCGAAAATAAATATCGGATTATACGTCACTGAAAAAAGGCAGGACGGATATCATAACATTGAGACTATTTTTTATCCAGTAAATATTTTTGATCGGATCATCATTGAAGATTCGGATAAATTTAGTTTTTCATCAAATGACAATTCACTCCCTTCTGATTCAACGAACCTGGCAGTTTTTGCCAAAAATATTCTCGAAGAATATTCCAGGGAAAAGCTTAATGTAAAAATCTATCTTGAAAAGAATATACCGGTTGGAGCCGGATTGGGAGGCGGCAGTTCAGATGCAGCGGCAATATTAAATACACTGAATGAATTTTCAGGACTTAATTTGTCGGGGAGTGAAATTTTTGATCTTGCACTTAGACTCGGGAGCGATGTCCCTTTCTTCCTTCATCCCCGCCCTACTTTCGCCTGCGGCCGCGGCGAGATACTTAAGCCCCTTCTGCTGCATTCCGATCTTCCAATTGTAATTGTTAATCCGGGAATAAATATATCCACTAAATGGGCCTATAGTAAAATTACTCCCTCTAAGCCCGATTTTGATTTGAGAAAAGTTGAATCTCTCGATCTATATCACTTAAAGCTCTACTTTAACCAGCTAAAAAATGTATTTGAAGACCCCGTATTTGAAGCCTATCCTTTAATAAAAGATATCCGATATCTTCATCATAAACTTGGCGCAGTTTTCTCAATTATGAGCGGAAGCGGATCTACCGTATTTGGTATTTACCCTGATTTCGAAACCGCATCATCGGCAGGAAGAATAATGCAAGAACAGGGTTACAGGATATTCATACATGATGAAGTACATCCTGAATAAGAATCTTCGCCCAGATTTCTAAGATACAGCCGCCTCCGCAATTTCAACAAATTTCCTGGATGCATTGAGTCTGATATTCACACCTAAAGGAATTGTTATATTATCTCTGAGATGGCCATGCCTGAAATTATAAATAACGGGTTTCTTCAGCGGGGAAAGATAATCCGTGATAACCTCTCCAAGGGTTAATGTCTTTTTATTCGGGTCGAGTTCATGGCAGTCACGGAACGATCCTATAACCACGCCTTTTATTCCCTTGAACATCCCTGACAATCTCATCTGGTTGAACATTCTGTCTATCTTGTAGGGCACTTCTCCCATCTCTTCAATCAACAGAATCTTATCTTTAAGATCAGGAAAATAATCTGTCCCTATAAGTCCTGCAATAACCGAAAGGTTCCCTCCTACGATCCTTCCATTTGCAGTACCGGAATTCAGGCTCAGTATATGTTCATCATCGGGATTTTCAACACGTCCGAATTTCTTTGAGGATGTAAGGAGCGTCCAGAACATTTCTTCTGTAAAAGAACTGACTTCTTCATAAAAATCTACTCCCACCATGGGTCCCGCAAAGGTCACCAATCCGGTTTTGTAAAACATAGCAAGGTGAAGAGCAGAAATATCACTGTAGCCGGCAAAGATCTTAGGATTATTTCTGATCAGTTTATAATCAATTTTATCCAGAAGTCTTGCAGCGCCGTAACCGCCTCTCAGGCAGAAAACAGCTTTAACCTTTTTGTTTGAGAACATTGAATGCAGATCATCAAGCCTTTCCTGGTCAGTACCTGCCAGGTAGCCGTTAAACTTTCCAACGTTTTTTCCTACCATCACGTCGTATCCCATCTTCTCGATATACTGCACACCTTTTTCAAGCCGGAAGGGATCATTAACCGATGATGCAGGTGAAATTATTCCAATCAAATCCCCTTTTTGCAGTTTTTTGGGTTTTATGGCTTTCATTCTAAAGTTTAAATGTTTTTGGGAGCTAAGATGAGTGAATTTAAGAATAGAATTGTTTCCAATCAAATCTTAATGCGATTTAAGTTGTTATATTTTAATCCCTTATAGGAAAAAGCAGTTCAAAATCAACTAAATATGAGTCCGGGCACCCTGGTTTGAGTTTAAATAGATTATAAAATATATTATGAGTTAATTCATTTAATAAATATAACTTAGAGGTATTCTTAACAATAAATTAACACTCGGGGACTGGTTATTTAATAATTTTAAGATTTAATCGAAAGAGATTTTATGAACAATAGAAAAATTCTATTTATCTGCGGTTCACTTAATCAGACTACTATGATGCATAAAATTTCCTCCCATTTTCCCTCAGATCATTGTTATTTTACTCCATTCTATTCTCTTGGATTCCTTAAACAGGCAGGTAAGACTGGTATCCTTGACTTCACTATCCTCGGAGGTCAATTCAAACAAAGAACATTCGATTACCTTAAGAAACATAACCTGAAAATTGATTTTGAAGGCGCGGCCAATAATTATGACCTCGTTTATACCTGTTCTGACCTGGTAGTTCCAAAAAATATCCGTAATAAGAAAGTGATACTTGTTCAGGAGGGTATGACAGACCCCGAGAACTTTTTATTTCACATAGTGAAATACCTGAAACTACCAAGGTGGATGGCCAGCACTTCAGTGACAGGTCTTTCAAATGCTTTTGACAAATTCTGTGTGGCTTCAGAAGGTTACAGAGATCTGTTCATAAATAAAGGAGTTGACCCTGACAAAATTGAGGTAACCGGCATACCTAATTTTGATAACTGCAGGGAGTTCCTTAATAATAACTTTCCCTATAAAGGATATGTACTTGTTGCAACATCCGATACAAGGGAAACCTACAAGTATGAAAACAGAAAAAAGTTTATTGAAAAGGCTAAGAAAATAGCTGACGGAAAACAGATGATATTTAAACTGCACCCGAATGAAAACGTTGAAAGGGCAACAGCCGAAATAAATGCCTATGCGCCCGGGGCATTGGTATTCCCCTCAGAAAATACTTCCCATATGATAGCTAACTGTGATACGCTTGTAACAAGATATTCAAGCGTTGTTTATGTTGGACTTGCCCTTGGGAAGAAGGTCTTCTCAGAATTCAATCTGGAGGAATTGAAAAAGCTTGCTCCTATTCAGAACAACGGAACATCTTCCGGGGCGATTGCTGAAACGGGGATTAACCTTTTAAATACTTCCCGTTCGGTTGAACTTCATCCCAGGATAATAAGAACAAGACTTAAAAGTAAGCTGCTGCTTAGGTTCCGTTCAAAATTACTAAATGCTGAGAAGTGATATATAAATAATAGATCATATTAATCTCATTAAAAAATATCACGTTATGAAAATCATCACAGTTATTCAGGTAAGGATGGGATCAACCAGGCTCCCAAAGAAAGTTATGATGCCTCTTTCAGGGAAACCTCTTATAATCAGGATGCTTGAACGTGTCAGCCATTCAGATCTGTCCGGAACAATTGTCGCCGCCCTTACTGAAGAACGTTATGATGATGAACTTGCAGATATCCTGAAGGGCAAAGGATACAACATATACCGCGGTAGTACCAACAACCTGCTCGAGAGGCATATAAATGCTGCCCGTGAATACGGTGGTGATACGGTTGTTAAAATTCCATCCGACTGCCCACTGATAGATCCTTCCGTTATCAATAAGGTAATTAATTATCATATATCTAACGCTGACAGGTTTGATTATGTGAGTAATCTCCACCCGGCTACTTATCCCGACGGAAATGATGTGGAAATAATGAGTCTTGAAACGCTCGAAAAATGTTTAAGAGAAGCTTCGAAAGATTTCGAACGCGAGCATACCACTCCTTATATCTGGGAAAATCCTGAGAAATTCAGGATCGGCAATGTTGTATGGGAAACAGGACTCGATTACTCGATGAGTCACCGCTGGACAATTGATTATATTGAGGATTATCTTTTCATTAAAAAAATATATGAAGCTCTTTACGAGAACAACCCGGAATTCGGGTTGAACGATATACTTGAATATGAAAAGGAACATCCGGAAGTTAAGGCAATAAATGAAAAATATAACGGGGTGAACTGGTACCGGGATCATCTCGGAGATCTGAAAACCATAAAACCGGAGCAAACGAAAGTAATCTGAATATGGATAAAAAAAATAAATCAGTGCTTGAAGAAACTGCATTCAGAGTAAGGGAACATATTATAAGGATGGCCACAGACGGCGGCTGTTTTATCGGAGCCTCCCTTTCCTGCACCGATCTCCTGGTGTATCTCTATTCCCGATACCTGAACATCAATAAAGATAATCTTAAGGATCCCGATCGTGATTATCTCTTCCTTTCTAAAGGGCATGATGTCCCTGCTCTGTACGGAACGTTCGCTGAATTGGGATTTATTGAGAAGGACAGGTTAAAGAATCATCTTAAGACGAATGATTTTATTTACTGGCATCCGAACACTAATATACCCGGTATTGAATATCATTCAGGCTCTTTAGGACACCTGCTCTCAGTTTCGATGGGTGTCGCAAAAGACTGCCGGATAAAAGGAAAGAAAAACAGGATTGTCGTTGTATTAGGTGACGGTGAATTAAATGAGGGCTCGGTATGGGAAGGTCTACTCGTAGCTGCTGCGCACAAACTCAACAATCTTACTGTTGTCGTTGACAGGAACCGGTTCCAGGCTAACATCAGGACGGAAGAACTTATTCCAATTGAACCTCTTGAGAAAAAATTCGAAGCATTCGGATGGACTACCCGTAGATGCGACGGTCATAATTTCAACGATCTTGAAAAAACATTCAAAAGTATTCCTTTTAATAAAGATACCCCGTCTGTGGTTATAGCGGAAACAGTTAGGGGGAAAGGTCTTCCAAGCATCGAATCACGGGCTGACCGTTGGTTCTGCAACTTTACTCACGAAGAAGTTGAACTTCTTCTTAAGGAACTATACAGTAAAGAAAAAACAGAATTAAAATCAGAAACTTTAATAGTCAGATAACAATGAATTACGAAGAACTCCTTCTGCAGCTTCTAAAAGAAGATGAACGCATAATAGTGATGACTGCTGAAAATCGTGCCGCTATAAGAAATCTACCGAATTTAATTGAAGACAGATTCATTGATGTCGGTATAGCAGAGCAGACTATGATAGGTATGGCTGCAGGACTCGCATTGAGAGGAAATATTCCGATTGTGCATGCCCTGGCGACCTTTCTTACCATGCGTGCGTTTGAATTTATCAGGACCGACATCGGAATCGGGAATCTTCCCGTTAAACTCGTTGGTGCGGTTCCCGGTTTTTTAAGCGACGGAAACGGGCCTACCCACCAGGCAATCGAAGATATTTCTTTGATGCGCGGTATTCCGCCTGTTAATATTTTCTGTCCCTCCGATGAAGAGGACATGCTCATCGGTTTAAAAGAGGTAATTCTTCACCCTTCCCCATTTTATATAAGATATAATAATCTGAAACCGGCAGTTGAACATAATAAAGATTTCAGGATAGGGAAAGCTGAAGTAATTGTTGAAGGTCGGGATATCGTTATCTTTACTTATGGGACATTACTTAAACAAGCAGTGGAAGCCGCAGATATCCTTCGATCCGAAGGTAAATCCGTCGGTGTAGTAAATATGAGAACTCTTAAACCAATAGATGAGGATCTGTTAAAAAATACCTGTCTTAGTGATGTTCTTATAGTAACTCTGGAAGATCACTTTCTTACCGGAGGGCTGTATTCAATTTTATCGGAAATCCTTGTCAAGGAAAAAGTACGATGCAACGTACTGCCGATAGCGCTTGAAAGTAAATGGTTCAAACCGGCGCTTCTTCCCGATGTTCTTGAGTATGAAGGATTTACGCCTGAAAAAATTGCTGGCAAAATAAACAGAGAACTTATACGTCTCTCCAAAAGAGCGGAATATTCATTTTAATATACGAGGGAATTATAATGCCGAATAAAGTTGAATTTAACAAAGATTATCCTGAAATCAGAAAGTCAGATGAATATTACAGAAAGGCCCTTGAACTTATTCCATCAGTAACCCAGACGCTGGCAAAGGGTCCTTCTCAGAACATTAAGGGTGTTGCCCCCAAGTACCTTGATAGAGGCAAAGGTTCACATGTGTGGGATGTCGACGGTAATGAATATATAGATTTTCTGATGGGAATCGGTCCCCTTTCATTGGGTTATGCATATAATAAAGTTGACAATGCAATTAAGGCACAGCTTGAGAAAGGGATAACATTCTCCCTTATGCATCCGCTTGAAGTTGAAGTTGCCGAGCTCATCAACAAGATAGTGCCTAATGCGGAGTCTATTCGCTACAGTAAAACAGGCGCTGACGTGACCTCTGCTGCTATACGTGTAGCACGTGCATATACCGGGAGGGATAAAGTGCTCTGCTGCGGCTACCATGGACGGCACGACTGGTATATCTCTGTAACTGACAGGAATAAAGGGATCCCCGATATTATCCAGGATATGACCTATACTTTCAACTATAATGACATTGATTCTGTTATTGATTCAATAGACAGTGAAACAGCCTGCGTAATACTTGAACCCTTCGTATTCCAGGCTCCGGAAAATAATTTTTTGCAGGAGCTGAGGAAAGTGTGTACTGAAAACGGAACTATCCTGATTTTCGATGAAATGTGGACGGGTTTCAGGGTAGCACTGGGTGGCGCACAGGAATATTTTGGTGTAGATGCCGATCTTGCCTGTTTTAGTAAGGCCGTAGCTAACGGAATGCCTATATCCATTCTAACCGGAAAAAGAGAAATTATGAAAGTCCTGGATAAAGAAGTTTTCTTTTATACTACATTCGGAGGAGAAACTCTTTCACTTGCCGCAGCTAAAGCCACTATTGAGGAATTGAGAGATAAGAATGTTCCGGCTTACCTTGTAAAACAGGGCCGCAGACTCCGTGAAGGGTATAATAAAATTGCTTCGGAACTTGGTATGAACTATACGAAATGCTCGGGATACGACTGCAGAACAATAATAACATTCGATGCATCAGCCGGTAATCCTCTTGAAATGAAATCCCTGGTTCAGCAGGAAATGATTAAGCGGGGCATTCTTTGGGGAGGGTTCCATAATATGAGTTACTCCCACAGCGACGAAGATGTAAATTATACTTTGAAGGTTTATAGAGAAGTCCTTCCTATCCTGAAGAAAGCGGTTGATGAGGCAAACATTGCCGGATACCTGAAAGGCGAGCCGGTAGAACCTGTCTTCAGGAAAACAAGTAACTTTAACACAAAACCAAAGAAGAAAGAAGCAAAGGTTTAATGGAATCACCTTCACTTTTTTCTCTGAACAATAAAGTTGCAGTGGTTACAGGTGGTCTTGGTCTGCTTGGAAAACAGCACTGCCTGGCTTTATCTGAGGCCGGGGCGGCAATAATTGTGTGTGATCTTAATGAAAATGCCTGTAATGACTTCGCCTTTAGCCTTGAGGGAGACAGTATGGGAATCGGGACTGATATAACGTCCCATGCTTCCATAATAAAATTAAAAGACAGGATACTTGATAAGTACAAAAAAATAGATATCCTTGTCAACAACGCAGCAATAAATGATATGTTTGAAAATCCATCTGCGGCAGCAGAACTCTCAAAATTTGAAAACTACCCGCTCGAGCTATGGGAAAAATCATTTAGCGTTAATATCACCGGAACATTCCTCTGTTCTCAGGTAATAGGATCTCAAATGGCGGAACAGGGTTCGGGAAGCATCATTAATATTGCATCGACATATGGGATAGTTGCTCCCGATCAGTCTCTTTATAAAAAGGATGATGGTTCACAGGGATTTTATAAATCCCCAGCTTACCCTGCTACCAAAGGTGCGGTTATTTCTTTTACAAGGTTTCTTGCAGCTTACTGGGGCGGAAAGGGGGTTCGCGTAAACTGCCTCTCCCCCGGAGGAGTAGAGAACAACCAGGAAGATTATTTCATCAAAAATTATTCAAATAGAACTCCGCTGGGGAGAATGGCTGCTCCTTCCGACTATAAAGGTGCAATTGTCTTCCTGGCAAGCGAAGCGTCATCTTATATGACCGGGGCTAATTTAATTGTTGACGGAGGATGGACAGCTTGGTAATAGATAAAAAACTCAAGGAAGATAACCGGCATCTGGAAGAAAGAGCAAAAAAAATTAAGCTGGTACTGACCGATAGTGACGGTGTTCTTACTGATACCGGAGTATATTATTCAGATGATGGCGAGGTTATGAAAAGGTTCTCAATCAGAGACGGAATGGGAGTTGAAAGACTCAGGAATGAACTCGGAATAGAGACAGGAATCATAACAGGAGAACTCTCCGGTTCAGTACTTAAAAGAGCAGAGAAACTCAATATAATATACCTTTACAGGGGCGTTAAAGATAAAAAATCCCTGCTTTCAGAAGTATTAACAGGATTAAAACTTGAAAAGGAAAATATTGCTTATATTGGTGATGATGTTAACGATATAGCATTGATTAATGAAGTAGGTTTATCCGCAACACCTTCTGACGGAACTATCTTTGTCAAGGATATTGCTCATTATATATGTCGGAATAAAGGAGGAAACGGCGCATTCAGAGAGTTTGCTGAGTTAATCATCGCACTGAATACTAAAGAGTAATTTTACCACAAAATGAGGGCACTAATGAATTCATCTAGGCTCAGAAAAATCGGGAACAGAATTATCGGAGATGGAGCTCCGGTATTTGTAATTGCGGAAATCGGGATAAATCATAACGGATCCGTAGAAATAGCAAAAAGAATGATTGACGGTGCAGTTAAGGCGGGCTGCGATGCCGTAAAATTCCAGAAACGCACACCTGAAATCTGTGTACCAAAAGATCAGTGGGATATTGAAAGGGATACTCCATGGGGAAGAATGACATATATTGAATACAGGCATAAAGTAGAGTTCAAAAAAGAGCAGTTTGAAGAAATAGATAGTTACTGCCGGAAGAAAGGCATAATATGGTTCGCTTCCTGCTGGGATGAAGAAGCAGTAGAGTTCATCGAAAAATTCGATCCGCCTCTATATAAGTTTGCATCTGCTTCACTTACGGACGAAGAGCTTCTGCTCAGGCATAAAGCTTTGAATAAACCTCTGATGATGTCCACCGGGATGTCAACCATGGAGGAAATCCGTTATGCGGTTAATATATACGGAACAGAGAACCTTCTCATTGCACACTCTACCTCATCCTATCCCTGTAGGAATGAGGAACTGAACCTAAGGTTGATCCCAACCTTAAAAAGGATGTATCCCGGGGTTCCGATCGGATATTCGGGACACGAAGTCGGTCTTGCTCCAACCTGGGCTGCAGTTGCTTTAGGTGCCTGTTTCATAGAACGCCACATTACTCTTGATCGCGCAATGTGGGGCACAGATCAGGCTGCATCTGTTGAAATAGTAGGACTCGAAAGACTGATCTCGAGCGTAAGAGATATTGAACTTGCACTCGGCGATGGTGTGAAGAGGGTTTATGAGAGTGAAATCAAAAACCTCAAGAAGTTACGCAGAGCAAAATCCAGTCTGCAGAGTTGAAATTCATCGGCAAGATTGTATAAATAAGATATGCAGGTGTTTAAGTTTATATATGATTCAGTTATAAATTATTTTACTGAACTGTCTTCCGCCGAGGCAGTCTCATTGATAATAATTGCTGCATCAGCACTTTTCTTTGTTATACTGGAAAGAATTTTCCCTTATAATAAGGGCCAGAAAATCCTTCGCCAGGGGTTTTTCGATGATCTTGCATTATATACAATTGCTCAAAGTTATATTCTCGGTATTCTCATTTTCAATTATGTAATCTATTACATCGATAATACTACAGGAATCTCGAGACTAAAACTGTTTGCCGATGTGCCTATCTGGATACAGCTCCTTTTCTTCACCGTAACACATGACCTTTATATTTACTGGATGCACAGGTGGCAGCATAAGAACAAATGGCTCTGGCGCATACACGAAGCACACCACTCCCCTGAAAAGGTTGACTGGCTGTCCGGTTCACGCTCTCATGCCATCGAAATTTTAATTAACCAGACTGTAGAATTCCTGCCCATAGTACTGCTGGGTTCACCCCCGGAGGTTATCGCTTATAAAGGAGTTATAAGCGCTCTTTGGGGAATGTATATCCATTCTAATTTGAATGTACATACCGGGAAACTGCAGAAATTTATAAACGGTCCTGAAATGCACCGGTGGCATCATACCTTGGGGAAAGGAAGGAACAGAAACTTCTCCACGAAACTTGCTTTCTGGGACTGGATTTTCGGTACCGCTTACTTTCCTGAAAATGAAAAAGCAAATGAATACGGGTTAATGTCAAACTTCCCGGCTCGTTACATAAGTCAATTCTTCTATGCCTTCCGTCCCTTCAGAAACAGAAAGCGTAAATCACCTCAAAGAAGCTCTACTCAAACCGGCCAAACATCAGGCCGGATCGTAAATTAATTCCACTTAGTGAATACTTTCTATCCCCCTCTACTTAATCATAGTTAAAAGCATTTTCGTTTTCTGCTGCGCAGTTAAGCCATGCGGAATGTTCGGAGGAAGAATTATAATCTCGCCGGCTTGTACTGTATGAGGATCTCCCCCTATCTTAATTTCCATTTCTCCTTCGACTATATTAACAACAGCCTCGAAAGGAGAAGTATGTTCTGTTAATGACTGTTCCTTATCAAACGCAAATAATGTAATGTTTCCATTAGGCTTCTTCATGATCTGCCTGCTGACTATCGATCCTTCCTGGTAACTAACGGCATCTCGTAGAACTAATTTATTTATTTTTTCCGGCATTATTTCACCATTTATTGAAGTTTAAGTGAAACTTAAAAATGAAGATGAAGAGTCACCATGACATAAGTCAATTTTTCGTCTATTTTATTCAGCACAGATAAGCAAAATTGCTGCCCCGGTGAAGGACCTTAGTCCAATTCTTCTCATACTTTCAGATAAATTAAATCCCTGCCGGGCTTGGTCAGGTTATTTTTAAAGCTGTTGAGAACAAGTAACGTACTATTTTTATCAATATTCCTCCCCTGAACCTTCTAACGATTTTTTACGTCAATATCTATGGGAGTCGACATTATTACTGAGCCATTATTATCAGTTGCTGAAGCGGTAATTACATGATTACCCTGCGGAACATTAAACCACACCCAGTTAAATGGTTCTTCTGTAGTATATCCCAGGGAAATACCATCTGCGAAAAATTCGACCTTGATGATTTTACCATCCCGATCCGAATATTCTGTATCAATAATTATATTAGAACCTTGATTTATCCAGCCCTTCTCTGAGGGTTGTGAAATCTCAATAGCAGGAGTAGACCTTCTGGTTTTGTTGAGGGGAACCGCGTCAGGCATGTTTCCATTATAAATAACATCTACCAGTGTCCCGGCCGAGTCATCTCCGCTTATCTCCCAGAACATCAATCCTCTCAAATTGTAGGCCTCAACATAATGTGACTTGAGAGCTATTGATTTTTCATTATCAAATGTCACAAAGATCTTCTTCTCAGAGCTGTACAGATAAGGGACCATCGAATAGCTGTCCCAGTTAAGCTGATAATTATCACCTATCAGTTTTTTTAGATCGGAAAAAGATTTAACTCCTCCCGTGGAATCATCGGCAATTTCACTTCCGGTTGATCCCGGACTTAAATTCAGTGAATCTACTCCTCCCCACCCTCTTCCATAGAACACCGCTGCCGGAACCAGTTTTGATGAACTTATCCTGTAGACGGAATTCAGAAGTCTTATCGTTTTGTCGAACGAATTCCTTTCTCTGCCGTAAGCTGTATCAGCAGGAGACGAAAGGAGTCCAGCCATATGTCCTGTAAATGAATCCCATTCTCCTGTATAGTCGTATGTCATCACGTTGTACCAGTCGAGATATTGCTGATCATTATAAAGATTGTAGTAATTCAGGGATTTTTCAGTTGCCGGGATAGATGCGGTGATTAAAAAACCGGGCCTGATTGAGTCAAGTTTAGATCTGAATAGAGCGAATAGCCTTGATAAATTATCATTATCCGTCGAATTATGATGTATCCCATTCTGCCCTCCATTTACCGGGTATTCCCAGTCAATATCAAACCCGTCAAAGATTCCGGCTGCAGCCTCTTCTCCCCCGGCTCCATTTACTTCCGGCAGATCTCCGTCAACGAATATTTTTAAACATTGATCCACAAAAAATTTCCGTGATTCCGGTGTCAATGCAGCATCCGAAAAATATTTAGAGCCTTCCCATCCTCCTATGGAAAGAACAATCTTCAGGTTAGGATGTCTTTCCTTTAATTTCTTTAACTGGTTGAACTGTCCTCTAAGAGTACTTGTAGAATCATCCGCAATCCCATCGATGCTAATCTCTGATGAATATATCTGCTGATATGCCTGGTATGGATTAAGGAATCCCGGTATAATCCGGCCGGTTGAATCAGGCTGAGGAACAATAAAAGCGTAGCACAGGACAGTTATCTTATCTGCTGAACCCCTGTCCTCAATATCTTTAACGTAATAAGGATTATCTCCCTTCACCACCCATTCAGGGAGAAATGCTACTATTTCTTTTTTCTGGGCATTGACAATGGGAATGAAAAGCAGGACAAAAAGTATGATTTTTTTCAGAGACATATAAAATCTTTTGTTACTCCACAAATTTAATCAACTAATAGTAATATGTTAAATAAAGGGACTAATGGGTATGTAGAATATTTAATAAATATTTCTGTATTTTCTTCAGTCGAGTAAAGTTAATTTCCCACAAATATAATTCAGAATTATTCCGGAATTGCTTTCAGGAATTAATATGAAAGGAGTTGGTTATGTCCATACGTCCCGTAAAGAAGATATTGAAAGCTCAGCCCACCGTTGAAGGAGCAGGCGTTAATTTAAGGCGGGCAATTGGGTTCGGCGATCCGGCTGAAGCTGATCCCTTCCTCCTTTTAGATGATTTCCGGAATGAGAAACCGGAGGATTACCTTGCAGGATTTCCATGGCACCCGCACAGAGGAATTGAAACTATAACTTATGTACTTGCAGGAAGCGTTGAGCATGGCGACAGTATGGGGAATAAGGGAGTGATTTCCTCAGGTGACATACAGTGGATGACCGCCGGAAGCGGTATCATTCACCAGGAAATGCCTAAGGGCGATAATGCGGGCAGGATGCATGGATTTCAGTTGTGGGCAAACCTTCCTAAGTCGCTTAAAATGACTGATCCGCGCTATCAGGAAATTAAATCCTCTGAGATTCCCGAAGTTACTGATGATGACGGAACAAAAGTACGACTGGTTTGCGGAAGCTTCTGGGGTAAAAGAGGTCCTGTTGAAGGAATCGCAGCTGATCCGGTCTACATTGATGTTTCAATCCCGGCAGGAAGACGAAAAACTTTACCCATCGATACAAGAAATAATGCCTTTGCCTATGTATTTGCAGGATCGGGAAAATTCGGCAATGCTTCAGGACCTCTGTCAGTGCCTACTGAAAGTGTAGGCTGGCTTGACACCCATCCGCCGGTTGAAGCAGACAACCGATCACTTGTACTTTTCGACAGCGGCGATGAAGTAACCGTTCAGGCGGGAGAAGAAGGACTTCGCTTTCTCCTAATCTCGGGTAGGCCTTTGAAAGAGCCTGTGGCTTGGTATGGTCCTATCGTTATGAACACACAGGGAGAATTGAGGAAAGCATTTGAAGAATTGCATGACGGAACCTTCCTTAAGAAACATTAACCAAAGAATATCCTCGTTGGATCATCGTCTACTTCTTTGAGTAACTTCTTAAGATTGCTTGAAGGTTTAACCATATCATATAGATGCCATTTGGAATTGCGATCCAGCCAGTACAAAGTCCACTTCCCATTGTCTTTGTTGAACCTGAATTTTGCGATAGGGAGATGGGTCCATTCTTCAGGTTTATCCCATCGGGGTCTATCCTCTAACAAAACCACATAATTCCTTTGAAATTCATGATGCATTCGTACCTGGTCTCGTACAGCTAACGGTACTCTACGATCGCAGAACGCACTCATAATAGAATCAGCTTGATGCCGTACAGTATCTGAAAGCGCCATATTATTTTCCATTACTTTTACTATGCAAATTTATAACTATAAAGCCTTAAATTTCAAAAGAAATTTGAGCAAATTTAAAATCAAGCTTTTTAATCTCACCTTCCTGGAAGGAGCTGTGAATATCAATAATTTGTGCCTGAGTAAGAATTAACTCCTTTTTCATACCTTTAGACGATTGCGTTTACGTTAGCTTGGTTGTATCATTTTAGCAGTATGTTGGATAATTCTAACCTGTCAAAAGAAGAGTGAACAACAGAAATAAGTATAAATCAGCACAGGCTAAAATCAATGTGTCAGAAGAATAGATGGTTTAAATTAATACTCCGGGTGCTTAGATCCAGCATTCTGATAATCTTCATATCTGAATGCCTTATCGCTCAGGATAAAAATGTTGAACCTAAGGACACAAGCAAAGTAATTCAGGATATTAAAGATTTTTCAGAGAAGGATAATATTTTCTCAAAGGTTTTAAAGATAATTTTATCTAATGATGATGAACAACAACCTGAAAGTATACTCACTGATCCGGACAGTAAGATAATCAAGAAATTCACAGGAAAATTTATAAGGAAAATTAATATCGAGGTTCTTGACGTATTCGGGGCATCAGTAAATAATCCAGAAGATACTGTACGAAACTGGTTACAGAAGACGGTAAATTCTCTTCATATGAATACAAGAGAATGGCTAATTAAAAACAAGCTGATTTTTTCTGAAGGGCAGATCTTTATTCCTTTTTACATTCAGGAAAGTGAAAGGATAATCAGGCAAAGTCCTTACGTTTACGATGTCAGGATTATTCCTCAAATGATTGAGAACAATGCTGACAGCGTTGATATTATGGTATATATTCAGGACCTCTGGAGTCTCTATGGCAGCGCATCATTCAGTCCAGGTAATAAAACCGGAAGTGCCTCGATCCATGATATAAACTTCCTTGGATTCGGCAATGAATTTAAAGGTAAACTCAAATTTGGTCACGAATATACACATGACTGGGATTGGGATGGCAGTTATTCCTATGACAACATTGGAAGGTCATTTCTTTCAGCAAATGTATATTATGAATCAGCGCTTGATTACCAGCAGTATGGACTTAGCATTGGCAGGGATTTTTTCTCCCCTATCATAGACTGGGCAGGAGGAGTAGAACAAAACTGGAGAAACACCAGGTATCCGGGGATAGAGCATATCGAAACCGTTCGGTACAACCAGCAGGATTACTGGCTGGGGTACGCATTTGATTTCAGACAAATTGAATCTACTGAAGAAAATCAGAACAGATTCAATATTGCAGGAAGAGTTATCAGAAACGTTTACAGTCAGAAACCTGAATTTGATACCCTGAATATATATCAGGATAATACATTTTATCTGGGCAGTATTGGATTTTTCAACAGAACATATTATCAGGATTACTATATATTCGGTTTAGGTAAAACCGAGGATATTCCTCTTGTACAGATGATTTCATTTCTCTTTGGCTACGAAAAAGGGGCAAATTCCAGCAGACCATACTACGGATTAAAGACCGGCTATAGCTTCCACAATGATTCTCTGGGTTATTTCTATGGAGGCTTGCAAATTGGAGCATTCAGAAGCAATGAGAAATGGTTGAACCGGGCATCCGTTCTGGAAGTATTGTATTTTTCAAACCTTTATTCTATCGGTAAATGGAGATGGAGGCATTATATTGGAAGCAGGTATTCATATAGCTTTAACCCGATCATCCCTCAGGATATTCTGAACATTAACAATGAAAGGGGGATCAGAGGTTTTTCAGACAACAATTTAAAAGGAACGAAAAAACTGGTGCTGAATTATGAGGCTGATATTTTTGTTCCATTAAAATTCCTGGACTTTAAATTAGCTTTTGTTACTTTTGCTGATTTTGGTCTGATCTCTTCGTACAATAATTCATTATTTGCGAGTAAGTTTTATCAAGGATATGGTCTCGGTTTCAAAATAAAAAATGAACATCTTATTTTTCCCGTATTCCAGTTTATGTTAGGTTTCTACCCCATAACACCAAATGGTGACCATTTCAATATGTTTAGTCAAAATTCATTATACTATCACCTCAATAATTATCAATCGTTAATTCCTTCGGTTGTTTTAATAGAATGAATACCGTATTGAAATGATAACGGCCCGAATGAGAAATTGCAGGTAAATATTTCAAACCGATAGACAGTTTTTGTCGAAGCCTTTTCAGGCAAAAAATATGTTCCAGTTTGAATATCTTAATAAAGAAAAGATATCAGGACTACCGGAATTCCCGGATCGCTTCGAGTATGACGTTAATGAATTCATCTTTTCTTTTAACTTTATTTGATTAATAGCAGTTTTTTAACAGCTGCATTACTGCCTGATTCCAGTCTATAGTAATAAACTCCGCTTGCCAGTCCCTGAGCATTTAATATTATTTCGTGGTTTCCGGCTCTTATATTCGCATTGACTAATTCTGCTACCTCCTGACCAAGTATGTTGTATACGCTCAGCTTAACAAATCCATCTTTGGGTATACTATATTTAATTTGGGTCGTTGGATTAAACGGATTAGGGAAATTCTGGCTCAATGAAAATTGAAGTGGAACTTCTATATCAATTTCAATACTCTTTGAGTACTCATATGTTCCGTTAAATGTTGTACCGCAGGCAACGGCAGCCAAATACCAGAATTCCATTCTTTACCTCGCATTGACTATACACGATATCGATGGTAAGGTAGTTCAGTATTCAGCAACTTTCACACAGGAAAATTAGCAGTAATCCTGATCTTCTGAATAAAAGCTTCTTCCGGGAGGGGGAAGCTTTTTTATTTACTCAAGCCAAATCCATTTTTTGATTGACTGTTTTGTTGATTTCTTCTATTTTTGAAAAGTTACTTGCGATATGACAAATATTTATAGTCTCGGTGGGGAGACCTTATGCCATTAAAATTTCATACGCTTATATTTTCCAATCCACTATGCAACCTTAGTTCTGATGCAAAATTATAACTGAAGTCTAAGAGAATAAATATTCGTTCTTCAATTGAATCAATCATCATAAGGAGAAAACTATGGAAAATAGAGTATCGACGAACGTCAATACGCTTGGCTATTGGTCAGCGTTTCTCGCCTCAGTGTTCAGCATAATATATATTATAGGGCAGCTTGCTGAATGGTTTGATTTGATGGGATCTGGAGGCGGCCCGGAGAATGCCAGTACGGCCATTGGTATTATAGTACTTCTTGTTCCCTCTTTACTTCTAGCCCCATCATTTGCATTGATGATACTTTGCACGCATTATTATGCTCCTGAAGAAAAGAAGGTTTGGAGTCACGCGGGAATTATCTTTGCAACTGTCTATACTGTTATGGTAAGTATAAACTACTATGTCCAATTAACCCTTGTAGTACCGCATATGTTACGGGGAGATATTGAAAGTATCCGTGTCTTTCTATTTACTCCTTTCGATTCATTCATTTATTCAGTGGATGTGCTCGGATATTCATTTATGAGTTTATCAACACTTTTTACAGCATTTATTTTTTCAAAAAACGGATTGGAGGGAACGGCCCGCAGGTTTTTAATAGCTAACGGGCTTCTGATACCGTTTCTAGCCTTGCAAATTTACTACCATCCCTTAATTTGGCCAGCCTCATTATGGGCAATTACTTTTCCAGGTGCAACCATTACACTGGCTAGAATATTTAGAAATAAAAGGGGAAAACCGAATGAAGCAGTTAAACAGATGGTGTAAACTTCAACCGAATGATTGCACCCACTTTGTACCCAGTTTTATATCAAGCTAAAGTCAGTGGGTTTTTAAATTGGTTTAAAATCCAAAAAGCCTCAAAACGGTTTGTTTTAAGGCTTTCTTTGTGGGCCCGGATGGGCTTGAACCACCGACCCTCTGATTATGAGTCAGATGCTCTAACCAACTGAGCTACGGGCCCGAAATTTTAGATGCTAAAAATAATACTAATCGTATCTTTTTGCAATGATATTTAGAATTTTTTGTACACCTAACCGGAAGTCAGGTGTTAATCTATGCCGTAGTATTTGTACACGTACTGGATAACCCCCACCGGATCATCATCTTCGTTGAATTTTTCTTCTTCAAGTACATTTCCCTTCTGGTCGTATTTATATTCGTACCGGTAGAGCAGTTTCCCGTTTTCATCATAGGTAGTAGCTGACTTTTTCCTGCCGTCATCATTATATTCATATTCGACTTTGTACTCCAATTTCCCGCTTTTATCATACCAGTTCTCTTCAATCAGATCCTGGTTATCATCGTACCTGTAAATGTAGTATTTCTCTATTTTACCGTTAAGATCGTACCTGATGGATTTTATCTTGTTGCCGTATTTGTTGTATTCATACGTATATTTTTTATCGGCTTTCTGATCGGGAGTATACCTGATTGTCTGTATGCGATAATCTTTCTTATTATAATCATATTTATAAATGTTGTCTACCCGGCTGTTTTTCCCATATATGATTGTCTCATTCATCAGGCCGTCAGGACCATAATTCACCGTAGCCTGTTTTTCACCGTTTACCAGTTTGCCATCCTTATCATAATCGAAACTTATCTTATCAATGCTCTTTATGTTCTGCCTGTCAATCAGTTCTCTTTCGGCTTCTTCATTGGGCATAAGGTTAGGTTTCTTTGTTTCTGTGGTTGATCTTTCTTTTTTCCGAGTTGTTTCTTCTGAAGAGGAACATCCATACCATTGGATACCTGTAAGTAAAAAAATAGCAATTATGATTATCTTATTGTATTTCATAGTCTTTCCCAAAGTCTCTTACTGCCATTTCGATCAAAGTTAAAATAGAGAAAATGAAATTAATACGGTGTAATGTAGCCGCTGTCAGGCTTCACTACCGTTGAATCAATTAACATTCCGGTTGTATCATATGTTTTCCATAAACTGTCCCTTTGTCCGGCATTAAAATACCCGGTCTGTTTCAGTGTACCGTCGGGATAGTACCATGTCCATTTGCCTTCTGCCCTATCGTTATTGAACAGACCGAGGGATTCAACCTGTCCGTTGTCATAAAAATACTTCCACTCGCCTTCATTCCGGTTGTTTTTTATTCCACCCGACATCAATAACTGTCCGTTAGGATAATATGACCTGAAACTCCCTTCTTTTTTTCCATTTACCACATCAAACTCGATCTTCATACTGTCCATCTCACCTTTCCAGGTACCGTTAAATGGTTCTTTTGTTCCCGGTTTATATATAATAGAATCGATCTTGATATTCACCTGGTTCTTTTCAGGAGCTTCACTGCATGATGAAAGGATTAATAACAGGCAGATTACTGCCGCAGAAAGGATAGTTTTTTTTATCACACCGGTCCCGATCTTTTATTGATTCTTAAATTTTTTATACGCTGCAAGCAGTTTCTTTTTCGTTTCAGCCAAATCTTGTGAGATTACTTTAACTTCACCGAGCACCGGCATAAAATTAGTGTCGCCGTTCCAGCGCGGTACAATGTGAAAATGGATATGCTCATGAATTCCGGCCCCTGCAACTCTGCCGAGGTTAAGCCCCATATTAAAGCCTTCAGGATGAAGAATCTCTCTCAACGCTTCATAAGCAATTCGAATTTTATGCATAATTTCTAGATTCTCTTCATCAGTAAGAGAAATGAATTCTGATGTATGACGGTAAGGCACAATCATCAGGTGACCGTTGTTGTATGGATAGAGATTCAGAACAGTGAATGTGAGCAGTCCCCTGTCCACAACCAGGTTGGAGAGGTCCTCAGGGTTCTCGTTTATCATTCCGCAGAAGACACATTCTCCTTCGTCAGTATCCTTTTTGTTCTTAAATGAATCTATATATTGTGAGCGCCAGGGTGACCAGAGTTTTTCCATCTCTCCTCATAAAATTAAAAAGGCGGTGATTAACCGCCTGAATAAAGGGTTTTTAATTTCCTTCTTCTCTTGATTTGTTGTATGCATCGATAATCTTTTGTTCCACTTCCTTCGGCATCTCTTCATAGTATGCGAATTTGCGTGTATGAACTCCTCTTCCGGAAGTCAAACTGCGAAGCTGAGAGCTATATTTATAAAGCTCGGCAAGTGGAATATTAGCTTTGATTATCTGAAAATGTCCGTCTGAACTCATTCCCAGTATCTTTCCTCTGCGGCTTGAAATATCTCCCATTACATCGCCCATGAATTCTTCTGGAACAGTAACTTCAACCTCGTATATAGGTTCCAGCAGTACGGGTTTTGCTTCGTGGAAACCTTTCCTGAAGCATTGGGATGCCGCAAGCTTGAATGACATTTCATCTGAGTCGACATTGTGATAGGTGCCATCGAATAGGGTAACTTTCACATCTACTACCTGGTTTCCCGATATAACACCTTTACCCATTGTTTCCTGGATACCTTTTTCTACAGCCGGAATGAATCTCCCCGGAACGACTCCACCTACAATTGCATCAACGAACTCGAATCCTTTTCCTCTCGGCAGAGGCTCCATTTTGAAGTGAACATGACCGTACTGGCCTCGTCCTCCTGACTGTTTTTTGTGTTTATATTCAACGTCGTTAACACTTCCTTTAATTGTTTCCCTGTAAGGAACTCTCGGCTCAACGAGATCGACTTCAACACCATAACGTTCTTTCAGCCTTTTTACCGCGAGAGATAACTGAAGTTCTCCCTGCCCCGAAATTATTGTCTGCGAAATTTCCGGGTCGAATCTTACACTGAATGAAGGATCTTCTTCGTGCAGAGTGTGTAATCCCGATGCTATTTTATCTTCATCTCCCTTGGCTTTAGGCACAATGGCGCCTCTGATTACCGCCGCAGGAAATTCAATCTGTTTCATTACAACGGGAAATGATTTTGAACTTAATGTATTATTGGTGTGAGTGTCCTTCAGCTTTACTACCGCACCGAGATCCCCTGCTTTAATCTCGGAAACATCTTTTCGGTTGTGTCCGTTCAGGACGGAAAGCTGACTGAGTCTTTCTGATTTTCCGTTGGCTTCGTTGAGAAGGTCGAGTCCCGCACTTACAGTACCGGAGTAAACCTTAAATAATGAAAGTTCACCGACATGCTGTTCTGAGATAGTCTTGAAAATGAACATGACAGGTTCGCCGGAAGGATTTGGAAGTATTTTCTCGGTTTTTTCCGTTTCTTTAACAGAAGCATCTTCGCCCCCGCGATCAGCAGGAGAAGGACAATAAGCAGCTAGGAAATCGAGGAAATTGTTGATCCCAACACCCTTTGAAGAAGACATTGCGAAAACAGGTGTGAGACTCCTTTTCAAGAGTGCCTGCTTAATACCCGCCTGGAGATCTGAATCCTGCAGCGTCCCTTCTTCAAAATATTTATTCATAAGTTCTTCTGTGGTTTCAGCTACCTTCTCGATGAATTCTGTCCTGTAGGATTCCGCTTCATCTTTCAGATCAGCAGGTATCTCCTCTTCGGTAACTTTCCTGCTGCCTGGTTCGCCGTAACGATATACTTTCATTTTAATTATATCAAGAACACCGCTAAAATTTATGCCTTCACTAATCGGTATAGTTACAGCGATCGCCCCGTTTGTTAACCTGTCTTTAGCCTGCTGAAGTGTCTTCTGAAAAGTGCTGTGCTCGTTGTCTACTTTGTTTATAATTATCACTGAAGGGAGATTAAGTTCATCGACGAACTTACCGCTTGATTCCGAGCCGACTTCAACTCCTTCCGCCGATTTCAGAACCATCACAGCCAGATCAGAAACGCGCATGGCACTTTTAACATCTCCTATAAAGTCGGAGTATCCCGGAGTATCAAGGATGTTTATCTTTGTGCCGTTCCATTCGCAGTGCATCAGGCTTGTAGATATCGATATCTGTTTTTCAATTTCATTCGGGGTATAATCGGATATAGTATTTCCTTCAGAAATACTCCCGATCCTGTTTATTTCATTGGCTGTAAATAATATAATTTCAGATAGGCTTGTTTTACCGCTGCCCTGGTGGCCGATAAACGTAATATTCCGAATTGCTTCAGTTCCATACTCTTTCAAGGGATTTCCTCCTAAGATTCAAGGTGAGAAGGTTTATTTTATTATTATTATTTTGTGAAGGTTTTCCAAAAGGTAGAGACTCCGTTAGAAACTGCTGAGAGGTTTTTAAGAAGCCCGTTTACTGGCTTCTCCAAACCCTCCCGGAATTGCTCTTCTAATGCCAGAATCTTTTCAACCCTGTCAACAACCTTTCCTATAGTTTCTTTTACCGTATCTACCTGGTCCTTTGCTTCAGTAGTCAGGTAGTTAATTCTTTCACTCAGTTGTGTTGCAGTATTTATTAATGGTTTTACCTGTTCAGACAAATCCTTAATCTCAGATTCTATATCCTTGATAGAATTTGTGATCTTGTTTATGTAGTAGATCAATGCCAGGCAAAGGATTGAAGCTGAACATAAAAGGACTATATAAAAGGCGCTGACAGTGTCCATTCAGTTTATCTAACTATTTTTCGTTTCTTTATAAGCATCAACTCCAGCCTTTACTGCGGTTTTAACTTTGCTTGTTTCCTGGTTTACAGTTTCCTTGCCTTTTGCGACGTATCCTTCTGCTTTGGAACGTGCGTCGTTAAAAATACGCTCTGCGTCTTTTAACAATTCTTCGGATTTTACTTTAGCGTCACTGATAAGTTTTTCTGATTTTTTCTTCCCGTCATTAATGAGATCTTTTGCTTTATCTCTTGCATCAGCAAAATATTTTTCTACGTCATCGTAATATTCATCTGATTTGCTGCGAATATCATTTCTAAGTTCTCTTCCTGGTTTGGGAGCATATAGTAAGGCTACAATAGCACCAACAACACCACCTGCTAAAAAACCTACTAATAAACCTTTACTTGAATTTTCCTGGGACATATTATAACTCCTTTTTATATATATATTTGAGTCACCAAAAATATGACATGCACCTGCCTGAAAATCAAGAAAACCGGATTGATCTGAAACATAAACAATGTGAAAGAACATTAAAACACATGTGGAAAAAGATTTAATTTGCCCGGTTTGAGATAGATTCAAGGGTTATTTTACCGAATCTCCTCTGGTATAGGGTTACACTTATTACACCAACTAGTACCGCAAACCACAGTGTTACAACCCTTACAATAAATGTGGATGCCACTGCAATCTCTTTTGGGGATCCTTTTTCAATAAGGAGAAACGTCAGTGATCCTTCCGTTACTCCCAATCCCCCGGGCAGCATAGTTATTGCGCCTACAATTGTAGCGAAACCGTAACTGAATGTTGCCCATAACAGACTAACATCCACTCCAAAATTAATCAGAATTATGTAATATCCCAAACATTCAAAAAACCAGGAACCTAGACTTAATATACTCATTTTAACCAGCGGACCGGGTCTTAGAAGCTGGTAAGAACTTTCATACGCACTGTGAATGCTTTCAAGGTGCTTCCTTAGGAAAGCACTTTTTTCAAGGAGCTTTAATATGGGCAGAGCAATTCCCTTATTGCTTATAATTATAACCAGGAGAAAAAAGAAAACAGAAACACCAATTACCATTACACGGCCATAATTGTAGACGTAGGCCCCGATTAAAGCAAGGAATAGAAGCGAGATAAAATCTGTTATCCTTTCTGCAAAGATAATCGGAAATGTCCTGCTAACCGGGGTCTGGTTCAGTTCTTTCACCAGGTATGATTTCAGGAGTTCACCCATTTTTCCGGGAGTTACGCTCATTACCAGTCCCGACATAAAAATTGACAGTGAATCGAGTTTTGAGACTTTAACTTTTATGACAGACAGATAATAGTCCCATTTGAAAAATCTGAAAAAATAATTAAGGAGTGAAAGAATAAGCAGGAGCGGAAAAAGCATCCAGTTGAATTTTTCAAAAGCTTTTATCACCAGATCGAAATCAGCATAAATAGTAAATGCAAGGTAAAGCAGTCCTGCCGCCGCGAGCGAGATTAATATTTTTTTCCTGAGTTTTTTCAGCAATCAGATCACTTTAAGAAGGTTATCGTAAAGCTTTGCAACGGGCAGTCCTACTACGTTATAGTAGTCCCCGTTAATTTTTTTTACAAATACTGCTCCGAAATCATCCTGGATGCCGTAAGAGCCGGCTTTATCCATCGGACTTCCGGTCTTTACATAATTATCGATTTCATCTTTGGTTAATTCTCGGAATGTCACTGCTGTTTTTCGTAATCAACTATAGTCCTGCCTGTTTGAGAATTATGAAGTGCAAAGCCTGTATAAACGATGTGGGTTCTCCCGCTCAGTCTCCGAAGCATTCTCCTTGCATGAGCTCTGTCTTCAGGTTTTGCAAGGACTTCATCGTCAAGCACCACGGTAGTATCGGCGGTTATTATTATCCCGTCTTTCACTTTTCTTCTTGCAGCTTCAAGTTTTTCCGCAGCCAGCCTTTTTACCATCCGCAGGGGTGATTCCCTCCCCTTTCTGTTTTCATCTATATCAACCGTAATGACTTTAAAGCTAAGATTCATCTGCTTCAGCAGTTTCTTCCTTCTAGGTGATCTTGAAGCAAGATAAATGGGTGGATGATTACTGATCATTGTATCTCTCTATCTTTGTTCCGGGATAATAGAGAGAAAGAATCTCTTCGAAATCCCTGCCTTCTTTTGATTGTTCAAGAGCTCCCCACTGGCAGAGTCCTACACCATGCCCATACCCTTTACCCTTAATTATTATATTGTCTCCATCTCTCCTGATTGAAAAATTATTGCTCTCAAGTATTGCTTTGTTATTTGCAGTCCGTATTATATATCTTATGTTGTTACCATAGAGTTTTATAGTTTTTAAATTACCGCTGCTTCCTGTAAAATCGATTTCCAATTCGTTAATCCTTCCTGATCTGAATGTACTGTTGATATTCAGACTTCTGACAGAATAATAAAGGTTATCAAGATATCCGGCAGAAACGAACCGTTGCACAAATGTCTTTTCAGAAAAGGTTTCGGTCCATGTAAACTTCGGCGAAATGGAACAATAGGGTTCGTCACCATCCTTTACAGTAACAAGATAAGGAAGATCCATATTCGGAAAAACATTTTTTACATCTTCAGTATAACCTCCGCAGGTTGAATGATAGAAGGTTACAGCAGGCTTATCGCGGTATGTAAGTATAAGTCCCCTAGTTTCATCAACCACTTTGTTGACTATCTCCTTTTCGATTCCGCTTCCGCCGTAAACCTGGTCGCGCGTATCGGCAAAAACATCAAAATTCTTTTTGTTCTCCTTCAGCTTTGAAAAAGTGTACGTTCTTGCACATATTGTGAAGGCCTTTAGTGCCTCGTAATATTCATCCCCTTTTCCGGTCGGCATTTCCTTAGGGATAACTCCTTTGAGGTATTCTTCAATCGAGAGCTGATTTACAATATTTACAGCTGGCCCGTCTGCAATGAGATTTATAGAACCACGGTAAAGGCCTCCTTTGTACGAAACCGATTGTTCCGGTGAACCGGGAACCAGCCGCATATTCTTTCCTTTAAAACGTTTACCTTCAATTTCAACCTCAACCTCATCTCCTGAACCGGCAATAGAAAAACGGTTCCCGGGATTTACAAGCGCTATATAAGATTCGCCGTTTTTTAAATAAACAGCAGAATCATTAGTGAATTCATAAACGCCCGGTTCCTCATCGAGAAGTACCCTGACCTGGCCGCCCCCGGCACTACCTGAATTATTCCAATGATTGTATGATTCTTTCGATCCCGAGCATCCGGAAATTGCAAGCATAAGTACGCTTAATATTACAGCTGAAATAATCTTCTTCATGCAGGAATTTGATTTATCCATTCTATCTATGAGATTAGGAACTACTTTATTTACGAAGGACAAAGATAATTGAATAGGCACTAAAAATTAAATCCAAAAATGATCTCATGGAACGAACATCGTATAACAGAGCGAATCAACCTGACCGGCAGGATTATTAATATGGATTCTGGATTTAATAAGAAAGTGAAGTTTTAACGGAACATAGCTTTGATGCTGCCCCAGGTTCTCTTAACACCGGATATATTCGGTGACACGGAAACCTCTGAGGAATAAGCATAAGAACCGTCCCGGTCAACTATCTTCAACCGGTACACAAAGATCGGGTTGGTCATCTTGTAAGCAGCCTGATCGGTATATGAATAAACCGAATTATTACCTGTAGGATCTATTGTGGTGAGATCAATATATTGAGTGTCAGGTGTTTTTCTTTGAACTATGAAGTTCGCCAGGTTAGTTTCAGTGGTAGTTTTCCATTCAAGTTTTACATTTTCCCCCTCGGTCTGTGCGTGAAAATAATCAATCAGTGCACCGGCCAGAACAGTAGAAACTATTATGAAAAGTGTGATAATGACAGTAAGTCTATTTTTCATAGCCAAAATATATTTTAAGCCTCAGAGAATGTCAACACATTTTACGTAAAAGATTATAAAAGTTCTGCATATTTACCCTATTTTCGCAATAATAATCTGAAATTTTCTCATTATAGGCAAGAATAATATTCCATGTTGCCCAAACTGTGACAAAAATCCTGTGCTGTTTAGACTTTTATCCTATTGGAAACTATCTTTCACTCCATTTCTTATTCATATTTTTTATTAACTTTTTCACTCTTACTTTTTCCTTTTTACTTTTTCCTTGTCATATACTCCTCTTCTGCCAATCCCCCTTCGCATATTTCTTATATATTACAGAGGTATATATCAGGATGTAAACCGGAAGTGCGGTCCACGCCCAAACCAGACCTCCACCCAATACCACACCCATAAGGTAAGCCAGGGGAACGAATATGAAGAGATTTGTTATCACTTCGGATTTCATAACGAAAAATGTCCTGCCCGCAGCCTGGAGTCCGTTTGCCAATACCACCCCTACAGCATAAAAGATCTGTGCGAATCCTGCTATTCTGAGAGCCGGCCTGGCTACCTCGATAATGGTCTGGTTATTAGTAATTATTAATAATACATACTGCGGGATTATGATGAAAACAACACCGAGAAAAAGTGTGTAGTATGTAGCTATCTTCGCTGTTTCAAATCCGTAGATCTTTGCTAACTGAAATTTTCCTGAGCCGAGGTTATTGCCGACAAGCGTCTGAACGGCGATCCCGAATCCGAAGCATGGAAGGAATGATATAAACATTGTACTGATTATTGCCTGCGATGCCGCCTGCTCTTCAGTACCGATTAAACCTGTGATGACAACGAAAAGCAGGAAACCTATCAGGATAAAAACATTCTGGAATGAAACAGGTAATGAAATTTTATAAATCTTTTTTATCAGATCGAAGTTCATACGAAAATTTCTGAACGGATGGAATTTGTGCCTGTAAACGGGCAGCATTAAGACGGTCGTATAGAATATAAAGTCAAATGTTGTAGCTAAAGTTGAAGCGAAACCGGCACCGGCGAGACCCATCCTGGGCATACCGAGATTACCGTAGATAAAAACATAATTAAAAAAGATGTTCAGAAGGTTTGTTATTACTCCCGAGAACATAAAAATTTTCGTCTTGCTGATCCCGAAATAAAATCCCCTGTAGGAAACACTGATCAGGAAAAAAGGAATTCCAAGGAACCTGTAAAAAATATACTCACCTGCATAATGGCCTACAATTTTATCAACCGCAAAAAAATCGGCTATCTGATAAGCAGCAAGCACCCCGATACCGGCAACGATAATACCTATAATGAAACCGATAATAAGAGAGTTGGTAAGGGTTAGGCTGCAGCCGTCGAAATCGTTCTCCCCATATTTCCGGGCTACTATAACGTGTGTGCCGGTTGCAAGACTTGAAAAGAAGCTTATCAGTGCCCAGGTTGCCAGCACCCCTATTCCCATCGCTGCGAGGGCATATGTTGCTTCATCAAGACGACCAACCATGGCTGAATCCGTAAGTGATACAACCATTTGAGTTGATAATCCAGCAATCGCAGGAAGAGCAAGTTTTAGAATAGCCTTATAAAAGCTGTTCACAGGAAGAATTTTCATCGGAAGCAAAGATATGAAAAATGGCTGAATTTGAGAATTAGAAAATTTTCTGTGGATAGTGGTTTGTATGGCGGTCCGTTGTATTCTTAAATATTCAATCTTAAATATTCAATATCTTGTGGAGCTAACCGGGATCGAACCGGTGACCTTCTCGTTGCGAACGAGACGCTCTCCCATCTGAGCTATAGCCCCAATAATTTAACTTTTTCTAAAACCTGAACCCGCCGGTAAACCTGGCAATTCCTCTGAGAAATTTATGTCCGAAATCGACATGCCCGCAGAACATCAGGGGACAACCGCCGGGAATCACGCTGATATTATTATCTCTGCATATTTGTACAGCTTTGGTTGAAATACTCGAAGACGGTTTGTCGGCACCTTTGTGTCCCATCATATTGTGCATCCAGACATGTTTTATTCCTGCCTCGACGCAATCATTTACAACCTTTTCGCAAGCTGTGGGATTGGTTACAATTACAACCCCATCAGGTTTCGGTAAAATAGATTTGACGTCCGGGTAGCATTTAACACCCTCGAAGCTTTCTGTGTTGGGATTTACCGGGAAAACATTATGTCCCGTTTCTTTTAATCTCTTATAAATGATATTTGCCGTTCCGCTGCTTTTCCTTGTAACACCCGCTACGGCAATATTTTTTTGTAAAAGGAATTCTTCTGCGAGCTGATCAATTTTACTCATTTGTTCTCCCCGGAATTTTTTTTAATCAACGATCAAATATCATTATTAACGCGAACTTCTTCAAGTGCATAAGAATGCTGAACTCCTAATCGGGCGAACTAAGCTAAAAAAATAATGCGGCGTGAAGGGTATCATTTGAATAATCAGTATTGGTTCTTAGATTCATTTTGTCTTGAAAACCTGTATCACACTGAGAAGGCGTCTTATTCTTTTAAGTCATTTCACCGGAAAGGCTTAAGAATTTTAAGCAAAAACGAGTGGTACATTCATTGTAGCGGAAAATACGAGGGTTTTAAAAAATTTAGTGTCATTTATGCAACAATTCAAACGAGAATTCAGGAACGACGTATTAATTATTCACGTCACCCTGGAGAAAACTACATTGCAGGACGCATTGGAATTTCAGGATTACCTTGAATCTGATATTATCCTGGAATATGAAAAAATTGTTATCGACCTTTCGGGCTGCGACGTGGTTGATGCTACTTTTCTTGGAGTTCTCGTAATCGCATCAAAAAAGATTTCTGAATACGGAGGTAAGATGAAGCTCGTTCTCCCCCCGCAGGTTTTTATATACAGCGGGGTGAAAAGGATCTTTCATACATATCTTTCCAGCAGCGATGCAGTTACGAGCTTCAGTTTCGGCCGGAATTTACCGGGCACACGCAGGGCATTTTAATTATTTGAGCAGCACAAATTTTCTTGTTTTTATGAAACTGCCTGCCTGCAGCCTGTAAAAATAAATTCCGCTTGAAAGTCCTGCCCCGCTGAATTCAGCGGTATAACTCCCTGCGCCCTTTTCTTCATTTACAAGAACGGCAACTTCCCTTCCCAGCAGATCATAAACTTTAAGTGTTACAAATCCGCTTTTCCCTACAGTGTAGTTAATTGTTGTTGAAGGGTTAAATGGATTCGGATAGTTTTGTTCGAGGGAATAGTCTATCGTCGATGGTGAGCTGTCATCGATACCGGTTATTAGTTCGTCTATATCCCGGTAATAAATCCCAGCATCTGTTGCTGCATAGATATAGTTTCCTTTTTTCGTAAATGAATTTATACTTCCGAATTGAATCCCATCATCAACAGGTTGCCAGGTCAGACCCCGGTCAGTTGAAAGAAGCATTCCAAAATCATCAGTACCTGCAAGAATAGAGCCTTTTAGGTCAGTTAAGGCGGTAACAATAATCATGAACGGAAGTCCGTTGTTCAGCGGTGTCCAGTTTGTGCCGTTATCAGTAGTTAGAAAGATTCCTCCGGGTTCGCCCGCGAAAACCGAATCCCCGCTAACTATAATTGAATTTATATTATGCTGGCTTGAACTGTCATTTATATCCCAGGTAATACCATTATCCGAAGAATAAAATAATCCGTAACCTGTACCGGCATATAAATATTCATCATTTGATCCAAAGGTCAAAGGAATATCATAGCTACCGATATCAGCTTCATGCCAGCTTAATCCGCCGTCTGTAGATCTGAAAATTCCATAATCAATTCCTAAAATGATGACACCTACTCTCTCAATAAAGGAATAAACATCAATATTTTGCGGTGGAAGACCATCAGTAACCCTGGACCAGCTGGATCCGAAATCAATTGACCTGAATACCTGCAAATTCACGCCTGTCAATAATACATTGTCAGCTGCAAAGATTTTGGATTTATAGCTGTTAGTTAAACCGTTGTTATTACTTTCCCATGACCGGCCGTTATCTGCTGATTTAAATATGCCGCTGTAAAATGTTCCGGCGAAGAGAGTGTCTTCAATATTTACAATAGACTCAATCATCATCTTATCGGGCATCCCATTATTAGCTGAGATCCATGTTTCACCATTATCAGAGGATCTGAATACTCCTCCTGCAAAGCTTCCTGCATAAAGGATCTCTCCCTCTGCATACAGGGTAAATACTCCTGAGCTCATCAATCCGTTATTTACCGGATGCCAGCTGGCGCCAAAATCTGTGGAAGCATGAACTCCTCCCACATGCTCGCTTCCGGCATAGATCACGTTGTTATGGTTAAGAAGAGACACTATACTTAACCCCTGCAGTCCGGTATTAACCTGCTTCCAAGAACTGCCATTGTCTGTTGATCTAAAGATTCCATCTCCTCCTGTGGATGCAAAAATATAATTTTGTACAGCAAGCAGAGACCTAATATTCGAATTAGTTATCCCGCTGCTATAATACTGCCAGGTATAACCATTGTCATCTGATCTGTACACCCCGTATCCCACGGTTCCTGCAAAAATAAAATTATCTTTAACCGCGAGTGATTTGACCGGAATACCTTCAATTCCATTGTTCGCATTTTCCCAGCTTAAACCGTTATCAGTTGATATATATACTCCGTTTCCGGTTCCGGCATAAACTCTGCCTTCCAGAATAATGAGGCATCTTACATAGAATGAATCCAGTCCGCGGTGAGTCCAGTTACTCCCATAATCAGATGAGTAATAAACTCCCCAGTATCCGCCGGCAAACAGATTAGTGCCATCCGATGCAAGAGAATAAATATATTCACTATTCAGTCCGTTGTTTCTTTCTGTCCATGTCATCCCATCATCGGTAGAAAGGTATACACCACCCAGGTATACACCCGCAAAGGTATGTTGTTCATCCCCTGAAAATGCGAAGACCGACCCTGTAAATGGTCCATTGGCAGCAATCCACTGTGCCTCAATGAAGTTACTGTTGAGAATAGCAAAAAAGGAAATGAGAAGAATTATATTTTTCATAATGAATCTCTCCCTATTACAGAACATTATGACGTATTTGGGAAATCACCCTTAACACTTTAACAATAAAATAGTGAAAATTTAAGTTAACTGCACGAAATTTCGACTCCATAAGGAACGTCGAAAAGTTTACTTTTTATCTGACAATGTGTACTTATTCTTTTGGTGAAAAAAGTGCTGCTACAGCCCCCGCCGGATCCTGGATGACGCAGTATCTTCCGTATTTACCCATATCCCTGGGACCTGCGATAACTTTTCCTCCGTTCTTTCTGCAAAGCTCGGCAGACTCATCCACATCCTGAACCGCAAAATAAATAAGCCACTGAGGCGGAAGGTCGGCATTGACACCCTTTGAATGACAAATGCCCGCAACAGTCCTGCCGGTATCAGGACTATTCATACTGAAATCGTTGTACTCCCCCATTGAAACCGGTTCTGACTTCCAGCCTATCACACTGCTGTAGAAGTTTTTCACCTTTTCAGCGTTCGGAACGGTCAGGTCGGTCCATATTATAGACCCTGTTTCAAGTTTTTCTTCGTCTTTCATTTTACCTGTTTAGTTAGTTAATTTATCTACCAATATAACTCTTCCACGGTACTTTTTCCTCCTTCGCCATTCCCATAACCCTGTACTTTTAACTTTTTACATTTTGCTTTATATTTGTTCTTAGAATTCGGGGCTATAGCTCAGATGGGAGAGCGCTTGAATGGCATTCAAGAGGTCAGGAGTTCGATCCTCCTTAGCTCCACAAGGATGAATTTTCGGGTAGGAGTACCACCCGAAAAGGGTTAATACTCCTTCCTGATTGAATAAAGTAGCTTAACGAAAATTTACTTGAATTAAGATTTGGCTTAATCTTAAGATCCGAATGGCGGACCCGCCACATTATCAATAGTCCAAACTTCACCTGAAAGAGTTACTATATAAGCAGTATTACCTATAAAATCGAGTGAAGTGGGCTGATTAAGTTCATTGGCGATTTCGGTAAATGTGCCATCCGGATTAGCTCTTACAAGCGAACCTGTATTTGGCAGAGCCGGGTCACCTGGATTGCCTCCGCCAAATATTCCCTGCGACAGAGCAAAGAGTGTCTGCCCGCGGCCATATTCTACATCAACTAATAACCTGGCGCCTGAGGCAACGTCCGTTACCGGCGACGAATCCGAATTAAATGATACCACCTTCCCATTTTCCGGTAGATGCGGAACGGGACCGGCTTCTGCCATATATACTGTATTGCCCTGTACTTCTAATCCTGTGGGAACAATGTCATTGAACGATTTAAATATGGTGATATTTCCGTCGAGCGTAACGTAAAGCACCCGGTTAAGATGTCCATCGGTTACCAGAAATCCATCCTGATACTTTTCAATTGAATACAAAACTCCTGTCCAGACAAAGAAATCGAATCCTGTGGGAGGATGAGCTACATTATAACTGCCGAGATCCGCTACAATGGTGTAGCTGTCCGGACCGTCTATACGATAAATACCATTTACATTACCAGTGGGGAAGAGATTTGGGTCATCAACCAGTGTAACAAGTGCATATGCAGTGCTGCCAATAAAAGATACATCTATTACCCCGCCGATTCCGATAATTGAAGGCGGGAGTCCGCTGGCAAAGGTTGTAACATCTCCGGTAGGATCCACACGAGAGATCCTACCGGCAGCACCTTCCGTCACAAACAGTGCACCGCCCGGGCCGATTGTACTGCCGGAAGCTCCTTCAAGACCTGATACCAGTAGTTGAGGTGTCCCTGGTATGCCGGTACTGTATAAACTTCCTGCACCAGAACTTTGATCAGATACAGGATTATCCCGAAATTCATTCGAACTACACCCTCCCAGCACTACCGCAACAATAATGGTAATAAACAATACTATAGGGCTACTTTTCATTTTATCCTCCGATTATTAGTGGATGAATTGAATTATACTTAAATATGAGACCGCAAAATCCTTATTCCAAAGTGTTACCCGAAAGGGTTCCAGGCTTTGACGAATAATTACCCGAAATATCTTGTTTCTGGTATTTTAAGGCATCCAGATAGTTTTCTCTACCACTCTCGTAGCGAATTATGATACTTTGGTCTCTGGATAGGATATTCGCACTCTACTCATGGATTGAGAAATAAGGAATAACTGTAAAAAAGCTCTGCAGGGAGTTTACCCGGAAGATGTGTTGTTAATTTATTTTCATATTTAAATAATAAGTATCTTGATTTTAAGGAAATCTGATTTTAATATTGTGCAAACTCGTTCATAAAGGTTTACCCCTGCCTTGTGATGATAAAGAGTTTACCCTCCTGCAATCCCCTGTAGGAGGGTTTATTATTTTAAATTGTTTTGTGTTGGTTTTTCTATTTAGATTAATTCTATTATTTAAAGATTTTAATCAGTTAAGTATTCAGATAATGAAACAATTATTTTCACTTCTTTTTTTAGCAGCATTTTTTATTGTTATCTCTTATACCGGGTGCAAGGATCAGATTACAGGCAGCGATATTGATAATAGAGTTATACCGGATTCAAATGTCAGCTACTCGCAGAATATCCAGCCTGTTTTTAACCTCAAATGTGCAAATGCAGGATGCCATAATGATACAGAACGGGCAGGAGGAATCAGCCTGACGACCTGTACGAATACTACAGCCGATCCTTCAGTTGTTTTTCCCGGAGAGCCTGATAACAGCAGACTGATTTGGGCAATAGAAGGGATCGGTAATTTTCCGATGCCTCCCGCAGGATATCCCCCGCTGACTTCAAACCAGATAAAGGGTGTAAGAACCTGGATAAAAGAGGGCGCAAACTGCAACTGAGCGAAATAGAGGCACTGCCATTTTGTCACAGTATAAATTTTTTCAACATTTGAAAACTACGTTTTTCGCTGTTTTTGAACTGTCTCATTTTGAGTTCAAAAGGCTTGTAAAAGGCTTATACCTGGCTCACTTATCCGGTATAAATAAGTAGTCTGCCATTTTGTCATACTTGTTGAATATTTATACAGAGATGAAATCAGAAAGTCCTGATAAATATAGACTATTTATCAAACTACAACCAGCCCTCGGCTTTGTACCAGTCAACTGTTTTCTTAATTCCCTGCTCAGCGGAAATTTCCTGTCTGTAACCTATATGATCAACTGCTTTCTGCGTAGAGCAGATCCAGGCATGGCGGGTTATATCTTTTGCCTTTTCAATATTTAATGTAGCGGGTTTGCTGCTGAACATTGCAAAGAATTGTGCAATTGACGCAATTAAATAAACCATAGAATGAGGCACCTTTATATGCACGGGTTTCTTACTCATGATCTTCTTAGTAATATCCCCTACTTCCTCCCAGGTGTAAAACTTTTCAGAGCTTATAAAGTAGGTTTGTCCTGTGGCGGCATCACTCTCCGCAGCAAGGATGAATCCCCTTACCAAATCATCCGCGTGAATGAGACTTATTAACTTACGGTCAAATCCTATGGTAGTGAATAATCCTTTTGCAAAAGTCTGGAAGAAAATAAAAATCTCAGTATCTCTTTCCCCGTATACAGCCGGTGCCCGACAGATTGTTACAGGTATCCGGTCCATATATTCTCTTGCAAGGTTTTCCTGCGCAAGTTTACTCCTGCCGTAGGTTGTTATTGGATGAGGTTCATCCGTCTCTACAACAGGTTTTTCATCGTATGATGGTCCTGCTGCAGTCTGACTGCTGACAACGAGAAATCTTTTTATTTTATCTCTGAATTCCAGTGCTATCTCAAGAAGTGAGCGAGTAGTATCAACATTTCCCTTAAAGTATCCTTCGGGTTTTTTAGATTTAACCACTCCCGCAACATGGTATATATACTGTGCACCATCAAATGCCTTTCGAAGACCTTCCCTATCAAACAGTCCGCAATCGTAAATCTCCAGTTGTTTCCCGCGCAGCCATTTTATGTCACTCGTCTTCCTTGTAATGCACCTTACGCGGTAACCCTTATCCAATAGATGATCCACAAGATGGCTTCCTACAAAACCGTTCGCGCCGGTAACAACAGCTATGGGAGGATTTTTCATATTAAAGTTTATTTGTTTTTATTTCTATTAAATTTTAGATTGAACCGCTAAAATTTAAGAAATTATTGTTTGATTCTTAAATTCATTCAAGTTTCAGGTATTTCCAGGAGGTTTTTTGGATCTATTTAAAAAGTGTTACGAGTTCACCAGGGCTGATGAGGTTAAGGCATCAGGTTTATATCCTTATTTCAGACCAATCGAAGAAAATGAAGGACCCGTAGTTCAGATAGAGGGTCGCAAAGTTATCATGGCAGGTTCGAACAATTATCTGGGATTGACTGCCCATCCCAAAGTAAAAGAAGCCGCTATCAAAGCGGTGGAGAAGTATGGCACAGGATGTTCGGGTTCAAGATACCTTACAGGAACTCTTGATCTGCATATAGAACTTGAGGAACGTCTCGCTAAATTTTTTGATAAGGAGGCTGTGCTTCTTTTCAGCACGGGATATCAAACCGGACAGGGAATAATACCTACTCTGGTTCAGCGTGGTGAATATGTAATTACCGATAAGGATAACCATGCCTGCCTTGTTGCAGGAACTTTGATGGCAAAGGGTGCAACAGCAGACTTCGTACGATATAAACATAATGATATGGATGATCTTGAAAGGGTCGTAAAGAAACTTCCTCCTGAGGCTGGAAAGCTTATTGTAAGCGACGGTGTTTTTTCAACCGGCGGTGAGATAGTTGACCTCCCTAGGTTGAATAAGATAGCCAAAGAATATGGATGCAGAATACTCATAGATGATGCTCACTCAGTGGGTGTGATTGGCAAGAACGGTAAAGGTACTGCAAGCGAGTTCGGTCTTGAGGATGAGATTGATATGACGATGGGAACATTCAGCAAAACATTTGCTTCTCTGGGCGGGTTTGTTACCGGTGAAGCTAAGGTGATAAATTATATCAAGCATCATTCCCCTGCCCTGATATTCAGTGCGTCTCCTACTCCTGCATCTGTTGCAGCTGCTCTTGCAGCACTTGATATACTCGAAGCTGAACCTGAAAGAGTTGATAAACTTATCAGCAATGCTGCTAAAATGAGAAATGGCCTTAAGGACATGGGCTTTAATGTACTTGACGGCAGAACCGCGATTGTTCCGGTTATAGTTGGCGACGATCAGCTGGCTTTCCAGATGTGGAAAATGCTTTATGATGCTGGCGTATTTGTCAACGTATTTATTTCACCCGGTGTTCCTCCAGGAAGACAGATGATGAGAACCAGCTATATGGCTACTCACGAAAACGAACATCTTGATAAAATCCTTGAAATTTTCAAAGACACAGGAAAAAAACTCGGTTTAATTAGTTGATCTTAATTTATTCATCTTTGCAAAACCAGATTATTCACAAGCATACCCCGAAAAGGTATGCTTTTATTTTTTAAATATTAAGGCGGTGGATATGAGCGAAATAATAATCATCAAGGTTGAGAATCAATCGGATTTAATGAGATTCATTAAGTTTCCTTGGAAGATCTACAAGGGTAACAGCAACTGGGTTCCGCCGTTGATAATGGACAGGAAGAAGCTGCTGGATAAGCAGAAGAATCCTTTCTACCGGCACGCTGAAGCTGATTTCTTCCTGGCTGAAAAGAATGGCGAGCTTGTGGGCAGGATCGGAGCGATTAAGAATGATCTCCATAATAAATACCATAATGACAAGGTTGGATTCTTTGGATTTTTCGAATGTATAAATGATCAGGAAACTGCAAATAAGCTTTTCGACACCGCAAAGCAGTGGCTGAAGGAACGTGGATTGACTGAGATGAGGGGACCTGCAAATCCTTCGAGTAATGATGAGTACGGGATGCTGATTGAAGGATTTGACGATGAGCCCAGACTGCTTATGACTTATAATCCGGAATATTACTTGGATCTTTGCGATAATTACGGATTGAAAAAAGCTAAGGATCTCTATGCCTATAAGCTTGAGACAGATAAGGTTTTAAGTTCGGAAAAATTGAAAAGAATCGCTGAGCTTGCTAAAAAACGTTCAGGGATGGAGATTAAACAGCTTAATATGAAGGAGTTCAATAAAGAACTGGATAAGGTTAAGGATGTTTATAATAAAGCATGGGCCCCCAACTGGGGTTTTATTCCTATGACGAACGAGGAAATAGATGCTATGGCAAAAGATCTGAAACCTCTCGTAGAACCATCGCTTGTATTGTTCGGCGAGATTAAAGGCAAAACTATGGCCTTTGCTCTTGTAATGCTCGATTATAACCAGGTATTTAAATCTATGAATGGAAGACTTTTTCCCTTCGGATTTCTTAAACTGTTTACACAGAAGAAAAAGATAACCTGGAGCAGAATTATTACACTTGGTATAGTTCCCGAATATCAGAAACGCGGCCTTGATGCATCTTTTTATTACGAGATAGTAACACGCGCAGATAAAATAGGCATCAACCTCGGTGAAGCCAGCTGGGTACTTGAGGATAATGAGATGATGAACAGAGGCGCTAAGGTAATGAACGGCGAGCTTTATAAGAAGTACAGGATTTACGAAATACCGGTTTAAAATAAAAGAGCAGCCCTCTTGGATTTTACGGCTGGTCCGGCTCACCGGTATGCTCTCTGCTTCCGGGTAGCTTCAACGGAAATAGAACCTGACGGGGTAAAAGATCCAGGTGCATCTGCACAGGAAAGGCGACTGATGAAAAGAATAAAAACCACATTGAACACCGGTATCGGCGTCTCCGGATTTATGATTCTCTTTCTCATAATGATTTTTTCGGCGTCAACAGCTGCCCAGTACACCCCTGACGACAGATCACTTGCCGTCACTACATTCACACGAAATTTCGACAAGGTTACCATCCAAGAATACCTCACATCCGATGACGACAGAAAGGTAATTGCCGGACTGCTGAGCTTAAGTCTTTCTGAGGATACAAACTTTGTTTCTTCTATTCTTAAACTTCCTGCGGACAGGTTTGCACGGGAGATTTGTTTCGCATTGGGACAATTAGGACCATGCAGAAGCTCCGTTGAATTCCTCTCCCGCCTCTTTTACAGCGGCAGCACGGATCCGCTCACCAGGTATTATTCACTCTTAGCTCTGGGCAAAACTGCCGACTCATCTTCTGCTAATAGTCTTGTTAATAATTACAATTCAACCGATTCAAAAAGCCGGTATAACGGTATCTCAATGGCTTTATATTATTTGTCCACTGACGGAAAAGTTCCGGCTGATTCAATCAGGCCGGTACTAGAGAATGAATTATACTCATCATCATCCCGTCAGTTTGAAGCAGCATTTTGTCTTTACCGGATAGGACCGTCGAAAAACGAGAAAGAGCTGCTGGTAAAGACCCTGGGGAAAATTTTAGACGGAAAAGAAATTAATAAGGTTACTGTTAAACCTATTCCCTACCTCCTTGGCTGTCTTCGTAAGCTTCAGTATTTCCCGGGTGATTTTCAGTTATTAAAAAGTTTGAACTCATTAGGCGACTTCCAGTCAGAAGTTGAAGCTGTAAAGGCCTCCGTATACTATAATTTTAAAACCAGAGAGGAACTGGACTTTTACCTCGGTTATCTCAATGATGATAATAAAAATATTTCGCGTGAAGCCGCCGCCGCCCTGAAATATCTTAAGCTGTCTCGTGAACTTCAGGAATATCTCTACCTTAAGATGAGCGAAATGCTGCACCAGGATACCGGTATGGAGAAATATACCCAGGGAGAATTATTTATCAGTTACCTGAGTCTTTTCCCTGAGTCTTTTAACGACGTATTCGTGAAGTTCTTCAATGATAATATTTCTTCGGAATACCGATATAAGGTATGCGGACTGTATCCTTCATCGCAGCAGGCATTAAGTATTTTGAGTGAAAACTATAGTACGGCATCCCTGAATGACAAGCTGACAATACTTGAGTCAATATTGAATTTCAATCAGAGCAATCTTGATGTCGGCGGAACTCTTCTCGCCGCACTGACTTCAGAAAATCCCCCATTAATATCAGCAGCCGCAGACGGTATCGACTCATCATTTATAAATGAGTACAAAGAAAAGCTTACTGACATTATTGCCAATCAAACCAGGAAACATCTCGATGATCCGGATTTTATTGAGGGATTGATGTTACTCGAAAATCTTGCCGGAAGAATTTCTGAAGAATTAAACAACAGAATTATCTGCCTGCTCTCATCTTCTGAACTTTATTCTGTTAAAAAATTTGCAGCCGGATTAAAAGGTGAATCCATTCTTTCATTCTCGAAGGACATTGATGATTTTGACAGTTACTGGGATGATGCTTTTAAATACCGGCAGGCAGAGATAGTAACGGAGAAGGGATCATTTACTATATCATTTCTGTCAGGGTATGCACCTGTTACTACGGGAAGTTTCTGTTATCTGGCAGAGAAAAATTTTTTTAACGGTATCCCCTTCCATCGGGTCGTACCGGGATTTGTAATACAGGGTGGAGATCCCACTGGCACGGGCTGGGGCGGTCCCGGTTATGAAATAGTCTCTGAGTTTTCTCCTTTTGAATACAACAAGGGCATGGTAGGAATGGCAAGTGCCGGTAAAGATACGGAAGGATCACAGTGGTTTGTAACTACCGGAAGTTTTCCTCATTTGAATGGCAGGTACACAATTTTCGGAGAGGTATTGAACGGACTTGATACCGTTGAAAAAATCACACAGGACACAAAGATAGAGCGTGTAAATCTTATCCGTTAGATTAAATTCTTACAGCACCCCTCAATAAATACGGTCTGCGTGAATTATCGAACTTAAACCTGAATTCGAAAAACCCTAACCGTTGGACAATGCCTCATCATATTTTGCAAGATGGGCAGGATCTATCTTCTTCAGTTTCTCAAAAATTGTTTTATCAGGATAGGTTTTTAACCTGTCAATAATCTCACCATACTTTGCATCAAAAAACACTTTAACAAATACTCCAGTCAGGTCGGCTTTCTTTTTCAGATTCCAGAGAGCTTCAACCAGTTTAGCCATATATTTCTGACCCATTACTTTATCCTGTTCATAATAATCCAGTCCGTAATAATACTCATAAACAGCCTCTCTGAACGGCCGGTACTTTTCATTTAATAGTTCTTCAACAAGGCCCCTGCGGCTGTATGAACTGCTGTTTCTATCCCAGCCCGTTTTAAAGTTGCTGTTGGCTCCGAGGTTTACTATATCATATGCCCTGGAAAAGTATGGAGTACCGCCAAGTTCATCCCAGCTGTCGGCATCAAAGCCAAGTATTATGTAGGCATAATAATTAAGTAGGCTTGTTACAGGTTCAAAAACCGACTGCCGGCTGTAAAGAGGCTGCCCCGTCACATATTCAAAACTCCAGGCATTATCATTAATACTGAGCATCAGGGACTTTTTATCTGATTTAAGAATTTCTCTCTGACTTGTAACAACGATCTGAGCCTGGTAATGAGTCTCATCAGATGCTGAAGTAACAAAAATACTAAAAGCGCAGTTGATCTTTGGAAATTCCCAGTTCTGGTCGGTGAACCTTGTCTGGTTCATGTATGTTTCAATCGAAGAAGCAAAGTCGCTAAGAAGATCTCTGCTCTCCTGTGGAATACTCTCAGTATTCACTGTAACATCACAATTCAATTCCTGGGAAAAAAGCAGAGAGGTAAATCCAAACAGCAGAACCAGTATTTTTTTCATTTTAAGCCGTTTTTTCTTTATAAAATGTTGATTTAATATATAAAAATCGATATTATCAAACAATAAAAGTTCTATATTCAGGGACGCTCGAGGGAGATGCCGAAACTTTTACTGATGTATTTTATTTTAGTTCCTTTTATTTCTATCGTTTACCCCCAATACGATCCCGGGGCAAAACAGGTTGCGCTGGCAAATTCTGATGCTGGACAGGCGAATGATGTGTTCTCGTTATTTAATAACCCTGCAGGATTATCCCAGATGAACTGGAGAGAAATCGGGGTTTATTACTCACCTACTCCATTTGGTTTCTCCGAGCTCGCCAATGTATTTATTGCTTATAATGAGCCGCTGTCCTTTGGTTCTGCCGCCGTCGGAGCTATGACTTACGGATTTGAACTCTACAGGGAGAACAGGGTTACCGCGGGATTTTCTTATAATTATCAGAAAAGATTTTTCGCAGGCCTTTCGCTGAATTATCATTCGGTTTCAATAAAAAAATATGGAAGCGCAGGTTGTTTTTACATTGATATGGGCGGACTGCTTTACTTTACAGGCTATCTCAGATGGGGCTTCAGTGTTCACAACATCAACCACGCATCCTATGGCGATTATGAAGACCAGGTACCGGTAATTCTCAATTCTGGTGCGAGCTTTGACATTACTGACGAATTTACTCTTAATATGGCAGTCGAAAAGGATATCCGGTACAATGCCAGCCTGATGATCGGCATCGATTACGATCTTATAAAATATTTTTCATTAAGAACAGGATTTTCCAATGAACCGTCCAGGTTCACAGCCGGAATAGGAATTCATTACGAGTTCCTGAATCTTGATTATGCAGTTTTTACACACAATGACCTTGGACTAACACATCAGGCCGGATTAGTTATCAGCTTTGGTTTAAATGGTCCTCGTAAAAGAATAATAAGGGAGTATCTTGGGATAAAATAAAGAGATGATAAAAAAGCTTACTCTCATTCTTGTGCTGCTCTATCTGAATTGTCCCGCTCAAAGCGACTCAGTGCTGATCAATGCAAACCAGGCGATTGAAGACCTCCTTGAGGAACCCGAAGAGGAATCCGAAGACTCTGATCTTTATGAGATAATTGAATATTATATCGAAAATCCGTTAAATCTTAATAAAGCTTCAGTGAGGGAACTTGTAAAACTTCCCTATCTTGAATTAGCTTCCGCACGCCTGATAGTCTCACACAGAGCTCAGTACGGAACCTACTTCTCCGCAAACGAATTGTATTCAGTTAATGGTCTTCCTGAAGAACTCGTAACAAAGATCCTTCCATTTTTATCAGCCGGTAAACCGGAATCAGTGGAGAAAAGAACAGAAGAGCCAATGTCTGTTTCGGTCAATATGAGAAATAGGGTGATAAAAGATCTCCAGGAAAGGAAAGGCTTTAGAGATTATAATTTTGAAGGCTCTTCTTTAAAAATGTATAACAGATTTAATATCGAATACAATAGCCTGCATGGAGGATTTCTGACTGAGAAAGATGCGGGTGAAAAATCATACTATGACTTTCTTTCGGGCTATGTGAACCTGACTGACAAGTACGGCTTTAAAAATATAATAATTGGTGACTACCATGTACATTTCGGTCAGGGTCTGGCTTTATGGAACTCTTATGGTTTTTCGAAGGGTTCGGATGCTGTTTTTTCAATTAAGAAGTCAGCTGGTGCAATTAAGCCGTCAACCGGTTCGTCTGAAAACAATTTCTTCAGGGGAGCAGCATTCGATTATTTTTGGGAGCACGCCAATATCACCGGATTCTATTCTGAAAACAGACGTGATGCATTGATCGATTCAGCAGGAGGAATTACTTCTTTCTCTGAGGATGGGTTACACAGGACAGAAAGTGAAAAGATAAAAAGAAAATCCGTTACAGAAAAAGCAGCTGGAGTGATCCTGGATTATTCGTTTTCCCCCTATGTTTCCACCGGGGTGCTTTATTACCATCTTGGTTTCGATCATCCACTTATTGCATCGAATACTTATGATATAAATGAGGATAACTTTAATTATTCTTCAATTTATATAGATTTATTTCTGTCTGATATTAACATATATGGAGAATTCTCTTATAATGGGAATTCGGTTCCGGCTTATCTAACCGGCTTAAAGCTTTCGCCTTCGCCTGAATTCTGCTATTCATTACTGCTCCGTAATTATCCTCCGGATTATATTTCCATACATGGTAACGGTTTCGGAGAAAGGTCGGGAGCACACGGTAACAAATTCGGTATCTATAATGGAATCCAATGGAGAACTAATATAGGTACCTTTAACTTCTATTATGATCAATTTAAATTTTCCTACCCCACTTTCACTAACCCGCTCCCTGCTGAAGGTAATGAATTTATGTTCCGCTTCACTACCACCAGGCTGTTCCGAAAATGTGAGGCGGGAATTAAGGTCCGGATCGGGAATAAAGAAACGGCCTCCCTGACAGACAGCAGGGAAAAAATGGTAAAAAGACTGAAACAATCGCTTCGTCTTGAATATTCATATACTATTACTTCCAGATTAAGATTAAAAACGAGGTTTGAATATGTTTCAGTATTTCTTAAAGATCCTCATTCACTTGAGGAAGGTTATCTATTCTATGAAGATATCAGATTTATGCCGGTAAGCGGATTTTTACTTTACGGTCGGATAATATTTTTCGGGACTGCTTCATTCAATTCGGCTGTTTATGAATATGAAAATGATCTGACGGGTATGCTGGGCAGCAGAGGTCTCTACGGTGAAGGTACCAGGTTTTATATTGCGGCCAGATACAGAATATTAAGCAAAGTATCCCTCTCACTGAAATATTCAGAAACTTTTAAGCCTAAAGAAACATCTTCAGGGTCAGGATATCAGCAGATTGAAGGAAGTATAGACAACAGGATTGCTTTACAGGCAGATATTAATTTTTAATTTCACCAAGACCATTAACAAAATACATATCTATCTCCCCCTTCCCTTTTGCATTCAATTTGCCCCTGTATTTACACTCAAATTTATGTTTAATCAGATTATATGTTTTGCCGGAAATATTTATTTTCTGAGGTTCACAACCGCTTGTCATCCTGCTTGCTATATTAACAGTATCTCCCCAGACATCGAAGGTAAACTTCCTCATACCTACAATCCCTGCTACAACAGGACCAGTATGAATTCCCATTTTCATTTCAAGTTTAATTTCCTTGTCCTCATTACGTTTAATGATATAATCCCTCATCTCAATTGCAGCCTGAAGGATTCTTTCCGCATGATTTTCCATCTTTTGAGGGACACCTGCAGCAATCATGTAAGAATCACCAATTGTCTTCAGTTTCTCAAGATTATACTTCTGTACAATTCCGTCGAAATTATCGAACACTTCATTCAATTCTTTTAGCAGAAGATTGGGTTCCACTCTGGATGTAATCAGGTCAAATTCTGAAAACTCGGTGAAGAGAATCGATACCTCATCATAAAACCTTGGAATTACAGTACCTTTTGTTTTAATTTCCTGAACTATTTCTGCCGGAAGTATATTCTTCAGTAAACTATCAGTTCTTTTCTTTTCTTCTTCAAGCTGTTTTGTCTTAATCCGCAGTTCTTTTTCCACTTTATACTTATACAGAGCCATCTCAATAGTAGAATGGAGAGATTTATCGTCGTATGGTTTAAGGATATAACCGTAAGAATTGGCAGTTTTTGCTTTCTCCAGTGTGGCCTTATCAGTCAGGGCAGTCAGAAATACAACAGGGACAGAATATTTTTCAGAGATGACGGAAGCTACTTCTATTCCTGTTATATCTCCTTCAAGCATTATATCCATCATAATCATATCCGGAATCGATTGTTCGAGAAGTTTAAAGATCTCTTTTCCGGAAGAGGCAATTCCGGATATACCATACCCCAGCCTGAGCAGTGTATTTGAAATATCAAGCGCTATTATCTTTTCGTCTTCTGCTATAAGGATATTGGTTTTTTCGGGCATGGTTCAGGAAAATACCTTAGTCTTACTTACAAAGTAAGAATTTAAATTGTTAACACCCGAATTGATGTTCCCGCTGTCCTTAAAAGTATAACCGTTATTCAGGAGCTGCTTTACCGGAATAGATATATTGATTTTACCGGGTTCACCATATCTTTCCAGGTATTTTGCAATTGTTACACACTCTCCCCAGACATCGTAAGTGTATTTAAGCTTTCCGACAATTCCTGCGATTACCTCCCCCGAATGTATACCTACCCTCATGTTCCATTTATTGGCTGAATATTTATTCCTGTTTGAAAGGTAATCGAGCATTTCAAATGCACAAATTACGGCTTTCTCTGCATGATCCTCTCTTTCCCTGGGAAGGCCGCTTGCAATCATGTATGAATCACCAATTGTCTTCAATTTCTCCAGCTCGTATTTCTCGATGATCATATCAAAATTCATGAATACTTCATTAAGTTCGGTAACAAGTTCACCGGAACTCATTTCGCCGGCAATTGATGTAAAGTTCTCAAAATCTGTAAAAATGATAGTTACATTTTTATAAAGCCGCGGATTAACACTCCCATTCCGTTTAAATTCGTCGACTATCTCCGAAGGTAAAATATCCCGGAGAAGTTTATCAGACTTAATTCTTTCATCTTCAAGTTCTCTTGTTCTCTCACGAAGTCGTCGGCCTATTTCAAACTTGTACAGACCCATTTCTATCGATGTCCTTAGCATATCTTCATCAAAGGGTTTCACTATATATCCCGAAGGCTCTGTGTATTTGGCTTCCTGCAGGGTATTGTTGTCGGCAAGCGCAGTCAGGTATATTACAGGAACTTCCCAACGCTTATTTATTTCCTTTGAAACTTCAATCCCTGAAAGTTCTCCTTCAAGGTTTATATCCATAAGGATAAGATCAGGCTTGGTAAGAGGATATTGTTCAAGGAGCTTTTCACCGGATCTGACTGACCCGACCACCTCGTAACCAAGCTTCATCAAAGTTTTTTCTATATCCTTGGCAATAATATTTTCATCTTCTGCTATCAGAATCTTAAGGTTACGGCTCATTTACCTTGACAGGGAGTGAATATTAAAAGTAGATAAATGTAATCAAAATTCTGAAAACTGACAATATACAATGATTTCCGGCCTGTCATAATTCAGCAAATAATATTGGCTTAAAACTTGTATTAAAGTAGTTAATTCTTATCTTTCAAATAATAATGTTCTTTTTTATCTTTACAGTTGAGAAAAATAACTCAGGGAACATAAACAAATACTCTTACATTAATGCATAATTTGATTACTGGTGATTTACTTTCACATTATACTGAAGTGGTAAATTCTGCCCTTTCCAATTCACAGGAATTACCTGCAAAGATCTGCGAATACCTGGTTACACAATTAGAATACCAGGCAGTAGTTTTCTTCAATATTGATGAAAACAATAATTTTGTTGTACAGGGTAAAGCCGGTACAGCAAAGGATAACTTTGCAACGAATGCTGCGTTTCAATGCAGCGCCTGCCGTGCGGTTAAAAGCAGTGACTTTCCTGTGATCTTCAACAATATTGCTGAGTGTGAAATTCAGGCTTCGGAAAACGTTATATATGAAGGGTGCCTTTTTCTGAATATGAAAGAAAAAGGAAAGGTGCTCATAAAAACTGCAAAGCAGACACCTTTTTCAAAGACCGACAAAGAATCGATAGAAAGTCTTGGTAAAGCTTTCAGAGAACTTATCATACTATGGAAGGATCGGGGCGGTAATGACGATCAAAGTCTCAGCCAGGTAATTACAGATATTGCACACGAACTCAGGACCCCGACGAACAGCATACTTGGATTCGCCTCTTTACTGAATGAAGATAATCTCTCGGTTTCACAGGCTGAGTATGTTTCCACGCTGAAAGAAAATGCTTTTAATCTGCTCACCCTTATAAATGATTTAATAGACCTCGCCAAAGTAGAACAGAAACTCGTGAAGAAAAACGTTAACAGTATTTCTATTTCCGACTTTCTGGATGAAATTATAAAGCTTTTTTCACAGAAAGTTAATAGTGAGAAAATAGAATTCATGGTCAAGGTCGAAAGCAGTGTTCCGGCGAAAGTGAAGATAGATACTCAAAAGGTTCGGTATATCCTGGTAAATATAATTACGCAATCGCTCAGGATGACCGAGAGTGGTAAGATAAATATTTCGATCGGCATAGCTTCCGGAAACAATCTCAACATTAGGGTATCGGATACAAGTCCCGGCATTCCTTCGGATAAACTCAAAAACTTATTCAAGCCTTTTACCGCTGAATCTCTTGAAAGCTCGAGGTTTGGAAATGTCTCCGGACTTGGTTTATCTATTGCCAGGAAGTATTCAGAAATACTCGGCGGACGAATCAATGTTTCAAGCAGTTTAGGCAAAGGAACGAATTACAATCTGGAGATACCGATTGACACACAGCAGCCTGCACAGACACCTGCTTTAGAACAGCAGATCAGTTCACTTCCCAAGCCGGGTAAAAATAACCGTGTCCTCGTTGTGGAGGACGATTATGCTACCTCAAAGCTCCTGAGTAATTATCTCACTAAATGGGGTTATAACCCTGTAATAGTAAATTCAGCGGAACAGACCCTGAAAATAATTGAAAAAGAAAATTTCCTATCCATCTTGATGGATATTGAACTTCCTGATTCCAATGGTTTTGAATTATTAAAAACCCTAAGGGAACACAAAACTACAAAAAACACCCCTGTTATAGTATGCTCGGTTGAACCTGAACAGCAGAAGGCTTTCCTGATGGGAGCCGTTGAATATTTTGTTAAACCGATTAATTACAAGTTCCTTGTTGAAGTCCTTCAGAGTTACAGACTTAAGAGAGATTCGAATATACTGATCGTTGATGATGATGTACCCACGCTTAACCTGCTTAAAGAAGCGGTTGAACAATTAGGATTCAATGCCATTGCGGAAGCACATTCCTCACGGGTTCCTGCAATGATCAACAATTTGGAACTTGACCTTGCAATAATAGACCTTGAAATGCCCGAAATTAACGGCTATGAACTAATAAAACAAATTAAATCAAAGCCCAAATTCAACAGACTCCCAATTATAATTTATACCGGGAAAGAGAACTACAAGGATGAGCTTAAGAATATTGACGGTATGTTCGAGGAACTATTGCATAAGAGCAGTGTGAATATCGAAGAGCTTTCCGGTACTATTTCTTCAATGATTAACAGGTATGAAGAACCTGCTAAGCCGGAAGAAATAATGAATGAAAAAGATACTGTAAAAATACTCCTTGTTGAAGATTATAAACATTCACAGATAATTGTTACCAGGCTTCTGAAGAAAAACAGCTTTGAATCTATTGTAGTTGTTGAAAACGGTGCTGAAGCACTTGAACAGGTTAAAAAACAAAAGTTCCATCTTATACTGATGGATATGCAGATGCCGGTTATGAACGGATTCGAAGCAACGGAAAAGATCAGGCAGCTTGCTGAGTATAAGGATACTCCTATTATTGCGCTTACAGCTTTCGCGATGAAAGGCGATAGGGAAAAATGCCTTGAAGCCGGAGCTACGGATTATATTCCGAAACCTATTGACAGCCAGGAATTTATAGAAAAAGTCAGGCATTATACCGAAGCAAAGGTTCAGGTACAATAAACTTTGTTGCTTTACATTTATCACACCATCAAATTTCCTTTTGCATTTAATTATTTATTGTAACCGGAATAAGAAATTATATGATCAGCGAAAATATTAGGGTAAGATTTGCACCAAGTCCTACCGGCTATTTACACATCGGCGGATTGCGGACAGCTTTATATAACTACCTGCTCGCCAGGCACAATAAAGGAACATTTATCCTCCGTATTGAGGATACCGACAGAAACCGGTATGTAGAAGGTGCCGTCGAAAACCTGATTGAGGCATTGAAATGGTCGGGACTCGATTACGATGAAGGCCCTGGCTTAGGAGGTGACTATGGCCCCTATATGCAGTCGCAGCGTCTTGATTTGTATAAAGAAAACACGGACCGTTTAATTTCTGAAAAGGAAGCATATTACTGCTTTTGTACCCAGGAACGGCTTAACCAGGTGAGGGAGAAGTTTCAGAAAGAGGGACTTCAGCCTATGTATGATAAACTCTGCCTGCATTTATCTGAAGGCGAAGTACAGCAAAAGCTGGCTGAAGGAATTCCACATGTTGTAAGGTTGAACGTTGAACATGGAAAGCAAATCTTGCTCAATGACGTTATACGTGGGGATGTATCTTTCGATAGCAGTATAGTGGATGACCAGGTATTGTTAAAGAGCGACGGTTATCCGACTTACCATCTTGCAAATGTTGTGGATGATCACCTGATGAAGATAACGCATGTAATACGCGGTGAGGAATGGCTTGCCTTCAACTCCCAAACATATTCTCCTGTACGACTATTTCAACTGGGAAAAACCGGTATTCGCCCACCTCCCTCTCCTGCTCAACCCGGATAAATCAAAATTGAGCAAAAGACAGGGTGATGTTGCAGTTGAAGACTATAGAAATAAAGGATACCTGAAGGAAGCGCTGGTCAATTTTGTAGCTTTACTCGGATGGAACTTTGCGGATGATAAAGAATTTTACCTGATGGATGAGCTGATAGAAAAGTTCTCACTCGAAGGAGTCAATAAAGCAGGTGCTGTATTTAACCTTGAAAAACTTAACTGGCTGAATGCAGAGCACCTCAGAAGCAAGCAGCTTCCTGAATTGATTTCCCTTCTCAGAGATGAGCTGAAGCAGACAAAATACAAAGACGGGGATTACTCTGATGCTTTTCTGGGATTGGTAATAGAGGCCATGAAGGAAAGAGTGTCATTCATTAAGGAAATACCTGAAAAGGGATTTTACCTTTTCGAGGATCCTGCGGAGTATGATGAAGCAGTGGTGAAAAAAAGATGGAAAGCTGACTCTGCAGAACAACTGAAAATATTGGTTGAAGAATTTTCCAAACTAGCTGATCCGGGTAAGGAAGATTATGAAAATTCATTAAGGCAAACCGCTGCGAAGCTTGGAGTCGGGACGGGTAAACTAATCCATCCTGTCCGGGTTGCGGTTTCCGGTGTAGGCGGCGGCCCCGGCGTCTTCGACATCTTATATATTATCGGTAAGGAAAAAACTATCAGCCGGCTTAAAAAAGCAATAGAAAAGCTGGGATAAAACATATAATTATAGAAGAGTTTTTATGGCTGAAGATACAAATAACGGGAACAACGGGAACACTCAAAACAGTATCCCCGCTCCTTCAAATTTTATTAAAGAAATAATAAATGAACACCTTGAAAACGGAAGATATAAGCTTGTGCATACAAGATTTCCTCCGGAACCGAATGGCTATCTCCATATCGGACATGCTAAATCTATTTGTCTGAATTTCGGACTGGCAAAAGAGTACGGGGGTTTATGCAATTTAAGATTTGATGATACCAACCCGGCCAAAGAGGATGTCGAATACGTTGATTCAATTAAAGAAGATATTAAATGGCTGGGGTTTGACTGGCAGGACCGGCTGTACTTCGCCAGTGATTATTTCGACACACTCTATGAATATGCCGTAAAGCTTATTAAAAAAGGAAAAGCCTACGTTGATAGCTCTTCACCGGAAGAAATAAAAGATTCGCGCGGCACAACTACCCGGCCCGGTACTGAAAGTCAGTACCGTAATCGTTCGGTTGAAGAAAACCTGGATCTTTTCGCGAAAATGAAGAGCGGCGAATTTGATGAAGGAACGCAGGTATTGAGGGCAAAAATTGATATGTCCTCTCCTAATATGCTGCTGCGTGATCCCATTATGTACAGGATCAGGAAAGTATCCCATCATCGTACGGGCGATAAGTGGTGTATTTACCCCATGTACGACTGGGCTCACGGCCAGTCGGATTCAATAGAGAAGATCACTCATTCTATCTGCACGCTGGAATTTGAGGTTCATCGTCCTTTATATGACTGGTTTGTTAAAGAACTTGAGATCTTTGCACCCCAGCAGATCGAGTTTGCAAGGCTCAACCTGAGTTATACAATCACGAGCAAAAGGAAACTACTTACCCTCGTAACAGAGAAATATGTGAGCGGATGGGATGATCCGAGGATGCCGACAATATCTGCATTCAGGAGACGCGGATATACCCCGGAATCTATCAGGTATTTTTCAGAAAGAGTGGGCGTGGCCAAAAGAGATAATACAATCGACGTTGCTTTACTTGAGCACAGTCTGCGTGAAGATCTTAATAAAAGAGCAACACGAGTTATGGCTGTACTTAAACCATTAAAAGTCACTTTAATTAATTATCCTGAAGGAAAGACCGAGGAACTGGAAGCAGTAAACAATCCTGAAGATGAAACAATGGGTAGTAGGAAAATTCCTTTTTCACGGGAACTGTACATCGAACAGGATGATTTTATGGAAAATCCTTCAAGGAAATTTTTCAGACTTTCACCTGGGAACGAAGTCCGCCTCCGTTACGCTTATATCATAAAATGTGAAGAGGTGGTTAAAGACGAAAACGGGAATATAATTGAATTGAAGTGCAGCTATGACCCTGAAACAAAGAGCGGTTCTTCAAGTCAGCGAAAGGTTAAAGGAACAATCCATTGGGTATCGTCAGATTCTGCTGTAAATGCAGAAGTTAGACTTTATGACAGACTATTTTCTGTTGAGGATCCTGAAGCTGATCCGGAAAAGGATTTCAGAGAATTTATAAATCCCGATTCCCTTCAGATAATCAGGGAGGCAAAACTTGAACCAGGACTCGAAACTGCAAGGCCCGGTGATAGATTTCAGTTTGAACGTCTTGGTTATTTCTGCGCCGATTCAAAAGATTCAAAACCCGGGAACCTGGTTTTCAACAGGACGGTAACCCTGCGGGATACCTGGGCTAAAATAGAAAAAAAGAACCAGAAATAATTTTGTTTATACCGACTTTGTAATTGCCGGGTTGATCTAACTGTTAACCTCAGGTTACTTGAAACTAATTTCAAATACCCTGATATTTGGACCTATTTTCATGAGTTCTTTGCCGAAGTGGCGGAATTGGTAGACGCGCTGGACTCAAAATCCAGTGGGGCTCACACCTCGTGCCGGTTCGAGTCCGGCCTTCGGTACTCAATTCTTATAAAGCCTTGTAATTAAAGGCTTTATCTATTTTAAACTTCCCCCTCATGCCAAATACATGTCAATTTTTTATTTTAATGTCAGGAATTTTCAGGAATACTTATGCGAATACCATTAGTTAAACTAGTACCGCTTAAAAGAAAAAAACAAGTTTCTTATCAACTTGACTATTCCCTGAACGGTGAAAGAAAAAGGTACATAGTAGCTCATAATAAAAGAGATGCGGAAATCGTTAAAGCCCAGGTGCAACACGAACTTACATTAGGAATTCATGGAATTGAACCACCACAATCAAGAATTATTTCTTTGAATGATCTAATTGATCAATATTTAAAATCAAAATCGGAAGTTCTTCGGGAAACAAGCTATGGCAGGTATAAAAATTATTTCGATGGATTTGAGAAATTTATGTATAAATATTTCTCCCCTTCCTGTGGAAATATTAGACTAATTACTCATCGATATTTACAAGAATGTTTTAATCGGTTAAAGAAAGAGCCAGTGAATAAAACTAAACCGTGGCTTCCTAACACGATTAATATCCTGAGAGATTTATTAATTGAAATGTTCAATGCAGCTATTGATGATAAATATTTGGAATCAAATCCCGCTTTGCAAACCGTACCTTTTAAAGTGGTCAAGACAAATACGATTAGATACTATACTGACGCTCAGTTAAAAATAATCTGGGGCAATCTGGACAAGCACTGGGTACCCATTATGAAATTTTTATTATACACCGGCTTACGTAAAAATGAAAGGATTAATCTGATTTGGCAGAATGTTTCCTTGAATGAGGATAATCCAACCATGACCATTACATCTACTGATGAATATAAAACTAAATCAGGAAGGACTCAGACTATTAGAATTACTAAAATGGCATTAGAAATATTAAAGAACCAGGTCGGGAAACATCCTAAGTATGTCTTTGTTGATGAAAAGGGAAGAAAAATTCGCAGTGCAACTCCAAACGAAAAGCTGAATAATGCCTTAGAAGGATCTGGAATCAATGGGACAATACATATGTTCAGACATACTTTTGGAGCTACATTCATGAAAGAGATAGGCAGGACTGATGAATTATCAAAATACCTTTCTCATTCAGACATTGAAACAACAAAAATTTATGCTCATTTTGCATCGGATTATATGAAAGAGACTACGGATAAGCTCGACAAGGCTCAAAGAGACAGTAAATGAAAAAGAAGAAGCATTCTCCTCACCACCCCAACATCCATAAAAACTTCAACGAATAGAATCGATTTTTATTCATCCCGATCCCATCCCCATCTGCTTACTTTTTCTTCAGATTCATAATTGATTTTTTTTTGATTTGAATTTTATTGGTATAAGAAACCTGTAATAACAATTACAGGAGTAATTCTTGTGCTGGGAAGAGCTATACCCAATTGTAGCCAACCAGGCTTATTGGGCAGTTATGCGGTATGATCCCAGACGAAAAGATAAGATACAGGAGTTAGTTTGCCAGTCTTATGAGAAGTATCAGAGAGATATTGCAAAAGACAAGGAAATTAAGAGGCAGGAATTCAAGTGCTTTGTAACTCAAAGAGCAAAACAGGTTGATACAAGAAGTGTCTGTAAGAAAGGTTATGGAGGAACATCTGTGCTTGACCCTCTTTCATTTTACAGAAGAAGACCCGATACTGATACTGAAATAGTTGAATTCAGTGAATGGATGAGTGCTAAACCGTGGAAGAAAGAAGTAGTAGAAGACGAGATATCATTCAACATAGACTTTAAGAACTGGCAGCTGACATTATCCCCGGAAGAGCTGACCATACTTACCCACCTCATTCAAGGATACAAGGCAAGCAGAATTGCTGAGATCCTCCAGCTATCATATCATGCCGTCAAGACTATCATCAGCAAATTAAAACAAATGTTCCTGGAATATTATCGTCTGGAAGAATTCGCTTATCCTTAATCGCTTTTGCGGTTGAGGATTTTTTAGATTAAAGATGGAGATGATATGAATAAGTTTCTGATTGAGATACTGAAAATTATATGCAGGATAATTCGTAAAAGTAGCAGAGAGCTGTTGGCTCTCTTTAGCTTAAATATTCTGAAATAAAAATTTTTTGGAAATCGGATTTTGTATATAAAAACCGATAAACCTGCAGCTGAGTTCGGACTTGATCTGGTAGTCAACCCGGGGGTGGGGTATGGAACCTAAATCCTAGAGATTGAATTTGAAATCTGTTACAAAGGTAAGTCCCCAAAGAATATTTTTGTACAGGATTTTTATTGCCTATTGACTTTTTACTTATTAAAGATGTTAGTTTGCATCTTCTAACTTATATAAGTATTGAATTGGTTTTAAATTTTTGTTCTTAATATCCCAGTTATTAATTATATACTCTTTACCACCAATCGCTTTAAAGACTTTTTTATTTTTTGACAATTTTATCGAATGCAACAGAAATAAATTCATTTTCCTTTTATTCTTTTTTGCAAACTCAACCTCATTCATTGGCAGCAGCTTGTTATGAGCGTTTTAGAAAATTGTTTTTATTTTTTCAAATTAAAATATTCAATGATTTTTCTTATAGCTGATTTAATTTTTCTTATATCCTTAGTGATGGAATCTTTTTCGAATTGGCTTGTGAAAGTTTTAATTGTTTTTATGTCTCTTTTTATAGAGTCTTTTTCGAATTGGCTGACCTTACTTTTTAATTCAACAATTAGACTTGACATTTGAATATTGATCTTCTCTGTCTGTGAAGAATTTCTCCATACATCCTTTAGCTCTTTCCATATATCGTTTAATTCTTGTTCCAACATATTATTTACCTCAATATTTTATTTTAATTTATAAGTTATACACTTTAATAACGTCTTTCTTATCCGTTTCATTTTAACAGCTATATGATTCTCTGTCAAACCCGTAATTGCAGCTATTTCTTTATAAGGCAACTCCTCCAGATAAAGAATAACAATAGATTTATCTATTTCATTCAGAGTAGAAAAACACGCTTGAAGAGCTTGATATTTTTCTTTCTGAATTTTATCCGGTGTATTTTCTGATAGAGCAAAATGTATCGATTCTAATCTAACTGTATTGTCGTTGTTCTTTTCAAGCTTCATTTTTGAACTATAACAAACGTTTAGTGCAACTTTATAAATCCACGTGCTTATGCTAGATTTACCCTTGAAAGTAGATAATGATCTCCAAACTTGAATTACCACTTCTTGGAAAAGGTCTTGAGGCTCTATCGGAGTAACTGCATAGATCTTGCATATTCTGTAAATTCTATCTTTATTCTCTTCAATTATCTGTATAAAACTTTGCTCTAGTTGATTTTGCATATGATTATTTATTATTTCCTATTACTAATGTATTAGTAACAAGAATTTCTGAAATATGACAAGAAATATTTATTATTTATTAAGAATTAACACAACAATAAATATGCAACTAAATCAATTTTAATTGAGCTTATAACGGCGTTGTGCTTAACCCGCAGACAAGAACAAGACTGTCGAATGAAACCACATCTGCCGAAGATTAAGCAAACGTGCTCTTCTTTCTTCGCGAGCAAAGTTTGCAATAAATTAATTTAGCGTGAACATTTTGAACAAGTTTGTCGAAACGGAACTATAAACATTAAAATTAAAAAAACCGAATGCGAAAACGCTGTCGGGTTGAAGCACCTGTAACTCTTTTTTATAAAATAATTTTTAATTTGTTAAACGAATGCTTAATCGCTCATTTTTTTATAGCAGTAAGAATATAATCCGATATTAAGCTATCTGTTTGTTCGTGCATACCTCGTGTGTTATAGTTGGTTGAGGTGATAACTATACTCATATTCAATTCTGGGACAACAACAACTTTATTCCCACCATTACCACTCATATAGTAGGATAAATATTTATTTAATCCATTCCCGAAGGTTTTGATCCACCATAAATATCCGTATTCTGTTTCATCATCTATTTTCACGTGTGGTTTTGTAGAATTATTTATCCAATCTTCCGAAATAATTCTTTTCCCATTCCATATTCCATCATCAAGATATAACTGTGCAAGTTTAAGCAAATCCCGACTCTGCAAACGTAGTCCACCACCAGTCATAGCTTGACCAGTAGGGATTATCTGCCATTCTATTTCCTTAATCCCTAGGGGTTCAAAAAGATATTTTGTTGCGAACTTTTGTATAGATAATTTAGAAGCACGTTCCAATAATCCGCCGAGTACTACAGCACCAGCAGTGCAGTAGCTAAAACTTCTTTTATATGGCGAATCTTCCGGCTTGGTTTCCCACGGGGGAGTCCCGCGAATCGGCAAATCAAGTGCAAATTTTATATAATCTTCTATGAGATACATCCGCTCTTCGTTTCCCCGCGAAAATTCATTCCAATCATTACATTCAAGAATGGAGCTCATAGTCAAAAAATCTTCTATTGTAATTTTATTTTTTCTCGGATCAGGATTTTTTAATGGCAGTTTATCCTTGAAATAATCCAAAACATTTATAGCTACTCCCGGAATTATTTTATTGTCTATGGCAACACCAATTAACATACTTGTAATCGTTTTAGTAGCTGAACGTGTATCCCTTAAGTCTGTTTTTGGGGAATCGCCGAAATATTTTTCATAAACTAATTTATTGTTACGGGCTATTAAAATACTAGTTATCTTCTTGTACTTTCCTTCAATGATACTATTCTCCATTTTTAATAGGGTGTCTGCAGAAAGCATTTCAGATTCAGGCTCTGCAATTTGCCAGTCATTGTTTTGAGCAAAACAATTAAAACTTAAAAATATGATTATACTTATATATTTAACCATAATGGTTACCTCACGTAAATAATCTTGAATAAATTTTGGTTTTATCTTCTCATTGAGTCGTTTTGTAAATCTTAAAATATAATTTCTATTTTATGCCTTACATATACTGCCCAACGGCGTTACCGCTAACCCGAAGCCTGGAACAGACTGCTGTGGCGAAAAAAACAATCAGTATGAACCAGCTTAGTCAACACAGAATTCCGCCTCAGCAAGCTTCGGCATTAATCCCTGTTATGTTATGTACATTTTATGTTATCTAAACTCTCTTAAAATACCTTTTATATTTATTTCTTCAAATTCAAGTTGAAAACTCCTTATTTGAGGTTTTACAATTTTCAATTCTATTCCAGCTTTCTCAACATATTTTATAAATTTTTGAATCAATAAATATTCTGAGCGATTTGAAAATTTAGATACCTCTATATTCTCAATAAATTTACTGCCAAGAATTATAAATTCTGGTTTGGGAATATTAATTATGTCTATTCTTTTCTCTGGGTCATTAAGTAAATAGAATACCATTCTCCATTCTCTTTCGTGTACCCAATCTTTAAATTTTGAAATTACTGAGATAAGAGCGGCAAGCATAACTTGATTATTAACTTCACAAAGTTCCATTACATCTATGGGTTTATTTATATAGACAACTGGATAAATAAATTTAATCAAACTTGTTGTACTTTTATTAAAATCATAAGCTATACAAATTCCTTTATTTTTATTTGAATAATGACTCCACATTTTTATATCATTAGAATCAGAGCTCAAACAAATTATTTTAAAATCTTTAGTAAGATAAGTAAGACTATATTCATCAAGCTCTTGAGCTTGTTTTATCAAAATAGCTTCCATTTCTTTACTAATAACTTCATCCATCCCAAGTTTTTTTGAACCATCATTTAATTCTTTAAATCTCCTTCGATAATCGGATACATTATCTAAGTGCATAGTGGAATCATATAAATCATTGAATTCTGTTGGGGAAGTAGCGGATAATGAATTGCTTTCTAAATCTTTAATTAAATATTCATTTATACTTGAATACCTAAATAATTTTGTTGGTACTTCAAAATAATTTATATCAATTACTTCGTCTGTACTTCCATATTTATTATAAAGTTCTATTATTTCTTTTCTTGCTTTATCACTCATTATATAATCAATAGAATTCAAATTTACTCCTCTCACTTATTATGCACATAACGCTGTTGTACTTTAACCCGCCACCCAGAACAACTGGTGGATGTGAAAGTAGTAGGCTTGGAGAACACATTAGGCCGCATTACAAGTTAAAGTATATTATTAATGCTGTAGCAATATCATTCTTTCTGATTTCTCGTTTTTTCTCTTGTTCAATTGGCTCCCAAAAATAATCACATTTTGCAGCATAGTAGATATTGTTCTTTTTGTCTAATAAAATAGAATATCTTTCTTCACGTTGCATAGCAAAGAACAAATATTTGTTATTATTATACTTTTCAAATTTTGCAGTAACGTAGAATAAATGAGCTATATCTTCTGAGTAATCTGTTACGATTGGATATACTATAACACCATTTTTCAGTTTTCTAAACTCATAATTATTATTCCATTTTTTTTCTAATGTGTTACGCCATATGTTGGAGTATAAATTGTCATCGTCGTCGATATCAAATTTTATATTCACGGTATCAATTTCATCAAATCCTTGTACTGCATATTTATTATTTATAGGGTTTTTAATTATGTAGCCAAAATCTTCTGTAACCACTATTGTTGAAAAAGAAATAGTATTATTCTTTAATTGAACATAATTCTTATAAGCATATACATAATTATTATTTACATTTCCGATAAAAACTAGGGATGTATCACTGATATGAGGATATAAAATACCATTATTGTTTTGTTGTGAATTATTATCACAGCTATAGAGAAGAATAGAAATAAGTAAAAGAAAAAGTATGAAATATTTCATTTAATTAAAACCTCACTTATAATTGGAATCGGTTTTACAGTGGGAAGTGCCAGGGAATATTTTATAACCAAATGATTGGTATGCATTTCTGGGCAATCATGAACTTTTTACAATATATTTTCAAAATTTTCTATCATTGGAATCTCCTCATCTGTATGCCGTATCACTATTACCGGGCCGATTGTGCGGTTTTACAATTTTATCACACCTCCGGCACATCACTCACAGTGCTAATAGAGTTTTACGAATAGGTGTTTACTGTCCTGAAGAATTGAAGGGTCTCTAAAGTGGCTTAACTTAGTCATCACCCCAGGTATCTAAGTATTTATCGATGGATAAAATACTGGAATTTCGGACTATTGGCAATAAATATTTCGGTTTATTTCTTATCCGTAGTTGTACGGATGTAAATCGTTTTTGATTTAATTATGTTTGCGCAGATCCTATATATTAAAGAACCCAGAGCGCGTTGAACATTAATTTATAGCTCATTCACAAGAAGGTACCCCTGCTTCTTGAATGAGTTAAGCCCGATGGCAGCTTGTTATCGGGATTTTTAATATTCCATAATATGTGAAGGTTTTTTACTTCGACCCCCCCCATCTTCTTAAGTGTGTACAGGGTGTATTTGGTTGAAAAATACATTGCATTAAAATGCTTTAATTGCCAGTATAAATTTTAATTAAAAATTTTGCAACTAAGTATGCGATTATTACACTTGTTAGACTTGAAATTATATCCAGCCAGTCAAAAGTATAATGAATATATTTAAGGAATTCAGGCCTTGGAAGTAATTGTGCAAACTCTAAACCTATTGCTATTAGAGAAACCAATATTGATGACTGAATGATGCTTAGATTTAAATGTTTGCTTTTACTTGATAATATTAAGAATAATAATCCAGCAGGGCCAAGCAAACTTGGAGCGATTCCAATTATTAATTGTGATAAATAACTAATTTCAAAAAAACGAAATACTTTTATCGGAATAATGAGTAGAAGAATGATTGTGCCAAGCCAACCAAATAATATTTTGACTTTTTTTTCAATATTCAATTTTTGATTCACTTAAGCAACCAGATAATAGAATAATATGCTTTGTACTTAATTGCCTAACTATTTGCGCCTAACCCGCAGCCCATAACAAGGAAGCCGAGTAAAACACAACTGATAAATATTTAGCCGTAGGTGCTTATCTTGCGTCAGCAAAGCACCGAAGGCAAGTTAATTAATTATTAAGAACACTTAGAACAACAAACTATAACAAAAACACAATTTTAATAATCATAATTTCGCCGAACTAAAATGGCGGTCGGTGTTGAGGCGCTTTTTATACAAAATTCCCTTGGATGAAATTTACTGATAAAGTTCTTGCCGAATTTGTATCGTATATATATATAAACTAAATTCTAAGCGATTATCTTTCTATTCAACTATAGATATTGATTGAATTACATTTTCCGTGCAGATCGTATCATAAGCAGGACCACCCCTAAATACCACAACCCAGTAAATATTCCAACGTGAGGAAAACCGTGAACATAGGGCGGATCAGGGAAATAGAATATGTTCGCACCAAGAAGGGGAACAATGGACACAAAGATGCCTGCCCAGCCTATGATTCTGCCAAAACGCGGATCGCGAATTAAATTAATAGCAAAAAATAATGTGCCAAGCCCAATAAATATGTCAAATGAAACATCTAGACCAAGCACCACATCCCAGATTCTATGCTTAAGCAGAGCACTTAATTGCTCGTCTGGCACAGGCGCTGTCGAGTAATTAATTGCAAGTTGTACTATTATCATCGCCGTAACTAAAGCTCCTGCCAAAGAATTAAAAATCTCTGCCAACTTAACTGTTGGTGTAAAAAGACGAGCTTGTAAAATTTGAGCAAGGGCAATGCTCGCTATAGCAAGTGCCGGTCCAAAGCTGGCTCCCAGTATTAATTGGGGAATGAGCGGTAGGTCCACTAACGTCATAACAGGATAGACGATACACGCCACCAGGCCTGTAGCAATGCCAATTATCATCCAATTTTTAACATTATCTACATTTGGATTGCTAACAATTGTTTGTTCTGACATTGTATGATCCTCCTGGCAAAATTGAAAGTTTGTATAACGGATTTGTGGCTAAGGCGCAGCCCATAACAACAAAGCCGAATTTATTAATAAAAATTACAATTAAAAAAATCTTTCATAGTACAACTACGTTGAACAAGAAACTAAACACGGAACGATAAACCCAAAAACCCAAAAATTGCCGAGAGCGAAATCGTTCTCGCCTTGAGCCACGGGTTATACCGTTTTTTATTTACCTAATAGCTCTAATATTTTTTTATAAATCTTAATATTTTCTTTTGCAATTTCTGCTTTTTCTAAATTAGAAGTTTGGAAGAATTGTTCTTTTCTATTCAAATTATCTAATTCGTGATTAATATATTTTTCAATTTTGATTAAAAGGTTTTCATTTTGGGTATACAATTCATCATAATATTTTCTATAAGTAATATACCTTTCACTTAAAATATTATTTATAATTTTCAAATCGCTTTTTTGTATATCCTCTAACTGGTGGTTTATCTCTTGAAAATTTATATCAAGTTCTAAGCTCCCATAATCTATTATTACATTGGCTGATTTATTTTCTTCATTAATTTCTATTTCAAACACTTTCCCAACACTATTTGATAAATCATTATATATTTCTTCAATATTAGAACAAGAAAGGAAATGGTAATGACTTATTCTTTTATCGTTATTAATTTCTATTATTGATGTATCAATTCTTATTTCAATTGAATCATCAATTCTTTGAACGTTAAGCAAGATAGGTAATATTTCTTCTGGATCTATCATTTTTATTTCTTAACTGTATAACTATTAATTATACTGCCGAAATTCCTTATAATACCACAACTGTAGGATTGTTATTCTTATTCACACCTCCGGCACATCACTCCCAGGTGCGGATACAGTTTCACGAATCGGTGTTTATAATCCTGAAGAATTGAAGGGTCTCTAAAGTGGCTTAACTTAGTCATCACCCCAGGTATCTAAGTATTTATCGATGGATAAAATACTGGAATTTCGGACTATAGGCAATGAATAATTTTGTTTATTTCTTATCCGTAGTTATACGGATGTAAATCGCTTTTGACTTATTTATGTTTGCGCGGGAATGCCCTCTTGAACGAGTGAGACCCGATGGCAGCTTGTCATCGGGTTTTTTATTGTCTTTAATTCAATTTTTACAATTTTATGACAATTCACTTACCGACCTTGTTTATCTTATAACCAGCCTATTAGCAAGGTTGGTTATGAAAAGATATATTTCTGCTGTTTTAATTCCTTGCCTGTTTATGCAATTATTTGGTTGTTACTCCCAAAAGGAAATCACCTATGATGAGTTTACCTCCATAAACGCGGAAGATGCTAATATAATAGTTAATGACTCTCTGAATTACATATTAAATAAGAATGTGACAAATGAAGAAATAGTTATGCATCCTCAAAATAATTATTGTATTGATGCAATTACTTCCCAAAGCGATTTAATTTTATATAAAAAAGCTCTGAGAATACGATCGGGTCACCCAAATTCAATGGTTGTCGATACGATTAAGATAAAAAAAGAAGACGTAACAAGAATTTGTATTAATGAATATAATGGAATGGATAGCTCTGCAGTGGGAACAATTGTAGTTATTGGTTTAGCTGTTACATTTATTGCCTACGTAGTGTGGCAATATGCTAAAGATTTCCGGATATATTAAAATATCGCTTGTTTATAAAAATTATCCTTACTCGTCATCAGGTTTATATTTTTATTGATTAAGAAATTCTTTGAAATCCATAATAAATAATTTAATTGCTTCTATCAATAATTTATAAGAAAATTTAAATAAGTAATTTCTCTCTACTCCGTGAGGACAAGAGTTTAAGAGTTTAGTTACTGTTCTTATCGAAGATACACACCGGATACTCTCCCGAAGCAGACTCCTGGAATAAAATTTAATTTCAGTAGGAGGCTTAGTATGAAAAAGTTAATGCTTTTATTCTTGTCTCTTATGATTTGCGTTACCTCTAGTGCACAAATACCAGATACTTTGTGGACGAAAACATTTGGCGGGACGGGTGACGAAACACCTTCCTGCATTCAAATTTCAAATGATAATGGATTTATTCTTTTGGGCACAACTCTGTCTTTCGGTAATGGTCAGCAGGATATTTACCTGATTAAAACGGACAGCAGCGGAAATGTAGAATGGTCTAGAACGTATGGTGGCACATCTTTAGATGAAGGATCTTACATTCTTACAACAAACGATGGGGGGTATTTAATGATGTGTAATACCTGGTCTATCTCCCCGGGAGGTACCTGGCTGCTTAGACTAGATTCATCCGGTGATACGCTCTGGACAAAACACTTTGGAAATATGAATTGGGACAATGGTATGTATATGACTGAAACTTCAGACGGCGGGTATGCTTTTATCGGACAAAATTATTCTAATTCCGGGCAGTACAGTGATTTATGGATAATTAAAACAGATTCGTCAGGCAATAAAATGTGGGAAAAAATCTATGGTGGAGTAAGTTATGATTTTGGTTCCTCAATACTACAGACACCGGACCAGGGTTTCTTGGCTCTGGGGACTTCCCAAATTTCAGATTCATCCCGGATATGGTTAATTAAAACAAATTCAGAAGGTGATTCACTTTGGTCCAAAAAGTTTGGTGCAGGTTCTGGAGAATCATTATTAGAATGCCACGATGGAAATTATTTAATTACAGCATCAACTTATATGTTGCTTGGTTCAAGAATTCTTAAAATCGACCCTGATGGGAACACTCTCTGGTCTAAATCGTTTGAGACAAGCTTGCAACACGGGAACACTATTGTACAATGTCCGGATAACGGATTTATAATTGCAGGATATACCAGTATGATTATTTATGGTCAATCTGATCTTACAGTGACCAAAATTGATGAGGATGGAGATGCAGTATGGGTAAAAATGCTGGGCGGATCAGGGCAGGAAATCGGCAAATCCATTTGCAGAACCACAAATTCTGAGTATATAATTCTGGGCTCTGAAGCTATTTGGGGATACTCGGATACTGATTTATGGCTGATACTCCTCGATAAGGAAGTTCCTTCGGGCATTGATAATTATTATGACTCTCAAAATTCATCTTCACTTTTACAGAATTTTCCTAATCCCTTTAATAGTTCATCTTCCATTATATATTCAATTCCAAAATCTTCCCAGGTAACACTTAAAATATTTAATGCACTTGGAGAAGAAATTGAAACCTTAGTTAACGAGGAAAAACCCGTGGGCACTTATGAAGTAACCTGGAATGCATTAAATATGCCCAGCGGAGTTTATTTCTATAGAATACAAGCAGGAAATTTTATTCAGACGAAGAAGATGATTTTGTTGAAGTAAAATTAAGGAGCGAAAGTTCCCTGATTCAAATTTTACAATTTTATGACAATTGAATCAGACAGATTATTTAAATTTGATTAGAAACAATATTTTCTCTACTCCGCGAGAGTGAGAAATGATAGTGTTGTATCTTATTTTAAAATTACAAATCGAAATACTCTTATGAAGCAGGCTGTTTTAATAAGACAAAATATTTCAGTGGGAGGTTTGGTATGAAAACACTTTTAATAATTTTATTATTCCTCACACCCTCAGAGAAAATTTTCGGTCAGGAAAATTTCTGGGAGCAGACTAACGGACCAGAAGGCGGAAATATTTTGTCTATAACCATAAATGCTGACGAAGATATCTTTACCGGAACCAACGGCGGTGTTTTTCGTTCGACAGATAACGGGAATAACTGGACAGCCAGTGGTTTGGGAGATTTCTTTATTCGTACTATAGTTGTCAATTCCAGCGGAGATATATTTGCCGGTACCGGAGGCTGGGGTGTTTTTCGTTCAGCCGATAATGGGAGCAGCTGGACAGCCATCAATAATGGATTGACAAATCCAGATGTAACCTCGCTTATCATTAATAACAGTAGAGATATCTTTGCCGGGACCTTTGGCGGGGGTATTTTTCGTTCGACAGATAACGGGAATAACTGGGCAAGTGTCGGATTAACAAATAATACTGTTTACTCTTTTGCTCTTAATATTAACGGAGATATCTTCGCCGGAACCTGGTATTGGGGTGTTTTTATTTCCACTGATAATGGGGATAGCTGGATACAAACCGGATTGACAAATGTTACTGTTTCGTCACTTGCCGTCAGTACCAACGGAGATATCTTTGCCGCGACTCTCGAAGATGGTGTTTTTCGTTCAATTGATAATGGGGATACCTGGACAGCCATTAATAATGGATTGACAAATTATGATGTTACCTCACTTATCATTAATAACAGTGGAGATATCTTTGCCGGAACTTACGGAGATGGAGTTTTTCATTCAACCGATAACGGGGATAGTTGGATAGCCAGTGGTTTAACAGATGGTTATATCTACTCTATTGCCATAAATATAAGCGGAGATATTTTCTCGGGAACTTTGGCTGCCGGCGTCTTTCGTTCAATAGATAACGGTGAAAATTGGACGGCTGTAAATAAGGGTTTGATACTTTCTTATGTTAATTCTCTGATAACCAAAACCGGTGGATTTATCTTTGCCGGAACTATAGATGCCGGAGTTTCCCGTTCAACAGATAATGGAGAAAATTGGACTACTACCACTCTGACAAATGCTAGTGTTTACTCTCTCGCAGTAAATACCGGTGGAGATATCTTTGCCGGAACCTGGGGCAGTGGTGTTTCCCGTTCAACTGACAACGGGGATAACTGGTCAGTCATTAATAATGGTTTGATAAATCATATCGTTATCTCCTTTTTAATCAATACCAATGGGGATATTCTGGCCGGGACTTACGGAAGCGGTGTTTTTCGTTCAACCAATAACGGGGATAATTGGACATTCAGCGGATTGATAGGTGCTTATGTAAATTCTTTTGTTATAAATAACAGCGGAATTATCTTTGCAGGAACTACAGGAACCGGCGTATTTCGCTCTACGGACAATGGGACTAGTTGGGGAACATCCGGTTTGCCGAATATGGATGTCAGGGCTCTTGCAATTAACAGCAACGGAAATATTTTTGCCGGGACTTTTGGCGGCGGCGTTTATCGTTCATCTGCTAACGGGACCGGCTGGGTGCCCGTCAATAATGGTTTGATAAATCATTATGTCATTAGTCTTGCTATTAATGCCATCGGATATATTTTTGCCGGAACCAACGAGAACAGCGTTTTTCGTTCAACGGATAGCGGTGATAACTGGATAGCTGTTAATGACGGTCTGGCAAATAATTATATTAGTTCTCTTTCCATAAATGACGGTGGAGTTATCTTTGCTGGGACTAACGGCGACGGCGTTTTTCGAAGTCTTCAATCGACGACTTCTATTTACTCTGAGCGGGATGATATATCTGAAACTTTTTTGTTAGATCAGAATTATCCAAATCCTTTTAACCCGTCCACAATGATCAGGTACTCAATACCTCAGGCTGCATTGGTTCAGATTAAAGTGTTTGATGTTCTGGGAAGAGAAATTGAAACGCTTGTTAATGAAGAAAAGCCGTCGGGAACTTATGAGGTAACTTGGAATGCAGCAGGCCTTCCGAGCGGAGTGTATTTCTATAGAATTACTGCAGGAGATTTTATCCAGACGAAGAAGATGATGCTGCTGAAATAATTTTTAATGCCTTGGAAAAGAGTTCAACCCGATGGCAGATTGTCGTCGGGTTTTTTATTCGCCGTAAAGAGATGAAATTTTTTGAACTATAAAAATTTTGAAACTCATTTTTGCACAGGAAATCAGGAGAAACCCTGGCAGAGTTTGTAGCAGATCTGGTAATTGACGGGGGGCCATAGGACCCAGGGTACCTTTCCTTAAGAAATTTAAGACTATTTCTTTTCAGCAGCTTTAATCCTTTTCTCCAGCACCCTGCAAAACTCTGTCAGACTTGTCCCATATGACATATATTAATTGCTATTATCAAGAAAATTTCAACTTCTTCATTCATTAATAGAAATTTAATTTGACTCTGGGTTTTTAATGTTGTAATTATATGTGTGCTTCTTTAGGGTTCTATACAGTGGGTATTCGGAACTACTTCAATTTCGTTACCACACTATTTTATTTTTATATAAGGGTAGATATGAAAATATTTCTTTTAAGTTCTCTAATTCTTTTATCCACACTCCTGATTTCCTCCTGTAAAAAGGATAATCCTATTCCGCCAGAAGATCAGCCTCAAGTAAGTTTATCTTTGGAAGATGCGAGCTGTACGGAAGCCTGGATTAAGCTTACTACGGCGAATATTAACCTTCCGACGGAAGTAATCCTGAAACAGGATGATAACATTTCGCAGACTTTACGCCTAAGCAGTGCTGATACACTGCTTTATGTAGATTCTCTTCTGCCGAACCATACATATAAATTTCAATCGGTTAGTCAGTCAATCAGTCGGGTAAGTAATTCGATTGATGTTACTACTATGGATACCACCTCTCACAATTTTACATTCGAAACCTTCACTTTTGGCGGAACAGCTGGCAGCATGCCTCTTTATGATGTAGCAATAATAAGTGAGAATGATATCTGGGCTGTAGGTGAGATTTATCTGCTGGATACACTGGGTCAGCCTGACCCAAATGCTTATAATGTCGTTCATTGGGATGGAAGCCAATGGGAATTGAAGAGAGTATATTTCCCCACGATCTGCGGCTCAACAAGTCAGAGCTCGTATCCGTCAAATGCAATATTTGCATTTGACGATGGCGAAATATGGATAAGCTCTTCAGGTAATGAAATAGCGATTCTCCGGGATGGTATACAGGTAAATAAATTCTGCACACCCTTCTCATTTTCAATAAATAAAATCTGGGGGACAAGAAGCAACGATCTGTATATTGTAGGAAATGGAGGGAATATTGCCCGCCACAAAAATGGTATATGGAGCAGCATAGAAAGCGGAACTGAATTACAATTCATTGACATTTACGGCAAAGATGATTCGAAAACCGGCGGAAAGCAAATTCTTGCAGTTTGCACACAAAATTTTCCGCCCGGGAAGGGTATATTTAGTTTAAAGGGTAATATAGCCACAGAAATTTCCTCTAATATTCCAGCAGAACAAATAGCCGAACTTTTTGGAATATGGTTCATACCGAATAGGCATTACTATATTGTGGGTGATGGAATATATGAAAAGAAGATTCTTCCTGACAGCATATGGCGAAACGGACCACTTGATATCACACATTATGCAACAACTGGAATCAGAGGTGTGGGTTTGAATAACATATTTGTTTCAGGAGCATTTGGTGAATTTTTACATTTCAATGGATTGTCCTGGAAAAGTTACATAAATGAATTGGGCTCATTTAGTGGCAGCTATGGAGCAATAGCTGTCAAAAATAATATGGTGATAACAGTAGGATATCAAGGGAGGATGGCAAAAATACTAATTGGTTATAGGCAATAAGAAAGGAGCTTAAAATGGAACAATCGCCAAATATATAAGCAGCAGTGCCACAATCACTGCTGCTTCTTAGTTACAAACAATCCTTATGCAGTATTTCACTCCTGTGGAATATGCTTTTTTGTTTGCAATGCAAACATAACTATTTATAAACACATTGGGAAGGTGATAAATTATGAAAAACTTTCTACTCTGTATATTATTTGCAACTCAAATTCTAACAGCTCAGGTTATAGATTTTGAAGGTATCACGTATACTGGGGAAAAACCACCCGACCCGGTTATTGCGGTAGGCAGCAACTATATTGTTGAAGCAGTAAATAAAAAACTTCATATTTATGATAAAACCGGAGACCTTGTACTAGAGGTATCCTTCAATGACTTTTTTACAAACCAAGCGCCACCCGATCAAATTTTTGATCCCAAATTGGCTTATGATCAGATTAATGACGGATTCATTTTGCTAGCAGCCGGAAGGAATAATGACTATTCAAATTCAAGCTATATGCTTGCAGTTACCCGAAATTCTGATCCCACTAGTTCTTGGTATAAGTATAAACTAACTGCAATTGATAATAGTTATCCACAATATCACATAGATTTTCCAGGGTTGGGATATGATGATCAAGCACTATATTTTACTTCTCAGCAATCCGGAAGTACTAACAGTTACTATCCCAAAATCACGATTCTAAAGAAGTCAGAAGTATATTCAGGATCAATTTCCTTTCGAAAAGATATTATAGATTTCTATGCAAGCGATGGTTCCCAACCAGAACATTTAAAACCTATGAGAAAATTTGGTAGTTCATTTGGTTATTATTTAGTTAATACAGAAGATGCCGGTAGAATCCGCATATGGTCAATTCAAAACCCCGTCTCATCAAATCCTATTTTATCTGAAGAGACAACACTAACTCTTGGAAATTATTCCTGGGTTTCTAATGCGGTTCAGAGAGGTTCAAGTAACACAATTGATATTGGGGATTATCGTGTTTCCGATGTGTTTTGTAAGGATGGTTACCTTTATGGAGCATATACGGCGCAAAACACAACGTCAAATGGCTCCATGATCGTTTACTTCAAGGTTAACACTAACAACAATTATGAATTGCTTCTCAACGGGAAAATAGAAGCTGAAAATAAATTTTATTATTATCCTGTTTTGCAGCCGGATAATAGCGGGAGCGTTGTATTTGTGTTTAATCAATCAAGCGTTGATGATTATGTCGGGGTAGCCTGGACAACTCTTTATTCCGGGCACCAAAATGTGGAGCCTATTGAATGGCTGAAAGAAGGAGTCGCTTCGTATTATAATCCGCTTGGTGGTATTAATAGGTGGGGAGATTACAACGGTATAGCGCTTGATCCAACGAATACTCATGGATATGCGGGGAATGGGCGGATAATGGCAATCAATGGAGCACGTGGATTGGTGAAATAAGCACCTCGACTTTACAAAATGTTATTGTGGATCAAACTTTAAGTAACGGAACACATATTGGTACTTTGAAGAATTGGATGGTAAATAACTGGGGCGCTTCTTATTCTCCCCCTCATCCATTCGACTTTCCAACAAACTCAATGCAAACTGTTCAAGGAGATCAGTCAATAATTTCAAGCGAAAAGTATTATGTTTGGATCAGAAACCAAACAAATGAAACAGATGCAATAAATCATCATTCTTTTCTAATTCGATCTAATGATAACATATTCACTTCAAGATTTAGGCCCACTTATTCAGGCGTAACAATTGAGAATACTCCTGAAGGTTTTTCTTCAACAATCGGAGGAAATATTAAATTTGCGGATCCCTGGTACATTGATTATGCGGACCCTGATTATGCTGATGGTGTGCGGAATCGTGGAATGAAAGACACTGGTCCGGATGCACTACAATACAGAGAAAGGACTTCACCGTTTTACCCTGATTACAGCACTGTATATCAAAATGGGGATGATCCTGCTCACGCATACCAAGGTGTCTTTTTGAACCAATACGTTGCTCCGGATAAGCCTTACTACGCCGTTCAGGCAGTAAGTCCGCAGGATATATACCTTGGAGGCAGTTTAGGGACAAGAAAGTTTTGGTTTCGACAATGGAGCGCAACAAATGCGAGTATTCAAGGTGGCATTGGTGCCGGTGTTGTGTTTACTTCCGCAGATGCAACAGTCAGTGCCATACTTAAAGGCCACCGCCTATCAAACGATCAGAATGGAATAAGACGGCAGCCAGCGTAAGCTCGTCCGTACGGATAACGGTATTTACCACCTGGTATATGAATCCCTTGGTACTGTGTGGTATACTTATACGCTTACGAACAATTTCAACGGTCAATGGAGTGATGAGATAGAACTGGGTCCGGGTAAAAACCCGGCAATAGATTTTGAGGGCAATATAGTTAAGATAGTATTTGAAAGGTTCCTTCCCGGTTATGACCCCTATCCGGTAATTCGCCTGGATACTTATGAATCTGATCAGGGCGGAGGATACTCCGAATCAGGATCAGAGGATGTACTATCATCCTATCCAGCCGAATATTTCGGGAATGCAAAGCCTGTAATAGCATATACCGGCCAGGTGGTATTCATTGCCTACAGGAAAAACACATCAGGTGGTATTTACCAGAGAACACAATGGAATCTTGGCGGAAGCTGGCAGTGGGGCAGCGAAGGCCTGATTCCAAACACAAATTCATATTCCGAGAACCCTGCTGCAGCCGGGAGGACAGCCAATGTTCATCTTGCCTATGAACAGTTTAACAGCATAAACTATTTATATGCATCTGCATCGTGGCCGAACTGGGGATATTTTTATAATGAGACAATATCTACAGGCAGCGGTTATGACTTTAATCACTCTCCTTCTATTAGTATAGCCGGGGATGATTACCCGGTTGTAAGCTGGGTCGGCTACAGTAATATCGTCCCCCCTGGGACGGTCAGCAAGGGAAATGAGGTAAGCACTGATGAGTATGTTCCAAAAGTAGTGGTAAGAAGAGGGTATTATGGGAAATGGGGCTCATTTTTTAAGGCAGGCACAGATGCTGTAACAACAAATAATAACTCCCTAATATCCTCACTGACTGAAGCTACCAGGTCTCAAACGAGCAGGCTTAACCAATATTAAAGGCCTTGTCTTTTCAACCGTTGCCGAACCATTTGATCTGGCTTTAAGCGCTACTGATTTCAGCGTAATTTTTCCTAAAGGAGAACTGGAAAAACCAGGCGATATTGTCGAATTATCCTATGGGAGAGAGGGTGTGATAGATAAAACCGGGATCGAGTTTCTCTTTAACATAGGAGATGTTATTGTTAATGACAGCGTAATAAAGTTCATTGACTGCCCTGATACTGTTGCCTATAGTTCTCAGACGGAATTAAACGACCTGGTTAGGACAGAATCATTTGAATTAAACCCGGGATCAGAATTTTATTTTACAGATTTTTATTATGTGCTCAATCAGGAAGAAGCCGACAGTCTGCTTACCGAAGCAGATGCGGTCAGCTTTAAGGTTGAGCTTGTTAACAGCCGGACAGGGATAACGGCAGGTACATTTGATAATATTACTTACACAAAAGAAAATCTTGAAAAACATAATAATATAGGATACCGGGTTGACTGCAGCAGCATAGTCCCGGGGGATTATTTCCTGAGACTTGTAACTTCAGTAGACGGGGATGCTGAATATTACCTGGGAAATGTACAGAACACGGGTGAGGGATTAAGCAAAAGAACATATACCCAAATAAACTTTGACGGGACAAAGCTTCCTGAATCTTACGATTTATCCCAGAATTACCCCAATCCTTTCAACCCGGCAACTACTATAAACTTTCAGATACCTCAGACAGGATTTGTGACACTAAAGGTCTATGATATACTCGGTAAAGAAGTCGCAACACTTGTTAACGAGCAGAAGGCGCAAGGAAGATATTCTATTAACTTCAATGCTTCTCAGCTTGCAAGCGGAGTCTACATATACCAGCTTCGTGTTAATGACTACGTAAGTTCGAAGAAAATGCTGCTGATAAAGTGATATTCCGTTGGAAAATAGATATGCCGGATTTTTAAAATCTGGCATTTCTACTCCTGCTCAATTGCCAGATCAGCTGAATCACGAACATACAGCCATTCATTCATTCTACGAAGTAGACCTACGGACAACCATTCCCGAAGCAGTATTTGTATTGATAGTTGATGTAGTTCAAGTTCGCGTGATGGCTATTTACCCCGAAGGGGCTAGATATTATAAGCCGGGATAACATCCCGGTTTCCTGAGTACATCTCCACACCTCTACCCTGAAAGGGTTATATAAACACCGGTATCCTTCCCGCACTGCTTTCTTTATGTAACCCCTTCAGGGTATGGGTGTCGACTTCTTTGTTTTCCCGGGGCGCAGCCCCAGGATGTAATATATTTCCCTTTCAGGGAAATCCGGTGTCCATTAGCAGGAACACATTGAGTATTTCAAGTAGATTAGTAGATGCAGGGGTGGCAGTCCATAAAATTCAAGTTCAAGATTATCTGAATCACGAACATTCTCCGAAGGAGTCCTACGGAAAATCATTCACTCATTCAATCATATCCGAAGCAGTTCTACCGGCAATATACCCGAAGCTGCATCTGGATTGATTACTGGTGAAGTTCAAGTTCAAGGCTGCGGATCATACAATCATACTAAGTGGAGCTCAAATTACAGCCATACAGTCATACCCGAAGCTGCAATAAATAATCAGTACTTATACAGATGCGGAGTAAGTTTTATTTTATTATCTTACAATATAAAGGTTCCCCAGGGGAGTCATTCCGGCATTCTTTCCCCGGGGCACTTAATATTTTCAATTTTACGGGGACGGTATGAGAATTATCTTATTATCTGTAACTGTGTTGATCTCCTCACTTATTCTGTTTTCCTGCAAGAAGGATAATCCGATTCCTCCTGAAGATCAGCCGCAGGTAAGTTTAACACTTGAAGACGTAAGCTGCACAGAAGTGTGGCTGAAGTTAACTACTGCAAATATTGGTTTACCGGCAGAACTTACCTTAGAGCAGGATGATAGTATTGTACAGACAATAACCATTAATAGTTCTGATACTTTGCTTTATGTAGATTCTCTGCTTCCTAACCATACATATAAATTTCAATCGGTTAGTCAGTCAATCAGTCGGGTAAGTAATTCGCTTAATGTTACCACTATGGATACCACCTCCCACAACTTCACCTGGCAGACGTTTACTTTTGGCGATCGGAACTATGGTAGCAGCACCCTCTATGATGTTGCAATAATAGATGAGAACAATATCTGGGCTGTTGGTGAGATTTATCTGCTGGATACATTGGGTCAGCCTGACCTTTCGCCCTATAATAAAATCCATTGCGATGGAAATCGGTTTTTCCGTAGTTAAAATTTATAATGTGGGGAAGCAAGATGTTAAAGTTATTAAAAAATCATCCTACAAGGAATAGAATTCTTATTTGTAAATCTTTTAATACAACACTTACCTTAACAAAATCAGCAAAATTTATATTCTTTTTCATTGTTTTGGTACAATCCAGCTGCAATGATAGTGTAGTACCTCCAATTGATAACAGGTGTGATGAAACTGATAGTATTGGAGTAGGGAGACTTCTTGGATTAGAAAATGGTAAGAAAACAGAACTTCAAATATTATTATTTCATCTTATTCTGATATTTATATCACTGAAGAGGGGAAATATTTATTTCTTGGCTCCTATAGTGGAGTATATAAAATAAAGTTAGAATAGAAAAAATATGTTAGAAGAAAAACCGCCACCAGATAATTAAAGCCCGCGAGGCAGTAACGTATACAAAGAATTGTGACATTCTCATTGAAAGGATTTTTCTGTCCTGCACGGGCTGTTTTATTTTATAAATAAATAACTTGATTAATAATAAAAAATGGAGCGAAAATGTTAAAATCAAATATCTATAAAAACAGTATTCTAACTGTGTTTTTTATACTGTTACCTGTAGTCTTATTTTCACAAACAAAAACAGTCAATTACAGTATTCCAGAGTGGAATACAAACGGATCATTCACATTTAGCATTGGTTCTGCTATGAACCCTGAATCGGTTCAGAATGAAGGAAAAATTACTCTGTTAGATGGTGATGGTAAAATTATATTTGTTATTACGCCCGCCATCATCAAACAAATACAAGATAATATCAGTAAAAGCAATTTATCTGGTGAAATAAAAAATAATGATTACTATAAACAAAATGAATATAAGGATGCTTTAAGAATTTTAGAAGAACTCTATATAAAACTCAAAGACATGAAAGAAATAGCAAAGTTGCAATCAATCTTTAATAATATGTCCCCTGAGACTTTAAACTGGAATTATGTTCTTTCTACAATAAGGGATCAACAAATAGGGGTTACAGGCACGATAGAATAAGGAAATAAAAATATGAAAAAGTTAATACAAATATTTTTAATATGCGTTTTGACGATCTTAAACTCGTGCACGAGCCCAACAGAAAGCGAATCCAACGATTTAGAATTACTTTGGAAAACTTACTTAGAGAACCTGGCCTTAGCGGGTATAATAGCGGATTCCGGAAATATATTCTTCCAAACAAACAGGAAATTATACAAACTAGATAAAACAACATTAGAACTGTTTAGCTTTAGTGAAAGCGGCGGTTCATTGTTTGGCTTACCGGCTTTAGATAATACAACTATATACACAGGAAGCGGGGGCCTGGTCGAAGCTTTTGATACAACAACTTTAGGTAGAAAATGGTACCACGCGGGTTTTGCATGGATACCAATTGTAACAGTTGATGAGCTAAGACTCTATGGAACTGCTGAAAATACTGCATTTGCATTAGATAAGGCAACGGGTGATATAATCTGGCAAAACAACAATATAGAAGGCAAAAGTTTCTTTAACAGTAAAGTTAATGGAGATAGACTATATTTTGCTACAGGGGGGATTCATAGAAAAGACGGTTATTTGTACTGTCTTAATAAAAACACCGGCGAAATTATTTATAGAAATACATTACCCTATATGGAATCAAGAAGCCAGTTTGGCGGATCCATGACTGGTGTAGAAATATGGGGAGAATATATTTATATCCCTTCAGATAATAGAAATATTTATTGTTTTAATAAAGATGACGGCAGTTTAGTATGGGAATTTCTTGCCGATTCACCAATGCAAACACCTCCAATAGTTTCTGAAGGAATATTATATACCGGCAGCTTAAACAGAACCTGTTATGCAATTGATGCGAGTACAGGGGCACTTATTTGGTCTTATCAAACTGTGGGTTCTATTCAGCGAATTGTTCCACAGATATTCAATCGTTATGTAATGTTTATTTCCGGTGCAATATTAATATTCGACAAATATTCCGGTGAGCTGATTGCAGATGTCTCAGGAAGAACGGGTGGAGATTATGGTTATTTCACAGCTTTATGGGATAGGGATGGAAAAATATTTTGTACCGGTTACGAGGAAAGTACTCAAAGGAGTGTTTTATTAATTCATAAATTATAGAGGGAGATAATAATGAAATTTATAAAATTATTTATAGCAGCAATAATGATGACTGAACTGTACCCCGTAAATTAGACACCAAGATAAGCAACTCTCTGATTATTTATTAATGTAATTTCTTCTTTTTTATTTTCACTTAAATTTTTCTTTTCAAATTCGTAAGGACTTAAATAACCGAGTGATGAATGCTGTCTCCTCCGGTTATAATATATCTCTATGAATTCAAATATCTCTGTCCTGGCCTCTGATCTTGTCTGAAACTTTCTCAGGTAGACCAGCTCCTTCTTTAAGGTGCTGAAAAATGATTCTGTTATCGCATTATCGTAGCAGTTACCGGTTGAGCTCATAGACTGCTTAAAATGATTTGCTGCCAATAAACTCTTTACTTTCTCGCTCCTATACTGACTTCCACGGTCAGAGTGAAATATCAGTCCTTCCGGTGGATTCTGATGTCTTATTGCCATTCCCAGTGCAGCTGTTACTATCTCTGAGGTTATTCTCTCTGATAGTGCCCAGCCAATGATTCTTCTGGTATATATATCCAGCACTACTGCCAGGTACAGCCAGCCCTCTGATGTCCGGATGTAGGTAATATCCGACGTCCAGATCTTCTTTGGTCCTTCTGCTTCAAATTTCCCCTTAAGCAGGTTCTCTGCATATACTCCTTTTCCACTGTGCTTTGTAGTTACTTTGAACTTTCTCTTTGTGACTGAATATATCCCGTTACTTCGCATTATCCGGTATACTGTCTTTTTGTTTACCAGCCAGCCTGATCTAAGTAAGCAGTGATGGATCTGCCTGAGGCCATATCGTCTTTTGCTTTGTAAGTGAAAATACCTGATTTGGCTTAACAGCTTCATTTCAGCCATCCTGCGGCCTATGGTTTTGCTCTTCTGCCACTTATAATATCCGGCTCTTTTAACTTCCAGCATCTTGCAGAGCAGACTTACAGGATAGTCTCTATGATGTTCATTTATGAAGCTGTACCTCATTCCTTTACCTTTGCAAAGTACGCTATGGCTTTTTTTAAAATGTCACGCTCCATTTTTAACCTGGCTATCTCACGGTCTTTTTTCCTTAATTCTTCCTGCTCCGGCTTCATATGTCCTTTTCCAGGGAAGGCATTCTGTGCATCCTCCTGGTACTTCTTCTTCCAAATAAACAGCGTGTTCTCGCTGATCCCCAGATCTTCGGCTATACTCTTTATAGATTTTCCTGAGTCCAATACCAGCTTTACCGCTGATATTTTGAACTCTCTGTCGTAGGTTCTTCTTGGTAATTTATCTGACATTATAGCTCCTATATTATTTAATTGAAATTAATATAGTTGCTTTTCCGGTTGTCTACAATATGGGGTACGGTTCAAGTAACTTTAATATCATTGTCCCCTGGTTCAAAAAATATCTTATGATAAGGCTCATATTGATTTGTATAAGGAATTTGTTCTATAATCAAATTATCGGTTTCAGTTCCCTTTAGAATAAACTCTCTTAGGAAATTCACACGCAAATCCAAAATTGTGTCTCCAATTACCATACATAAATAATTATATGCAATTAATGCAATTACTCTATTATCCAGATTGGTATTACTTGGCTTCTGGAACCAAGATACAAATCTTCTTTTAATTATAGTGAGACCATCAGTTAATTTATGTCGCTTACCAACTTCAACCTTTTCAAACTCATCAAGCTTCTTTTCAATCTCTTCTTTTGTTAATCCTTCTTTTGTCAATATTTCTTTCAATTTTTTCTCGGTATCTTTCCTGTCAATATTTATGGAGCCATCATCTGACTTTTCTGCTTTATTTTTTATTTTACCATTTCTTAAAATAGCCTCTGAAGTTGTTTTATCTTCTCTGTGAGCAATGTACTCCTGTCCTTCTTCAATCTTGTTGTATAATTTGGGTAGATTATGTTTTAGATAATTGATTGCAAGACGAATAGTATATGTTCTTTTTGCTTTCGATACTAATTTGCTGCCAAGTTTATTGTTGTTGCAGTCAGCACATTGAATATCAGCTTCCAATATTCCGCCCAGAGATTCAGGTATGATATGTTCATAAGTAAGTTCTTTTTCTTCCAAGCAAATGGAACATAATTGAAAATTACTTTTTATTTTCATTTTTTATTATACCTACCTTGATACTAAACTGCATCCCAGAACAGACTGGTAATGTGAAAACAGTTACTGGATAGAAGAATAGGGTATGCAACTATTTAACAAACTTGCCTATATTTTTTTGTAACGGTTTTATTTCATAAATGTCATCTTGTTATTTTGAACAAAGTCATTTACCCTCAAAGAATAAACATAAACACCTGAAGGAAGACTGCTTGCATCAAAACTAACTTCATATGATCCTGCTGATTTTACCTCGTGTACAAGGACAGCTAATTCAATGCCAAGAAGGTCGAAAACTTTCAACTGGACTAATCCGCCCTTCGGAAGTTGATATATAATTTTTGTAACGGAGTTGAATGGGTTAGGATAATTCTGACATAAAATGTAAGAGCTTAATTGAGAATTTTCTTCTTCCCTTTCCACAGAAACGGGTGTAGCACTTCTGTATATTCCATAATTATGCACACTGCAATATGCATATCCATCCTTATCAAAATATACGCTGTTTATAAATGAGGTGTATGGCAAACTACCTGGGAGGCCTGAATTTATTATCTGCCAGCTGTCGCCATAATCAGTCGACATTATTAAACCTTCCTGTTCAGCCCCTGCCATTATATATCCGCCTGGTTTTGTTGTGACATATCTTATCCAGCCGTGTCTTATATATTCCCAGTTATCCCCCAAATCCCGTGTTCTGTATATACCTAATCTTCTTGTTCCCAGATAAATATATCCTTCGTTTGATAGAGTTAAATTCATAAAGAAGTCAGTAGCAGGAGGAATACCATTAGTAATAAGCTGCCAAGATGAGCCATTATCAGCTGATCTAAATATTTCGGAGAAAGTAGCGGCAAATAATTTCCCATCTTTAGACCTGACTATATCAACTATTTCATTATCTGGATCAGGACTGGAACCTGATTTTAGCCAACTTTCCCCTTCATCAACCGATAAATAGATTGCATCATATATACTTGCAAAAATGCTATCAGAGTTTTTCAGAATTTTAGTACAGGAATTAATTGATGCACCTGTATTTTTTTGTTCCCAGGTTTTTGAGCCATCGGTAGATTTATAAATACCTCCGCTTTCACTATCACCCCAACCTGAAACTAGGACATCATTATTATCCAGAATCAATATGCTGCTGACATTAACATAGCCGCTGTCATTAATCTCTCCATAAGAATCCCAGGTTTTTCCAAAATCATCTGAATAAAAAACAGAGTCGCCAAATCCCTGCCATTCCGTTGAATAAAGCCTGCCTGAATTGTCTTGGGTAATATTTGCTATAAAAAATCCATCTAGACCAATATATTCCCAGAATCCCTGAGCGGAAGTTGTATGAACGAATACTATGATAACAAAAATTAAAATATTCAACTTCATATTTTTAAAGTATTCTTTTAGTTATTTATAGTTAGTATCACATGATACTACTTACTATAGGGCCATTTGGCACCTGATAATTTTTACTGTTTTGTTTTTGCACCAGGATTTAGATCATGATATAACTTAATATATTCTCTTACAACTTTTATAGATCTTCCGGTTATTTCTTTTATTGCCACTTCATCCATTCCTTTTTTTATCAACTGCTTCACCTGCGTATAATGTTTTATATATCTGTCTACTGCATCCTGACTGTGACTTGTTTTAAGCACTATATCAGCTGGAGAAATTCCCTGTTCATATAAACTTATTATTATTCCTTTATGAGTCGGCAGACTTCCCTGGTCTAAAACATATCCCTTCAGCGGCAGGATTTCTCCGGTCTTTTTTCTGTAAGCATCTAAATATTTTCTTATTGTACTAAGACTTCTGTTCATCAGAACGCTCAGCTCTGCTCCACTTAATAATCCTCCCTGCACTTTTGCTGCCTTTAATAACCTTACCATCGTCTCTATATCCCTTGCTTCTCTGTGCTTATAGTTACTGTTTCGGTCTCCCTTCTTATAGTATATTCTTCTTTCCACATCTTCTCTGGTTATCAGTGGCAGAACTACCGTTACTGATGCGTAATCCTCTGTCTTCTTTCCATAGCTCTGTCTCTGTCCGTCATCTTTTGTCGTTCTGAAAACTATTTCGCCAAACCCTACCTGGTTACTTGAGGGATAATATTCCCTGTGCAGATTTTCTATATCATCTGCCAACATATCCAGTACTTTTCTTGAGCCTAATATTTTATATTCATTCTCCAGCAGGTTTACTATTGCCTGATGAAAGTTCCTCTTGTTTATGCTTTCATACCGGTCTCTGTCGGATTTAAACTCATAACAAGCCTCCCATCATAGCTGCCAGAGGCTCTGAATGCTTCCTGACTGTTTTTTTTATATGCTCCCGGTAACTATTTCTTTCCATTAACAGCTTAAGATTCTCTGCCCTTGTTTTATCTTTTTTACTCTCTTTTATCAATTCATTGTATTGTTTTACCAGTGTTTCACTTATCCCGGTTACGGCACTAATATCCTTTATTCTATATATCCCTTTCCTCTGTGCCATCAATACTTTTGTGAAACTCTCCAGATACCTTTTTATCGCTCCTGTTGAATGTCTTGCTTTTAATTTTATTTCACTATACGTATTTCCGTCTAAGTACATACCGATGATTTTTACTTTATGTGTTTGTCCTCTTCCTATATTATGCAAATAACCTCTGGTTATTACTTCTATTCCTTCTTTCCTGATGAAGGCTATGTCTCTTTTTACCGTTCTTATACTTATCTGTAATATTTTATTTATATCTTCCTGGCTTAATACTGCTCTTTGTTCTAACGCTTCTTCTGTTATCCTTATTATCTTTTTTCTCCTTAGCTCTATTCTTCCATATTCCTGCCGTATCTCCAGATCTTCTATCCCATTATCTATTGTTATCCTTATCCTTTTCTTCTCCATCTTTTCAATCGTTTTTCCTGCCCGCTCTTCAATCTCTATGGCTGTTACTTCTATCTGACCTTCTCTTAAACTGTTCTCTTTCAGTAAACATTCTTTTGCTGTCCACAATATCAGTTGACTGATTTTCGGAGAGAGTTCATATGAGTTTTCTAATTCCCAGATGAACTCTCCTTCCGAACTTTTTATTTGTTGTCTGTTTAAGGCTCTTCTTTTGATTTTCATTTAGCACCTCAATTGTTTTATTTAATTTATCCATTTTTGAGGTGCCAAATGGCACTATTTCATCAAAATCATTTTTTTTGCTGTGGTGTAAAGAGTATTCCCGGAAAGAGTTTCTGCAATTATTTGATATATATATATTCCTGAAGCAAAATTACTCGCATTGAAATTGATAATATGTTCTCCTGCTGATTCCCGTCCGTTTACCAGTTCCTTTACTCTTTCACCAAGTATATCATATACAAATATCTTTACATTACTTTCATCCGGAAGATCCAAATTTATTTTTGTTGAGGGGTTAAATGGATTAGGATAGTTCTGTGAGAGTTCAAACTTTTCCGGAATCTGATTCTCTGATTCAGAAGTTTTCATATCAGTTGTTTGATTGAATCCGCCCAGGTTGTAAAGAACGAAAAGTGAATCCAATCCACCAAATGATCTTGAAACCATTGCAATATCAGTACTTCCATCTTCATCAAAATCTGCTGCTACCATACCAAATGGCTGACCACTTGCAAATGGTAAAAAACAATTCCTTTTCTCTTCAAAACTACCTGTGCCATTATTAAGGAATACGGTAACACCAAGACTGTCCAGTGTATTGTTAATTGTCACAATATCTAAATCGCCGTCGTTCTCGTAATCCATTTTCACCAACCCACGTGAAGCTGAGGCAGGAATTGTATCAATTGAAAAAGCTAAATTTCCTTCATTTCTGACAAGGACACAATAATTATCATCCCATCCGTTTGTAATAAAATCGTTATCTGCATCTCCGTCAAAATCACCAAGTGCTATTGAACTGTTTGTGTAACTTGCCGATGGAATACCTGGATATATATTTTGATGTGCCCAGGGATAATTACCCAGACTTGTATCTGAAAGAACAACAATTTCCGGCTGGACATTTGTACTTCCGAATACACCCGGAGCTACTACTTCGTCAGTACCGTTTCCATCCAGATCTCCCGCAACAAAATCTGTTACCCCGGCATAAATTGTATCGGGATCGTTAGTGAAGGGTATTTGTACAACTAAATGTTCCAAATTCCTGCCGTTGCTGTTATCCAGATAACACAAAAAACTTGAGTTTGGAAGGAAACCGTTATCTTCCATTAAAAGAATAGTATTAAGATTATCAATGTTTTGCTGGCCTGAATGAATTGATCGCACTCTACCCAGGGTTTCTAAAGTAGTTGGATTAGAAAATCCCCCTGCCCCATCGCCCCAACGTACCTCTATCTGAGTGTCCTCACCTGCTATAATTAAATCAGTGTTTGCATCATTGTCAAGATCATAAAAATATACGAGTGTCGGCGGGAATGCAGGATAAAGTGTAGCGTATTGATTAAAGCTTCTTGACGCGCCATTGTTATGATACAGATATACAGCACCGTTATCATAGTCAGGCACGGCGATCCCGGGAGCCGGGGAATTATCAAATCTGCCCTGAGCGATAGAAGTTGCAAATCCGCCCAGGCCTGTTCTATACGGATCGCCGAACATATCAAAAGGAAGACGAACACCTTCAACAGCACCCACAAATGGTTTTACTGAATCACGTATTGCTCCATAAAAATCAACTGGGACTTCAGGGAGCGGAATACCAATTAAATCAGAACTTTGAGCCTGGCATTCGTCAAGATGAATACTGATAGAGTCGAATACAAATTGTACATCTGTGTATACTGAATTTGAATCAAGGCTTGTGCCGGCTCGATAGTCATCAAATGTTGAATAATAGACGCCGTTTATTCTGGCAAACCATCCTTGTGGTCCTGTTTTGAAAAAAATATTATGATCCGAATTTAATCCGGCAGAATTGGCACTTACAAAAGAAATTCCACCGTTGGTATAATCAAGGATTATGTTATTCAGCATTGTACAATTATTTCCCCCTATATAAAGTGTCTGGTTCCCACCTAGTGAGTTCATAATTGTATTATTAAAGATTTTCGTATTGCTGGTTGCAACATATAATGCACCATTCGTGGCTCCTCCATTTATTATATTGTTTTTAATCGTAAGCGAATCAGTGACATTACCTTCCACAAAAACATCTCCATAAGAATAATTAGCTGAGATATAATTAGATTCAATGACACCTGTTGCAGGATTCTCTACGTTTATATATGATCTTCCTGTAGAATTTGAGATTGAATTATTACGAATGAATACAGAAGCATTCGCAGTTATTATAGCCCCTCCTACCGGAGCTCCTGAATTATTTGATACCACATATAAATTAGTAAAATTGTTTCCTGCACAATTGAAACTGGTTGATCCTCCGCTGCCGTTTAAGGATATCGCCTGATTCAGGTTCATAAAATCACTATTGATGATTGAGGCAGAAGAAAGAACATTGCCCCCTATACCAATTACTGTTCCGTATTGACCATTACTTCCCTGGTTATAATACGGTGTTCCAATAAATTTGCAACCGTCGACAAGAATATCATCTATTGCAGGATTTGGAAATAGGGGATCGAGTCTCAGCATCCATCTTGCCGGCGCTTCAACGGAATCACGATCCCAGAAGGTAAGATTGCGGAAAGTGGTATGATTGGATTTTAAATGTACAACCTCTCGGTCATCGCCAAAGTTAGTATTGATGTCACAGTCAACTGCAAGTATCACATTATCAACATTTCCACCTTCTGTTCCATCTGGCTGAAAAATAATTCTGTTGTCAGCTGAAAGACCTGCAATTGTACTGTCTAATCTTAACACCGGACCAGGATCTCCAACCCGGAAGTAAGTACCGGGCCGTATATTAAATATAACAGGACCGGAAACACCGTTTACATATAAAGCATGTGCCGCATCCTGCAGAGTAGCAAAATCGGGTGATATTCCGCCAACTGTATAATTACCATTTAATGGTTCCGAAAGAATTGATCCATAAGAAAATAAAATCATCATTATAAACCCGATAATAAAGCAAAGAGTTTTCATTGCTACTTCTCCCTATAGTTATTACCAATAAATTTTTATACTTTTTTCTTATGCTCTGATTTATAGGATAAGTTTAAAGTTAATCCGGTTGCAGACAACCGCATAAAGATGCAGGGTGCTTAAAATTAGTGATGGTCGATTTTTGATAGATGAAGCAAAAATAAAATTGACTATTCTGCAGACCGGAGACTGATAACTTGCTTCTAAATTTCCCCTTTAAGTGATTTGTTTTTTTATAATCATATTAACTTGAATAAAGATGCAGGTTGTTATAACTCATTTCCGGTAAAAGTTATGGTAAATCCATTTTCTTTTTCAAACTTTAGTTTTCCTCCTATTCTCTCAGCGCGCATCTGCATATTTCTTAACCCATGCCCGGTTAATTTCTGTTCAGAAAATTTCGTTCCGGGATCATCAATCTTCATATAAAACTTACCATTCTCATTCATCATTTTAACTTTAATAGTTTCTGAATGTGAATACTTTGCAGAATTATTGATCGACTCTTTAAAAATAAGATATATATTCTGTCTGATGTCTACTTTAAGCTTTTTCTGCAGATTAAGATTTTCGATTTCGAAAATCACTCTCATATTTTTAGCGGAAAGAAGCGAGTACGCAAAATCTTTCATCCTGTTTATTAGACTTTCAATTGAATCATTTCTCGAATCGATCGACCAGACAACATCACTCATCGAGGTTATGATTTCTCTGCTCATTTCTGAAATTCTTTTTGTTTCTGTTTTTCTGTCATCACGATTTATGTTCGCCCCCAGTAATTCACTCTCAATCGAGATTCTTGTTAAGGCAGAACCAATATCATCGTGAAGGTCGGAAGCGATTTTAACTCTTAATCTTTCAACTTCCATAATTCTTTTCAGCCGCGATCTGTAAAAAGAATAGAGTACACCGGCTATAGCAATTATTGCCAATGTTCTGAACCACCAGGTTTGCCAGAAAGGAGGAGTAATTAAAATAGAGAGCTGAGTTTCTTTATTATTCCACACCCCGTCACTATTAGTAGCTTTAACGTGAAATATATATTTACCAGGATCCAGATTGGTATAAGTAACAAAATGTCTTGGTCCGCTATAGATCCAATCCTTATCAAAGCCTTCCATTTTATATGCATAGTTATTTTTTTCAGGAGCATTATAATCAAGGGAAGAGAACTGAAAGGAAAAAACATTCTGATCGTACGATAGCGTTATTTCTTCAGCAGATTGTATTGATGTTTTTAAAGCCGACCTCTCATTTACAGAAACTTCCCTATTAAATATTTGGAAATCAGTTAACACTATTGCAGGTTTATAATCAGATTGTTTCAGACTATCGGGGAAGAAAATATTTATTCCCTTTGTGCTGCCGATAATAATTTCACCATCCTTTGTAAGGCAGGCAGAGTTAGGATTAAATTCATTGCTTTGCAGTCCATCTGAAACAGTATATGTATTTACAATCCCTTTAGCCGGATCAAATTTAATCAGGCCGTTGTTAGTTGTAAGCCAGAGAAAACCTGAGACATCTTCAGTCACTGAATTTATTGTATTGGTCTGAAAATTATTCTGAATTAGAAATTGTTCAATTTCTACTCTGGGTTTTGAATTTAAATCTGCTTTATCATACACAGTAAATTTATTCAGCCCGTCGGTAGTACCAATCCACAAAATTGTTTTATCTTTTTCTTTATTGAAGAAAGACTCACAAATTGATAGAATATTATTATTTGTTAATCCTTCGTTAGTACTGTCTGCCTGCACCCAGTTGTAAAAACTTCCACTTTCACCGGGTTTAAAAAGATTTAATCCTCCACCGTATGTACCTATCCAGATCCTTCCTTTGCTGTCTTCATAAATAACCCACACATCATCATAACTTAAGCTTCCCGGATCGTCTTCCTTATGATGCCATCTTTTTATCACTCCATTCTCCGGGTCTAAGAGATTAACTCCAACACCCCAGAAACCAAGCCATACTTTTCCATTCCTGTCTTGCATTACGGCACGGACATAAGAATTCCCTATATCATTTTTATCAAGCCAGTTGCCTTTCCAGTGCTGAATTTTATTAGAATTTAATTCGAGATGCTCAAGACCGTTGCCGTAAGTTCCTATCCATAAATCATACTTATTCCCTTTTACTAATGACCAGATATTCTGCTGATTGAAGTTATCATTCTGACTGAGAATTATTTTACCCAAAATATTTTTTAATGAAAATAACCCCGAAGAAGTTCCTATCCAGATAGTATTCTCATTAGTCTGTGTCAAAGCCTGAACATCTGATATTTCAAAACTATCGAAATCAATTGACTCATATTTCTTTTTTGACAGAAAACTGAATTTTTCTTTTTCAAGTGAGTAGTAGTCTATCCCTCTTTGTCCAACAATCCAGAGGACACCCGATTTGTCCCTTACAACATAATTAACCAGGTTATTATTTATGCTGTTCTGATCAGAAGGTTTATTGTTCCACCTGTAAAACTGAAGTTTCTTGTTTTGGAAATTATCAGGTGTTGGCAGTTTCAATTTAACCAGACCATCGTAAGTCCCGAGCCATAAAATATTTTCACCAGCGGAAATATCCTCATAAACAGAACTCACGCTTCTGCTAAATGCAGACGGATTATTTTCATCAAAAATGAATTGAGAGAAAGTAAAAGTATTAATATCAACTTCGGATAATCCGTTATATGTTCCCACCCAGAGTTTATTTGAGTTCTGATGTGACTGATATATTCTCCATATGATATTGTTACTCAAAGTGGTTTTATTTTTAGGGTTACTAAAGTAACAAGTAAAAGCAGAATCATTCGAACTCTCATTTAATAGACATAAACCATTATAAGTGCCTACCCATATATTCCCATTTACATCTTCATAAATTGTTGTAACATATTTATTACTCAATGTATGTGGATTATCTGGATTATTATTCCAGTTTTTAATTGAACCCGATTTAATATCGTATTTGTACAACCCGCTTTTATAAGTGCCGATCCAGAATATTTCTTTTCTATCCTGGTAAATGGAAGTTATACTGTTCCCTTTAAGGAATTTATTTTTAGTAATAAAGTAATGAGAAAATTTTTCGGTTTCCTGATTAAAGCAATTTAATATGCCACCCTGCGTTCCTACCCAGATGTTACCTTTTTTATCCTGGAATAAAGACCAGATATCATTATCGGAGAGAGAAGCTGAATCACCGGAGACATGTCTTAATATTTTGAAATTATAACCATCAAAACGATTTAACCCATCCTGGGTACCAAACCATAAAAACCCAGTCTTATCTTCGATCATACAATTAACAACACTATTGGAGAGACCATTTTCAATAGTAAGATGATTAAACTTCAACTGCTGTGGAAAACCTATGGTATTAATAAATAATATAAAAAACAGAATAATTTTTAATAGTGCCGATCTTTTGAGATTAGAATTCATAAAGTATTTATTCAGTAAAATAATTTTCGCACTCTGGTTATGAAAAAATATTGAGTCACAATAATCTTAAGGTTGGGTAAATGGGATACAGTGGGAAAATAGATTTTTATTTTTCTTTAGTCAATCAGCAAGAACAGTATCTTTTTTATGATATTATAACGGGATATTTAAGATTTTTCATATCTATGTACTATTGTGCCATTTGGCCCCTGATAATATTTCTACTTTTTCTCCTAAGTTGTAAGATTTATATTATAATATAATTTAATGTATTCTCTTACTACTTTATATAGTCCTCCCGGTTATTTCTTTAATCGATTCTTCATCCATTCCTTTCCTTATCAGTTCCTTTACCCGGAATAAACAAATGAACCCCGTTAATATTATATTTGATTTCAAAATGATTATAATTAAATTTTCATTGATATTAAATATTACCTGATTTCTATCTTTCTGCTTTGAATGATCATTTTTGGGGTGTTGAACAAATTAAACTTAGAGTCGAACTATGCGTATTTCTTTAACCAAAATATTACTGATCCTGCTAATTGCCATTGCAGCTGCGCTTCTGGTTAATTACCTTCAGCCTGAAGGTCTGCCATTATTTAACAAGGATACGACACTTCATATAGATGAAAAATTAAATAGCCAGCAGCCTCCGAAAGAAGTTATGGAAACCCGGCCCGATACTATGCAGACAGATTTCAATAAGATGGCTGTAGAGAAGAACCGTGTTCAGATAAACGAAGATCTCCTTCCCCAGTATCAGTATAAAACTGATTCAGACCTGGTCAAAGAAGATGATGCTAATATTCAGCGGAATAAATCTGATAAAAAAGATGACGGTCTGAATTTAAGCAACCTTACACGGGATGTTTTTAACCAGCCCAGACTCATTTCATTGACGCAGGCCTACGAGCTTTACGGTGATAAAATTTTATTCGTTGATGCGAGAGACCCTGAAGAGTACGAAGACGGACATATAGCCGGTGCGGTAAATCTTCCTCTTTTCCGCCTTGATGAGTACAGTGAGAGAATATCTTCTTTGAGTAAATCTGAACCTCTTGTAGTCTATTGTGAAGGTTCCGACTGCGATATGAGCATCAGGTTAGGAAATGAATTATATTCTAATGGATTTAAGAAAGTTTTTGTCTTTTTCGGCGGATGGGAAGAATGGAAAGCGGCAGATTATCCTGTGGTAGCTTCGGGGACAAATATTCAATTAAATTAAATGACAGCCTTTCTATCAAATAAATATGTGTTATTTATAATCAGGCTCATCCTTGGTGCACTTTTTGTCTATTCGGCGGTAACGAAAATAACCGACCTTGATTACTTTGCCAAGTCTCTTTATAATTATAGGCTGCTTCCTGAGGGTTCACTGAACTTCTTTGCATTAATTATTCCCTGGCTCGAACTTGTTGTTGGCGCACTGCTTATTGCCGGGATCTATGTAAGAGAAAGTGCTATGTTGGGAGCGGTACTAATGACAGTTTTTATTGCAGCTATAGCCCTGGCAGTTGCCAGAGGTCTTGATATTGAATGCGGCTGTTTCGGAACAAGAGACGGAAGCAGGGTGGGAATTCTGAGGATAATTGAAGATGCATTCATCTTACTGGGATTCATCTGGCTGACAGTATACGGTTCCGGTTCCCTTGCGCTTATAAAACCGAATAATAATAATATAAAAAAGCCTGATTCCCCTTTTTAAACATTCTTTTCGATCGCATCCATAGTATCTCTGAGAACTCCGAGAGAACGCTGACTCAGCAGATCTATTTTTATCAAACCAAGATCCTCAACCGAGTACATATCAGGCTGAGTAATAATGAGTCCCAGTCCTTTGTTTTTTGCATATTCAAGTGCAGTATAATTGGTTATCGGGCCGGGGGTGATCAATATACCGCTGGGGTGAATACTCAGGTGCCTCGGAAATCCAGCCAGCTTTTCCGCCATTGAAACAATTGATTTCCATGGTTCGACTTTAAACTTGAGAGATCTTGATTCAGGAAACTTTTCCGAGAGATCTGACAGATTTCTTGCGTCAGTCCACGGAATATATTTGCTGTATTTCGATATCTCGCTATTTGTAAAACCATAGGCTTTTGCAACTTCCCTGAACGCTGACCGTGCGCGGAAGGTTACCGTTGTAGAAATCATTGCAACGTTTTCGTAACCGTATTTATCAAAAACGTATTTTACAATTTCATCCCTCTCCTTCCATGAAAAATCAATATCAACATCCGGCGGACTGCTCCTTCCTTTATTCAGGAATCTTTCAAAGTAAAGATTATATTTAATCGGATCTACTTCGGTTAATCCAAGACAATATGAAACGATACTGTTAGCAGCCGATCCGCGCCCGATAGTCATCATCCCCCTCTTCTTTGCTTCCATTACTATATCCCAGACTACAAGGAAATAATCAGTAAAGTTCATTTCTCTTATTACCTGGAGTTCCATTTTCAATCTTTCTATAGCAGCATCAATCATTGGAGAATACCTCCGCCTTAATCCATCGAAGCATTTCTCCCATAACATCGTGTAGGTATCCTTACCTGGCGGAACATCGAAATGAGGAAATTTATACTCATTCAGACGCAGGTCCACATTACAGCTCCGGGCAATATATTCGGTATTTGAAACCGCTTCAGGGACCTTACTGTATATATCTCTTAATTCAGTTATCGCTCTGAAATAAGCTTCCCTGTCGGCAAGTTCTGAATCGGCTACATTATCCGCATTCTTATTAAGCCCGATTGCGGTAACCACTCTATGGAGTTCGAAATCATTTTTGTTCAGAAAAAATACAGGATTCGAGGCAGCCATTTTAATTCGGTTTTTTTCTGCATAAGAATAGAGGTTGCGTGCATTGTTTTTATTAGCTGAAGTTATAGTGAGTTCCGCGTAGACATTATCCTTCTTCCCTGCTTTTTCAAGCAGATCACGTGACGGGGTAATTATAAACAAATTATCAAGCGGGCGGCTCACCAGAGAAAAGAGATTGAAGTCATCATTAAGCTTTCGTGAGGTAATTATCCTGCAAAGATCAGAGTATCCCTGGTTGTTCCTGGCCAGAAGAACTGCATAAACTGATTCATTATCCGGCTGATCGATCACACACCCCAGTATAGGTTTAATACCCTCTTCCTTCGCTTTCTTAGCAAAAGAAATCAGTCCGTACATCCCATTTGTATCTGTTAAAGCCAGGGATTCCAGCCTATTTTCCTTTGCTTTTTCAATCAATTCCCCTATACGGGAAGTAGCCTTGAGCAAAGTATAATTTGAATGCACGTGCAGAGGTATCATTTATTCTTGTCTTTTTCGAAATTTAGAATAATGGAGGGAAAAAGTGAATGAAAAAATAATCGACTATGACCGGTTTAATGCCTTCATACCGATATCCCGACGGAAATACATTTTTTCAAATTTAATTTTATTTAAAGCACCATAAGCAAGGGTCCGGGCTTTTTGAAGGTCGTTTTCCTGAAGCACCGCAGTTACCCCGATTACCCGCCCTCCGGCTGTATAGATCCTACCATCCCTCTCTGCAGTACCCGCATAATAAATATAATGATCTGATTTGGATCAAATCCTTCCAGTCCCGATATCTCCAGGCCTCTGGGATAACTTTCCGGGTATCCGCCAGAGACAGCAACAACGCATACAGCGGTCCCTTCGGAAAAGATGACAGCTTGTTTATCCAGTCTCCCGGACGCTGCAGAATAGAGAAGTTTAAGAAAATCTCCCTCAACAAGAGGAAGTACCGCCTGGGTTTCAGGATCGCCGAACCTGCAGTTAAATTCAATAACCTTTGGACCCTCTGATGTTATCATTAAACCTGCGTAGAGACAACCTGAAAACTGCCGTCCTTCTTTCTTCAATCCTTCAAGAACAGGTTTAATTATTTCGTCTGCTTATTCTGTCAAGAATCTTTTTATCAATCACAGGAGCAGGCGAATAAGCTCCCATTCCCCCTGTATTTTTCCCTGTATCATTTTCCCCGATTCTTTTATGATCCTGGGAAGAAGGAAGCAGTACAAAATCTTCACCGTCAGTTACAGCCAGTATTGATCCTCCTCACCTTCAAGAAATTCTTCAATAACGATTTTATCTCCGGCATCCCCGAAATACATTATCGATAAAAATTTCTCTCAGAGTTTTATCTGCTTCATCATTATTGTTACAAATAATAACACCCTTCCCGGCAGCGAGGCCGTCAGCCTTTATTACAACAGGATAACTTATATTTATCCAGATAATCTGAGGCATCATTGAAATGCTGATTTGTCAAATGTCACTATATCCGGCTGTAGGTATTGAATATTTTACCATCAGCTGCTTTGCGAATGATTTATGACCTTCAATTTCGGCAGCGTTTTTATCGGGTCCGAATACTTTAATATTCTGCACTGCGGAGAAAATCGGCAAGACCTTCAACAAGAGGCTGTTCGGGTCCGATAATAACCAGGTCAATGTTTTCGGTTAAGCAGAAGTCAGCAATGTTCTGAGGTCCTTTTTCCAGACTCACGTTTTGTCCTACTGAAGCAGTACCGGGATTACCGGGACTAATAAACAGCCTGTCCAATGAATCACTACGGGATATCCTCCATGCCAAGTGCATGTTCCCTTCCGCCAGACCCAAGTACAAGAACATTCATTATATTTCTGCTTTTATTAAAAACTGGAACTGCTTTGTTAATTGTTCGGTGAGGAAATCTCTGCGGTGTTTTTCAATAAATTCCTCATTAGGTACAGGCAGCTTATTATCAATGTAGAGGTTATAAACATCTTTAATTGTATTCTTAATAGCATTCAAATCATCGGGGGGAGTAATAAAGGCCGCCCCGTACTCCTCCATTGCAGTTTTTACTGCACCGTCAGGTACACATGCAATGATCGGTTTCCTTGTACCCAGGTATTCAAATGCCTTTCCGGTCGAAACGGTATCGCTGTTTTTACCCCTCCCAACCATAACCCACAGAACATCGCTTGTGATGGTTTTTATCAATGTGTCATTGTGATCTAGGTACCCGTATTCTTTTACAAAATTCTGAAGATCAAGTTTGCGGATTAGATTCCGGTTTTCATTTCTCAGGAAACCGATAAAATGAAGTTCAATATTAGCGGCTATATCTGGTCTCTCAAGCGCAAGTTTCTTAAAAGCACGCAGAAAATATTCAGGGGTAATGAACTCGTAAAATAAACCCGAGAATGTCAGCCTCATCTTTCTGTTATTTTTTTTCTCCGAAACCAGGTTCTCAAAATCTTTAGGGTCAAAACCCTGCGGTATGATAAATATATCTTCGAAGGTTATAAATCTGTATAGATTCATAATTTTTTCCTTCATTCTCCTGTTGATCACAATTATCCGGTCTGCTGCCTTCAAGGCGGCATATTCCATAGATTTATGCATGTAGCTATGTAAAGGAGTTGGATAGAATCCGAAATGATTACCGTACCACAAATCCCGGTAATCAACCACCAGAGGCAGACTGAATTCTTTTTTCAGCTTAACGGCCAGATTGAATGAGGAGAACGGCGGGGCTGTAACATATATAATATCGAAATCCTCTTCTTTGAGCAGCTTTCTGGCGGTTACCAATGCCTTAGAGCTCCACCCTGTCTTGTTATCAGGAATAAATACAGAAGCACTCATCCTGCTCAATAATTTCCTTATCCGTTCAGGAGGTATCTTAATGGTTCCTTTTTTTTGCAGTCTGGAATTTATATCATTCCCTTCAGTCCTGATTATCCTAATATCCGCCTCTTCGGCCTCTTTCAGCAAAGAATTGTCATGTGCGTAATAAGCGGTATTCCCCGTTGTGAGAACAGTAGGTTCCCAGTTATACTGTTTCATATATTTGGTAAACTTAAGTGTCCGCTGAACTCCGCTAAGCCCCATAGGAGGATAATAATACGATATCACCAGAACTTTGAACATAGAACTCCCTGATTAATAACACCTCCAAAAATAAAAATAAATTATGACATCATGTCAAGAATGATAATTCGGTGCTTCTTTTGTTATAATAACATCATGAGGGTGACTCTCCTTCAGGCCCGCAAGAGTTATCTTTACGAACTTCGTTTTCGTTTTAAGCTCCTGTATGTTATGAACACCACAGTATCCCATTGCAGCCCTTAATCCTCCGATAAACTGGAGACTGTTTCAGCCAATGAACCTTTATATGGAACTCTCCCTTCAACTCCTTCCGGAACAAGCTTCGCAATATCATCTTCAGTATCCTGGAAATATCGGTCTTTGCTCCCTTTTTTCATCGCAGAAAGCGAACCCATTCCACGATAATGTTTAAAGCTTCTTCCTTCGAACAATACTGTTTCGCCAGGACTCTCTTCAACACCTGCGAATAAACCGCCTATCATTACAGAGTCTGCTCCAGCAGCAATAGCTTTTGGTATATCGCCGGTCTGTTTTATACCGCCGTCGGCAATCAACGGAATCACCTTTCGATTTTGTAGCTCGATAGACATCCTGGACTGCGGTAATCTGCGGAACACCGACTCCGGCAACTACCCTGGTTGTACAAATCGAACCGGGACCGATACCTACTTTTACAGCATCAACTTTACAATCTCAATAAGATCAAGTGCCGCCTCATAAGTGCCTATATTTCCAGCTATTAGCTGTGTATATTTAAATTTTTTTCTAACTTCTTTAATCATTTTAATACCCCATTCGAATGACCATGTGCTGTGTCGATTACAATAGCATCGGCACCTGCATTCAGAAGTGCTTCTACTCTTTCCATTGTATCCGGGGTATACTCCTACCGCTGCTCCGACTCTTAACTCTTCCGTGTTCATCCTTACAGGCATAAGGATGTTTCTTCTTCTTTTTGAATATCCTTGAATGTTATAAGTCCTTTTAGTATTCCTTTTTTATCAACTACCGGAAGCTTTTCAATTTTATATTTCTGTAGTAATTTTCCGCTTTTTCAAGATGTGTTCCAACAGGCGCGGTTATAAGATTTTCCATCGTCATTAAGATCTTTTACTTTCGCTTCACGATTCGGCTCGAACCTTAGATCTCTGTTTGGTTAATATCCCTACCAGTTTCCCTTTGTTATCAATAATTGGGATCCCTGAAATACTGTACTTCTTCATTATATCCAGAGCTTCGCCAATAGTCTTATCGGGATCAATGTAACAGGGTTTCTGGATCATACCACTTTCCGATCTTTTAACCTTGTCAATCTCCGTACTTGTTCTTCAATTGACATATTCTTATGAATTATTCCTATTCCGCCTTCATCGGGCAATTGCAATTGCCAAGTGTGATTCAGTTACGGTATCCATTGCGGCAGAAATTATAGGTATATTTAATTTTATCTCAGGGGTTAAAAAGGTTGCTGAAATATCTAACATCCCTTGGCAAGAACAGAGGATTTTCCCGGCATCAGGAGAACATCATCAAAAGTTAAACCTTCCTTAATAAATAATTTCACTCTGTTTCATAATTTCCTCTTTATCAAAAAACTATTGTTTGTAATAATCATCAAAAGCCGGATAACCTGTTATATCCTCACCAACGATCAATGTATGCATTTCGTGAGTTCCCTCATAGGTCTTTACTGATTCCAGGTTTGCCGCATGCCGCATTACAGGGTATTCATCGAGAATTCCATTTGCGCCGAATATTTCTCTTGAGATTCGTGCAATCTCCAGTGCTTTTTCACAGTTATTTCTTTTCGCGAGAGAAACCTGTGTATGCTTCATTGTACCTTTGTCCTTCATTCTCCCTAGCTGAAGATTCAGCAACTGAGCTTTTGTAATTTCAGTAAGCATGTAGACAAGTTTCTCCTGTGTCATCTGGTAGGCTGCAATCGGTTTGCTGAACTGCACCCTTGCTTTGCATAATTAAGGCAGCATCATAGCACGCCATCATCGAACCGACTACTCCCCAGGCGATTCCGTACCTCGCCTGGTTAAGACACATAAGAGCATTTTTTAATCCTGCAGTTCCCGGAAGAATATTCTTTTCCGGCATAAAAACATTATCGAAAATTAGTTCTGATGTGACCGACGCTTTTAGTGAATGTTTGCCTTTCATTTCAGGAGCAGTGAAACCTTCAAAGCCTTTTTCAACCAGGAAACCTTTTACCACTCCGTCAAGTTTCGCCCATACAACAGCCACATCGGCAATTGTACCGTTCGTGATCCACATTTTGGCGCCATTCAGCCTGATAACCTCCTTCTGTTTTTTCAGCCTTTGTAACCATACCGCCGGGATTGGATCCATAATCCGGTTCGGTTAATCCGAAACACCCGATCTTTCTCACCTCTGGCGAGAATGAGGCAGCCAGTAATCCTTTTGTTCGTCATTTCCGAAAGTAAATATAGGATACATAACAAGAGCACTCTGAACAGAAACGAAACTTCTGAAACCGCTGTCCCCTCTTTCAAGCTCCTGCATAACAAGCCCATATGCAACATTATTCATCTCAGCACAACCATATTTCTGCGGAAGGTTTGAACCGAATAAACCCAATTCTCCCATTTTGGGAATAAGCTGCATAGGGAATTCCGACCTGCGGTTATATTCTTCAATAATAGGGATAACCTCATTGGAAACAAATTCCCGAACTGTATCCCTGATCATAACTTCTTCTTCTGATAACAGAGATTCTATATTATAATAATCCACACCCGCAAACCTTGTCATTTATTCCTCAGTTACAAATTATAATTTAATTGTTAAAATTAAGCGATATAGGCAAGACAAGCAAACTTCGCCGTCAATCCAGATTCCGGCCGAAGACCTCAAAGACACTAAAAGAATAAACCCGGAAGAGGGAATCCGGGTTTATTTCCATCATCTTAGGATTTTCTTAATTAGATTTATATTTTCTTATAGTTTATCACCTCCCATCTGGTTTCAAACTAGTGATTTATTACTTTAATAATATCATTTTTCTGACGCTATTGAATTTTTCCTGTCCTTCTCCTTCGGCTGTCAGACGATAAATATAAGTACCCGAACTTAGCCTGCTGCCCATATCATTCGAACCATCCCAGTTAATATGATACGTTCCCCGCATTACCTGTCCATCGAATAAAGTTCTAACTTCCTCACCAAGCATATTATATATTTTCAGCGTAACGAAACACGAAACGGGAACCTGGAATTTTATTGAGGTAGAAGGGTTAAACGGGTTGGGGAAATTCTGTGACAATAAATAATCAAGGGGTAAAGCAGGAGCATTTTCATTAATTACCTCAACTTCAACATTATCCAGGCGATGTCTGTTTGCATCAACTAGCAGGAATCTGCCAGGAATGACATCCGTGGGATTAGTTATTCTGAAAGGTAAATCAGCCAAAAAATGCTCTCCCTCTTCTATCGTTTTGCGGCCCAGCCTGTCATATAACAGGGTCCTCAACGAGGAATCTGAAGTAACAAAGTAGCCCTGGCCCAGATCAGTATTTATCGTTAGGCCTCCGGCAGAATAATTTAAATTTATAAATTCGACCTGTGCTCCCCGTATTTCAACTTTGCTATCCACATATAATGTTATCCCTTCACAGGTAACATAAGCCTTAACTTTAGCATCGGCATTTTCTGCGATCTTTGGCAATGTACCTGATATAGTTTTCCTGACAGGATTATTATTCGGATAAAATCCTGTCAGAATTATATTCTGAATGAGCGAAAGATCCTGAACATTCACTATGCCGTCGGGTTCAGGTTCCTGTGTGCCTGGGATCCAGGGTGATATATCAGCTCTGTTGAAATTTTCCCCTGTAAGAGAATCCTTTCCTATGATATGATCAACAACCATAATAAGATCGAGTATATCAATATAACCATCACCATTTACATCGCCGCGGGATGAGACACGGTTGACCGCCATGACTGTCAGCATATTATCAGCTGAAGTTATATCCACAGGATAACCATTGCACGTTGTTGCTGATGCATTGGAGATGACCAGTGAAGATTTTAGAGTATCATTCAGTGCAGGCAGGTTTGCAATCCTGTATTCAATAGATAACATGTCATTATATTCAGCTGATGGATCCAGGCCGCCATCCTGTTCAAGATTGTAAAGCAGTACATACACTGAATCAACTGATGCGCCGTTCGCTGTAATCGGACCTCTGAACAGGTTGTACTCCAGTACCCAGTTTTCATCATAGACATCCGCACCTTTGCGGATATTCCTGAAGGTCAGTATCGTGTTGTCATCAACGGCTTTGTTAACTTTTAATCTGAATTGAATGGCCTGAACTTTATCTCCAAGCGGATCAAGTCCTTTTAGCTGAACGACAGACGTATATACATCGTCCTCCAGCTGATAAACAATATCCTGTTGAAATAACAGACCGCTTTCCCCTGCTCCTTTACCTGTAATAGGAATAAGATTTGGCGATGCAGGATCATTTGAGGTAAAAATAATACTGCCGGAATATGTTTCAGCCGAAGTTGGAGAGAATGTTACTGTGAACAACCGGGTTTCACCAGCAGGTATGTTAGCAGATGATGGAGTTATGCTGAAACCTGAATCTGGTATCTCTACTCCTGTAATCTGAAGTTCATTCACAAGTCCTGTGTTACTCACGGTCAAAGTCAAATTTTTACTTTCATTTACATTCACCAGGCCGAAATTAAGAGAACCAGGCGATGCATAAAAGGATGGACCTTCATCAGAACCTGAGCCCCGGAGATTGTAAGTGGCTGGTGATCCTGCACCATTATGTGTAATTGTAAGTGAGGATGTAACTATCCCTGTGCCGGACGGCGTAAAAGTGATATCGAATGTCTGGTTATTCCCTGGTGTGATTGTAATCGGGAAACCAGCTGGAGAAGTTGCGAACTCATCAGCAGCAGACACAATGTTACTTATGATAAGATCCTCATCTCCCGAATTGTTTACTTCTGCCTGTAGAGTCCGGGAGTCTGCCGACCCCAACATTACCAAAATCCAGATCAGAAGGATTTATTGTGAAAATCGGAGCTGGAGGCGGAACTTCAATTATTTCCAGGTTATCAATCATCAAATCATTATCTGCATTTGATATTGAAGATTCTCCATAGAAACCCAGCTGAATCATCCCCGAATAAGCCGACAGATCAATAATTACATGTTCACCAAGAGGACTTAGCTCATCATAAACATTTTGCGATCCGCTGTTATTCCATTCTTTAAGTATATTTGAATACAGCCATGTTATGCCGGAATCAGTTGATACTAGTACTGCAAAGCGGTCATCTATTCCCCCCGAATTAGGTGGATTTGAAGTTCCGGCAGCATTCAGCGTCAGATCAAATTCCAGCTGATAGTCAGTCCCGTTTCCAAGATCTGCTAATGTTGTCATCAGCCAGTGATTCACTGAGGTACCAGAAATATTAAGTTTAGCTGCCTTATTAATCGGTGATGATAAATTCCGCCAGTCACCTTGTTCCCATCCCGAATTCGTTGGATTAATTGTAATCGGTTCGGCTAATAATCCTGTGTATCTGATATAGTACAGGGGCGGGAAAGATCCTTCAAAGTCTTCTGAATAAGGGTATACTGTAACCGGAGGGTCCTCCATCACAGTGAATGACCATATCGGAACCCCCGTTGCATCTCCCGTTTCATTATAAGGAATTACCATCCAGTAATATGTTGTGTTATATAATAATGGAGCTTCAGGCATGTAATCTGTTGCAAGCTGCATATCCATATTATCTTCGATGTTGGTCGGCCGGGTGATCCCTGCTCCATCAGTGCCGAAATACAGCCGATAGCCAGTCGGCGCTGCACCGGTAATCGTTTCCCAGGAAAGGCCGCTGTTTATATCCACATTAACAGCACCGTCAGCTGGCGAAATGGGAGTCGCCGGATCCGGAACGGGATCAGCTGAGTAAACTTTGACATTATCAATTATCCAATAATAAGAGAAATTACCTATCCATCTGAAACGGACTTTTGAATTTGTGACACTCGAGGCCTCTGCTGATATATCAATTATCTCATGCTTCGGGTTCCCTATTGTGGTTGTAACTGAATTATATTCAGTGATCCAGGCACTTCCATTCCAGACCTCGATAAAGATTTCACCACCTAGCCCACTGGCAAAATAATGATCAAATTCCAGCATTACTCCTGCTCCCTCTTCAATAGAGAAACCGGGAGACTCCAGAGCAACATTTTCCGATAAATTGTTATTCGAAAGGTGATAGCTGTCGAATATCGCTGTGGGTGATGTCATAGGGAAATTGATACTTACCCCGCCGGGATTATCGAAATGCCACAGGTCGACCCCCTGCTCGCCAATAATTATGTTCTGAGTCCATCCCGTTGGCGGTGTAGTTCCGACGGCACCCGAAAAGTCCTCATCAATATATACTATCAAAGCGGAAGCGGGTAATCCGCTATTATTTTTTCCCATTAAATTAACGTTTTTATTCTGTGCTTTGTCTTGCTGTGCAAACCCGGAATCCGGAATAAGCATCAGTGACAAGAGGAAAGTAATCTGAATAAACCTGAGTAAGTTTATTTTCAAGGCTCCTCCTGAATTATATTGTTATGTGTATTGTTGGTATGGTCCTGAAGCTGCCCATCGAAACGGACTGCTGACAGGTTAGGTGATATGAAAAAAAGATTAAAGATCATTATTTAAGGGCTTTATTTATAAGCCAATTAAATACGGTAATAAAGAGTATTTATCTTATTATATTATAATTTCAAAATATCGGCCCCTCAACGCGCCCTGTTATCTTCCGGTTTGTGTCTACCGGGGTTCTGACTATGAACCAAAGGATCAGACAGAAACGCAGAAAATATATACAAGAGTATCAGACAACATATCAGGGCCTGTAATTACCCGATGTTTTTAAAAATGAGGAGATTATATAATCATTCATATAATGTATCCTGAGCAAGTAATGTACTATACAAAAAATGTATAGAGATATCCCGAACAAAAATAATAAGTTAATTGTTTAAGGATATTTTGATTTGTTTACTCCATTAAGATTTATTCTTATACAAAATCAGCTCTTCCCTTATAAATCTTTTCCGAAATCTCCCTCAGTATTCGCTTTGTGTTTATAATACTGTACTACAATTTTACTAAAATTTATTTCTTATGTCAAAATTTGTAAATAAAAATATTTTTGTCTACCAATCTATAATAAAATGTTCATAAGGATTGATTGAATCCACCCCGAACTAAACAGATCCCAAATACTACCTGAAAACGTTCTGAATATGTTATAAATACGTTCTGAATAGTTATCATAAACTTCATCGGGAATTCACAGATCAGTCAGGTAATTATAAAGCCCGTAAAGATGTTGATAATGAACTAATTGCTTTCCCAGATGTTAAAAAGAATCGTTGTTGTAAATCACTGCATGTTACTGTGCTTTAGCTATATTAGAACTAGCTACGATGAAAAAGTTAATTGGTGAGTGATAATTGCTGCCTCCGTTACAAGAAACGGAGGCTTTTTATTTAATGAGCCATTTTTTTATTTTAAATGAATTTTTATATTTTTAAGTATATCTTTTTATACTGCTCTCTTGATGGAAACCCGATATTGTGTCCCAAATACCGGGTTTTTTATTGTGCAGGTGGTTACTCTTCCGATGGTTTTTCACATTTTAACATGCTGTTACATTTTAACTCAGGTTCATTCAGCATTACCGAGGCTATAACAATACGTTCTGATTCAACATCAATAACAATTTCTTTTCTACCGATATCCTCAGAAACATAAGGTATATAGTCACCTGTTGTTTTAACCGATGTCATCTGCAACATACATTATTCTCATTTAAACTATATAATTGTACAATATTTTTCTTAGAAAACAACTGATTTTTATCACCTGAAAACCTTGAGTTGTGAATCAGATAATTAATTATTCTCAGAGATCACATTTTTAGCATAAAATCCTGACCTGCCCGATATGATATTTATTTTGATTTGATATTGTATCTCAGTTTTCTATTTCTTACTATCTGATAAAGTAAAATCCTCTTTATTTCCATTTTACTATCTAAAAAACATTTCTATTTTTACTGCTTCTATTTCGATAAGAGGCTTTTATGCAGAATAAATCAGTATTTTTAGCACTGGACGACGGTATTACTGCGTCTGACATAAGGAAGGTCCTGATAAGCTGCGGTGTCATTAATCTTAAGATTTTCTCCACCTGTGAGAATATGATGAAGGAAGTTATAAATGTATCGCCACCTGATCTCATCATTGCGGATACCGATGTGAGGGACCGAAACAACCTTGTGAATTCAATCAATCAAATAAGGTCAAAGTTCCACATTCCTGTTATCTATCTATCTAAGGAAATTAAAGACAGAAAGTTATCTGAACCCGTGCTGCCAGAGGATCCTGGATGTGATTATATATCAAAACCTCTGGCTGATAACAAGCTGTTTCAGGCGCTTGAAAAATTCCTGAAAACCTCATCTTCCTCAGCAGGAGCACCCTCCTGAGTCTCAGAAATCAGAGTCCATAATTAATATAATCTTCCCGTCCCCTCACCAGCTTCAGAGGGCCATAAAGAAATTGGCAGACTTCCGTATTATTTACCATCCAATTTCTTTTGAAAATTATTAATAAACATCCGATCAAGGCACTGTCAAATGGATAATGTGATTCACTTTCCATCATATCTCAGCGTCACAGATTTATTAAACTATGTAGGTTACTTTCAAATAGAATTTATTCAATACAGAGTTAAAATGTTTGAATCAAAAATTTCACTCAGGTACGTACCCATATTTTTCGAACTCGAGGATAATGATCTGAAAGTAATAGAAAATGCAGGAATAATAAGGCGTTTCCAGAAAAATATGGTAATACTGGATGAATCAAAGGAAGAAAGCAGCGGACTTTTTATTATTACAAAAGGATCAGTGAAAGTCACCCGTAATGATTCAAAAGGAAACGAAATTATTCTCGCAATCCTCAACGAATTTGATTATTTCGGAGAGATGTCACTCCTGGATGGTCAGTCCCCCAGCGCTAACGTAATAGCTGCAGAAAATACTGAAGTCTTCTTTATCGGGAGAGACGAATTCACGCATCTGATCCAATCACATCCCCGGATTATGGCTTCCCTGCTTGATGAAGTTATAAAAAGGCTTCGTGCAGCAGACGATAAAATAAAATCTCTTTCTCTTAACAAGGCAAGAGATAAAATAATTAATGCTGTTATCCAGCTTGCAGAAATCTCAGGAGTTAGAAAACATGGATTAGTGGAATTGAATCTTCCTTTTCAGCATGAGATAGCAAATATGGCCGGAACTTCCAGGGAGACGGTATCACGTGTTCTTCATGCACTTCATAAAAAAGGCCTGGTTGAACTTGAGGGTTCAATTATCAGAATTCCGGAATACGATAACTTTAAAAAAATACATAGTTAAGAAAGTTTATTTTTTTTGCCATCCGCTCGATTATGCGAGACTATCCATATACAATGAGCGACCCCCTGATACACCTACCAGGGGGTATTTTTTTATATCCTTCACTTTAGAACTAAGGTTACTTGATACCCGCCTTTATTGCCTTTAACAAATATTAATAGTAGGTTAGAACATCGGAATAAACTATGTTTCCTCTTTTCGACCATAGGAAAACTTTTTTATACATCAGCCTCAGCATCGCTGCCGTTTTGATATCATCGCAAATCACTTCTACAGCTTCTCCTTATGGGATCTTCTTAAGCTACCTGGGCGTAGTCATTTTCGTGCTTGCATTATCTCATACCTGGGTGAGAGTCGGATCTTACATAATGTTGACCGTTATTTCATCCGGAATAACCATGATCAGTATTATGCTAAATAACCTTTTAGGGGAATATTACCGTGATACCTTCCTGGAGGATATCAAGGAATTCTTCTTCTTTCTGGCAGTTTTCATTTGCCCTTTCGGAATAGTTATCGGGCTGGTTGGTAGTTTTCTGCTTTCAGACAAACCGAAAAAGAAGTAACGATCCTTCTTGCACTATTTTTTGATTCACTTAATTACCCGATTTCACTCAAATAATAACTAGTTAAAGGCGGAAGATTTCCAACCTGGAAAGCATCTGCTTCCTGCTGAAGTTTTTTATCAAAAACAGTCGCCCGCTCACGCTGTCGCAGGAATTCAAGCCATGAATTAACCATAAATACCTCCAATTGCCGCTCAGGACGGTTCAGATCCTTTGCAAGGTACCAGGAATATGCTCCAGCCCTCAACCTGGCTCTGCGTACTCTTTCCATGTGATCGGTAAATTCTTTAAGTCTAATAGGATCAATTATATATTCAGTACTTACTATTACGGGTCCGTCCTCATAACTTAGCTGTTCCACAAAACTTTGCACAGGAGCAAAGATGGTTGGCGAGAAATCAATAGGTTTACCGCTGGGAAGCTCCCTTCTCCATGTAAGCAATGCTGTAAGGATTAAACCTCCTGCCGCAACCAGGAGGGCCAAAGATATAGATGTATGATCTGCTACAAGTCCCCACAGGAAACTCCCTACTGACTGAGCTGCAAAAAATGTAAGGAGGTAAACAGACATAACACGTGACCTTACCCAGCCAGGGACATAATTCAGAACAACCGTCTGCAGGTTTGAAAGCACGGCGATCCAGCCTAGTCCCCCGATAAACATTGAAGCAAAAGCAATGAAGTGGTTTTCTGAGAGACCGAGAAGCATCATGAGCACCGACATAAAAATCTGGCCGTACATCACAGTCTGGTGAAGTGTAAACTTTTGCTGAACCCGCGGCAGCAGTATTGCACCCGTTACAGCACCCATTCCCAGAAATCCCAGCATAACTCCGTAGCCGCCTGAATTTAATCCCAGTTCCTGCCTCGCAACACCCCTCACCTACATTTTCCATCCAGGTACCAATATTTGAAACAACGGTGGCTATCCACAGCCATCGAAAAAGAGATTCTGAAAGAGGCGTCCAGGCAGACGTATTCATAACCACAGTTTTTAATGATGTCTTCTGGTTGTAATTCTGCATGTACAATACCTAGATACCAACAATAGATATAAAATCAGACGCACGAATTCTTAAAAATACATGCAAATCAGCTAAAATTTATATGGATAAATAAAAAACCCCGATCTTCATCGGGGTAGTTTACTTTGCGGAGAGGGCGGGATTCGAACCCGCGATACCAGTTTCCCAGTATGACGGTTTAGCAAACCGTTGGTTTCAGCCACTCACCCACCTCTCCATAGCTGAAATATGCTCAAATTTTAGGTTTCAAAGATAATATTTTAATCAATAATTAAAAATTAAATTATTTAGACTTCTCTCCGGACGGATCTCATACTCAAACCGCCGCAATGTGTTCACTATTTGTACCTAATGTGAAATATCTCAATATTTTAAATATCCTGATTAAATAATTTTGCGAGTGAACAAACCTGAGGTCACCATGAAAAAATTATCCCGCAAAAACTTCCTTAAAAACCTCTTCTTCTCCGGTACCGTGCTTCTCGGCGGCAGTACTCTTCTTGCAGCCTGCGGCGGCGGTGAAAAAAAACCGGCTGGCAATGAAAACTCAGAACAGCAGTCCAACGTCAATGATCCATGCAGCGATGTAAGCAATCTTTCAGATGCTGAGCTTGCTACCCGTAAACAATTTAACTATACAGGTCAGACCCCGAACGAGGATAAATATTGCACTAACTGTCTTCACTGGAGACCTCCAACAGGCAATGGTCCCTGCGGAACCTGCGAATTGGTTAAAGGTCCCATTAATCCCAATGGTTACTGCGACCAGTGGATGGAGAAACCAAAAACTGTGGGTTGATTACTCAACTTTTATTTCGATCTTCGGATTGTATTTGTATTCCGTGACAGCAGTGTCTCCACTGACACTATTTCCTTCGGATAAATACTTAATAACAAGCATTCTTTTCTCCGGAACGAATTCATACCCGGCTTCATTATTTTGAAGGAAATCTTTCTGTGTAAATGACTTCAATTCCTTTCCGTCTGCTGTTACTCTTTTCACAGGCTCCGTTCTGTAAATGTTAAAACGGTATGATGCAATTTCAGGGACGAATTCACCTTCTTTTTTCTCTAACTTAATATCCAGTTCCGTATTATTTTTTATAATAATGTTTGTCACGAGGTACTGCCCATCCTTGTATTTCAGGCTCTGCCCGTCATCCTGGTAGAACTTATACTCTGATTCAGTCCCGGGAAATATTTTAAGCGTAAGAAATTTTACATCCCGGTTATGTTCTCCAATATATTCCTGTTTTTCCCGCATCGGAATTACCCCGCCTTCTTTTATAAAGAGGGGAATTCTGTCAATCGGAGCTTCTGTCAGTATCCATTGCCCGCCCTCGTACACTTTATTATCCCACCAGCCAAGCCACTTCCCTTCCGGCAGATAAAGTTTTTTAGAATTTTCATACTCCGACAGAACAGGCGCAACGAGAAGATTATCTCCTATCATATACTGATACTGTGCTTCATTGGAATAACACTCTTCATCCTTCTGGTAGTTCAGGAACATAGAACGGACAATTGGCGCACCCGTCTTTGATGCATTATGAAACTCGGTATAAAAAAACGGGAGCAGTTCATACCTTAAATCCATTATATTCTTCACCCATCTTTCAACCTCTTCACCGAATGCCCATGGCTCCTGGTCGCGGGTGTTAATTATTGTATGGCCCCTGTAGAAAGGAGTAAACGCACCCAGTTCCATCCACCTTGTATAGAGTCTCTGGGAAGGAGATCCGAAGAACCCACCCACATCGCTTCCGCAGAAAGGAATACCACTTAGACTCAATCCCTGCACCATAGTACACGCCAGTTTCAGATGCGCCTCACTTGCGGCATTGTCACCCGTCCATACTGCTGCATATCTCTGTATGCCGGAGAACCCCGCTCGGGTAAGAATAAAAGGCCGTTCACCCGGTATATTATTTTTTATTCCTTCAAAAGTAGCCCTCGCCATCTCCAGTGCATAAATATTATGGATTTTTTTGTACGACGCCCCGAAACCATTATCATCGAACTGAACAATATCCGGTATCGCCTGTCCCCACGCGGACGGCTCATTCATATCGTTCCAAATACCGGCAACACCCTGCTTTAATAGCTCCGCATTTTTCTTTCCCCACCACTCCCGGGTTTCCTTTTTTGTAAAATCAGGGAAATATGCCCACCCGGGCCACACCTCACCCTGGTAAACAACACCGTCGGGGTACTTTGCAAAAAGATCCCTTTTTAATCCTACCTGTGCGACTTCATAATCATTCGTATCTGCTTTTATGCCGGGATCAACGATAGTGATAAACTTAAACCCCTGCACCTTAAGGTCGTTAAGCATTTTAGTAGGGTTGGGAAACCTATCATTATTCCAGGTGAATACCCTGTATCCGTTCATATAATGGATATCAAGGTAGATTACGTCGCACGGGATATTCTTATCGCGGAAAGTTTGCGCCAGTGTTCTTACCGTTGATTCAGGGTAATAACTCCATTTGCTTTGCTGGTACCCAAGCGCCCACATCGGCGGCATCTCCATCCTCCCGGTAAGTTCAGTATAACGGGATATTACCTCTTTAATTTCAGGTCCATTTATGAAATAGTAATCTAGCTCGCCCTTATCGGCGCCGAACCAGTAAAAACGGTTGTTGCTTGCCCCCATATTAAAATAAGAGCGGTAAGTGTTATCGAAAAAGATCCCATAAGCCTCGTGATTCCGGATTCCTATAAAGAAGGGAATCGATTGGTAGAGCGGGTCTTGTTTTTCTGTATAATCCGGGGTATCCGAATTCCACATCGTCCATTGTTCACCGTTCTTCCTCAGGTTCCCTGTTTTTTCTCCAAGACCGTAAAACAGTTCATCCTTAAATAGGGTTTTAAAGCACCTGACCTCATCATCATCAAAAGCTGCACCGAAGCTCTTTTCATCTTCATTCAGCAGGTTCATATTTTTGTCATAGATGCTCACCCTGCATGGAGATTTTGTTATCCTGACTGTAAGCTCATTCGTAGCTATTTCGTAATGATCGGACTGGTCGCTGTACGAAAATTTTCCTGAAGAATTATTTATAACAGCATACGAAGGAGCTTTGGAAAATTCTTCTTTATTGGTGAACCGGAAACGGATAATGTTATCATTGATAACATACAGGTTGAATAATGCATTGCTGAGCTTAAACTCAACCCTCGTTTCATACTGCTGTGCTGAAATAACATTCCCGGCAAACTGAAAATCAGCGTACGTATTTTTTATTAGAGCTGCCATAAAAACGATTATAAATATTTTCTTAAACATAGATCTTCTTTTTAATATAACTAAGAAGTGGTAGTATGAAAAATAATTAAAAAGATTGAATTAAAACCACATTATTCCTTTTTTAAGTGATCATCAGTTTCAGGTTTTCATTGGTATGCTCATGATTATTCTCACCACTCTGGGATAATTTATCTATCGGTGGCTGTCTTCCGGCCACCTGTCAGCCTTCTGAAGGTTTCCTACAGGTAAATGACTACTCCTCTGCCCACTTGCCGATGGCGGATCCGATTCCTAATGAAATTAGGTATGATGAATTTTACCTAATGCAGAAGGTTGTGTGATACAGGATAAAATCTTATATATGGATGGGTCTATTTAATTTTATACCTTCTTCCGCTTTCAATATGTCATAAAATGAGTATGTAAATGTCTCTTTTTTTTATTAAACTCACACTATCTGCAAAAAAAGTTTTAAGATCAGTATCTCCCTTAACGATAATTTTGATTTTATTAAGTGCGGCTTCAGTCAGTACTTGTTCTTTTTCTCAGGAAAAAGAAGGTGAAAACTCCCTGCTGAAATGGGTTGCAGGCAAATATGGTATTGAAGCATTCTCTGATATTGAATCTATAAGTTTTACCTTCAACGTTCGGAATAATGATGTCAATACTAAGAGAAGCTGGGTATGGGAGCCAAAATCGGGTGAAGTAATGTACAGAGGTCCCGGAATGAACGGAGATAATACCGAATATACTTATAACAGGAACCAGATGGATACCAGCCTCGAGATAACGAGGTTCGTAGATCCGAAATTTATTAATGATCAGTATTGGCTTCTTTTCCCCTTCCATCTTGTTTGGGATAAGGACTTGGATATCACCATAGCCGGAATAAAGCAATTTCCACTGAGTAAAGAATCCGGAACAGTATTGATAGTTACTTATAAAAACAACAAGGGTTATACCCCCAATGGTGTTTTTGAATTGTTCCTTGACCAGGATAATATGATCAGAGAATCAATATACCGGCCCAAGGGAAGTACAGAAAAACAGAGCATTTATACCTGGGAGCAGAACAGGAATTTCGATGGAATTATAATCTCAACAGAACATTATGGGCCTGATAATAAAACCAAAGTCTGGTTCACGGATATAAAGGTTGCCAGAAGTCATACTTACAAATAAAAAACTACCCGTCCTGAAATTAATAGTGCTTCTTTGAAGAATTTTATCTATTATCAGTTAATCTTCCCGTCATTAACAAAACGAGAAAGGACAATTCTTATGAAGACCGTGAGAGAAATTCTATCGAACAAAGGTTATGATATATATTCGGTTTCTCCTGATGACACAATTTTTAATGCTTTGAAGCTGATGGCGGAGAAAAAAATCGGTGCCGTGCTGGTAATAGAAAACGGTGCGGTTGTTGGTATAATGTCTGAGAGGGATTACGCAAGGAAAGTAGCTTTGGAGGGAAAGTCGTCAAGAGATGCCCTGGTGAGAGAAATTATGTCAGAAAAAGTAATTTATGTTGATACTGATAGGCTGGTAGAAGAATGCATGGCATTAATGATAAAAAAGAGAATTCGTCACCTTCCTGTGTTTGAAAACGAAAAATTAACAGGACTAATTTCAATAGGGGATGTTGTTAAGGCAATAATAGATGAAAAAGAATTCGTAATAAGCCAGCTGGTTCAATACATAAAATGTAGTCCTGAAATCCAGGAAGATTCCCGTAAGACTGAACCTGCTTAACTGTGCTGCTTTTTTTATTTTTTTCTCTGATACGTGCCCATCAGTTCGCCCTGGGCAATAATGTGAGCTTCCATCTTTTTCAATACCTCTCTTTTGGTTGCTCCGGAATCAAGATGTACTGCGGTATTCAGACCGTAGATCCTGAAATAATAGTGATGGGTTCCGGACGAGGGGCATGGACCGCCGTACCCTATCCTGCCGAAGTCATTTGTTCCCATCAGAATTTCATCACGAACATTTTTTGCCGGTGTAGAATTCTCCATCAATGTGTCAACTCCAACGAGGATATTATAAACCACCCAGTGAGTGAAGTTTCCGCTGGCAGAATCGGGATCTTCAACAATTAGCACATATGTTTTTACTCCCTCAACATGGCAGCTCCAGCTCAATTGCGGAGAAATATTTTCACCGTCACAGGTAAACTTTGAGGGAATACTTTCTCCTTCACCAAAAGAACGCGATTTTATTTCTATTTCCATATCATGTTCCCCCTTTTCCTGTTGAGGAAAAGTGTTTATTATTTAAATTATTGTAATTATCAATCAAACCGATCTAACTAAAAAACCTGAAAATTTTGATACACTCAAAATTATTCTTAATTCTGATCAACTTAAACTGGTGACAAGAGATTTAATTAGATTTAGTATGCCTGCCGGAGCTACCCCGAACCATATCAGCAGAATAGTTAAAATTCCCAGAGCAAATCCGCTTCCCAGGGTAAAACCAGGAAATGGACGTTCTTCTGATGAATCGGATTTCGAGTACATTGCTACTATTATCCTGAGATAATAAAAAAGTCCTATTACACTGTTTATAACAAGGCTGATTACGAGCAGCCACATCCCTGTATTAACTCCTGAAAGAAGAATATAATATTTCCCTATAAAACCCGCGGTTAAAGGAATTCCTGCAAGTGAAAAAAGCATAGCAGTAAAAATAGCGGCGGTCAAGGGTCTGGTCTGATACAGTCCTTTGTAGTCATCAATGTTTTCCGCTTCCTTATCTTTTGTTGACAATATAGTGACTACTCCGAATGCCCCCAGTGTAGTAATGAAATAAGCAACCAGGTAAAATGTTGATGCGTTTACTCCCATTTCACCTGCCGCAAGGAAAGCTATGAGGAGATACCCAAGGTGAGCAATAGATGAATAAGCGAGTATCCTCTTAACATTCTGCTGACGCAATGCAAGTAGGTTACCGGCGAACATCGATGCGATTGAAATGACTGTAAAGATCATAACAAGGGGATAAAAACTATACAGGTTGAGTTCGTAGAAAAGTCTTAACAGAAAAGCGAATACACCTCCCTTGGAGACTGTTGCAATGAAACCCGTTACCGGAGCCGGAGCCCCCTGGTATACGTCGGGTGTCCAGAAGTGGAAAGGCACAATCGCAAGCTTAAAACCAATTCCTATGATCATCAAAGCAAAGCCAAAAAGTGCAAAAGGTGATATCTCTATTCCTGACAGCAAAGCTTTAACTATTTCGGGAAAAAACATTGAACCAGTATCTGAGTATACAAGTGCCATTCCATACAGTAGAAATGCTGAGGATGCTGCAGCCAGTATTAAATACTTGATGCCGGCTTCAATCGGATTTTCACTGAACTTCGGATAGGCAATTAACACATATAAAGAAACACTTAATAATTCCAGTCCCAGGAAAAAAGAAATGAAATGATTGCTGGCAGCGATTACTGAAGATCCCAGTACTGCATTGAAAATTAGTATATAGTATTCCTCACTGTTTATCTCCTTGTCCTTCAAATATTTATATGAAAGCAGCACCACAAAGAAAGAACCCGCAAATATCAATCCCCAGTAGAACAATGTATAGTTATCTATCATCAGAAGCGGGGTAACCTGTCGGGGCATGTAAGCTGTTATGTAAAAAAGTGAAATAAAAGCAGCAGCTAAGGCTAAAAGCGAGAATGCATTAACCACCGCGTGGTAGCGCTTAATCGCGATTGTCAGCATTATAACAATCGGGACCAGCGCGATTATAATAAGCGGCATGAGTACATAAAAATCCTGTGCATTCATCGTGGTTCTGCCTGATTTTTATTCTTAAAAAGTTCCATCTCTCCTTTGCCGCCTTTATCGTTAATCTTGTTCAGAACCACGTATGTTCCTTTCTCCTGCTTCTGATTTAAGATTCTCTCGATCGACGCTTTCGATGTATTAAGAAATGAACCGGGGTAGATACCGATCCAGACAATTGCGATGATCAGGCCTGCCATAACGACAATTTCCCTTCCATCAAAATCGGAGATCTTCCATTCTTCCTTTTTCTCCCCGAAGAAGACTTTCTGGAGTATCCTTAATGAATAAAGCGTGGAGGCTACAAGTCCCAGTGCTGCGAGGATCGTCCAGAACACGGTTGCCTGGAATGAACCTGCAAGAATTAGAAATTCTGCAACAAAATTTCCCAGCGCCGGCAGACCAAGAGATGCCATGGCAAATACCATACTAATTCCTCCCATCCGGGGTACCTGATCCCATAAGCCTCCCATTCTGTTGAGATCGCGCGTATGAATACGGTCCTGAATAGCACCCACTAAAATGAATAAGGCTCCTGTGCTGATTCCGTGAGTGAGCATTTGAAGCACTATTCCCTGCAGCGCCAGCTGGTTGAATGAAAAAGCACCGAGAAGTATAAATCCCATATGACTTACACTTGTATAGGCGACAAGACGCTTAAAGTCTGTTTGTGCGAAAGCGAGTTTTGCCCCATAAAGTATACCTGTTACACCAAGTATGATTGCGACCGGGGCAAATGCCCTGCTTGCATCCGGAAAGAACGGGATCACGAAACGAAGTATCCCGTAAGCACCTGTTTTTAAAAGGAGTCCAGCCAGTATAACACTTCCTGCAGTCGGGGCTTCTGTATGAGCATCAGGCAGCCAGCTATGAAAAGGAAATGCGGGAAGTTTTACGACAAAAGCAATCAGGAATCCCAGCATAATCCACATCCCTGCAGCTGGCGAAAGCTGAGTGCCGAGAAGTGCGGTGTAATCGAAGGTATATGTACCGGTATTGTGCCCGTGCATGAAGTATAGAGCAAGAATGGCAACGAACATCAGCAATCCGCTTGCTTGTGTAAATATAAAAAACTTGAAGGAGGCATATATTCTGTTCTCATGTCCCCATATCCCGATAAGAAAATACATTGGAATGAGCATGACTTCCCAGAAAGAATAGAAGAGAAACAGGTCCAGTGAAGTAAACACTCCTGTTATTCCTGCAAGTATCCAGAGCAGGTTGAAATGATAGAATCCCACACTCTTTGTTATGCTTTTCCAGGAAATTAGAACTGATATAATGCCGAGGAAAAGTGTAAGAAGTATCAGGAGTATGCTTAATCCGTCTGCGGCAAAATGCAGACTGATACCGAACATTGGTATCCATTTCCACTGAACTTCGGTAATCCATTGGTTACTTGTGCTGACAGCCGTCGATGCACCCCCTTCCAGCCAAAGATATACCGCAAGAACAAAAGCAGCAATCAAAAACACGATGGAAGTCCATCGCGAGCCTGCCTCACTTATATTAGAAATCAGCCAGGCAAGAAGTCCTCCCGCAAATAAGATTACTATGATGTAAACAAGTATCACGATAATAACACTATGGATATAGTTAAAATTGCACCAATCACCAGTCCTGCAGCATACCAGCGCAGATTTCCTGTTTGGGTGAGTGTCAGGATCTTATATCCAAGGCCGGTTAACCACGCTATGAGTGTATAGAAATAGTCGATGAAGTCATGCCTGTCGATTTCAGCCATCCATACAACCGGACGAACAAAAACCCGGTCGTATACTCTGTCAAACATCCATCCCGAGAAAAGCAATTCGGCAATAAAGGATTTGTTCCGTTCTTCGGGCCTTCTTTTAACGTAAAGGATATATGCAATAAAGATACCTGACAAGGCAAGCAGAGCAGTTATAATTTGAAATAGAATTTCCAGACCTTCCGAAGAATGGGTTATTACTTCGGGCAGCGTTTTTGTCAAAAAGTTAGAGAATACCGCTACATCTCCCAGCGTTGAGGGTGTCTGTAAAAAACCTCCTATTATTGACAATACAGCAAGCACAATCAGGGGTATCTTGATGAACCAGCTGAGTTTTTTCTCCGGCTTCATCTGCACTCTTCCGTAAAAAGTTATAAACACCATCCTGAAAGTATATGCTGCAGTTATAAACGCACCAATGACTGCACATATCCACAGCCAGGGGCTGCCATTGGAGGCAGACCAGCTGTACCAGATAATTTCATCTTTGCTGTAAAACCCCGCGGTTATCAGAGGAAGTGCTGCAAGTGAAGCTGACCCTATCAGAAAAGTATAAAATGTGACGGGCATTTCTTTGCGCAGTCCTCCCATTTTAAACATATTATGTTCATCATGAAGGGAAATAATGACAGCTCCGGCACCAAGAAAAAGCAGGGCTTTAAAGAAAGCATGAATCATAAAATGAAATATAGCAGCAGACCATGCTCCTACACCTAACGCAAGGAACATATAACCAATCTGACTTATGGTAGAATAGGCAAGCACTCTCTTAATATCATATTGAGTGAGAGCACTAAATCCCGCTAATAGAAGCGTTAATGTTCCAATTACAGCAACAATGGTTTGAACAGGAGGGGAAAGAATGAATAATACATTGGTTCTTGCAATGAGGTAAACCCCTGCTGTAACCATTGTAGCTGCATGGATTAATGCGCTCACAGGAGATGGTCCCGCCATTGCATCAGGAAGCCACGTCTGCAGAGGAAGCTGCGCCGATTTTCCCAATGCACCGCCCAGCAGAAGTATAGAAGCAGTAAAGGCCATAGTAGAACCTGTCGGCCATTGCTGCTGGGCAGCTGACAAAATATCACTGATATTAAGAGTATTAAAATGCATTACGAGGTAGAAGAGTCCTATTGCCATCGCTGTATCCCCTACCCTCGTCACAATAAAAGCCTTTCTCGCCGCCGTTCCGTTGCCGGGATCTTTGTACCAGAATCCTATCAGCAGGTAGCTGCATAAACCGACTCCCTCCCATCCAAAGTATAGGAGCAGTAGGTTATCGGCCAGAACCAGTATAAGCATTGAAGCAATAAAGAGATTCATATAAGCAAAGAATCTCGAGTAACCTTCATCATCAATCATAAATTCTGCGGAATAAAGATGAATAAGGAAGCCTACAAAGGTTATAACGAATATGAAAACCATTGAAAGTGAATCGAGATGAAATGAAATCGAAGGATTGAATCCAGCTACATCGAACCACTGCCAGAGTTTTTGAACGTATACATGAACCGGACCTGGCGCAGTTGTATAAAAAATGCCTATAAGAATGGTTATAAGAGCGGACAAGCCGACTGAGCCCACCCCGATGATTCCTGCTGCCATCTTACTCATTTTCTTACCAAAAATGGCAAGCAGCAGAAAGCCAAGAAGTGGTGAAGCAACTATAACCCATAACCAGCTGAGCATTATATAATTTCCTTAATCCTTCATCTTGTTTAGTGCGTCTGAGTCAAGTGATTTAGTTTTATAATGGATACGCAGGATCAGCGCGAGTCCCACAGCTACTTCAGCAGCAGCCATAGCAAGTATAAAAATAAACATCACCTGTCCGTCCGGCTGAAGCCATTTGGATCCTGCAACTATAAATGCCATTCCTGCGGTGTTCAGCATTATCTCGATCGACATTAACATAAAGATCAGGTTACGCCGTACAAGGAGTCCCGTTACACCGATAACAAACAATACCCCGGTTAATAAAAGTCCGGCCATTACAGGTACATTATTCATCCCTGGCCTCCAGGTACCTGTGTCTCATTTTCTTTTTCTGCTGGCCGATATGATAAGCACCTACTATACCCGACATAAGTAACATTGCCGTCAGTTCAACACCAAGGATATAAGTGGTAAATAGCGAAGTGCCAACCTGTTTTGGATCAATCTTAATAAACTGAAAGTGCGTACCTCCCGAGTTGGCCAGCATGATGATAAATTCTGCGAGGAGTATCCCGATCAGCAGTGAAGGCCCTTTCCATATTTTTGGTTTCATCCAGTTCCTTTCCTGCTCCTCGGATTCCTTCCCGAGATTGAGCATCATTACCACAAAGATGAAAAGCACCATTATAGCCCCTGCATATATGATAACTTCAAGAGCAGCTATATATGGGGCACCGAAAAGATAAAATATAAACGCTGCCGAAAGAAGAGATGCTACCAGATACAGAAGGCCGTGTACCGCGTTTGTCCTTGTTACAGCCATTAGCGATGCACAGATTGCTATTGCGGCCGATATGTAAAAAAGTACATCCATCAGGGAATAAGACTCCTTATATCAATTGGCTTTTCTTCATTCTCCGCTTCGCCTTTATCCTTACCGCCGATCTTTAATCCCGCTACCTTGTAAAAGTTATATCCATGGTACTTTCCTTCTCCTTCAATAAGAAGATCCTCTTTTTCATACACCAGGTTCTGCCTGTCATATTCGGCCATCTCGAAATCCGGGATCAGTTGTATTGCATATGTGGGACAAGCATCCTCGCAGTATCCGCAAAAAATACATCTCGAGAAATTTATCCTGAAAAATTCGGGGTACCTCCTGTTGTTTTCATCCTCTGTCGCCTGCAGCGATATGCAGTCAACCGGACATGCAACTGCACAGAGGTAACAGGCTACACATCTTTCACCTCCGTCGGGATCGCGCGATAGTATTATCCTGCCCCGCCACCTCGGAGGCAGGTAAGGTTTTTCTTCAGGATACTGCACGGTATCAGGTGGAGTGAATGCATGCTTAAATGCTTCCCATATTGTTCTCAAATTGCTAAACATAACTTCTCTTCAATTATCTAAGTTGCCAACACTATTGCTCCCGTTACCAACAGATTTAATAAAACCAGCGGGAGCAGGATTTTCCATCCATATTCCATCAATTGATCATACCTTGGCCTCGGTAAAGAAGCCCGGAGCAGGATGAAAAATGAAATAAATACAAACATTTTTATGATGAACCAGATGTACGGCGGAAGGAAGTCAAATCCCAGCCACCCGCCGAAATAAAATGTAACAATAAGCGCCGAAATCAGGGTTATTCCCAGGTACTCGCCTACAAAAAACATCCCGAATTTCATTCCGGAATATTCAGAATGGAACCCCGCAATCAATTCACTTTCCGCTTCAGGAATATCAAAAGGCAGTCTATGAGTTTCAGCAATTCCTGCAATCAGGAATATTACAAAACCGACAAATTGAGGTATAAAATTCCATATTCCGGACTGAGCCTCAACTATCCCTCGCAGACTGAGGGTGCCATTCATTATTACAACACCCATTAATGAAAGTCCCATAAATACTTCATAAGTAATCATTTGCGCTGATCCTCTTAATGCTCCAAGTAAAGAGTACTTGTTATTAGAAGACCAGCCAGCCAGAACAATACTATATGCGCCAAGCGATGACATCGCCAGGAAGAATAATATGCCTACATTCATATCACTTACCAATAAATTGGGAGAGAATGGGACTATCGCGAATGTCATAAGGACTGAGATCATAACTATTGTGGGAGCACCAATAAATACAGGTTTATCAACAAAAGAAGGCACCCAGTCTTCTTTCATCATAATTTTGAGGGTGTCAGCCAGAACCTGGAGCAGACCGAAAGGTCCTACACGGTTTGGTCCGTAACGATCCTGGTAAAGTGCCAGCATCCTGCGCTCCAGCCATATTAGTCCGGCTGCAATTGAAAGCATCACTATCAATACGCCAAGTATTATTGCTACTTTTATGATAATATCAGTCAGCATTTCTCGTTACTCTAAGCCATTCATTATATTTTATTACTGCTCTTACCCTTCTGCCCGGTGAAGACAGCAGGACCGTTTTACCTGGCATCACAGGGAACCCGACGGTACCCCGCGGCAAATCCATTTTAATGTTAACAGGAAGTTTAATTGATTTATCACCGTCTGATATTTCCACGCTCTGGTCTTTTTTAATACCCTCCTCAGCAGCATCATCTGGATTCATCCACAAGCATAAATCAGGAATTAATTGCTGAACAGCAGGGGCCTCAGAACTCAGAATCTCCGATCCGAATATATGATACACCGGCACAGCAAGGTACGACTCATTTATTCTTTCGAATTTTTTCAGGTTAATATCATAATATTTCAGATTTGCAGAATCGTTCTTTTCAAATAATCGTCTTCCAGGATCACCTCCGTGCAACGGTCCGCCTACTTCAATCTGATATTTATTTATCGATTGAACGGAGTTCCAGCCCGGAGACCAGAAGAAGGGAATCATTGATGAAGGCGGCTCACCTCTGTAGCCTTCCATCGTAAAAGTTAAAGGAGAATCGGGGTCCTCCGGAGGTTTAGGTTCACTGACATTAATGTCAGCTCGCATTGCAGTTCTTCCGCTGAACCTGTGTGATTCACGGGGAATCTTTTGTCCTGCAATCCTGAATCCCGGAGGCGGCGCAATTGTATATATCTCTTTCAGTTCGCTTATCGATGAAGCTATCTCCTCCAGAACTTCTTCATAGCCCGGTTCAACCGTTCCAGACTGTCTGCCTTCATCTTCATCCACTTTATCAATTTCTCCTGCGTCAACATCTATTTGTTCCGGTTTCCCATCCCCTTGTCTTACATCATCGGAATTAGAAATAGAATCTGATACTTCGGCCGCAGCTGCTTCCGGAATTGACGGGGATGCCGAAGTTAGAAGGCGGTTCATAATTCTCCAACTTTCCATTATCTCCTTATTTTCCGGAATATATACCTGGAAATACCGCTGCGCTCTTCCCTCATTATTAACAAAGGTACCGTCCGATTCGGCAAACGTTCCCGCAGGAATAATGATATCAGATCTTTCGGTTGTTTCGTTCTCCAGACTGTCGACCGTAATCATTTTAGCGTTATCAGTTATCCTCCTGATAAGTTCCTGCTCAAGGCCCATCAGATCATTTTTAAGATTAATTATTACTTTACTTCTTTCACTCTCAATGGTGTCGAGCGGTTTACAGCCCAGCAGCATAAGTCCTACACTATTTGCTTCAGGGAAAATAAAACTAAGGGACAGATTCTGGTTGAGCTTCTGCAATGCATTAGAAACGTTCACAGCGGCATAAATTATATTCTCGGATAATGCTCCTGTACCCGTTATAATCAAAGGCCTGGAAGCATTACGTAATGCTTCAACCACCCGACTAACGAATTCCTTTTCATTATCTGTCAGATCATCCTGTGCCTTAACTGCACTATCAAAACGAGAAGCTATAGAATTCCCGATCCTTGCGATATCACCGGGAGGGAGATTTATTGACAAAGCAGACACATCATTAAGTTTTGTTGGATAAGATGCCGCAATAAACAGTGGAAGTTTTTCCTCCTGCAGTGCCTCGCGGACTGCCGCATCCTGCCATTCAGATACTTTTAATTTTTCCAGGAGGCCGGGAGGAGCTTTTTTAATTGCCTGTCGTACAGACAATGCAAGCATAGGAGCTGTATTTGTAATATCTTCGCCCAGTATAAGTACAGCGTCCGATTCTTCAATATCTTTAAGGGACGGCGAATGGAAAGTGCCGCTCCTCATTATATCAAGCTGTATTTTCTGAAGCTTGTAAAGTTCGGGAGAAATACCTGAGTAAAAATGATCCTTCCCCACAAATTTTTTAAGCAGGAAATTTGCTTCGAGCGATTCACGGGGGGAACCTATACCTATAACATCAGATCCTTCCGAAACAAGATCCTTTATATGAGAAAATGCTGTATCAAGATCTATAAACTGAGGTTCTTTACCTGTCTTTATTGAGGCATTTTTTATTCTATTACTGCTGTTTACGAATTCGTATCCGAATCTGCCGCGGTCACAAAGGAAGTAACCGTTAACCTGACCATTATATCGGCTTAGTATTCTTCTGAGACTCCCGTATCTTTCCCCGGCAATTGTATTGCATCCAACACTGCAGTGGACACAGATGGAAGGGGCTGTTGTTAGATCCCATTTTCTTGTATAATGCTGCTTAAGGGTTTTATCTGTGAAGACGCCGGTGGGACAAACTTCAACCAGGTTGCCGCTGAATTCATTTTCAAGAATACCATCTTCGTGTCTTCCAAAGAAAATGTGATTATGTGCCGCAAATGCATCAAAATCTCTTCCGTCCGCGTACTCCCTGTAGAACCTTACGCATCGGTAGCATTGAATGCACCTGTTCATCTCGTGATTAACAAAAGGACCGAGGTACTGGTTTCTATAAGTTCTTTTCTTAAACCTGAACCGCCTGTAATCATGCCCGGTCATCACAGTCATATCCTGAAGATGACATTCCCCTCCTTCGTCGCAGACAGGACAATCATGAGGATGGTTCGTCATCAGCCACTCGATAATTTCAGCACGAAAACCTTCGGCTTCAGGATTTTTCAACGAGATAATCGAGCCATCAGAGGCAGGTTCCATACACGCCATAACAAGTTTACCTTTGTCATCATTCTCATCCTTATATTTAATAACGGCACATTGCCTGCAGGCTCCTACTGAACCCATTGCCGGATGCCAGCAAAAATAAGGTAGATTGTATCCAAGTGATAAACATACGTGCAGGAGGTTCTTGTTCTCATCAACCTCGTGTTTTTCGCCATCTATTGTTATTAAAGCCAATTTATCTCCAGGGACAAGTTTTTTTATTTATATGTTCTTCAAAATCATTACGGAAATATTTTAGAGCGCTCTGCAGAGGCTCAACCGCACCGGGAGCCAGCGCGCAGAATGTATTTCCGGGACCTAATCTCTTCGAATGCATCTCAAGCAGATCGAGGTCTTCCATTCTTCCGTCGCCATCATCAATTGCCTTTAATATTTTTTCCGTCCAGGGCAGTCCTTCCCGGCAGGGCGTACACCATCCGCAGGATTCCTGAGCAAAAAAATGCTCAAGGTTATGAACCATTCCCACGGGACAGGTTTGATCATCGAGGATAATTATGGTACCAGTTCCAAGACGACTTCCATACTTCTGAAGGCTGGAATAGTCCATCCTGACATCAAGATGCTCTTCAATTAAAAAATCAGTTGACGCACCGCCGGGTAGCGCTCCCTTGAACTTGTATCCATCCTGCATACCTCCGGCGTAGTCCTCTATTATTTCTCTCATAGTAATTCCCAACGGCAGTTCCCAGAGTCCCGGTTTCTGTACTCTTCCGCTGACACCATACAATTTCGTTCCGCCCTCGTCAGTCAGACAAAGACTTTTAAACCAATCAGCACCGTTATTCACAATTCCGGGAACGCAGCTAAGCGTCTCTACATTATTTACGATCGATGGTTTACCAAACAGTCCGCTTGTCTGCGGATAAGGGGGTTTCGCTCTGGGTGTTGCTCTTTTTCCCTCAAGTGCATTTAACAAACCTGTTTCCTCACCACACATATAACGGCCGACGCTCGTGTGCAGAGCAAAATCGATTGAATACTCAGTTCCAAGGATATTTTTCCCGATGTAGCCTGCATGATATGCTTCTTTTATCGCTCTATTAATTATTTCCGCCGCATTCTTATAAGCCCATCTTAAGAATATATATGCTTTGTCTGCCTGTATAGCATATGCACTGAGTACCATACCCTCAATTAATAAATGAGGATCCTTTTCAAGGATTAGCCGATCCTTGAAGGTTCCTGGTTCCATCTCATCGGCATTGCAGATCAGATATTTATGGGGGAAGTCATCTCCCATTGGAACAAAGCTCCATTTCATTCCTGTAGAAAAACCTGCACCGCCTCTTCCCTTCAGGTTTGAATCCTTAACCATCTTCTGAACATCCTGCGGTTTCATCTTCAATACTTTTCGCACTGCCTGATAACCGCCGTTCTTTTCATAGTTTTTCAAACTAACAGGCGTTTCAAAAGCTTCTATATTTCTGGTTAACGGTTTTTCCATTTTCATTTTTCATTTGACATTCGATATTCTCATCATTCATAATTCTTTAGTATGTCATCCAGTTTATCAGGACTAAGATCCCGGTGAAGATCATTATCTATCATCAATGCAGGTGCATGATCACATGTTCCGAGGCAGGGAATCGGAAGCAAAGTAAACCTGTCATCTTGAGTTGTTTCACCAAACGAAATTCCCAATGTTTTATTCAGGTGTTCGTAAAGTTTCATATATCCAAGTATCCAGCAGCTGATGCTGTCGCAGATAAGTATTACGTGCCTCCCTACAGGTTTTCTGAATACAAGATTATAGAATGTTGCAACACTGTCGAGCTCATCTACGGTCATATCGATGTAATCTGCGATATCATTTAGGCTATCATCTGAAATCCAACGTTTTCGCTGCTGAACCACCTTCAGAGCCTCGATACATCCAGCCCTCTTTGTTGGATAATCTTTTAGGTGCCGGTCTATTTCCTTTTTTTCTTCCTCTGTCAACATCTGAGTGTCAATTTTTAGTTTTACATTGTTAATTCTTCATCGTTCATTATTTATTCTAATTTCACCTATCAACATCTGACAATACAAAATCTATACTTCCAAGTATCGACAGTAAATCGGCAACGGTATATCCCCGGCTGATATAGGAGACCATCTGAATTTGTGGGAAGGAAGGTGTACGTATGCGTACCCTGTAAGGAATAGTGTCGCCATTGCTTATAAGATAATAACCATTGTTGCCTTTAGCAGCTTCGATTCCTGCAAAAGCCTCTCCTTCCGGAATAACAGGCCCCCAGCTTACATTCAAAAAGTGAGTGATCAAGGTTTCTATATCGTGCATCGTATACTGCTTCATAGGAGGAGTTGTAAGCGGGTGCTCTGATTTATAGTTTCCCTCAGGCATATTGTTCAGACACTGCTCGATGATTCTCAGACTCTGTCTTATTTCTTCCACGCGGACAACTGCTCTGTCATAGCAGTCGCCGTTATTCCCAACAGGTATATCAAAATCGAATTGATCATAACTTGAGTAAGGTCTTTTTTTCCTGAAGTCCCAATCCATACCTGTAGCTCTCAGCCCGGGACCGGTAACCCCCCATTCTATCGCTTCAGCAGTATCATAAATACCTATTCCAACAGTTCTCGCTTTGAAAATGCTGTTCTTCATAACCAGGTTATCATAATCCTTCAGTCTGGGCGGGAGGTATTTAATAAAATCTCTCACCAGCCCTTCCCAGCCCTTGGGAAGGTCCTGGGCAACCCCGCCTATCCTGAACCAGTTGGGATGCATTCTGTCACCGCACACTGCTGCTACTATATCGAATATTTTCTCCCTGTCGCTGAACATATAGAATACAGGCGACATCATTCCCAGGTCCTGCGCAAATGTACCGTACCATACAAGGTGAGATGCTATTCTAAAGAACTCGCACATCATAACTCTTATTACCTGGGCTCTTGGTGGGACTTCAATACCGGCAAGCTTCTCTACCGTAAGGACATAAGCAAGATTGTTCAGCACTCCGCCAAGGTAGTCTACTCTATCTGTATAAGGCAGAAAAGTATGCCACGACTGCCTTTCTCCCATCTTCTCAGCACCTCGGTGATGATAGCCAATATCAGGTACAACATGAAGAATCTCCTCTCCGTCAAGCTGTAGAACAAGACGTAGAATTCCATGGGTACCGGGATGCTGTGGACCAAGGTTGAGGAACATAAACTGATCTTCTTCATCCTCACGCTCAAGTCCCCAATCCTCTGGCTTAAACTGCAGCATATCCTGTTCAAACAGTGCCGCTTCTTCAGACAAATGAAAAGGACCCATCTCAGTCGCCCGCGCAGGATGTTCTTTTCTTAAAGGATGACCTTTCCAGGTTTGGGGCATAAGAATTCGCCTCAGGTGGGGATGACCTTCAAAAGTAATTCCGAACATATCATACACCTCGCGTTCATACCAGTCGGCGTTCCGCCAGAGGTGCGTTATCGATGGCACTATCAGGTCGTTTTCCATAAGGGGAACTTTGATCCTTATATCCTCGTTACGGTCGAATGATAAAAGATGGTAAACCACAGTAAAATCATTTGAGGGAGTTTTGTTGATTCCGGACTTTGTTCTTTCATCTATTGCTGTAAGGTCATACAGCATTTTGTAAGGATCTGCGACATCATTTTTAAGGAAACTCAATACCTCTGTAAGTCTTTCCCTCTTTAGCCATATTGTAGGTACTGCATCCCTGGTTTCCTGTGCCCGGAAATCGTCTCCGCGGAATTGTTTTTTCAGTTCATTTAGCACTGAATTTTCCATAAATGCTGTTTGAAGATGACCTTAATTATACCTCGTCGGGAGACCTTAAGGTTGTCATCTTCATTCTTTCACTCCTTTTCTTCACTTTCATTGAAATTTTTGGAGCCTTTTCTACTCCCTGGGGACCGATTGCCCAGCTAAGCGGTCTTTTTTCTTTTCCGAGACTATCTCTCAGAAGGACAAGTCCTTCCAGGAATGCGTCGGGACGAGGAGGACAACCAGGTACATACATATCAATCGGCATAAATTTGTCTACTCCCTGTACAACACTGTAGATATCGTACATCCCTCCCGAATTTGCACACGAGCCCATTGAAATCACCCATCGCGGCTCCATCATCTGTTCGTATAAACGTTTAATGACGGGGGCCATCTTTATAAATACAGTACCGGCTATTATCATTACATCTGCTTCGCGGGGAGTTCCGCGAATTACTTCGGCTCCGAACCTGGCAATATCATATTTACTTGTGATACTCGTTGCCATTTCAACGTAGCAGCATGATAGTCCGAAGTTGAAAGGCCAGGTGGAATTTTTTCTGCCCCATGCAAGCAATGATTCCAGCTTACTAAGTACTACCGTCTGCTGAACAGCCTGTTCAAAAGATCCAGTGCCGTCAATCGTTTTGACTGGATTCAATGGGTTCGTCAGCCACCATCTCATATTATTATTACTTCTTTCTGTTTTTTATTCTATTTCGATATTCTTTGAGTATTTTCTTTCCGCTGGGTCCAAAATCCAGTGCTCCGATTCTCCATTCATACAAAAGCACAACAAGGAGAACAGCAATAAATATAGCAGCACCGATATAACCTCCCCAGCCGGTATCTCTGAATGCAATAGCCCATGAAAAAATGAATGCTGCCTCAAGATCGAATATGACAAAAAACATTGCCACTATATAAAAATGGACAGGAAAACGCAGCCTTGCATCCCCGGTGGTTTTAATACCTGATTCATATATGGTATCGGTTTGTTTTTCATTATGCCGCTGTCCGAGAAAGTAGGATGCGGCCAGCATCCCTCCTACTATCATTACTACCAGGGCAGCATAGACAAGCACGGGCCAGAGTTCAAAGGATTGTTGAGTCGAAGCTAAGAACAAATTCTTCTCCTCAGAAATTAAGTATTCAGAGAATTCGTTATCGATTAATTGTGACTAAATTATACAACATTTAAAGAAGGGATTGTGATACAGGTTAAAAAACTCTTTTGAAACTACAGGATTATCCTTTCTTTTTTAACTTATCTATATGATTTTGTTTGTGTATATTTAAAAGATATTTATAAATAAGATATAACTCTAAAGGTGATAAAAATGAAAAAAATCTTTCCTCTTATTTTGATAGCTTTAATGGTTACAATCACAGCTTGTGAAAATAAGAATGAAGAAGCGAACGAAAACCTCCCGGAAGGGACCCATAAGATTACTGTCGCTGATTTCATTCAAACTCCTAATTATACTTATATCAATGCCTCTGAGAACGGTAATGAATACTGGATTGCAGTAACAAAAATGCAGGCTGAAAAAGGAGAAACTCTCTATTTTTCAAAAAGCATGGAGATGAAAAACTTCAAAAGCGAGGCTTTAAACAGAACTTTCGAATCGGTTCTTTTTGTTCAGGATATATCCCAGACTCCGCCTTCCGCCCAGAAACCTGTAAGTCATCCCCAGGTTTATAATCAGACAAAACAGGATGTAAAAATTGAACCGTTAAAAGACGGTAAAACTGTGGCTCAGATTTATGAACAGAAGGATCAATTAAGCGGTAAGACAGTAAAGGTTAAAGGTAAAGTTGTTAAATATAATCCTCATATCATGGGACGTAACTGGATACATATCCAGGATGGGACAGGAAGTGATAATAACTTCGATCTGATGGTTACAAGTCCTGATTCTACAAAAGCAGGAGATGTGGTGGTTGTTGAAGGTAAAGTGGAAATTAACCAGGATTTCGGTGCCGGATACGCATATCCAGTTCTGCTTTCAAACGCTACCATTCAAGTACAATAATCCTAAAATTTCTTACGGGCAGATTTTAGAGGCTGATAGCTTCATCTGCCCGTTTATCAAAACTCCCCTTAAGATTACCCGGCCGTTTTCCCGACAATAGTTTCAAGTTAGGCATCTTTTTGCAGGCGATTGCAATCATTTCTCGAACTTGGCTGTTCTCTCTCTTCATTCAAGATTGCCCTGTTTCAATCATGTCTTCATTAAACTATTTATAACGTGTTCAGAATGTTTTCAGAGAGTGTTTATATGTATTTAGATTGAGGAGGCTGGAATCTTTAATAAAGGGTTAAATACTGTTAAATGTGAATCATACGAAATTATACAGGCTTTATGACAAATCTGTCGTGAAGTTGAGAGGCAGCAGTCAGGAATCTATCTCACACCTTGCCTGTTACATTGAAAATCCTCACAGTTTATCTTGATTCAGTGGATTAGATTCACTGCAAGTTTTTAATGAGGAGCGAAAAATGGAAAAGACAAAACGTGCCAGCAATGAATACAGTTCTTCAATTAACATCAGTAAATATTCAGGGAAACTCTATGTTGACCCGGTTTATGGAAAGGAGTTGCCAAAGGTAAAAATACACTATGCAATTTTTTCGAGTAAGTGGGATATAGAAGAGGTTGGAGAAGATAATATATTGAGGATCATCCATCATGACACAGGCGACAGCATTTCTATTTCGTTTGATAATATTATGGACAGAGTAGAATTTGTAAAAAATATTTATGCATCAAAGCCTGTTAAACAGATTGGAAAAGGGATGAACCTTGAACAATATGCTAATCTGAACTTAAAACCCAGGGAAGAAAATTTATTTGATAAAATAAAAAGCAGGCTGGCAAATTAGTTGCCGCACCTGCTTTAATAACCCTTTTCGATTTTTAGGCTAATGCTTCTTCGTGAGCCTTCTTAACAGGCTTAACAAGATGGATAGAATCAACGACTGCGATTGCCGTCATATTGATGATATCATCTACTGTAGCGCCTCTCTGAAGAACGTGAACAGGTTTCTTCATCCCGCGAAGAACGGGACCAATTACTGTAGCGCCTCCAATCCTTGCCATCAGTTTATATGCTATATTGCCCGAATTCAGATCCGGGAATATGAGTACATTTGCTCCGCCTTTAAGTGAGCTGAATGGAAAATCCTTCTCAATAATTTGCGGAACCACAGCTGTATCGGCCTGCATTTCACCATCGATCATAATATCAGGACGAAGGTTTTTCACTATTTCGACGGCTTTCTTTACCTTAATGGATTCAGGATATGTGGAACTGCCGAAATTACTGAATGAAAGCAATGCAACTCTTGGAGCGAGATCAAATGCCTTAACGGTATCAGCTGCGGTTATAGCAATTTCTGCTAGCTGCTCGGAGGTTGGGTTAACATTAACTGTTGTATCAGCGAAGAAATAAGCACGCTTTGCGGTTACAACTATATACATACCCGATACAACTTTGAACCCTTCCTTTACTCCTATGCACTGGAGAGCAGGTCTTATTGTAGCAGGATAATGCGAGGTAAGTCCGCTTATCAAGGCATCTGCATCACCCATCTCAACCATCATAGACCCAAAGTAATTTGCATCTGCCATAAGATCTTTAGCTTCCTTCAAAGTAGCACCTTTTCTCTGGCGTTTCTTATAAAAGGCAGTGGCATAAACCTCACGCTTTGTATTGGTAGCAGGATCAATGATCTTAAATTCATTCTGATCAAAACCAAGGTCATTGATTGCTTTCCTTATGTTAAATTCATCTCCCAGAAGAACAGGAAAAGCAATACCGTCGCTAAATGAAGCATGAGCAGCCCTTATGATCTTCTCTTCTTCACCTTCCGGATAAACAACCTTTCTCGGATCCTCCTTTGCTTTGTGAATCATAACCCGGATTACTTCTTTTGATAATCCAAGTCTCTCTTTCAATTCTTCCTCATATTTCTCCCAGTCCTCTATAGGCTGACGTGCGACGCCCGTTGCAATTGCAGCCTTGGCAACAGCAGGAGCCACATGCCAGAGAACGCGGGGATCAAAGGGTTTCGGAATTATATATTCGCGCCCGAATTCAAAATCCAGTCCGCCATAGGCATTTTTCACCATCTCAGGAACTTTTTTCTTAGCCAGCTCTGCAAGTGCCCTTGTTGCAGCCATTTTCATCTCTTCATTTATAGCAGAAGCTTTTACATCAAGAGCACCTCTGAATATAAACGGAAATCCAAGTACGTTATTAACCTGGTTGGGATAATCGCTTCTGCCTGTAGCCATTATTAAATCACTGCGGACAGCAACAGCATCTTCATAGGTGATTTCGGGATCGGGATTAGCCATTGCAAAAGCTATCGGGTCTTTTGCCATCGATCTAATCATATCCTGTGAAACAACACCGCCTATAGATAAACCGATAAAGACATCAGCTCCGACCATACCCTCTGCCAGTGAACCCGAGTCCTTATCCTGTGCAAATATTTCCTTGTATTTATTAAGATCTTTCCTGCCCTTGTGGATAAGACCTTTTGAATCATACATATAAATATTTTCTCTTTTCGCACCGGCCATCATATATAATTTACAGCAGGAAATAGCAGCAGCACCCGCACCGTTAACAACTATCTTAAGGTTCTCCAGTTTTTTCCCAGCAAGCTCAGCCGCGTTAATAAGGGCCGCGCACGAAATAATAGCCGTACCGTGCTGATCATCATGGAAAACCGGAATATTCATTGTTTCCTTGAGAGTCTCTTCAATCTCAAAGCATTCAGGTGCCTTAATATCTTCAAGGTTTATTCCGCCGAAAGTAGGTTCCAGAAGCTGAACTGCGCGTATTATTTCTTTGGGGTCTTTGCTCTTTAGTTCAATATCGAATACATCAATATCTGCAAATCTTTTAAATAGTACTCCTTTACCTTCCATCACAGGTTTACCTGCGTGGGGTCCAATATCTCCAAGACCGAGTACAGCCGTTCCATTTGAAACTACAGCTACAAGATTTCCTTTAGCTGTGTATTTATAAACATCGTCATCGTTCTTCGCTATCTCTCTGCAAGGTTCAGCCACGCCGGGAGTATAAGCTAATGACAGATCTCTTGAAGTAAGGCAGGGCTTTGTGGCAATTACTTCTATTTTGCCGCGCCTGCCCTGACTATGATATTCAAGAGCTTCTTCTTTACTAATTTTCATTTATATGCTCTCCATTCACCTTTTTGAATTAGAATACTATTACAAACGTATTAAATACCCATATAATGTGCCACTAAGAGTTACTTATGGATGGGCATAAACCTTAAATAATCTTCTAAATTTGAAGATTTTTTATTAAGAATGTGAGAATTAAGTAAATGATTCTCAGTTGTGATAAAAACATTCACAAAACTGATATGTAAAGTGATGAATTTTGACGGAGCCGAGGAGGATAAAAAAAAGTACCGGTGGTTAAACCGGTACTTTTGGAGGAGAGGACCAGAGAAACGGGAGGGTTATCTACGTCCCCTTCCGCTGTTGGTTTCTCTTTTCTGTTCTGATTTCGTTCTGCTGTCATTCTGCCTTTGAACAGTTGCATTACCGGAGGATCGGTTTGCGGTCGGAGTCCGGTTTACTTCTGTCCTTTTCTGAACCGGAGGAGTATATGCTCGTGTTTCTTTCTTCTGTTGTGTATTCTGCTGAACTCTTTCATTTACTCTTTTGTCTATTTTCTGTTCAGTTTTATTAGGAGTAGCCGTTCTGTTCGGAGTAACTGTTTTATTCGGTGTAACTGTTCTGTTCGGAGTAACTGTTTTATTCGATGTAACTGATCTGTTCGATGTTACTGTACGTGTATCTTTCTTTTCAGGAGCCTTTTTTACCGGTGTTCTAACTTCTTTTCTTTCATTCGCTTTTACTCGAGTATCAGGTACAGTTGTCTTTTCAGGAGTTTTATTATCCTGCCTGATTGTTCCGCGAGGATCAGTTTTCTGGTTGCGTACATCAGGGGTTCTGTTTACATCCTGTTTGGTCCTGGTCTCTGTCTTTTTCTGAACAGGAGTTTCTGTTCTCTGAATATTTCTTCTTCCGAATTCAAGCTTCGAAGTCTCCAGAGCGGTATTCCTGGTTGTTCTTTCAATCTTAACATCCTTAACCCTGGAGTTCGTGAAATTTTTTTGATCAGGTATAAAAGTTCTAACTTCATTATCTGTAACACGGTTTCTGTCGTTAATATCCCGTAGTCCTGATACTGTCCTTATCTTTCTCTCACGGATATCTATTTTACCTCGTTCTCTTATAAACCCTACATCAACCCCGCGGTTAACAACTCTTCCGTTCCTGAATCCGTAATTATTTCTTACTTTGGTTCTTGAATATATTCTGTACTTATATTTAGGACCTGCATAATACTTATATACATATGGATCACAGAAGTTATTATACCTTACAAAATTCCAATATGAATAAGGTGAATAATATGAATGTGTAAAATGTATACCTAATGAGATGGAGAATACCGCATAAGGAGGCAGGGGTGACCAGCCTATATAATCGTTATCGTATCTCCATTCAACCCACGCAGGTGCCCATTGGTAATCAGGAATCCAGATCCATCCATAGTAATCATCGAGATACCATCTTCCATAGTGGTAAACAATGTATCCGAATGGTTCATATGAATCCCAATACCATCCGTCTGAGGTCCATAACCAGCGTCCGTTCGCGTAAGGAGCCCATCCCATTCTCATCTGAACAGGTTTCCATCCGTAAACTCCGTCGCCGAATTCAATCCAGGACCCGTACGGTGATAGTTGGGTATAAAAATACCCGAATCCGTCATTATTATCATAACCGCCGTAATTATAACTATCGTCATATCCCCGATCATAATAATCCTGGGCTTTTGTCTGAAAACTCAGACCTGTTATGATTAGTGCTGCAATTAAAAGTAACTTTTTCATTTTAGACCTCGCTTTTTAGAACACAGCTTAATATCCAATGATCATACCAGCCAGAAAAGTTTATTTTTTGCGAAAACAGCGGGATTTTACAGGTTTGGATGTATAATTTAATGGACAGAATAGATTTTTATGTGTACATTGATTTACCGCTGTAAGTTCCTGCCCTTCCACGTAAATCCTCCTGATAGACCTGCGATTGCGGCGATAATTATGTATGGAACCTGAAATAGTTCGGTAATTAAGAATATTGATGTTTTTTTCTTCGAAAGGAATAGTCTCTCCCCTCTTTTCAGTATGAGGAATTCAATCAGAATTTTGATCGATAGACTTAAAAAAAGGGTGATCGCAAAAAAAAGATAACCGGAGAGCAGCAAAATTGTTTGTATTATCAACCCGGCATAAAAAAGAAAGAGCAATAGAAGTCCGGCTGTTAGTCCTGCATCTTTATAAAAGATACTCTTGCTGGCCCACCGCCTTCTCTGGTTTAAGAAACTTCCCAAGTTAACGCTTGGCCGGGTCAGTACAACCGCCTCCCTCTCCGGGCAGAACCTGACTTTATAATTTGTCTCCTTCGCAATTTTCTGCATCAGGAATTCATCATCTCCCGAAGCAAGGTGCAAGTTATCCTTTAATCCGCCAATTTCATTAAAAACTTTTTTACGATATGCGATGTTTGCTCCATTGCATATAAGAGGTCTTCCGGCTCCGATCATGCCGGCTCCGGCTAATATCAGTCCTCCGAATTCTGTACTCTGAATTTTTGAGAACAACCCGGGGGTTTGGATAAATTCAACCGGACCTGAAACAAACGCTGTTTCCGGATCAAAGCAGTTCATTATAGTATTCAGCCAGTTTTTATGATGAATACAATCGACATCAGTTGCAACGATGATGTCGCCAGAAGAATTTAAGACTCCAAACTGCAGCGCATGTTTTTTGTTTCCTCTCCCCGGAATTGCATCCTGCAGTCTCAATATTCTTATGTTTGAAGCCTTCTTTGCCGATTCAGCTAGCTGAAAAGACCCATCCTCCGAGTAATCGTCAATATAAATTACCTCGAATTTCTCACGTGGATAATCAAGCCCTTCAATGCTCGCAATGCTGTCCAGTATGTTCCTTGATTCATTTCTGAAAGGAATAATTATTGATATAAAATGATCCTGTGTGCCGTTCCGGGAAGTCAGCGTAATTTTCCCCAGCCCATTGTAAATTTTTAGGAGGAAGAAAAGATAGTATACAGCAAGTAGTATAAATAATATTAGCAGTAAGTTTATCATTTTTTCTTCGACAAAAATATCAAACCGACAATTGCGGGCAATAAGATATTAATCAGAAAAAGAAATATAGAAGCATTGAATCCGGCTGCAGGGGTAACTCCCACTTTTCGTAAGAAATATACCGATGCCCCTTCCCTGATCCCCAGCTCACCGAAGGAAACGGACGGAATAATGGTCTTTGCAAACATCACCAGGTTTCCGCTCCATATATAATTCAGATAATCATTATGATGAGAAAATGCGCATACGAGAAGTGCAAATTGCACTATGAAACAAGTATAAAAAAACAGGGATAGCAAGGTCAGCTTCAGTCTGAATTTGTTGCTGCTGTTTCTAAGAATTATAAGTCCTGAAAACAGATCCCTGCTCCATTCCCTGCGGCTCAATATTGTTTTTAGAAACGGTGTTAATATAACACCCCTTGTTAGAAGATAAGATAACAGCGCAAAAAGGAATACTATCATTGCAGCATACAGGATCCCGACTTTTATAAAAAGCAGGAAAGAAACTGATCCTATTAAAAAAACAATTAGCAAGCTAAATAATTTATCAATGAGAACTGCTGAAGCTACTCTAAGCAGCGGTTTTGCTGTAAATGGAATGGCGCGACCGGCATATTCACCGATCCTGGCGGGGGTAAATGATCCCGCTGTAAATCCCAAAAACAGGGAGTAGATAATTTTTCCCCGATCATGTTCTCCCAGAAAATGACTGCAAACAAGTTTCCACTTCAGATATTGCAGATAGATATTGACAAAGCTCAGCATGAAGGCAGCAGCAATAAAAAACTTGTCTGCATTTTTGAATACTGAAATAGTCCGGTTAATATTTACTGAATAAAGTATGAATGTCAGCAGACCCGCGGCGATTAATATCTTTACAATCAGCAGAAACAGGCTCCTGTTTTTCAAGTATACATTCATTACTGCAAGGATTGCTTCTGCCATTATTGTTCTACTTCCAGTATGTTCATTTTCATTCCCTCAGTACAGTTGGAACACATACCAATCCCCTTTCTGTCATACAAAACTTTTTGTCTGAACCCATTATATTCATCAGAAGTCCACACACTTTTAAAACCATTCCCGTTTAACTTTCCAAGTTCAAAGTCTGCATCTTTATCAAAACAGCATGGCACAACCCTTCCATCCCACGTAATAACGGAAGTTCGCCAAAGGGCAAAACATTTATTTTTCAGTTTCCCCTTCACTTTAAATGTGCCGCCGCCTGCTTCATACCGCCTGTACTTCCGATTCTCAGGCAGAAAGTGAAGAGCGTTCTCGTAAGTGGATACCTGCATTGTTTTGAAAACCACCTTATCAACTCCCGCCTCCCTACCGTATTCGAGTACCTTATCAAGCAAGTGCTCATTTTGTTTCATTACAATGAATTGCAGCTCGACAAAAGGTTTTTTAAGACCCCGGTCTTTTTTCCTCCTGGTCAGTGCACGCAGACCCTCATCAGCCTGAGCGAAGGTTCCTCCCACACGGTAATTCTGGTATGACCTTTCATCAAGTCCGTCTATCGAATATATTATTTTGTCGGGCGCGTTATCAAGTATCTCATCTGCATTATTTTCATTTATGAAATGCCCGTTTGTACTAATGGAAACATACATATTATTTTTCTGCGCGTACCTTATCATATGGGGAAGATTTTTGTTGATATACGGTTCTCCCTGGAAAAAGAGCTGAAGGTAAAATCCCTCCCGGCAGATCTCATCAACAAGTTTATCGAAGAATTCTGGTTTCATAAGACCGAGAGGGCGGGTAAGACTTCCCAGTCCTGACGGACACTCGGGACATTTGAGGTTGCAGTGGTTAGTCGGTTCAATGGAATAACTTACAGGCATTCCCCGGACCACAGGCCTTTTTAATATCACCGAGATATTGTATGACAACAATATTTTCAGCGAATTAATAAACCTTCTTAAGGTAAAATATTTCAGGAGATTTATTTCCATCTATCCCTTTTAATTTATACCAGAAAATAATTAATTGTGTGAAGTTTACAAAAGAAGGACCGGATTAACGTGTCAGGAAATAAAGATGAAACGTGAGATTTGTTAGGAAAACGAGTTTTTCTTACTTTTCCATTCAAAATTAATAAAGAGTGGTGCAGGATGTTCATAAATTATGCTGATCTTCCGGGTCAACATCAGTTATTTACTGATTACCTCTACAATTTCGACAAGGTTAAGGGTTATTATAAGTATAACTTCAGGGATAAGGAAGAGTATATTAAACTCTTCAAAAAAAGAGCAGAAATGCATGGCGAGAATCGCGGCGCCCTGTTCAGCATACTTCAGAATCAGTACCAGGGAAGGGAAATTTCAGATAAAACCAGCAAGAATCTGACAGTTCTACAGGAAAAAACAACGCTTGCTGTAGTTACGGGTCAGCAGCTGGGAATCCTGGGAGGTCCACTGTACACTTTTTATAAAATTATAACCGCAATTAAGCTGTGCAATAATCTCAACGAAAGATACGACGATTTTACATTCGTTCCGGTATTCTGGCTTGAAGGAGACGATCATGATTTCGAAGAGGTGAAATCAATTAACATTATCGATGAAGCTAATAACCTTAAAAAAATATCCTATGTTGATGAGATACCTGAAGAGGAGAATAAAGGAAGCGTCGGATTCCTCAAACTTAATCCCGATATAAACCGGTTTTTCGATGAGCTTAATACAGAACTGAGAGACACCGAATTTAAGGGTGATATTCTCGGTAAGTTAAAATCCTTTTATTCGGAAGGAAGAACTTTCAAGGACGCGTTCCGCGATCTTATTTTCTGGCTCTTTGATGAATATGGACTTATGATATTCGATCCCCAGGATACTGAAGTAAAAAAGCTGTTAACCCCGGTTTTCAAAAAGGAGATATCGGGTTTCAGAGCTCATTCGGAAAAGCTTGTAAATGTGAGTGCCAAACTTGAAGAAGAATATCATGCCCAGGTTAAAGTAAGAGCCATCAACCTTTTTTTCCACACCGATGAAGGAAGGTATCTTATTGAGCCTGTGGAAAATGATTTCCGGCTTAAGAGGAAACGTAAAAAGTTTACTTATGATGAACTGCAGTTACTCATCGAAAAGGAACCCGAACGATTCTCTCCCAATGTTCTGCTGCGGCCCATATGCCAGGACTATCTTCTGCCAACCGCCTTTTATATAGGAGGACCGAGTGAAATATCATATTTCGCCCAGGTAACTCCTCTCTACAACATTTATCAGGTGGAACCTCCTATAATATATCCAAGATCCTCAGCCACCATCCTGGAAAAGAATATCAGTTCTCTCCTTGAGAAGTATGAGTTAAGCTTGGAAGAGGTGTTTACCGACCCGGATATACTGAAAAATAAAGTCCTTGGGATTATATCGCCGAACTCACTGGATGACATCTTCAGCCAGGTATCGAATGAAATCGAATTGACTTATGACAAACTAAAGGAAAAGCTTTTTGAATTCGATAAAACCGTTGCTGATGCCAGTACAAAATACAGACAGAAAAGCATTCATTATCTTGATGAATTAAAAGGTAAAGCTCTCGATGCGCAGAAGAAAAAGCATGAAGTTACTTTAAGGCAGGTTGATAAATTAAATACTGCACTCTTCCCTGCTTCAAACCTGCAAGAAAGGGAGTTGAACTTTATTTATTTTGCAAACCGTTACGGGGCAGATTTCATCAAGACAATATTTAACGAGCTTTCAATAAATAAGTTTGAACACCAGGGAATTAAACTTTAAACGATCGCCTCTTCAGTCCGGGAATCGAAGAAATGAAGCTTGCTATTATCGAATATAAGCTTCCTTATTGACCCTGCAGGAGGCTCTTCACGGGCAGGAACTCTCGCAACAAACTCCATTTCATCAAGTTGGAAGTATAGGAAAATCTCATTTCCCATTGGTTCAACTACATCAAGCGTTACATCCAGGTGCTGAACGTTATCCCTGTCCGAAGATACAGCATCATGAATATCTTCAGGTCGTATTCCCATCCAGACTTCCTTGTTAACAAACTTCCGGAGACTATCAGATATTTTTCCGGGGAGATCTATTTTAAGGTCGCCGCCCGAACTATTGAATGATGTACTGCTTCCGTTCTCTATTTTTCCCTTTATGAAGTTCATCGACGGACTGCCGATAAATCCCGCAACAAACCTGTTCACCGGTTTATTATAAAGATTTAACGGTGTGTCAACCTGGTTAACTATTCCGTCTTTCATAATTACAATTCTATCGCCCATCGTCATTGCTTCTGTCTGATCATGAGTTACATAAATCATCGTTGCTCCAAGAGTCTGATGCAGCTTGGAGATCTCTGTACGCATTTGTACCCTCAACTTGGCGTCAAGGTTGCTCAGGGGCTCATCAAATAAAAATACTTTCGGTTTTCTTACAATAGCTCTGCCGACCGCCACGCGCTGCCGCTGCCCTCCTGACAATGCCTTTGGTTTTCTGTCAAGATAGTCTTCAAGACCCAGTATCCTTGCAGCTTCATTAACCCTTTCCTTTATCTCATTCTTATCAAACTTCCTGAGCTTCAGACCGAAAGCCATATTCTCATATACACTCATGTGAGGATAAAGAGCATAATTCTGGAATACCATGGCTATATCCCTGTCTTTCGGTGATACATCATTAACTTTTTTGCCGTCAATAAACAATTCACCTTCGGTTATTTCCTCAAGACCGGCAATCATCCGCAGAGTAGTGGATTTCCCGCATCCGGAGGGACCAACAAGAACAACAAATTCTTTGTCTTTAACCTCAATGTTTATGTCTTTAGCAGCCAGCTGACCGCCTTCATAAACTTTAGTTACGTTTTTAAGTACAACTTCAGCCATAACTTACCTGGTTTAATTGTTTAAGGAATCCGGGGTTAGATATTTTAACACAATCAAAATTATTAACTTTCCCGCCGTCTTTCAATACAGATGATAAAATAGCGAAAGCCATAGCAATACGGTGATCATCGTAGCTGGCGAATACGGGATTATTCTTTGTAATGCGGCCTGCTATTGAAAATCCGTCCTCATATTCCTCAATATCGAGCGCGGTTAACCTCAGGTTCTCACAAACGGCTTTTATTCTATCGCTTTCTTTAAACCTTAGTTCTTTTGCCGTCCTTATTTCAAAATCACCTGCAGCAAAGATGCCTGCAACGGCAAGGACAGGAATTTCATCTATAAAGTTTACAATCGGATAATCTTCGAGGTTTATATTCTTTAGTACGCTGCTTTTAACGTGTACATCGCCATAAATTTCACCGGCATTTTCTTTCTGGTTAAGCATCTGAATATCTCCGCCCATTTTAATCAGAATTTCAAGAATTCCGGTCCTGGAAGTATTCAGAGAAACATCTTTTACTAAAAGTTCCGAATCTTTCGACAATAAAGTCAGGATTATAAAGTATACTGCGGTGGATATATCTCCGGGTATAAAAAACTCTTTCGGTTCAGGATAATTTTCCTTCGAAACATAAGAATAATATTTTCCATTCTTCACCTCAGTTTTAAGTCCCAGCATCTTTTCAGTATGATTCCTTGAAGGCAGGTTCTCAATAACTGTAGTAATACCGTCAATATGTAATCCCGCAAGCAAGACTGCACTTTTAACGTGTGCACTGGCGACAGGGAGTTCATAGCTAATAGGATGAAGGTCCTCCGCTGGAAAAATATTCAGGGGAAGAGTTGAATCCGGTGTGGTGGTAACCCTAGCACCCATGGATGTTAACGGTACTATGATCCTTTTCATCGGTCTCGAAGAAAGTGATCTGTCTCCTATTATCGTGGTTTCAAAATCCTGTGCCGCTAAAATTCCCGTAATCAATCTTGCAAGTGTACCGGAGTTGCCGGCATCGAGAGGATCAGAGGACTTAGACATTCCTTTGAATCCTTTTCCTTCAATCAAAAAAGCATCTTCCCTTTTCTCAATGGAGACGCCAAGCTGTCTGAAACACTTTACACACGATACAACATCTTCTCCCATGGAGAGATTTTTAATTTTTGATGTGCCTTCAGCCAGGGAGGAAAGCATAACTGCCCTGTGCGAAATTGATTTATCACCGGGTAGGTTAAGCTCGCCCCTGATTTGCGAGATCCTTTTGAAGGTTTGTGCACTACTCATTTTTTAAGCCAGTCCTCCGCTTTTTCAAGTAATTCATCATTTAATTCCCCGGAATTATACATTCCCTTTGCCATTCTCTGCCTCAATGCTTCATAAAGAATGACTGCGGATGCAACTGATACATTGAGACTCTGGACCATGCCGAACATCGGGATCATAAATGTTTCATCCGCTGCTTCTGCAGCTTCTTCAGATACGCCTCTATGTTCATTTCCGAGCACTACAGCAGATTTTTCAGTGAGGTCCAGGTCGAAAAGACTCAGTGAATCTGCATTAAGTGCCGAGGCATAAATTTTAAACCCGTCTGACCGAAGGCCGGAATAGCATTCATCAACAGTTTTGTACTTTTCTTTCTCAACCCATTTAAAAGCAGAAGCCGAAGATTTTTTACCGATCTTCGGAAATTTTTCGACGTTATAAACAAGTGAAACCTTTGGCACACCAACAGCATCGCATGTTCTGAAAATAGCACTCACGTTATGAGGATCGTGAATATTTTCAATAACCACCCTCAGGGTATCCTGGCGTGCGATCAGGACCCTGCTGATTTTTGCGGTTCGTTTTTCAGTCCTTGTACTTTTCACTAGCTGCTTTTATTAAACACTAACTTGTAAACTGTTTTATTTTTTAGCGAGCGGGCTCTGTCAATTTTAAATTTCTCTTTTGAATCAATTTTGAGATAATAAGCCGCAAGATCAGTTATTTTATCCATAACGGTATCCTCATCATGAGCCCAGGATTCACATCCTTTAATTCCGGGTATTTCAGCAGTATACCCGTCATCCGTCTTCCACACAATTATATCCAGTATCATACGTTATTTCTGATTATGATTCGCCGAGAACGATTTTAACGCTTGCACTTGCACCTATACGATCTGCCCCGCTGGCAACCATTGCTTCTGCATCCTCACGCGAACGTATTCCTCCGGATGCTTTAACACCCATACCGGCACCAACTACATACTTCATTAACGCAACGTCACCGACCGTCGCCCCTCCTTTGGAAAATCCTGTTGATGTTTTGACAAAATCAGCCCCGGCTTTCTTAACGAGCACACAGGCTTTTATCTTCTCTTCGTCCGTGAGCAAAGCAGTTTCAAGGATTACCTTGGAAATAACATGATGCTTCCTGGCTGTTTGAACAACCTGAAAGATATCATTGTAAACATAATCATAGTCTCCGGCTTTCAGTCTGCCTATATTTATTACCATATCCACTTCTGCAGCACCACCCGCGATTGCCTGTTCCGTCTCAAACTTTTTTACTTCAGTAGTTGTAGCGCCAAGTGGGAAACCAATCACCGTACATACCTTCACCTCACTCCCTTTAAGCAGACCGCTGCATAAGGGCACAAAGGAAGGATTAATGCACACAGACGCAAAATTATATTTCCTTGCTTCGCCGCATAATTTGGTTATATCTTCAGGAGTAGCGTCGGGTTTTAATACCGTATGATCAATCATCCCTGCTATTTTCTTATCCTGCAGAACATGTCCCACACCGATGCCGGCAGAAATTCTTTCTGCGCCCACATTGACAATATTATTCACCGCTTTGGGCTGGGTAACCACATTAGTTTCCCATCCTTTGCAGGATTCTGTCTTGCAGTAGAAATCCCGTAAAGTCCTCTCTAAAAATTCCTGCGATACTTCTTCCGTTGATATATCCGGTTTCATATTATCCACCATATTTTTTATAAGCTTTAAATGTATTCTGAAGCAGCATAGCACGCGTCATTGGGCCAACACCGCCGGGAACGGGTGTAATATATGAACTTTTCTTCGAAACATTCTCAAAATCCACATCTCCTGTAAGCCTATACCCTTTGGGCTTTGAGGGATCATCGACACGGTTAATCCCGACATCGATAACAACGACTCCCTCTTTCACCATATCCGCTTTGACAAAGCCGGCCCTGCCGATTGCGGCGATCAGTATATCAGCCTGTTTTGTGTAATCCTGCAGGTTTTTCGCAGCTGAATGACAAATAGTTACAACCGAATTGGCATGCTCCTTTTTCTGCAGCATTATATTGGCAATAGGCTTTCCAACAATGTTACTCCTGCCCAGCACTACAACGTGCTTCCCTTTGGTTTCAATATTGTACCTTATAAGCAGTTCCTGTATTCCTGCCGGTGTACATGAAGCGAAAGTATCCTTCCCGATCACAAGGTTGCCGACGCTGGTAGGGCTGAATCCATCCACATCTTTTTCAGGTGAGATGGCTTCTATTATCTTATTTTCATTTATATGTTTAGGCAGGGGAAGCTGAACGAGAATCCCGTGGAAATCACGGTCTTCATTGTACTTCTTTACCAGCGCAAGCAGATCTTTTTCCGATATACTAGTCGGGTGAAATTCAGCCTTGGTTCTCATCCCGATCTCTTCACAGTCCTTTATTTTACTCCGCACGTAAACCTGCGAAGCAGGATCCTCACCCACAAGGATAGTAACTAGTCCGGGCACATTTTTGCCTTCAGATTTCAGTCTGTCAATTTTTTGTTTAAGTTCTTCTCTAATATCCGCAGCAGTTTTTTTTCCATCAATAATTATCATTCTGTTGCTTTCTTTCCTCAGTTTATTTCTTTCAATGAATACAATTTTGAAAAATCAATATTATAATTTTCAGTCAAATATCTTTTTATCTTCCTGTCGGAAAGTATCTCTTCCGCGAAAGGATTTGAATTCTGCCATCCGGTCAGTTTATTCCGCCGGTAATTTTCGAGCCGCCTTAATGTTATTTCACAAAAGAGCGGATCAATGTCTATCGTATAGCAGGTTCTTTTATCCATCTCAGATGCTAATAGTGTCGTACCTGAATGAGAAAAAAAATCTATAACAAGATCTTCAGGTCTGCTGCCTGATTTAATTATTCTTTGAATCGCCTTAAGAGGTTTCTGAGCATAACAGCCATTAATATTTTCATTCATCCGGTAGAATATCTGCTGAACATCCACCCATACATTACCCGCCCGGATAAATTCAGATTTACTCCTCTCAAAGTTCTGTGTTGTTTTCCCATTAACCTTTTTATAGTAGCCGTTCATTATTTTGGGAATCTCGGTATACTCGGCTTCAGTATTAAATACAGGTTTTCCTTTTGTATAATAGAGAAGCTCCTGCCGTACCGACATCCAGTTTTTTTGGGTGCCGTAGCCTCTCTGGTTCCTCATCGTAATAAAACTCCTGGATGAAAATCCCGACTCTCTCATCATAATTATAAAATCGGCAAGCGGCTGAAAATGATTATTCTGATCTGCTCCCAGCCATATATAAAGAGAGGCATCCTCAGCCAGGAAATCGTGGGTGTTTTTAATCCAGAGCCTGCTCCAATCGATAAAACCTTCAACATCCGTTTCCCTGAATGCAACAAAATTATACGGAGGATCATGAACCGCAAGTACAGCTTTTTTCCTGCCCTTAAGCGAGTCCACTGCCGCTGAGTCACTGCAGTCCATACACGCAATCTTATGCCCGGCGGTGCTGTCTTCCCAAACATCACCATATTTGAAACGTGAATAAGGCAGCAGTAATTTCCGGAGTTTCTCATCAAGATCGATCCTGGGTAACGGAAAATTTATCATACAATCTTATTCTGATTTTTTAACAAACTCCGGGAAGAGAATTTTTTCTATCTCAGTTGTTTTCCCGGTTTCTGTATCAACCTTAAATAACATTCCGCATATATGCACATCGTTCTGGGCAGTTTCATACTTTTGAGGAGTCTGGTAGAGGAACCTGTTGATGGCGGCTATCGTTTTCATACCGATTACTGAGTCATAAGGACCGGTCATTCCAACGTCAGTTATATAGCCGGTTCCCATGGGGAAAATTCTTTCATCATTTGTCTGGATATGGGTATGTGTACCTACCAGTACGCTGACCTTTCCATCCAGGTAATTTACCAGGGCAAGTTTCTCAGCCGTAGCCTCTGCATGGAAATCAACAAAGATTATATTAGTTTCTTCCCTTAATTTTGGAATGATCCACTCGGCATGTACGAAATGGATCGTCAATCGTTGCCATAAAGGTTCGGCCCTGCAGGTTAAGTACAGCCACTTTTCCCTTCTTTGTTTCTGCGATATAGTAGCCGTTTCCGTAAGTACCACGGGGATAATTCAAAGGACGTATTGCACGCGGTTCATTTTTCAGATAATCCTGAGATTGATGTTTGTCCCAGGTATGATTTCCTCCGGTAATTACATGCACCCCAAGTTTAAAGAGAATTTCACCCTCTTTATTAGTACAGCCTTTTCCGTCGGAAGCATTTTCACCATTTGCAATAACAAGATCGGGTTTATATTTCTGGATAAGTCCCGGCAGCCACGTCTGCACCATATCCATACCGGGTTTACCAACAATATCCCCGATAAAAAGAATATTCAGTTGATTCATAATCACCATAAAGTAATTAATAAATATATTGAAATCACGAGAGAATTAAAAAACTGCATCATTCTTCTCCACTATTCAGAGAGGTGTCGCTGGTTCACTTCTTGTAAATTCAGAAGAGCAGCCAGCTTTAACTGAGAAAAATCTTAGCTTATCTCTACAATGAAGATTAAACAATATTCCCGGAAAATATTATCTTTGGGAAACTGATTGGAAAAATGCTTAAAGACTCGCTGGAAATACCTCTTGAACAAGCCTCATTCTCTATAATCGATGTTGAGACAACAGGACTATCGGCCCGCTACAACAATATCATCGAAATTGGAATAGTTAAGATCTCTGATCTTAAGATCAAAGAAACATACCAGACAATGATAAACCCGGGAAGACCTATCCCCTACTATATTTCGCAGTTTACAGGTATTACTGATGAAGAAGTTTACAATGCTCCTTTCTTTGAGGATGCGGCTGATGAAATCCTGAATTTTATATCCGAAGATATTATAGGTGGACATAATTTTTCCTTCGATAAAAGTTTCCTTAAAAGAGAATTCCTTTATGCCGGCAAGGGAATGCTATACAACAGGGATATCTGCACGCTGAAGCTGGCAAGGCGGATGTATCCGGATCTTCGCAGCAGATCCTTATCTAATATGTGCAGGCATTTTAAGCTGCATAATGAAAATTCTCACCGCGCATTATCCGATGCTAAAGTGACAGCGCAATTACTTATCAGGATGATCGAAGAGCTTAGGGATAAGCATAACATTACTACCGTTGAGGAGCTGCTCAGCTATCATAAAAAACCTGCTGCAAAGGAAAAGGTCAGCCGTGTTAAAGAGCCTCTGCGTGAATATGTTTCAGGACTCCCGCAGGCTCCGGGCGTATATTATTTTCTGAATTCAAAGGGAAATATTATTTATATAGGCAAAGCAAAATCGCTGCGAGATCGGATAAAATCCTATTTCTCTTCTACCGCTCCCCGAAAAGCAAAAAAGATCGTTAAGCAGGCATCACGCATCAAGATTGAAATAACCAACACTGAGCTGACTGCCCTGCTGATGGAGGCTGAATCGATAAAGCTGGTTAATCCCCGGCATAACACACAGCTGAAGGAGTACGGGAATAAATATTTCCTGAGAATTGATGCTGTTCATGAATATCCGGGAATCGATATCTGCAATTATTTTGATTTTGATGGAAGGGATTACTTCGGACTTTTTATCACACGTAAGAAAGCAGATTCATTACTTGAGATGATACAAAAAACGTTTGCAATAAGAGAATGTAATGATATAGAGTACAGAAAGGAGAAAGTCTGTTTCCTGGCAGATATTGAAAGATGTCTTGCCCCCTGCATTAATAAATCCAAAGATGACTACAGCGAAGAGCTTGAAAAAGTATATGAATTCCTTTACGGCAGAAACCAGTTCGCGCTCAACCGTCTGCTCAATAAGATGAAGGAATATTCCGATAAACAGAAGTATGAGAAAGCATCTGAGGTTAAGGAAGTAATTGATATGGTTCTGAACCAGACATATAAATCTTCGGTACTTGCAGAGCCTGTAAATAAAGCCAATGTGCTGTTTGAGGTGAAAGGCACTTTCGAGAACGATTATATGCTTCTGCTCTCAGGCAAGATATTTATCAAGAAATATGCTGTAAACGGTGAAGATCATTTTGAAGAGGCACTTGACGATTATTTCAGCGGAACGATAAATTTGTCTATCCTGCCTGAGGAAGAAGACCTTGAAAAAATGAAAATCACGCTTAACTGGCTGATTAAGAACCGCGACCTGGTGAGAGTTTTTTATTTGAAGGAGTACAGCAGCAAAGAAGAACTATATACAAAGATCTCCGCGGGAAATTTCAAAGCAGCCCCCTCGCCCGAAATTTATTACGACATAAAAGAATTTATGAACCAGGAAAAACAAGAAACCACCCGATCCTAAAAATCCGCTTCGGATAAAGTAATAAAACCATTCTGTCCCGATTTTTCGTAATAGGAATTCACCGTTCAACTTTATGGCGAAAAATTAAGGAGCTTCAGCTTAATACCTGATTTCAAACGATTCAGAGGTTCAGCAGAATTGCAGCACCTGCTAAAATTATTATTACAGCTAAGACCCTTCTTATCAGGTACTTTTCCCTGAACAGCCTGCCTCCGAAAATAACCGCCATCAAAACTGATAAACGTTTAACAGAAATTACCAGTGCAACAGGAGCCTCTTTTGTGGCTTCAATCTGGGTAAAACGATATATAACGGTCGATACTGAAACGATGATCAATAAATAAAGCATTTTCTTCGGGAATTGTTTTACAGACTGTATCTTCCCCTTATACCTTATTAATATAACAATTGTAAAAATGACAGCATAGAACAACTGCTGGAACGCCATAAATTTATAAGGAGAAAGCTTCAAATCTGTCAGAAGGATTCTGTCAAGAAGTGAAGTGATCGTAAAAAGAAACAGGGCTAAGATTACATAGGAATATTTTGAAAATCTGAATAATGCCCTAAATGAAGTTAGGTAACCCCGCAGTAGCCTGCCTCGCTTCTCCGCCCCGTTGGTATTCTGGGGGACCTCAAGGATAATAGTACCGGTCAGCATCAGGAATACTCCGAACCATTCAAACACCGTCAGATAATCATTTATCAGAATTGCTCCCAGTACTGCAACAAGTCCCGGGTTTAATGCGAGCAGAGGCAGAGCTTCGCTTATTGCCAGATTCTTAATTGAATACATTACAAAAAGAAAGGCTGCTGCATTCAATATCGTTTTAAGAAGCAGCACCAGCATACTTATAGTAAAAAGGTTTTCGTATCCGATCATTCCGAATAAAGGCAATGAAAACAGAAGTGTTATAATAGATATCAGAAAAGTAAAATTCAGGGCATCGAATGAGAATAATGCTTTCTTCTCATAGACGGCGGACAAAGCAGAAAAGATTGCCGAGATAAAAGCTAACCAGAACCAATACATATATATGATAATTCCTTACCCGGGATCTGCCGGATTAAAATTCTGCTGCAAATTTAATATAAAAATTCCTTCCGGGCCCGGAGGTAATGTTTCCCCTGAGTGTTGATAGGTGATCATGGTAATTCTTATCAAAAATATTTTCGAGGCCTGCAAATATTTTTAGTTTGTATGTGGAGATATTTATGGGTCCAATATTAATAGAAAGATTATAAACTGCATATCCGGATGTTCCGATTTCAAATGGTGCAATATCATATTGTGCAGCAAAAATGTCAGCAGACAGCTTAGCTTCAAGTTTCTCAAACAGTTTAGATTCTATCCCGATATTACCATTCAATGGAGGAATTTCAGAGAGATCTCCTCCGGCAGTTATATCATCCCCTTTTACATACGATAACATACCATGTAAGACAAATTCCTGGTAAAAATTATAATCTGTACTTACATCCAGGCCATATAACCTTGATTTCCCGATATTCGTTTTTACGAGGGCCGGTCTGTTTTCAAAGACTACAGATTTTTCTGAAACCAGGTCGGTGAAATAATTAAAAAAGAAGCTAGATACAAATTTAAAATCAGCCAGGTAATACCTGATTCCCAGATCGGCTGATCTGCCTCTTTCCGATTTAAGGTCAGGGTTACCAAGTCTCACATAGCTTCCCTGGTCGATATACTGAAATCTTTCTTCCAGTGAAGGTGATCGGAAGCAATAGCCAAGACTTAGCGTTAGATCAAGACTTTCATTTACGGAATATTTTACCCCCAGGTTTGCACTGTAAGCTTTGTCATTTATATCTTTTTTTTCCCAGATAGTCTCCTGCCCCGCAGGAGTATAGTTAATTGTTCCGTTAACAATCTCGTAAACAGGGTTCAGCGTTTTTTCACCTTTTATATTGATAAGGTCCATTCGAGCACCAAGCGAAAACGACAACCTGTTTTTCATAAACACGTAATCATCCTGCAGAAAAACACCAAGGTCCCGGTATTTTGAATCGGGCAATGGCATTTCGCCTATTGTTTTATCAATTGTATTAACGACTTGATTCTGATCATTAAGGACCTCAATACGCTGATATTTTTTTCTGAAACCTTTATAGTTTCTGTCCCAGTAATCCAGTCCTGCTGCCAGGTTATTCTCTCCGTAAAGCAGGAAATTTCCCTGCAGCCGAACATTATTATTTACATGATCGGCTTCAGGGGTAATTTTCAATACTGATACTCTCCGTGCCTGCTTGGTCAAAGTCTCCGGAATATATTGCACAATATGCGGAATATTTTCAACGTTTCTTTCAATTGCCTGGTATGAGTATTTCAGTGACAGCTTATAAAAAAAAGAAGTGAGATTCCGTATTTCATAACCGGCAGAAAGAAATCCTCTTTTTTCATCGGGATACCTGATATCGGCATCAGATGGAAATACAAATGATCCGGGTATACCGACATTAAGTGCTTTAAACAATTGATAGTTAAGATTTATTTTATGCTTAGTGAATGGCGATACACTCAGATCCGCCGAAAGTCCGTAATCCTCAAAATGACTATTCCTTACTTCACCGGCCGGTGTTCTTAAATTCCCGGCTTTTCTGTATGATGCAGCAATTTTTGAAGACCAGACAGGACCACCGCCATAAAGTGAAGCTGAAACCCCCGAGGATCTGTTGACTGTGTTATAACCGGCAGATACATTCCCATTTAATGAAGGATTATCCCTGAACCTGGAAGGCCTGGTTATAATATTTACAATTCCCCCGGTTGCTCCTGAACCATAGATTGAAGAAGAAGCACCTTTAATAATCTCTACATTTTCAATATCATTCAGGTCAACCAATGAAAACCTTGCTGCCACATCGGTTGAAGTTGCTAGACGGTTTCCGTTGATCAAAGCGACCACATTTTCACGACTTAGTCCCCTTATATTTACTTCGGCCCCCCACGCTCCTTCGCTTATTAATGATATACCGGGTTCTGTCTTTAGTGCGTCAGTCAGCGATGCAAAGGGCTTTTCTTCGAGTTTCTCCTTACTAATCAGAAGTTCAGAATAAGGTGAATCACGAAGATATCTATCAAATCTGGGTGTACTTACGATAACCTCATCAAATTCAATAGGTGTATTATGGAGTTTGACGTCTTTGTAAACAGAATCCTGAATCAGGAGAGTATCAGAATATGTCCGGTATCCCAAATGGGATATTTTCACCCTGTGTTTTCCTTCATCCAGGCTTTTAATTAAAAATTGTCCTTCAACATTTGTGTATGTTATTATACTAACAGATAGCCGTATAGCTGCCCCTCAACCGGCTCCCCGGTTTTTGAATCGGTTACAGTACCACTAAAAGATGCATTCTGTGCATAAGCGCCAAAATATATTGAAGTCAAAATAACAGCTAATATTAACCTTTGACGGATCACTACCACTTCTGTTTCTCTCCTTTTTCATCCGTTCTGCGGGAAAATTTACCTATTCATAATTTCAGGTTGAGCTTTATGAGATTATAGCTTTTGGGCTCAATTTCCCTCTTCTGACAAAGAAATTTTTTCATTCTTCTGCATAATTTATCTTTATTCCGTTTAATTGTAAAAAAATTTTAATGAAATTATTAGTTGCAGTGTATTAAATATCAATTATTTGTTTACTTTTTACGTTAAAACGTAAAGTAAGCAGCAATGCAGAGGTAGCGAGTCCCAGTAGTAATCCTAACCATACACCCACGATTCCATATTCAAGTGTAAATCCAAGCAGGTACCCAACCGGTAAGGCAATTATCCAGTATGCAATAAATGTTATAAGCGTAGGACCTTTCACATCCGTCAATCCCCGGAGTATACCGATACCAACAGCCTGAACTCCATCAAAAACCTGAAATATTGCCGCAATGACAAGAATAGAAGCAGCAAAAGAAATTACCTGCGGATTATCAATGTAAAATGCCGGAAGAATATTCCTGAAGATTATAAATATTATCCCGAATGCTCCCATTAATGACCCGGATATTATTATTGCGGTAAATCCTGCTCTTCTGGTTTCTTCAATATTTTTTCTCCCAACAGCATTGCCAACTCTTATGCTCCCGGCGGCTGACACTCCCAATGCACACATAAAGGATATCGAGGCCAGATTGATTGCGATCTGATGTGCTGCCAGCTGATATGTGCCTAGCCATCCGACCATTACAACAGCAAATGAGAAAGCCCCAACTTCAAAGAAATACTGGATTCCACTCGGGAGTCCCAGCGCAAGTATTTTTTTTATTATTTGGATATTAAGACTTTTAAAGTGGAATGTTACATCATATTTCTTAAAATATTCTGCCTGCATAACATAAGCCATCATTATTACAGACATAAATACTCTTGAACTGAAAGTTGCCCATCCTGCACCATCAAGTCCAAGGGCCGGAAAACCGCCTTTTCCAAATATTAATAGCCAGTTAATCAGTGCATTAACTATATTTGCCAGAAGTACAACAAACATAGAAGGACGCATCACGGAGAATCCTTCAATAAACTGTTTATATGAAGCAAATACCATCCATGGAATCCCCGAAAATCCGAGAATCCTGGCATAAGATTGAGCCTGAGCCACTACTTCCGGGGGTTGGTCTATGTAAATCAGAAGAAAAGATGCTCCCCAAATAATTGCTGCGATCACTATCCCTGTTACTGTATTTATTAAAAGAGACTGGCGAAACAGTATTCCACATTCCTCATACCTCTTCCCCCCAACTGCAATCGCAACCAGGGGTGTAACAGAAATTGAGATTCCCAATCCTACAATGGATATCAGAATGAAAAGACTATTTCCAACAGAAGCGGCTGCAAGCGGAACTGCACCAACGCTGCCTACCATTATGCTGTCTACCACACCCATCATTATAAAGCCTAGCTGCCCGATAATGACTGGATATGCAAGCTCAAGTGTTTTCTTTATTTCTTTTTTGATAAGCCGCATAAAAAATCGCCAATGAACGCAGAAATATAAATAATAATATACGGGTTATTCACTTCAGGCATAAAAAAAACCGGGATGGGCAATCCCGGTTTGGAGGAGGTTCTCTCATGAAGTCACAATTTACCGTATTGCTACTTCACTGTCTTCTTTGACAAAAACATTTGCTCCATATTTGTCTTTGAGAGTTTCATTATAAAAGTTAGTGCACATTTTTCTCACCCTTTCGCTGTTGTCAAACCTGGTAGCCTGTTTAACTGCGAATATTCCTTTGGGGTTGCCAATTTTATATAATGCCAAAGCTGCAACTATCCTTGATTCCTCGCAATCTTCAGTTTTCAGTATTTTCATTAAGGGATAAACAGCTTCTTCCGCCCTGATCTCGCCTAACATAAAGGCTGAACTTGTCCTCAACCCGTAATTATCGTTTTGAAGACCGTTTAGAAGGCTTTCTACTGCTTTTTTTCTTGTTTCAGGATTTTTAAGCGATTCTTTATTAAATCCGAAAGAAGTCATAACAAACAGAAAAAGGATTAGGCCTGGGAGAATCATTACCGATCGGAACATAACACCTCCGATTCTTTTATAATTTTATCTTGTCCAAAGGTAAGTTTATGATATGCGCTTGTAAATTGATTTGGGATAAATGGAAGTATTCGGGGATTTGTGATGCGGATTAATGATTGATGAGAAAGGTTATGAGTGATAACCATCCCGTTCTTTATCCAGTGAACAGCTTTAAAACTAAATCTACTTCAGAAGAATTAGTTTTTTAGACTGTGTGAAAGTTCCGGATTGACCGCTGCCTGAAGAACTTTCAAGTCTGTATACATACACTCCGCTCGAAAGCTTGTCAGCATTAAACCTGACACTGTATGTTCCGGGACTTTTTTCTTCATCGACGAGTACAGATACTACCCTCCCTAAAATATCATAAACTTTAAGAGTAACTTTACTTATGGAAGGTAAAGTGAAATTTATAGTTGTAACAGGGTTAAAAGGATTGGGATAATTCTGATATAGCCTAAAATCGATATGATTTGGATTTTCATTTGAGGCATAAACAGGGTTTGTCAATTCATAAGTTACCTTGAATTCACCCCCTGTTCCTGATGGAAGATGAAGCAATCTCTGTTCTGCATTAAAGTCATTATAAGACGTACCATTCTTTTGAATCTCTTTGATCCTGTATTTTGAGTCAGCAAAGGCTAATGGATTCATTTTTATTTCTCTATCGGAATCCAACGACAGAAAATTGTAATATAATGTTACCGGTTCTCCCTTAAAGAAAAGGTTTCCATAAAGGTAAGTATAATAACCTAGTTCTATAGAGTGATATCCTGCTTTGCCGTTATTCCCTTTCTCAAGTCCCCATATCTGTCCTCCATACTTTGTCCTATCTGAATATACTTCGCCATACTGATGATCAACAAAATATGTCATAAAAAATCTCAGCGTTTCGTCAGCCATCTGAAGATATTGGGATTCCAGTGTGAGATTGTACATCATAAGTCCGGCCGTAACTGCTTGTTCCATCTGCCACCATGCTTTAGCCGTATCAGCCTGTCCCCACATAAGCATCTCACCCGTCTGCCGGTTAAAATCCTTATAAGGTCCTCCGAGTTCATGATCATAACCATTATCCCAGACATCCTGGATTAAATTCCTTGCAGCGTTAACATAGCTTGTATCAGGCAAAAGCTGATGGATCCTGCCCAGGCACCAGCCCGACTTAAGTACATGACCCATAATTGTCATCGTTTCATTATTATTCCAGGCCCAGTCAGAATAATATTCTTCAACAAAACCAATCGCCTGCTGGGACATACTTCCATAGAGATGCGTTAAAATATTATCAGCCAGCTGAAGAAGCCGCGTCTTGTAAATATTATCTCCGGTCAGCAAATAAAGAGCCAGTACGTTAGTAGTAATTGCATCTACGGTGGCATTAAAGCTTTTACCTGAAACAGATGACCAGTTATACGTACCATCATCAAAATAACCGAACGCTTGCTGATCATTATCCCATAAATGATCTTCACTGCTGTTATAGCCGTTTATAAGCTGGTTCCAGTCATTTGTATCCCCTGTTGCTTCATAATATGCAGCAATACCAAGCAGAGCATAATGCTGATCGAATGCAGTCTTTACATCTGCCGGATTTATCGGGTTTCCATACCTGTCAATGCTATGGTACCATCCGTCATTCGTATTATCCCAGGCGTGGGCATACATGAAATCAAGTGCATGTCGTGCCATTGTAAGATATGATTGATTTCCTGTAAGCATATATGCCCTCACAAAACCATACGCATCCCTTGATTGAGTAATAAGATCTTTATTAGTACCCCAGCTTACTATAACATTTCCGTAACGATCAACATTTGTAAAAAATCCACCGAATGATGAATCATATACCTGGGTCCAGAACTGCGCGCAGCTGTCCACGTAAGGAATAGCCTTTGCGGGATCCTGCAGGTAGGGCGATTCCGGAATATACTGTGCGTAGGAAATGTTGACTACAAACAAAAATATGTAAAGCTTTTTCATTACAGTTCTCTCTCTCTGAACATATCGCGACCAACTCAATAATGTTAGTCGGTATAATATTTAATTACATTTTTTATACTTTCGGTACAGACGGTGCAGAAAGGTTTTGCACCCTTTGAAAACATAATACAGTCGATCATAGGCCTGTACATTCCTTTTGATGAATAACCCGCACCTTCAAACGCACCGGTCATACCCCAGTATTTACTCTTATGAAGGAACTGATCTACTTCGTCACTATGCTCCTTATCCAGTTTATTATATTTTTCTTTTAATGAATCAATTTCTGCTTCCGGAGCTTTACTTCTTTGAAGCGCAGCTATCTTTGTATTTAACTCTCTTCTGACCTTCTGCCAGGCAAGGTCAAACTTATCATATTCTTCCTTCTCCCATGGTGTAGGTATTTCTATTCCCGGAGTTATAAGGTGCTTCCATTTAAGATTATCTTTATCCATCAGTCGTGTAATATTTGGTTCAACCGGTTCAAGACCTTTCAGATAAAAATCATTATAGGCAACATCGGAGGTATAATATTCGTCAGCTAGTCCTGAAAATGAATGTCCGAATTCGTGGAGGAAGATATAATCACTGAACTGGTTATCAGATATAAAGGTACAGTAGAAGTTATAGATGCCGCCGCCGCCATAGCGCGATTCGTTCACCATTATATATATAGCATCATAAGGAACGTTGGCTGCGATATCTCTCATTCCTGTATTGTCTTCGGTAAGAATATATCTTTCAGAACCGAGTGAATAATAGGTAGTATTCAGAACAGTGTTTTTATATATACCTGCACCCGGATTGTCGCACCCGTTGTCGAGCGAAGCTTTAAAAGAGGCCGTATATATTAAACTTATCCCGGAGGGATTTATAAGGTTCCTGGCTCATAAAAAGATCCGAGAAATGTTTTAGATCCTTCTCGAATTTTGATCTTTCATTTTTAGTATAGCCTTCTGCCAGTATAACTACATCAACCTTCTTATGAGGATCGCCGGAATAGTACTGCTTATAGACTGTAACGCCTAAACTGTCAACTGCTTCATAAGATATATAAATATCAGTGGGATCAATCATAGTGGAAAATATTTCGTGAAGCTTATTTAACGAATCTCTTTTTTCAAGAGCAAACCTGATTTTGTTTTTTGGCACAGGGATGAGAGCACTTTCACTGAATGACTTCTGTATGCCATTGAGAGCTTCATCGCTTGTCTGGTACTCTTTAAAATAACTATCGAACCCCCTGGAGTATATAAGTTTGCCTGTTTTCTCATCATAAACCTTATAATAATACGCACCATTATTGAAGGTATCTATAAGCTTTTCAGGATTTCCTGCCCAAATCCCGTAAGTATAAATATGATCGGGAGTAACGAGTTCTTCGGTAGAATTGCCTGTATGATAATAATCGATCCTCATCGTTTTATCATTGAAATATTCATTAAATGATTGAGCACAAAGGAGGGATGCGGAGAAGACTAAAAGAATAAGAGTTTTCATAAATATTTTTCTTTTTAAGGATAATTACAAATTTATTAAAGCGGAAACAGAGTTTAAAGCTGGAGGCAGATATAAATGCCCTAAGATGCCAGCCCCATTTGGTTTTGCGGACAGACAGGGATTACCTGCGGTGATCCCATAGGGGAAATCGTCAACCAAGAAATGCCCCGGTCGCTTCGCTCCCGGGGGTTTTTTATTCCTCTCCCCTTACAAAAACAAGTTTTAGACCTTCGGGGAAATAAAAAACCCCGTTAATTAACGGGGTATTTTTGGCTTGCGGAGAGACAGGGATTCGAACCCTGGGTAGAGCAAACGCCCCACAACGGTTTTCGAGACCGCCCCGTTCAACCACTCCGGCATCTCTCCAATGATTTAAGAACACTTATTCAAATTTACTTTTTTCGAGACCGCCCCGTTTCCCGCAGAGCGGGATTTCGCTTCGCTCAACAACCACTCCGGCATCTCTCCGTAATTAAATAAAAGGAACTTAATAAAACTCTTACACTAAAAATTAACACCAATCCGAGACTAATAAAAGTAATTACCAGTCCATTTTCAGCTTCTCCCCAATACTGCGAAGAGTACCAAATTCACAAAACGTCAGGAAACAAGGGGACTAAATTAGTAATATTATACTTCTTAGGAAAATTTTATGAACCGGTCAATTTTCATCATAATTTTGCTAAGATGGAGTCTTTATTTTTGGTAAAGGGAGGCCTAATTTTTATATTTGCTTTTCGTTTCAGGAAAGGTGCAGGAGTGGTTTAACTGGCACGCCTGGAGAGCGTGTGTGCGGGTAACCGTACCGAGGGTTCGAATCCCTCCCTTTCCGCATAATACAAAAAAGCCCCGAACGATCGGGGCTTTTTGCATATCTAAAAAAGAGGCCTGTTAATTTCCAAACACGTCTACGTGTCCGTTTATGTGTTTGGTTGAATCGATGATATTGCCTTCAGCATCAATTACACCCGTGTGGCATATTACACAACTGGTGGGCCAGGTCTGGAACCTGTGCCCTGTCGGCGGAAGACCATGGCATGATCCGCATTGGGCCTGAGTACCGTCTACCTGGTTCCATACTACTGTAACATTATTTCCGTACATAGAATCAGATGGCTCTCCTGTTTCATTGTTTATGTATATAAACGAGTACTGTGAGGTATCTCTTTTAGAAACGAAGTTTCCATGGCAGTAAGTATTTGCACAGGAATGAGTGCTGTAGTCGTATGTTGATTCAACGCCGTGATTGTATACAGCTTTCCTTCCGAAGTTTATCTGGGCCGGCAGACCGTCAGGACTGATATGACTCGGGGCAAAGAAATCCGATGGAAATGTATGACAGTTTGAACATCTGATATCCCCGGTCAGGTTATTGGTTACAAGGTGAGCTACGTGAGCCCCAACTCCCGCAGCGGTTGTTGAAGTATCACCCGCGAGAGCCTGCGGCGGGAAGATATGTCCACCGGGAGCGGGATCACCATGACATGTATTACATGCAAGCGGTCCGTTTTCTTCAGTATGACAGCCAAGGCAGCTTTTGTTGACGGTTCCTCCGGCAAAGTCACCGCCATGACACTGCTGGCAGAGTTTCATGTTCCAGTTATTCTCTTTTATCAGGTTAACATGATAGTTTGGAGAATCCGGATTAAGGATACCTTGTTTATGAACGCCGATTCCCGTGGGAGGCGGAGTGATATCTTCATTGAGATCACTGCAGCCTTCAATGAAAACACCTGCAAAAATTATTAAGACTATGTAGATAATTTTGTAATTCATAATTATTTCCATTTTAATCACTTAGAACCATGACAATATCCGCAGAATCCTGCTCCCGAGGGTGTCAGCGGTGAGGCGCCGACATGACAGTTAAAGCAAACTGAACCAGGATCATCGTGCCAGTCTCCATGAGTATCTTTCATAAAACCTGCAGGATGTGTTCTGGGATCTGTTCCCTTCATTCCGTCTCTATCGACATGACAAGTTAGACAAGTTGGATCTGCCCCTTGTACATCATGACAAGCCATACAGGATTCAATATCTCTTCTGGCAAGAATTGCATGCTCGCCTCCACCCGTGCCTACAAATAAGGTAGTGAAATTGGGTTTTAGGTGAGAAACAGGTGCAACTCCGCTTAACTCAAAATCCTGATTTTCACCCTGGTGACATTGGGTACAGAATGATTCATAACTATGGCAGGTCTGGCATTCGCTTGATTTCTGTTTAGCATCTATTCCATGAGTAAACCTATAATCCAGTTGATGCACGCGGGTAATCTGCTGCTGCTTCGGTCCGTCAATGGAATTAGTAGGTTCATACGGCGTAAAGAAATTCTTTGAAGTATTATCCTCAGTTATCATAGTTGTACCAACGTGGCATTCTTCACAGCTGTGGTTATCGTGGCACATAATACAATTTGCATCAAGATCACGAGCTGCAAATTTATGTGTATGAATAAAGTTAACGCTCTTATGTGTCTGCGGCAAAAGGGCAGCCGTTGAAACATGGCAAGCTTCGCATGCATTTGCTGCAACCTTTGTTGCACCGTGACATGACCAGCAGTCGTTCATTTGAGGATAAGGCTGATCTGCCTGGAATGCATAGTCTACTTCATTTATTCCCTTGTGGCAGGTCATGCATTCAAGTTTCTGATCCTTAACATGAAAACTGTGATTGAAATACAGCTCAGCCTTCTTTGGTTCAAGGGTTTCGTACACGCCGTCATAATGGCACATATTGCAATTATCTTCGCTCTCGACATCATGACATTGGGCACAGTCCTGCATTGTTGGGATTAGGCTTGCATTTAGAGTTGTAGCTGTATCTACAGCGCTATGGCATGTAGAACAGTCTGCTAATTCACTATGGAATTTATGCGAGAACTTAATCAGCTTATCATGGCCTCCCTCCCCCTGATCAGGTCCCGATAGGAATGCCGAGAAAAGAAGAGTTGTGATTAAACCTATGGATAAGAAAATGTAGAAAAATTTTAATTTCATAATTCATCTGCTAAAAATTTGTATTAAACCAGTAATTTAATTTTGCAAAAAGACGTACATCGTCATTATAGATTTTATTATTTAAATACTGGCCCTGAATATCCAGTGATAATGTATGAAAAGGCCTTATATTACAGCCTGCCAGCAGGGTAGTCAGGTTATTAGTTTCAGCATCATCGGATAATTTGTAGTTGGTATATGACAAGCCAAGGGAAGGAGTTAACAATCCCTTAAGGAAAGTGTATGCAGTATATAAGGAAACTGCATCCATTTCACCCGCGTAGCCCAGGTTTTTCCTGTAGGTAAGGCTGCCATAGTTTGAGATGACTCCGGCAGTGATCCTCTGGGAATTCTCATCTGTGTAGGTTACATTGGCTACTTTACCTGTAAGGGTGAAGATCTTATTCAGCTTATAACTCAATCCTCCTTCTATCTCCTGGGTATTCCCGTAATCGAATACAGCAAAGATCGAGTTATACCTGATCTTAGGTGATCTGTAGTTGTAATAAGCATTAAAACCGAGCTTGTCGAGCCGATCGTAAGTGCCGTAAACTTCAAATTTTGATGTCTGCATAAAATTCAGATCGTAATCATACCTGGTGTCAATAGTAAAGGTTTTTGGCATCTCATAAGATACATCTGCAGAAGCAAACTGGTACTGGTTTGATTTGTTTTGAATCAAAACATCGAGAGTTGAACTATTTTGATCATCAAAATATTGCCTTTTAGCGGTGTATTCATCGGCTTTAAAGTTTTTATTTATATAACTCAGACCTATCCTGAAATCCTTCAGTGCTGTTGTCACAAAACGTCCCCCAGCTATAAAATCATCACTCCAGCTGTCGGTTAATTTAAACTTCTGATAGGCAGGGACATTTCCTCCGTAATAACCCGTAACCTTATAGTCGCCGTTACGGTAATCAACATTGATTCCGTCAAACAGTCCTCCTGCTACCATATTTATTATCGGTTGCCTGCCGAGTTTGACAGTAAAGGCGTCAAGAACTTGACGTGCTTCAAAATAAAGGTTGTAGAATCTAACTCTCGGATCATTATCGAGGGGGTTTGATATATCACTTTCAAAGTTCAGGTAGGTTCTTAACGAATAGTTATCCTTATTTAGGTTCAGACTTAGCATTTCATACGCCCGGAAGAATGTAGTAGATACATCTACCGTATCGTACCTCTCAAAAGAATAAATGGCAGATGAAAATCTGCCATTTAAATTTTGTGCATATGTCATTGAAACAAATAAGGATAAAGCTATGGTGCAAAAAATTATTTTTTTCATAGAATTAGTCTTATTTATTCAGAACAAGATGGATAAATTATTTTTTACCAGGGATTGGATGCTTGATCTTATCCCACATCTTGCTCAGATCCATATTCTTATCGAAGGTAGGACTTTCAGAGTTGTGGCACTTTACACAGAAAGTGTTAATATCTGAAGCCAGGACTAATCCGTTTTCGACTGCAGCTTTTTGATCTTTCATAATTTTGATGTTCTTATAGTCTTCACCGGGTCCATGACAGGTTTCGCATTGAACGCCGTCTTCAACATTGAACTTTTTTCCTATGAACTTAGCATCAACATTATAGCCTGAAGCATGACATTTCAGACATTCAGGGGTTTTTGCTGCGGGTGTATTGAAGCCTTTATCTTTGGCAATTTTGTCGGCTTTTTCGGTCTGGAGGGTTTTATAAGCCTGTGCATGCAGAGATTTTTCCCAGATGCCGAACTGATTACCCTGTTTTTCAGTTTTGTGGCACATTCCGCAGGTGGCTGTTCCAACAAAACCATGTTTCGGGGTTTCCTGACCAAATACGAGTGCTGAGAAAAGTAAAACTACTAGAAATGATTTAAACATATCGACTCCCACAATTTTATGATATTTCACTTGGTAAAATATTAACTATTTATTACAGATTCCAAATAAAATGCTAAAAACTACTAATTTGTGACTTGTGGAATATTGATGAAAATTCCATCAGTCGATGCGCATTATCAAAAAATAAACCAATTTAATTGATCACTTTTTAGACAATTTGGACTGTTGACCTTTTCAATAGTGAGAAATCAAGCTTATATCTTCTCTTTTGGGAGAACGTACAAAACAGCACCTACAAACTTTGTGAAGTATTTTGTTTTACTTTAAATAATTTTTTCGTATAATCCATATGCAAATTCTGGTTGAGGGGTGCAGCAGAAAATTATTTGTGTGTCATAAATAAATAAGTACTATGCAAACCAAAATCCTACTCTGTTGCAGAGCAGTTTTGCTCTTATTATTAATTCTATCGTCCTCTTTTCTCCTATCTTCCTGCAGCCATGAAGAACCTGCCGACAGAAATATAATGCTGAAGGATGGACTAATTTGCCTTATTGATAACGGTGAACCCTACACAGGCAAAATACACGACGTAATAAGTTCCCGAGTATTGGAATATGATGTCGTAAAGGGTATAAAGGACGGAAATTTCAGTGTTTACTCAGAATCCGGTAAAGTTCTTATCAGCGGAAGAATGAAGAACAATAAGAATGAAGGGCTCTGGCAGTATTATTACCCTGACGGTCAGCTTGAATCGCAGGGTTACTTTAAAGACGATAATACTTCTGACAAATGGTTCTGGTATTACCCTGAAGGCAAACTAAAAGCTACTGGTTATTATTCTAAGGGTAAGAAAGATGGTAAATGGACCGATTACGATAAAAACGGAAGAGTTATTTCGGAGGAAGTATATCGTAATAACACTAAGATAGCCGGCATGGACGAAAAATTATCCTGATTTTTCTTTATCCTGCTTAAACAGGCCTTCAACTTCGTATTTCATAAATTTGGATGTTGGCATTATCCCTTCACCATATTTGATCGCATAAACCTGGGTAAATTCTGCTCCGAGAAAAAGGATCTGCGCTGAATAGTATACCCATAAGAGGAAAACTACCAGTGAGCCGGCTGCTCCATAGGTTGAGCTGAGACTACTGGTACCTAGATAGAGTCCAATAAGATATTTTCCCAGGACAAAGAGAACAGCCGTTACCAATGCCCCCACCCAGACATGCTTCCAACTGATATGGACATCAGGCAGCACCTTAAAGATCATCATGAATAATACAAAGGTCATTATTAAAGATATTACAATATTGGAAGTATCAAGTATAAATTTGGGAACATTAAAAAATGACATCGAGATGTAATTATTAATGGAAGAAATCACGGCGCTAACAACCAATGACACAAGCAGAAGAAATCCTGTGGCAAGAACCATAGCAAATGATTGGACCCTATCTTTCAATAATCCCTTGAAGATATTCCTGCCCGGCCTGGGTTTTACCTTCCAGATCATATTCAGAGAATCCTGCAGTTCGACAAACACCACCGTGGACCCGATTACAAGAGCAACAAATCCTGTGAGAATAGCTAGAGCACCCTGATTTGAGTATTGGGCATTTTTTATGGCTGTCTGTATAACCTGTGCGCCTTCGTATCCGACAAGTCCCTGTATTTGTGCTACAACCTCTCCACTTGCGGCCTCTTTGCCGAATATCAGAGCTGCAACTGAAATGGATATTACTATTATGGGTGCTACCGAAAATATAGTATAAAAAGATAACGCGGCACCCAGTTTCGGACATTTATCATCAATGAACTTATCGAAGACATCCTTTGTAAATGTCCAGATACCTTTCGGACTAATATTAATCATATATACTCACATTTTGATTGTATAAAATAAATACAATGAGCGCATTAACAAATAAGACAAATCAAACTATGATGTTCGTTTTTAATAATGATGATAAATTTCGTAAGTTAGTTATTCGTAAAACTTATTACAGCGGCAGTAGAATGAAGCTTGTATAAAATAGTGGGGTATCATTCTATGTCAATTGAAAGGAAAGTGCGGTCTTGAACATAGAAAAAGATTTTCTTGAAAAATTTCTTTATGTAACTGAATCAGGTATTCATGGTGCTGGTTTATTCTCCTCGGTCAGAATAAGTAAAGATCAGGAAGTATTGGTTATAAAGGGAGAGTCAATCTCCGGGGATGAATGTGAGAGAAGAGAAGAATATGGAAATGTCTATATCTTCTGGAACGGTGATACTTATATTGATACCGCTATGACCGATAAGATCAAGTTTATTAATCATAACTGTAAATATAATTGCGATGTAATCGACAGGGATGAAGAAAGCCTGTTTTTAATTGCAGCAAGAGATATCGAACCTGATGAGGAATTAACTATTGATTATGGTTATGAGGAGATATATGAATTGTGCTGCTGTGAAATCTGCGCAGATTATTTAGCAGAAGAGATTGAAATAAAAAAGGCTGTCTGACAATCAGGCAGCCTTAAAATGCCCAGGATATTATCTTTACTTCTTTTCTGCTAGTCTTTTCAAAATTCCTTTTAAAAGATCATAGAATTTTTCTACAGTAGCGATATTTACCTTCTCATCCGGCGAGTGGGCTCCCTCGATGGTCGGACCAAAGGATATCATATCAAGTCCTGGTTTCTTTGATCCCAGGATTCCGCATTCCAGCCCGGCATGAATTGCTTTTATTTCCGGTTCTTTATTAAATAATTCTCTGAATACATCTTTAGAGGTCTTAAGGATAGATGAATCTATATCAGGTTTCCATCCCGGATAACCATCCCCTAAATTAACTTTACCGCCTGCCAGTTCTAGAACCGCCTTTACACTTGCAGCGATATAATCCTTGGCGCTGTCAATAGAACTTCTCTGGCTTGTACTAATATTCAATTTTCCATTTTCTGTCGAGATTACTGCAAGGTTGGTTGAGGTTTCAACTAAATCAGGAATATCCTGGCTCATTGCGATTACACCGTGGGGTAATGCAAGCAGCAGGTTAACCATATTGTTTTGAAATTTCTTTGTGAATACGTTATCCTGTGAAAGAGCGGATTTCTTAAATACTAACTTCAATCCGCTATCGGTTTTCTTATACTCATTCAACAGATTATTTTCGAATTCTTTAATGATTTCTTCGGCCTCACTTTCTGACGCATCTTTAATCATTACTACGGCCTCTGCCTCCCGGGGTATGGCATTTCTCAAACTACCGCCTGATAATGAACAGAGAGAATAATCAACTTTTTTAAGTCGGTTAAGTATACGCCCAAGAAGTTTAATAGCATTTGCTCTGCCTTGAATAATATCAAGTCCCGAATGTCCTCCCTTCAGGCCTGTAACCATGATTTCATAAGTTGTATAACCGGAAGGAGCTTTTTCAGTCTTGAGTTTGAAAGAAGCTAATGTATCCACTCCCCCGGAGCAGCCTACATAGAATGCGCCATCTTCCTCGGAATCCATATTTAATAATATCTTACCTTTCAATAGACCTGGATCCAGGTAGTTTGCTCCTGTCATCCCGGTTTCTTCATCAACAGTAAGCAGAATTTCTATAGGACCATGAACAACAGATTTATCATTTATTACTGCAAGGGCAGCCGCAACTCCTATTCCATTATCACTACCTAAAGTTGTTCCTTCAGCAGTAATCCAGCCATCTTCTCTTTTTATTTCTATAGGGTCGTTCTCAAAATCGTGCTTCGTTCCTTTATTTTTTTCACATACCATGTCAACATGTCCCTGGAGAATAACAGTCTGTGAATTTTCAAACCCTGGTGTGGCCGGAATTTTTGCAACAATATTTCCGGTTTTATCTTCTTTAAAATCGACATTCTGATCTTTCAGGAAATTTCTGAGGTGCTCCCTTATCTTCCCTTCTTTTTTAGATGGTCGGGGAACTCTCGTTATTTCGTAAAATCTTTGCCATACTAATCCAGGTTTCAGATCTTTAATCGCTGATTCGGCCATAAAGACTCTCCTTTTTAATTTTAGTAATTAATCATTTCAAATAAAAAAGACGCCTTTGAGGGGCGTCTAAATATTTATTATCTAAATTACGTCAGCTGCAGCTTTTTGTTTTTCAGCCAGCCTCGCATGCTTCCGATCCATATCTGTCAGGTATCTTTTCCTGATCCTGATACTAAGCGGGGTGACTTCCACGTATTCATCATCTGTAATCCATTCGATAGCCTGTTCGAGAGTAAGGATCGTAGGCGGTTCTAGCCTGATCGCCTCATCAGCCCCCGAGGCGCGCATATTCGTAAGCTGTTTGGTTTTAGTTACATTAACATGCATATCGTTATTTCTGGAGTTCTCTCCTACTACCATGCCTTCATAGACTCTGGTACCCGGTTCGATAAAAAATACCGACCTCTCCTGCAGTTTAAACATTGCATAAGCTGAGGCTGTTCCTGCCTCCATTGCAACCATTGCCCCTCTCTGCCGGTGAACTATATCCCCTTTATAGGGTTCGTAACCGTTAAAGTTATGGTGGAGGATGCCTGTGCCTTTTGTATCTGTCATAAACTCAGACCTGTAACCGATTAAGCCTCTGGAGGGTATGATGAATTCTACGCGGGTGTTCTCATTAAATGTCAGCATATTCTTCATCTCAGCCTTACGCTTACCGAGTTTTTCTATAACTATACCGACAAATTCTTCCGGCACATCGATTATTACATGTTCCATCGGCTCACTGAGAACATCAGCAATCTTTTTAAGAATTACCTCAGGCCGCGTTACCTGCAGCTCATAATTCTCCCGCCTCATATTTTCAATCAGAATAGAAAGATGAAGCTCTCCCCTTCCACTAACTTTGAATATATCAGGAGATTCGGTCATTTCCACACGTAGACTAACATTAGATTTTAACTCTTTGGATAATCTCTCACTTATATTCCTGGTAGTGACATATTTTCCTTCCTGTCCTGCAAAAGGAGAATTGTTTACCATAAAATTCATTGTTATTGTTGGTTCATCTATAGCGACAAACGGTAAGGGTTCAGCGTTTTTAGGGCTTGAAATCGTATCGCCAATATCTACATCTTCAAGTCCTGCGATACCGCCTATATCCCCGGAAGTTAGCTCATTGGTTTCAACTCTTTTGATACTTTCGAAAGAGTACAGTTTAGTTATCCTTGCCTCAGTTCTTTCACCTGCTTTGGAAATCAGGATCATATTATCCCCTGTTCTAAGCACGCCTTTATGAATCCTCCCAATCCCTATACGTCCGAGGTAATCGTTGTAATCTATTGCAGAAATCAGCATCTGGAAAGGAGCCTCGGGGTCAGCCTCAGGTTTTGGAACCTTTTCAATAATTACATCCAGAAGTGGCAGAAGATTATCACTCTCATCCTCAGGATTAAGTTTGGCGATTCCTTGTTTGGCAATTGTATAAATATAAGGGAAATCAAGCTGCTCGTCGGATGCTCCTAGGCTTACAAAAAGATCAAAAACCTCGTTAAGCACTTCATTGGGACGTGCATCTTTCCTGTCGATCTTATTGATGACAACTATAGGTTTCAAGCCGAGATCGAGTGATTTTTTCAGTACGAACTTTGTCTGGGGCAAAGGGCCTTCGGCAGCGTCCACCAGAAGCAACACACCATCAACCATCCTTAGAGTTCTTTCAACCTCACCCCCGAAGTCAGCGTGTCCCGGTGTATCTATAATATTTATCTTACAGTTTTTATAATGTATGCTGAGATTTTTAGCAAGAATTGTTATTCCTCTTTCCTTTTCAAGGGCATTTGAGTCCATAACCCTTTTTTCAACCTGCTGATTCAGGCGGAAAGCTCCGGTTTGTTTTAAGAGGTGATCGACTAGAGTAGTTTTTCCATGATCAACGTGTGCAATAATAGCAATATTCCTCAAGTCATCTCTGTGACTGCTCATCGTATCCTTTCTTTTTAAAAATTAGAGATGAAATATATGGATAAAAGGAGGTTTTTACAATGAATTTTGCAGGTTAACGGGCAGGATATCAGGTGATAATCTGAGTGTTGAGGGCTATTTCTTCAAGAACTGACGAAACTTTGAGACAATTTTTCATTTCCCCCGTATAAACAATACATTTTCCCTTAACATGAACTTCAAAAGCAAAACCCCTGGCTTTTTCATACATGCACCCGAGTGCTTTAACAAGTTGAAATATCACTTCATCAAAGGTATGCCAATCGTCATTATAGAGAACCACCCTACTCGAGATACCTACGCTTACTTCTTCATCCTCAAGCACATCAAGGCTGGTCTGTTTATCAGGTTTCAATTCCATATATCAAAATTAGGAAATAAATAATAAAAATTAAATGAAATTAATAACAAGTTTGGGAAGAATATTATTGATACCCGTTACCTCTTAAGTTTGATTTTATAGGAGGGTATGTTTATATTTTTTAACCTAAAATTAACTTAAATAATGGAGGTTAAATGAAAATAGCAGTATGCGTGAGTCATGTACCGGACACTGCTACTAAAGTTAAAGTGGGAGCAGATCAGAAAACAATAGATCCTTCTGGAGTTACTTATATAGTTAATCCATATGATGAGTTTGCGATAGAAGAAGCTTTGAAGTTGAAGGAAAAATCAGGAGGAGATTCGGAAGTCACAGCCATCAGCGTTGGCAGCGATGCAAATAAGGAAACCATCAGGAAAGCACTAGCTATGGGAGTAGATAAAGGCGTGCTGCTTAAGGATGACAATCATAGAGATTCCATGGGAATTGCCAAAGCTCTTGCGGAAGAGATAAAATCACAGGGATTCGAAATTGTATTTTGCGGCAAGCAGTCCGTTGACTATGATAACTCGGCTGTCCCTCAACTTACCGCAGAACTTACCGGATTTTCGTGTATTACCGTCGTTGTTTCACTTAATATCGAAGGCAGTAAGGTTACTGCTGAAAGGGAAATTGAAGGCGGAAAAGAAGTTGTTGTTACTGAACTCCCTGTGATCATTGGGGCACAAAAAGGACTAAATGAACCGAGGTATGCTTCTCTTAAAGGTATTATGGCTTCAAAGAAAAAAACTATCGAGGAAAAATCAGCTGCTTCGGCCAACCAATTTACAGAGGTGCTAAGTATGAAAAAACCCCCCGAAAAGCAGCCCGGCAGGATCCTCGGTACAGATAAATCAGCTGTACCTGAATTAGTCAGATTATTAAGAGAAGAAGCAAAAGTTATATAGGAGTTTATCAAAAAATGGCAAATAAAATTCTTGCAATTCTTGAACAAAGAGATAATAAACTTAAAAGATCTGCTTTTGAAGTAGTTAGCACTGCGGTAAGTCTTGCCGGTGACTTAAATCTCGAAGCAGAAGCCCTTGTAATCGGTAATGAGATAGAAAATATCTCTGAAGCCGGAAAATACGGTATTAAAAAGCTACTTCACTTTAAGCACGAGCAGTTAGCTAATTATTCAACCACAGCTTATACCAGCATAATAAGTGATTACGCAAAAGAAAACGGCGTTTCCGTCATAGTCATTTCCGGTACCGCGCTAGGAAAGGACATTGCCCCCCATATCAGTGCACGACTAAATGCAGGCTGCCTGATAGACTGTGTTAGCCTGGAGACATCTTCAGGGGAAATTACAGCTACAAGGCCGGTATATGCAGGTAAAGCATTGGTGGATGCAAAGGTTAATACCGAAGTTAAGATTTTTGTATTAAGACCCAATGTATTTAAAGCTGAGATTAAAGATGAAAATGGTTCTGCAAACATTGAAACAAGAAGCGTTGATAATCCTGACTTGAAAACCCGCGTAACTGAAATAAAAAAGTCTGAAGGCAAGCTTGATGTTGCTGAAGCGGATATAATAGTATCAGGCGGAAGAGGATTAAAAGCTCCGGAGAATTTCCACCTAATTGAAGAGCTTGCAGATGTTCTCGGCGCTGCTGTAGGAGCTTCACGTGCAGTTGTCGATGCCGGGTGGAGAGATCACCGTGAACAGGTAGGCCAAACAGGAAAGACTGTATCTCCTTCACTTTATGTTGCCTGCGGAATTTCAGGGGCTATTCAGCACCTTGCAGGAATGAGTTCTTCAAAATATATTGTAGCAATAAATAAAGATAAAGAGGCCCCCATATTCAATATTGCAGATTACGGTATAGCAGGTAATGTATTTGAGATCCTGCCCGCTTTGACCGAGGAGATTAAAAAAATAAAATCATAGGAATCAGGAGTCATAGTGCAAAAGGTACAGTGTGAAATATTGGGATTATCATCAAGTCCGTCAACTGGCGGCGCTTATGCTATTTTACTGCGTGAAATTGGTGCCGCCAGAAGACTCCCTATTATAATAGGGGCCTTTGAGGCTCAGGCGATCGCCCTTGAGATAGAAGGTATAAAACCACCTCGTCCTTTAACTCACGATCTTCTGAAGCATATGATCGATAACCTTGGGGCAACAATTATTGAGATAATTATCGATGAACTTAGAGAGAATACATTTTATGCGAAGATAGTGCTTGAAGTTTCAGGATTAACCAACGAGGTTGATGCTAGACCCAGTGATGCGATCGCACTTGCGGTCAGGGCACGTTCACCAATGTATGTTGCTGAATCGGTTATGGAAGCTGCTGCCTTCATCCCCTCCGAAGAAACAGAAGGAGAAGAGAAGCAAAGCGAGCCCCATGAGCAGGAGGAGGTTCCCAAAACAAAGGAAGCTCAGCTCGCGGCTCTGCAGGATAAACTTAGAAAAGCTATTGAAACCGAGGAGTACGAACGGGCAGCAAAAATCCGCGACGATATCCAGAAGTTAACCGGAAATAACTAGAGGAATGGAAACTGAAATGCCGCTAGACTGCAAAGCACAAGTCAGCGGCGCAATAATTTATTACTAATTTTCAGCCGAAAACTTTTTTCCCGATACTGCATTCCATACAATTGTCTTTACTGCAGTAGTTTCTGAAAAGATCAATCATCCCCTGGTATAATACACTTCTTTTCCAGGCACCATTAAGATTCAACGTCTCTGAAACCTCAAAAACAAGTCCGTTTTCGCTTTGCTGGTAATAATTCTGATATACCTTAAATACTCTGGAAGCGAGATCTTTCCTGTTGAACATTTCAAAATAAACCGAGAAAACGGGCAGTATTACATTTATGATTATCTCATCCGCCCTTGACACACCGACGAAATAATTTATTCTGATATCTGTGTGATGGTCAAATGTATAATGAGTATGCCAGAATCCGTCACCTTTAACAATAAACTCGTTTCTTAGTGAGCTGATTATCTGCTTATTGCTTTTATAATCTTCAAATTCTTTTACAATCGAATGAATAAGTCTGCCCCTTATTACCTGACACAGTAACCTGACTCCTCCTGCTATTCTAATAGTAGGGAAATTATAAGGTCTAAGCTTCGCAAAATTCCATTGTGTCTGATGAAATAACCTTCCCTCATAATCATTTTTGAGTTCTGACCAGATTTCGACAAGTTTTCTTACATATTCCGAAGTTTCCTCATCGGGAATTTTTTCTAGAGAAGGGATCAAACCGCTTACACTGAAGAATATGGATTCAAGGATCAGAAGGAATTTTTCATCCTTCGCAAACTTCTTAAGGAAATTTAGATCAACACTGGAGGACAGCCTATGCATAATATCTTTATTCTTCGAAAAACCCAGGGCTTCGAACATTGATTCATAGATCATCTGTTCCCATAAATGATGATCATTGAAGTCTTCTGAAGAAAATTGCCTTTTATAAAAATTATCATCAGGTTCGTAATGAACAACAGGTTCTTTTAAATTTATTTCTTTAAGGTAGACTAGTTCTTTAAGCCTGGTGACAACTCTCTCACATTTCTGTTTGAATCTGTCAATCCCGAGTTCAAAGACGAAATCCAGTTTTTCTTTTTCAGTAAGTTCGGAATTTACTTCTGCGCATGGCATTTTGTTTATTCTACCGGATCTTTCTGAAAGAATCGCTTCCTGAATTTTTACCCGAATGCTGCTGTTTAGAAACGGTTCCAGTGAGAACGATTGTACTTTTCTGCCGTCCTGTGTATATACAAAGGAATCTTTCCGGGAATTGTCAAAAATGACATGGAGGATAACGCTGTTATACTTTTTGTTGAGATTGTGTCCATGCCCTTTCCAATCAGAATGGACACCGTCTATTTCAATGTCACCGGAATAAGTAAGGTTACCAATCTGTATCCTGGCATGCTTAAAGTCAGGACCGCCTGTTTCTTTGTTCTCCGTTCCGGGATCGATAATTTTCATTATCTGCCCATCGCTCGTTTCAAGATCTTTAATGAAATCCTGCTTTTTCCAAATTTCGTAAAGAAATTTTTCAAGCATTTTGTCTTGCTTCATACTCTACCTGCCAGATGCTTTAATTACTACAAGTTTTGCGGGTAGGGATCTCCTGCTCCCCAGACGATATAAAAAAACCAGGTTATTAATTGAATCATTAAGGAAAACATTCCTGAAAATAAACTCACCTGAACTAACCTGGTAATACATATCTTTCTTTTTATTATTGTTAAAAAGAAAAATGTCTGCACCGGAAATTTTAGGGGGTACCGTTACTGAAATTTGTATGGCGGATGAGTCAGTATAGATTGTATCCTGAAAGGAGTTGATCTTCAGATCAGGCAGCCGCGAATCAATCCTTAAAGAGCTGACTTCGTAGATGTCAGGAGTTTGATAATCCTGTTTGCCTGACTCCCCAATATTACCTTCCGGAGGTTTTTGTACAGCAGATTCCTGCATTTCTCCCTCTTTTATCCAAGAGGATTGTTTAATGTTAAGAAAACTTACTAATATTAAAATTAAGAGTAAAATTACGAACAGGAATTTCTTCACATATTGAATTCTTTTCTAACTTTTGTATTTAAAATGTTTAATTCTTCAGCAGCTGCTTCCGCAAAATCCTTCCCATTGGATCTATAAATAATTCCTCTGCTCATATTAATAAGAAAGTTGATGCGTTTAGCTTCCGAAAATATATGGACTGTATCCTCAAGGCTGCCTCCCTGCGTTCCGACACCGGGAAGCAGAACTGGGAGATCATTTATCAGTTCCATATTACTTTTTAATTCTTCCGGATGTGTTGCTCCAAATACAATTCCACAATTTTTGCTGGTATTCCATTCCGCAGTCTTCTTAATGACCTGCTGATACAAGTAACCTCCGTTTTCGATTTTTAATTTTTCAAAGTCGGCAGAACCCGGATTAGAAGTTAAAGTAAGTATAAAATTCAACTTATTTTCAAACTGAAGAAAAGGTTGTACCGAATCATTACCCATATAGGGATTTATAGTTGAAGCATCGCACCCGAAATAATTAAAAATCGAATCCGCATACATATGGGCGGTGTTGCCGATATCTCCCCTTTTATTATCTCCAATAATCAAAATGTCTTTTGGAATTTTTTCTATCGTTTTTTTTAATTCTTCGAAACCTCCGGGTCCCGAATTTTCATAAAATGCAAAGTTTAGTTTGTAAGCTGCGGCCGAATCTGAGGTGCTTTCGATTATTCCTTTGTTAAATTCATACAAAGGCTGGTTCAATTCCTTAAGATGCTGCGGGATTTTTTTGGCATCTGTATCCAGTCCGACACAGATGAATTTTCCTTCAGAATTTTTATAATTAAGTTTTTCCAGTGCGTTCATATCACTTAAAATTTTTAAACATCATTGATTCAACCGGGAATTCGGTTCGTTCATTATATTTTGCACTCTTTTTAAGGTTATAAGGGACCTCAACTTCACCTTTCATTTTAAAGTAAATGATCTGACCGATCGGCATTCCTGCATATATTCTGACAGGCTGTTTAACAGAAATTTCGAGTGTCCATGTATTACAGAAACCTGCATCTCCCTTGCCAGCCGTCGAATGAATATCAATTCCAAGCCTGCCCACGCTCGATTTACCTTCAACGAAAGGCACATATTTTCTTGTTTCGGTATATTCTTCTGTCACACCGAGATACAATTTCGAAGGTAATAAGAGGAATCCGCTTTCCGGAATTTCAAATCGTTTGATTTTATTATGCAGCTTTGCATCAAGGATGTCGTTTTCATACACTGCAAGCCACTTTCCAAGATGAACGTCATAGCTGTTACTCCCCAGGTTTTCCCTTTTGAATGGTTCAATAACAATATTTCCAAGTTTTATTTCATCCAGGATCTGCCTGTCGGATAATATCAATGATCCTCCTTCTTATGTATAATTTTTACGTGTGCGGTATACATTGGCAACTATCCCGAGCATAAACATATTGACCATCAGAGAACTGCCGCCGTAACTAACAAAAGGCAGAGGAATACCAATTACAGGCATAATTCCCACTGTCATTCCAATATTTACCATTAGGTGAACAAAATAAACTGCCAGTATCCCGATTGTAACCAGACTTAAGAATTCATCCTTCGCGGATGATGCTATCTTGAGTATTTTCATGAACAAAACCAGGAACAGTATTAGGGTAATGAAACTTCCTATAAATCCAAGTTCCTCCCCGATCACGCAGTAGATAAAGTCGGTCCATTGCTCAGGAATAAACTGCAGCTGTGTCTGGTTGCCAGCAAGAAAACCTTTACCCCAGAACCCGCCCGAACCAATGGCGACTCTTGCCTGGATTGCATTATAGCCTGCACCAAGCGGATCAGCCATTGGATCAATAAATGATTTTATACGATTTTGCTGATGTGGACTAAGAACATTATAAACATAATCAGCAAAGAAACCTGCTCCGAGGTTTAGGGCAAAAATCGACCCGTTGAAGAAAATATCCTTTCGGAAAAGCAGCAGAGCAACCGAAACCAGAATTAGCGCAGCTACAAAATAATACACTCCGAACAAGGAGGAAAGTGCAACAAATCCCGGACTAAGCACTATGAACAGACCAAAAAGACTGATACCTTTCCAGAAAATCATGGCGAGAATTAACCCAATGAATACAAGAGCAGTACCCATATCAGGTTCCAACAGTATTAATGCCACAGGGATCAGACCAATTATAAGGGTGAAAACAATGTCTTTAAAAGATTCAATATCTGTATTGTTACGGCTAAGGAAGGATGCTACCACAAGTATGGTACCTATCTTCGCCATTTCGGAGGGCTGAAACCCTATACTTCCAAGGTCCAGCCAGCTTTTAGCCCCGGATATCTGACGGCCCATCACAAGAACAGCCAATAACAGACCGAGTGAAAGCAAATATAAGGGAATAGCCATTAATCGGAATGAGCTAATAGGAATTGAATAAGTAATAAAAAACACAAGAAAGGCGGCAATACCCCAGATAAGCTGTCTATCAAAATTTCCTGAAGCGGTAGGGTGATGCACAGTTGAACTGTAAATTGCTGCGAGTCCTATTCCAAACAGCAGCAGGCATGGAATAAAAATTCCGAAATCAAATTTATCCTGGAGTTTATAGTCAATTCTCAATTGAGGCCCCTATAATATTCTGCTGCAGTTTCTGTTCATATTTATTCTTTTCATCCTTTTTGGTTTTATCCTTTAACAGGTATGCTTCAATCATTTTTTTGGCAATCGGAGCCGCGTAGGTTGCTCCAAATCCTACATTTTCAACAACTACTGCCACGGCAATCTGCGGGTTATCGAAAGGTGCAAATCCAATAAATAACGCATGATCTTTACCATGGGGATTCTGTGCTGTTCCGGTTTTGCCCGCTATCTGAATTTCATTTGATTTTATTCGAACAGCTGTTCCCGCACCGTTAACCACCAGGAACATTCCCTGCTTAACGATATCAAAAACCTGCTTCTTTATACCTATATCAATTTTATCAAACTTAAAGGGGATGAAATCTTTTGTCCTATTATCCAGGCAGCCTTTTACAATATGGGGAGTAATTGTTACGCCGTCATTGGCAATAATTGCTACATATTTAGCAAGTTGTATGGGTGTAATGCTTACTTCTCCCTGGCCTATTCCAAGACTTGCCATAATACTCCTGGGCCAGTTGGGTCCATATATTTTTTCATAATATCCGGAACCGGGAATAAAACCTTTTGCTTCCTCACCTATATCTATGCCTGTTTTTTGAGCAAAGCCGAACCTTAATGCATAATTATGCCAGTTATCAATACCTATTTTGTATATCAGGTTATAGAAGAATGTATTGCAGGATTTTTCAATTGCATGTACAACATTCAGAGTTCCGTGAACACCATCGCATTTAAAGAACCTGCCGAATGTAAAACCACCGCCGCAGTAGAATGTGCTGTTTATATCAATAACTCCAAGGTCAAGAGCAGCTATAGCCTCCATTATCTTAAATGTAGATCCGGGAGGCTTCATTGACATTGTTGCCCTGTTAAATAAAGGCTTATCTTTATCAGTGTAAAGCTTATTCAGGAACTCCCTGGAAGTAACATAAGAAAATTCATTCAGATCATAATCTGGAAAACTACCCAGTCCGAGAACTTCACCGGTCTTCGGCTCAATAGCGACAAACGCACCGCGATATCCTTTGAATGCCTCCTCACCGACTCTCTGAACATCGGCATCAATGGAAAGAACAAGATCATCCCCTTTTATCGACTTGACATCTGCATTACCATTTTTAAAAGGGCCTATCTCCTTCCTTCTTGAATCGACCAGGATATAATTGTACCCTTTCTGACCTCTCAGGTATTTTTCATAAGTTTTTTCAAGACCATTATGTCCCACATAATCACCAGGTTCATAATAAGCATCTTCTTTTTCCAGCTGTTCAGGAGAGATTTCCTTGGTATAACCGAACATATGAGAACCCATAATACCTGCCGGGTACCCGCGCTGCATTTCAACAATATAATCTACGCCCGGAAGAAACTCGGAATTTTCTTCCAGCCAGGAAACAGTCTTAAAGTCTATTCCTCTTTTTATCCTTATTGGTATATATTTGGAATAAATCCGATTGGTGTACAATATTTTATTAATATATCCGGAATCAACACCAAGTACGTTTTCCAGCAGCCTGTTTAATTTTCGGTCATAATCTGCTGGTGTAATTCTGAGGGTGTATGCGGGCAGGTTACTTACAATAACCTCACCGTTCCTGTCGAGGAAAATGCCTCTAAGCGGGGTCTGCTCAATTGCTTTTATGCTATTGCTTGCAGATTTTTCATCATATTCTTTATGGTTAATTATCTGCATCTGAAAAAGACGGAAAGCCAGCAAAGCGAAGGAAGCGGCAATTATAAAGAAAATGATAGATTTTCTCTGCAGCGAACCAAAGCTGGAAGATCTCAAACTAACTCAAACTCCTCTTAGGATAAAAAATTGAAACAATTATGCTGATGACAGCTGTATAAATTGCCGGCAGCATAGCCTGTTCGAAAAACAATACCAGAATGCTCTTACTCAAATCAATAGTTGAGAAAAATGAATAAACAATTGTGTCAATAAGGGTGCAGAGAAGAACTATCAGGGAGAAAACGTAGGATTTAAGATAGGCTTCTCTTTTGTTTTCATTTGAGAAATAACCTGCTACAAAACCTGCAATGGTCTTAGACAACATTGCGCTGCCAAGCAAACTACCCGTAATCAGATCAAAAAGAAAACCATAAACAAATCCCAAAACTGTTCCATAAACCTGACCATACCGGACTGAATAAAAAACCAGAAGAATTAAAATCAGGTCGGGTATGACTCCATTAATTGAAATAAGCGGTATTATTGTGGTCTGAAGTACCAGCAGAGGAAAAAAAAGGAGGATAGAAATTAAGTAATGAGAGCGCATTATTTACGATTGTAGAAATTTAATTCGAGATTATTTTTCTGTTTGCTTTCAACTATCCTGATCACGAACACATTTTCAACGCTTCCGAAATCTACAAACGATTTAACTCTGGCTTCGTTGAAGATCCCGGTTTCAACCTTGCTTAATCCCGTGACTACACCAACCGGCACGGGTAAAGGAACAATTGAACTTATTTCCGAAGTGACGATTCTGTCTCCAGGTTCTATATCATACGTCTTTGGAACATCAATGATGACGAGTTCTTTTCCATCCCATTTCATTATTCCATCTATCCTGCTCCGCTCGTCCTTAACTGTAATTTTGAGATCTATATTCTGAAGGGTTCTGGCGATAGCATAATCTTGTGAAACAGAGGTTATAATCCCGACCATACCTTTATCATTGATAACCGGCATTCCCGGTCTTACACTATCTTTTTCTCCAACATTAATGGTTATACTTCCCTGGGACCTGGTGGACAACTTTGATACAACGGTTGCAGGTATCAGGGGGTAATTTACAGAATCTTTGAGATTCAGAAGATTTTTTAATTCATGGTTAATTATACCGTATTCACGCAGCTTGTTAACCTGAAGCATAAGTTCTGCATTTACCTCCTTCAGCCTTTCATTTTCCTTCTTATAGCTGGAGATATTGACTATATCGCTTACGATTGAAGTAACTGCCGCGAAGCTTCCGAAAGCGACTGCTCTTACCTGGCGGACTTTAGGATTTTGGTTCTGTGAAAGAATAAAAAGACTGACAATCAGAAGTATAACAAGGATTATGTACTCTTTAAAATTTTCCCATAATTTAGAAAAAAAACGAAACATCAGTATCTGCGGTTACGTATTAAAACTTTTGAATAATGATTTAAGTTATCTATTACCTTACCAGCCCCCCGCACTACAGCAGTCAAAGGATCGTCGGCAACATGGACAGGCAAATTGGTTTCCATTCTTATTCGTTCATCAAGTCCTTTTAATAATGCCCCTCCTCCGGTAATCATCACTCCCCTGTCAAGTATATCAGCAGAAAGTTCAGGGGGAGTTCTCTCAAGTGACTGACGCACTGCATCAACGATCTGAACAACTGCCTCATTAAGAGCTTCCCTGATCTCTACTGAACTTACCTCCGTAGTTTTGGGAATACCGCCAACCAGATCTCTTCCTTTTACCTGAATGGTTATCTCCTCCTTCAACGGTACAGCTGAACCAACTTCACACTTGATTGCTTCGGCAGTCCTTTCACCTATAAGAATATTATGATTTTTCTTAAAGTACTGCATAATAGCATAATTCATTTCATCCCCTGCTATCCTGATTGACTCTTCATTTACAATTCCAGAAAGTGCTATAACAGCGATCTCTGTAGTTCCTCCGCCAATATCAATTATCATATTTCCAACAGCCGCTTCAACATCTATTCCGATTCCGATAGCAGCTGCCATTGGCTCAGCTATAAGGTGAACCTCTTTAGCACCTGCATGTTCGGCGCTATCTCTTACAGCTCGTTTTTCAACTTCGGTAACCCCGCTGGGAACAGCGACCACCACCCGTCTTGCAGAAAATGCTCCTGCTCTAACTTTTTTTATAAAAGCCCGGATCATACCTTCTGCTATTTCAAAGTCAGCAATTACTCCATCACGCATAGGCCGCGTCACCCGTATTTCCTTGTGTTCCCTTCCCTGCATTTCCTTTGCTTTATTACCAAGTGCTATAATCCGTTTGCTGTTTTTGTCAAAAGCAACTATTGAAGGTTCATTGAGAACGATCCCTTTATTTTTAACGTAAATAAGGGTGTTAGCAGTGCCTAAATCTATAGCGATATCTGCGGAGAAAAAATCAAATAGACCCATCATGCCTCTTAATGTTTAAAATGTCTGATTCCTGTGAATACCATTGAAATATTGTTTTGATTGGCTGCTTCAATAACCTCGCTGTCTCTGACTGACCCGCCGGGCTGAATTACCGATACAGCACCATATTTAATTATTTCCAGCAGAGTATCAGCAAATGGAAAGAATGCATCAGATGCTGCAACTGATCCTGTTAAATCCAGTCCATGTTCCTGTGCCTTCAATGATGCTATTTTAGCAGAGTCAAGCCTTGACATTTGACCGGCTCCGACAGCAAGGGTTGCATTATTTTTTACAAAAACAATGGCGTTTGATCTCGTATGTTTCGAAACAATCCAGGCAAATTGAAGGTCATTCATTTCTTTATCAGTTGGTTTCTTTTCAGAAATAACTTCCAGCTTGTCCTTATCCAGGGTGGCTCTGTCAGTATCCTGGACGATAGCACCGCCGGGAATATTCCGGTAATTTACTTTATCAACCCTGACGGATTTTAGTTGTTTTAAAGTCTTCTATCTCTCTTTTTCCTAAGAATCTGCATAGCCTCTTCGGTATAAGAAGGAGCACATATAATCTCAAGGAAAATTTCATTTAGTTTTTCAGCTAAAGATGAATTAACCTCTTCTGTAAAAACCACAATACCTCCAAAAGCTGAGACAGGATCGCACCGTAATGCTTTGATATATGCTTCATAAGGATCCTTACCTTTGGCGGCGCCAGCAGGGTTCTGGTGTTTTATGATTACGCAGGTTTGATCACCCAGATCTTCAGCAAGTTCAACAGCAGCAAGCAGATCAAGAATATTGTTATAAGAAAGCTCCTTACCATGCAGAACATCAAAATATGATTGAAAGTCGCCGTATAAAGACGCAGTCTGATGAGGGTTCTCACCATACCTAAGATCTTTTTCCTTTTTAAGATTAACTCTTAAATAGGAGTGAGGCATAGAAAAACGGTGCTCAAGGTAATTGGATATATGTGTGTCATAATATGCTGTGTGAGAGAAAGCTTCAATCGAAAGTTTCAGCCTTGTGTTATTGCTGATATCTCCCTCCTTTAAATCATCCAGGAAAGAGTCATATTGTGAGGGATCGGTCAGTACGGAGACATATTTGTAATTCTTCGCAGCGGCCCGTATTAAACTGGGTCCACCGATATCAATGTTTTCAATTATGTCTTCAAGGGTAGAATCGGGATCTGCTGCAGTCTTTACAAAGGGATATAAATTTACGCACACGATATCTACTGTGTGTATGCCGTTGTCTTCAGCCTGTTTCTGATCTTCTTTATTATCCCTGCGCATCAGAATCCCACCGAATATCCTCGGATGAAGTGTTTTCACCCTCCCATCAAAAATTTCCGGGAATCCTGTTATCGTACTTATTTCAGTGACCTCAATATTTTCTGCAGAAAGCTTTTTTGCAGTATTTCCTGTGGCAATTATACTATAATCAAGTTTTACCAGTTCTTTTGCTAGCTCTACTGCCCCCGTTTTATCGGAGACGCTTATCAAGGCAAATTTTTGCAATTTTCAAGTTCCGTTTTATTCAGAAATTTCTACACGATTATTTCTTATATGAACTTTCCCTTCGGCAATTATCTTAATAACAGAAGGAAGTATCCTGTGTTCAACCTTCAGCACCCTTGAAGCAATTTCCTCAGGGGATTTTATATCTCGTATATCCACACATTCCTGAGCAATTATTGTACCCATATCATAAGATTCATCCACAAAATGCACAGAAGCACCGGAGACCTTTGCAGATGAATTAAATACCGCCTTATGGACATTCATCCCGTACATACCTTTTCCTCCGAAAGAAGGGAGAAGAGCGGGGTGAATATTTATAATTCTTCCATTGTAATCTTTAACCACATCTCCTGGAATAAGCTTTAAAAAGCCCGCCAGAACAATCAGATCGATTTTAAGCTGAGATAATAAATTGGATAGGTCTTTATAATTGATTAAACCGTCTTTGTCTCCAAGAGTATAGGTCGGGACGGAATAATTCTTTGCAATTTCGAAGGCGCCGCACTCAATCTTATCGCTTATTACAGCTTTTATTTCGATCAGTTCTGCTAATTCCCGGGACTCTAAAATTGACAGAAGATTTGATCCTCTTCCCGAAACAAAAACAGCTAATTTCAAATCAATTACTTAATTAATATTGGTGAAAATTACCGAAATAGTGAAAGATTGTCAATCAATATTCTTATTGAAGAACCCGAACCATAAAAATATAAGCTCTAATTTTTGGCAGGATCTTCCATCAGCGGATACAGTAGATTCCTGAGTTTATTCTGGTAGTCATAGTCATTTTCCTCATCAGCTTTTTCCGCATTAGGTTTCACAATTTCAGTATTGCCCAGTTTTTTATTTGCCCTCGCAAGGTTATAATACGAAAAAGGAATAACCCATTTTTCGTTCGATGAATCCAGCCCGAGCACCTGGGAAGCAAGTTCTGCAGACTCCTGGTAATTACCCATATAGAAAGCCGCGTCGCTCTTGTATAGAAGAGCTTCCGCTCTCAGCTTTTCAGCCCGGATATCAGGAAGTATTGAACTGACTGAATCATATGCTGCTTTATATTTCCCGGCCTCTATCATATTTGAGATGAATACCAGGCTCATCTCAGTTGGTGAGAGAGTCCTTTTGAGGTATAATTCACTTTTTCTTTTAGCATAAATATCATCATCAAGATCCATATTTCCATTCTGCGCTTTTTCAAAATATTTAACGGCAGTTTCACGATTTCCATCTGCCTCATAACATAATCCCAGCCTGTAGGCAGCTATTCCTGTATAATCGTTAGCCTCAGCATTCTCGAGGAAATGGAGATAATATGTTATTGCTGAATCAAGATTGCTATTCCTGAAATTAACATCACCCTTAAGGAAGTATGAGAATGAAGAGATCTGACTGAACTGATTATTTCCATACCGGATCACTTTGTTTAGAAATTTGTCTGCTTCGGTGAGCTTTCTCTGCTTCATAAGCAGTACTGCATAAGAATAATTAAAGAATAGATTTCGGGGGTATTTTTTTACGAGTCTTTTTAAAAGTGCAGCGGAAGATTCATAATCTATCAGGAAATCCATTTCTATCTGGGCCAGGTAGTACTGAGCTTCCACCCGGGTATAATTTCCGTTTTCGGCTGCCATCTCTATATACTTAACCCCGGTATCCTTATCACCACTGATTCCTACAAGGTTCAAAGCCCATTTGAATGCAGAGGGTATATGGGCAATGGCAAAGTTGTAAAGTCCAAGTCCAAGATATGCATCCGTTCTGCCGGCATTTATCTCAAGAAGCTTAGAAAGAAATGTTTCCGATTTTTTGGTTGCCCAGGCGGCATCGAGAAAGGAGCCGGCCGTACCAAACGCAATAGCACGGTAGCAGTAATTTGCTCCCAGGAAATAGAGAGCTATCTCACTTTTCTCATTCTTTTCCAGGATAGCCTCGGCCTTTTCAATTGCTTCATCTGAAAAGGTTTCAAATGTATCCAGGTCATTCTTATTTTTGCCGCCAAGATAGTACCAGAGATATATACTCGATTCAAAATGGTAACCTCTCGGATCATCGGGATATTTTTCAATTAATCTTTTAAATGTATGGTCAGCTTGTTCCCAGTCGAAATTGTAACAGGCATCAAGGCCCTTATATATTTGTCGTTCTATCTCCTGCTGTCCGGACATCAGAAATGAAAAAACAAACAGTAAACAGAGTGTCAGGATTACTTTCATAGAGGATTTTTACTTAATTATTTTTGAAGAGAGTTATTCATCTTCCTGAACTGCAGATTTCCCTTCAGAATAATCCAGTGCAGCTCTTACAAATTCCCGGAAAAGCGGGTGGGCATTAGTAGCCCTGGATTTCAATTCCGGATGGAACTGACACCCTACAAACCAGGGATGATCGGGAAGTTCGATCATCTCGACCAGTTCCCTGTCAGGAGATAGTCCGCTGAATATCATCCCCCCTTCAGCAAGCCTTGTTCTGAATTTATTATTTACTTCATACCGGTGCCTGTGTCTCTCCGAAATGAATGCTATTTTATAAGCCTTCATTACTTTGGTTCCGGGCTGGATATTGCAGGGATATGAACCAAGCCTCATTGTAGCACCCATATTTTTCACATTTTTCTGTTCCGGCATCAAGTCAATTACACTATACTTATTTTTCTTAAATTCAGAGCTGTTCGCATTTCTTATTCCGCATACATTTCTGGCAAATTCTATAACAGCACACTGGAGTCCGAGACAAATTCCGAAGAATGGTATTTTATTTTCACGTGCATATCTGATCGCTTTAATTTTACCTTCTATCCCCCGTTCACCAAATCCTCCTGGGACAAGTATACCGCTTATCCCGTCTAGAAGTTTTTCGGGATCTTCATCATCAAATCTCTCCGCGCTTATGGATTTGACAATAACCTTAGCATTATTTTCGGCACCTGCATGAATGAAGGACTCCATAATACTCTTATAAGCATCAAGGTGTTCCACGTATTTCCCGCAAAGGGCAATCTCAACTGTTTTCTGGGGGTTTTTTACATTGTTCACAAACTGTTCCCAGTCATCTAATCTAATTTTCCGATCAGGAAGATGAAGTCTATTTAATACGATTAAATCCATTTTTTCTTTATAGAAAACAAGCGGGACCTCGTATATTGAAGAACAATCGTAAGCAGAGATAACGGATCTTGTATCAACATTGCAAAAAAGTGCAATTTTATCCCTGATATCTTTGGAGAGTTTTTTCTCGGAACGGCAAATCAGCAGATCAGGTTGAATGCCCAGTCCCAGCAGATTTTTCACGCTGTGCTGCGTGGGCTTTGTTTTTACTTCCCCGGCAGCAGGAATATAAGGAACCAGTGTGACATGGAGACTGATAGTATTTTTCCTGCCATACTGCATCATGAGCTGACGCATTGCTTCTATGAACGGTAAACTTTCTATATCACCGACTGTTCCGCCAATTTCGGTAATAATTATGTCGTATTCGCCAAGTTCGGCGAGTTTTACCATACGCTGTTTTATTTCATCAGTAATATGAGGTATAACCTGGACAGTTGCTCCGAGGTAATCTCCACGTCTTTCCTTGGTTAAAACTTCATAGTAAACCTGACCCGTGGTTGTATTATTTGCCTGGGTCATGTTTACATCCAGGAATCTTTCATAATGTCCCAGGTCAAGATCTGTCTCTGCCCCGTCATCCGTAACATAAACCTCACCATGCTGGAACGGGTTCATTGTACCTGGATCGACATTAATATAAGGATCAAATTTCTGGATTGTAACTTTATAACCGCGTTGTTTTAAGAGGAGACCAAGAGATGAGGCAGTGATACCTTTACCGAGAGATGAAACAACTCCGCCTGTAACGAAAATAAACTTAACTTTGTTCCGTGCAGCCATATATTTTTTGTACTGCAATATAGAGGATGTAAGTCTGATTTACAATTATAAATCATAATTTGTTTAAATTATTTTTCGTTTTTAATGTTCACCGACCCTCTTTCGGGGATATTTTTTAAAAACTTCAAATGTTCAGACAGCATTATCAGGATAAACTTATACTTACATACCAGAATTTCCTGTTGAATTATGTGTGAGAAATTTTCTTTCCTATATTTGTTCATTCCGAAACAAAACTTAATATCTTATGCAATTCGTAAAAGTTGTAATAATCGGCGGTGGTTTCGGCGGATTGACCGCAGCACGTAATTTAAATTCTGCAGATCTTCAAATCACTCTAATAGACAAGACAAACCATCATCTTTTTCAGCCCCTGCTTTATCAGGTTGCAACAGCAGCTCTTTCTCCCGGCGACATAGCTGTGCCCATCCGAGTGCTTTTAAGTAGTAAGAACAATATGGAAGTAATAATGGCTGAGGTCATTTCTATAGATAAACAAAAAAAACTTGTTCATTTGAAAGACCGGAGCATACAGTATGATTATCTGATCGCGGCTCCGGGAGCCACTCATTCATACTTTGGAAAAAATGAATGGGAAAAATTTGCGCCTGGACTCAAAACTTTGAGTGATGCATTGTCAATCAGGGAGCGCATATTAACTTCATTTGAAAAAGCTGAAATGATTTCTGATCCGCACCGGAGGGGCCGGTACCTGACATTCGTAATCGTTGGAGGAGGTCCTACAGGTGTAGAGATGGCGGGTGCAATTGCTGAAATTGCCAAAAAAACAATGCTGAAGAATTTTAGACATATTAAACCCGAAGAAGCAAAAATAATTCTTGTTGAAGCAGCTCCAAGAGTGCTGACCTCATATCCTGAAAATTTATCACATAGTGCGGAACGGTCACTGGAAGAACTTGGGGTTAAGGTCATAACCGGAAAGCTTGTATCAGGTGTTACGGCAGAGGGCGTCAGGCTTGAAGACGAATTCATTGGTACGGATAATGTTATCTGGGCAGCAGGAAACGAAGCATCTCCCTTGCTGAAGTCACTAAATTCATTTTATGACAGGGCAGGCAGAATCCTTGTTGAAAATGATTTGAGCATAAAGGATTATCCTGAAATATTTGTTATCGGCGATGCGGCCGTTGTTAATGGAGAGAATGGAGAACCTCTGCCCGGAATAGCACCGGTTGCGATGCAGCAGGCAAGGTATGCAGCGAAAATCATAAATAATACAACTGCCCCCGAAGACAGAAAGCCATTTAGATATTTCGACAAAGGTACTATGGCGACAATTGGAAAAGCTAAGGCTGTAGCAAAAATCAGGAAACTCGAATTCAGCGGTTTTTTTGCCTGGTTTCTCTGGTCTTTCATACATATTTTTTTCCTGATTACCTTCAGAAACAGGATAAGGGTAATGGCTGAATGGGTATGGTATTATTTTACAGGCAGACGGGGAGTAAGGTTGATTACAGGCAAGGGTCCAAATAAATAATATTATTTTCAGAATTTTCCGGAATCGTCCGGTATTAGTTACTTATACTATTATTTTGTTAAGTTACCCCTGAACATCTGGTGCTTTTATGAGTCTGAAATCCAAATTAGTCTTTATTCTGAAGTTTCTTTTTTCGATATACCTTGGCGCAGCTGTAGGATACATTATTAATTCCCTTGGGTCTACTAAAACTGATTATTTTGTTAGAGCTCTCTCACCCGATGTACTTTATACTGAACTCATCTCTGGAAATCCATTAGTTCTTCTCTTTGCAGCACTCGGCATTGTTTTCTTTCTTCTGTTCAAATAGCAGACAGAAGATTTTATAGAGTCTGAATAGAAAATAACCGCTCAGGTCCTGAGGTTGGCTTTCTTTATGACGACAAAAACAACAGCAACAGAGACAATCCCTGAAGCAAGAACAAGCATAAGTACGAGAAGATCATTTCCTTTCGGGATAAAGCTATAGCATGTCTGCAGAACTTTTTCTATTGTGGATGTGACTTCACCTTCAGAGGCTTTCTTTATCGCGAGCGCAAAGTTTGAGGGCAGGATTTGAAAATCGCCTGTTTTTTGATGACCTGGATCAAGGTATTGAACAATTTTTCCTGACTTATCAAGAATGATAAGAACACCCTTATGTAGAAAGCCTCCATAACTTCTCTTGAATCTAAATCCCGCGGCATCAGTCAGCTTATAAATACTTGTGCTGTCTCCTGTTAAAAAGCACCAGGATGAATCCGGCACTTCCCTGTCTGCCATTCCTATCATTGCCTTTTTTTTATCCGCAGCCATCCTGGATGTTTCATTCTGATCAATACTAATGCTTATAATATTGTAGTCAATTCCCGGAGCATACTTTACCTTCCCGATAACATCGGAAACTTCCAGCATTAATGGTGTACATATACCCGCACAGTTGTAATAACAGAAATCAATCACAGTGGGTTTATTAACAAGGTCTTTTAATAGAACTTTATTACCGTCTGAATTGGTAAATGTAAGATTAAGTGGAATTTTTTCACCGAGATGATAGATTATTTCAACGGAATCATAATCGGCATAGGCGGGCGGAGAAGTAAAAAAAATAACCAGGAGAAGAATTGAAATTATTCTTATTGCTTTATAAATCTTATTCATTCCATGAACTGTAGTGAATTTTTATTAAGATAAATAAAAACCGTCAATTAATAAATGGACTAATTGCCTGTTTTTCTGTTTGGATGAGCATCGCGGAAGATAGGTTCAGAATTTTTTGTGTCCGAAAATACATCTGAAATAAAAGTGTTGACTCTTAATCCTGTAGGATTATATTATATATCGGAAGTTGATAATTTATTATCAGCTTCAATTTTAATACTTATTAATTTATTTATTAAGATTGATTGGATAACCAAGTAAACAGAGTAACATCTGCAGAAAAGTTATCCAATCCTTATTTTAAACCTGTCGGATACCCCTAATAATTTGCAACTTGATTAAACCCGAACATTTATGAGATTTTTCTGATCAGTCAACTTAGGCTGAAATAATTATTATGTTTTAGATTTATTCTTTTCCAAAATCGGCTGTATCTTCTTGTTCCTTCTGAATTCTCTATATGTAACTTCGATAAGAAAGGCAAGAGTGAACATTACCATCAGAACCCATATATTCCCGGGAGAAGTTCTTAATGTCTGAACAATTAATAAACCAAGGGCAATTATGCATAAAACAGTCCCGACAAAAGGTATCCATTTTTTTGAGCCTGTTTTTTTGCTCATCTTCACATTTGCAGCATTCACTGAGGCGAAAATCAAAAGGAAGCCTGCACTCCCCATTGTTGATATTCCGCTTAGGTCAAACAAGTTGGCTATCAACATTGTAACCGCAGAAGTAATTAGAAGTCCCTCGATAGGTTTTTTCCAGATTTTCTTTTCCAGTCGTGCAGGCAGCTCACCATCTTTGGCAATGACAAAGCTTACTCTCGCAGCCCCGTACATAGTTGCATTAATTGCTGATCCGGTAGAAAGTATCGCCGCAATGGCAATCAGAGTAAAACCGAAGCTGCCCATGAAAGGTTTTGCAGCTTCAGCTAAAGCATAGTCCTTAGCATCAATTATTTTCGGTATGGCCAGGTTACCCACAGTGACTGCGGCGATTAATATATATAGAATTATCACAAAAACTACAGAAGAATAGTATGCTCTCGGCAGAGTTTTATCAGCATTCTTAACATTTCCGGCTGTATTCGCAATAAGCTCAAATCCCTCATAGGCAAGAAAAATTATCATTCCTCCTGCTATAAACTCTAACGGACCAGTCCACTGAGCAGGTTCCATACTTTGCATATTTATTGTATTTAATCCTATCCCAACAAAAACCAGCAAGATCAACAGTTTAATAACGACGATATATTCTTCAGCTTCCCCGACCAGTTTCGCGCCAGTAACATTAAGCAAAGTGAAAAGCAGAATTGAACCTGTAATAAATAAATGTTTCCATAAGATATGTGAACCAGGAATTAGACTGGCACCATAACTTCCAAAAGCAAATGAGTATAATGAAAGCATTACTATATAACTCATCCATAAAAGAACATTAAGCCCGCCAGTAAATAGTCCTCCTCCAAAAGCCTGGTTTAAAAATTCAACCGTTCCTCCCTGGCTCGGATAAGCAACAGATAACTTGGTATAAGAATACGAGGTTACCAATGCGATAACCCCCGCAAGAAGAAATGCAGCGGGTGTTCCTCCATGAGCCAGCTTTACGGCAAGTCCCAGCACTGCAAAAATTCCGCCCCCAACCATTCCGCCGATTCCAATGGCTGCAACAGATAAATAACCTATCTTACCTTCTTTATCAGTACTCTCTCCCATGAACTTTTCCTATAAGATAGTTTCTCTCTGAAAATATCCTGAAGGTTTGTAACCAATCAATTTGTCCCTTTCCATTCATTCAGTTTCTTCTTCATATTATCAAAATCGAATGGAGGGTTGTCCATCTTTGCACCCTGGTCAATCGCCTTTTCCATAACAGCAATGGCTTCATCCTTATTACCCATCTTCGCCAGATATTGAGCCTTTATTCTCTGGTTCCAGTAATTTTCGTTTATCAGGACAGAAGCCTGTATCCACCTGAAGCCTTCATCAAGGTTGATATTATTCTGCAGGCAATAGGTGGCTGCAGAATTAAGGTCCGACCATGCCTTTAGGTTTCTCGCATCTTCCAAAACGAGGTTCTGTGTTTCGACATCCACAGTAAAGCTCAGCTTTAACTTTTCCCACAAAAGATTTACCCTTGCACTGTTTTCATCCATATCCGTAATAGTGAATGCCATCCTTTCTGTGAATGGATTCTCCTGTGGTTTCACTTTTATTCTCAGAACATCCTTTGAACTATCGTAATCCATAGGATCGTCTGTTTTAGTATCACCGCTGAAAATTATTTCCCATTCTACCTTTCCCGGTATCATATGGATGCCGTAAGTTCCTGCATCCAGCTTGTTTCCATTTACTTTTACCGCCGTACTGAAAGTTATGGAAGTCACCTCATTCGCACCTGTTCTCCACACTTTCCCGTAAGGAACAAGATCACCCCATATAGGCCTGCCTTTTACCCCCGGCGAGCTGTAATCGACCGTAATCCTGGTAATACCGACTACCTGGCTTACGGTTGCATCAGGGCTGGGCCGCGGTGTATGGAAATCCTGTGCGGTCAAATAATTACCTGTTATTAAGAGTATACAAACTAAATAGACATAATTACGCATAAAACTCCTCTTTTTGGTTTAGAGTGATTATTGATTTTACGAGAATAGGTGCGTAGATGAATTTAATTTAATCATTGTTTTACAGTTATCCAAAATCAGAACTTGAGATTCCTTCAAAAAATGTATTCCTATTTTTAGCCAAAAAAAGTATATTGACGACAGATTATTAACCATTTTAAATATATAGGAAATTTGTTATGCTTAAAAACCTGTCGCCCGAGGATAGAAAATCCGAGGAAACTACAATAATCAGTGCCGGGGTAAAAATAGAAGGAAAAGTTAAAAGCAACGGTAATATTAGAGTTGAAGGAGAAATCCAGGGAGATATCATTTCCCAGGGAAACGTAGTTATAGGCAGCAATGGTGAAGTGAACGGCCAGGTAAGTGCTGATTCTGTAGCTATCGGCGGAAATGTAACCGGCACCGTGAAAGTAAAAAACCGGCTCACTCTGGAAGAGAAATGCAACCTTCAGGGTGACATTTTTACGAAATCTTTGATAGTCAAAGAAGGGGCTAAATTTGATGGTAAATGTAAGATGGGAGAATAATCCGGAACCTTTTATCTTCAATTGATCTGAGAATTTTTACTGCAGCGTTCGGCTAGTTGTATTCCAGGGATTTTCAGCTGCCGGTTTTTCGAATTTAACAAGCAATTCAAACAGGAGATTACTCCTCTATGAAATCGCCTGATTATTCCCCATATGCTAAACAATATGCAGAATCGCGTCCAAGGTATCCCGAAGAGTTATTTGAATACCTTTCAGAATTAACTATACAACAGGATGCTGCCTGGGATTGTGCAACCGGCAACGGGCAGGCGGCTCTGAGCCTGACAGATTTTTTCACAAGGGTCATAGCCACAGATATCAGCGTAAGCCAAGTGAAGAATGCAAACAGACACAAACGTATCTATTACTTTGTAAGTCTTTCTGAAAATGCAGGGATAAAATCCCATTCATTAGACCTTTTAACTGCAGCTCAGCTGTTCACTGGTTTGAACTTGACTGGTTCTATAGAGGAGCAGAGAGAGTGCTGAAACCGGGAGGTATTCTTGCTGTTTGGACCTACCATGTTGGTTACATAGAACCACCATTCGATAAGCTCTTTCAACATTTTTATCTGGATATCCTTTCCCCTTACTTCAAAGACGGAGCAAGGCTGGTTGATGGTAAATACACTGAATTAAACTTACCGGGAAAAGATATTGAGAGTAAAGATTTTTTTGTAAGCGTGAACTGGAACCTATCAGGTTTACTTAACTTTATAGAGAGCTGGAGCGGTACCCATCAATACAAAAAAGAAACCGGAAAAGATCCTGTCAACGAAATTGAAGATGAATTAAGACTCTTGTGGGGTGATCCTGAAAAAATAAATAAAATAAGGTGACCATTATTTACAACGATATCCAGGTTATATTAAGAGATATAAGTCGCATAAGTAAGGAAGGCTGCAACTGGAATAATTCGGATTTTAACTTAGTTGAGAAATCTTATATATTAATGAGCAGGCTGATGTATAAATCATAATAAATGAGAGGTATTAAACATGTTCATAGGGCATTTTGGAGCAGGCTTAGCCGGTAAAAAAGCAGCACCCGGACCGTCGCTGGGAACAATGTTCCTGGCAGCACAGCTGCTTGATCTTATCTGGCCAGTTTTAATTCTTATCGGAGTTGAAAAAGTTAAAATAGTACCGGGATTGACCCCGTCTAACCCCCTGGAGTTTACTTATTACCCCTACACTCACAGCCTGCTTATGGTGCTTGTCTGGTCTTTAATTTTTGGAATGATTTACTACTTTATTAAGAAAAATTCAAGAGGTGCGATAATTCTCGGACTACTTGTGCTCAGTCATTGGATTCTCGACTTGTTGGTTCACATACCCGACCTGCCGCTTTATCCGGGCAGCGGTATAAAAGCCGGCCTAAGCTTATGGAATCACCCGGCTGTATCATTGGTTATTGAAAGCCTGATCTTCATTGGCGGAATATATTTATATCTGAGTTCAACAAAAGCGAAAAATAAAACGGGAAAGTTCGCATTTTGGAGCTTAGTGCTATTTCTCGGGGTAGCATATTTAATGAATGTTTTCAGTCCGCCTCCTCCATCAGTCGAAGCAATTGGCTATGCGGGTTTACTCCAGTGGCTCTTTATTCCCTGGGCTTACTGGATCGATAAAAACAGGATACAAGTTGTTAAGGAAAGTGTGGAAATTCATCAATCTGCCTGAGTTTTTGTACTCATCGAGGAATTTCTTTTTCATTCAGCACTATGTGTAAATTTTGGCTTAAAAGTGATTAATAAATTTTCACTTTGGCTCTTTCTTATATAACCTTTACTACTACCATTGTCATATCATCGTGCTGAAGGGCTTTGCCTATAAATGTATTTACATCCTCCACTGTCTTTTGGAGAATTTCATTTGCCGGAAGATCGATATTTTTTGATATGGCTTCTTTTAATCTCTCTTCCGTGAACTCAATTTTATACTTATTCCTTGCTTCTGTAAAACCGTCAGTGTAAAATATAAAAGCATCACCGGGACACATGTCACCTTTAGCTCTTTGATCGTCCTGCTGAATATTTGCCCTTTTTCCAGGCCGAGAGCAAGGCCGACGGGATTCAGTAATTCAATTTCATTTTTATCCGACTGTCTGGCCAGGACAGGATTATGTCCGGCTCTTGAAAATGTAAGCGTATTCTCCTTCAAATCGAATATTCCATAGATCATACTTATGAATGTTCCCCGTTCCACATTTTCATAAAAGAGTTCGTTTATTTGAATCAGGAATTCGGACGGCGATTTTATTGTTTTAGACAGGGCTTTAACGAATCCCTTCGTTAGTGTCATATAAAATGCAGCCTGCGTACCTTTGCCTGAAACATCACCAATGATAATTCCCAATCTGCTTTCATCCAATCTGACAAAGTCATAATAATCGCCTCCCACTTCAAGTGCAGGAATACATTTTGCTGCTATGTCAAGCCCTTTAAACTGTGGATTTTTAACCGGAAGGAAACTCATCTGTACATCCCGGGCTATCTCAAGTTCGCTCTGCATTCTCTGACGTTCTGTTATATTCTTTACAAAAGCGGGAGTTATGGAATCATAAGTTGGTAACTTTATCCCTGGTAAATAACCCGATAATCAGGAATATCGAAACAAGGAAAAGATAACGAATAATATAATAACCTGAATTCAGATAGTAGACATTCCCGCAGGTAAATAATGAAATGCCTATATCTATGATATTATATACGATCAAAGCGATTAATGCGGACAGGACATCAAAATAAGTAAAGAGTAAAATGAAAAGTGCTCCTGTAATAGTTCCGGTAATGACTCCCCAGTAAATGGGCACAAGCTCATTATAGTTTATTAGTCCCCACAGCAGAGCGCTTATTGGGATCAGTAAGTAAAGAGAATTGAATCTCCTTTTTAGTCCTGAATGAACGAACAATAGAAAGATAGCTGTAACATATATCTGGGGATAAATACTTTTATCTATTACGTTCAAAGCCGGACTGACTGAATGAAAATGTGAAACTATACTTGAACCGTCTTTAACAATAAATGATATGTTGAATAATTTTTCCGACACGAAGAGAATTCCTGTCCATGCAAGGTATATCAGAAAAGCCCCGATTAAACCCACAATACCTGCAGTTCCCACCCTTGAATGAAAAGCATACCCCTTCGTAAGCAGGTCAAGAGAAACAAACTTTTCTTTCCAGGCCTCTCTTGCTAACGTTTCACTTACTGCCCAGCTTATGAATACTCCGATAGCAAGGAAGATCGTACTGAATATCAAAGGAAGCCAAAGCTCCCATCCTGTTGATGAATCAGAAATTATAGTGTAAAGATTTATGCTGAATGAAACTCCAACAATCAGTCCCATTATTATTGCCAGCCTGAAACTTACCTCATAAGCACGGATCCGCTTATAGCCAATTATAATGATCAGAATGTATATTATAATATAGAAAGGAACTTCAGTTGCAACGGAGTACATGCTATCATGGGCTTTAGAAACATTTTCAGACACATTATAAGTCAGACTATATTCTGAGATCAGATCTCCTGAAACAGTAACATTCAGGGAAATATTTTTATTTATTTCGGCAGATTTTGCTTTCCAGGAGAAAACATAATCTGTTCTCGACTGATATCTTGTTTCTTTCACCGCTTGTTCGGCGAAACTATTTGTTACTTTATATTTAGCAGCCCTCTCTTCCTCTCCGGGAACAACCGGGGCATATTCCTGAAGAAATTTCAGAGCCACCTGCCGGGCCTGTTCTTCAGCAGCGGAATTTAATTTAATTGAATCAGTAAGTTCTCTTTTAAATTTGAGAAGGTTGCCTTCTGTATCGAAGTCAAGTGTAATATCTCCGGCAGAACGTTCTTCCCTGCTTTCATTGCTGTTTATTACAACCTTTCCATCCGAACTTTTCCATTCGAGCTCCCAGTAATAACCTGGAATCTTATTACGGATAAGTTCGTTCGCCTCAGAGAAAGAATACGAATCGTATATACTTTTTATCAGGTTATTGTTCGATTGCAGAGTGGTAGTTTCAATTTTATTTGATCTATCAAGGTTGAACTGATCCGCCAGGCTCTCCCCTTTTTCTTTGATCTGGAGTGCGTTATAATCGAGCTTCACGGCACCGAGAGGATGTACTGAAGGATAAACCCTGTAGATTACATACGCGGAAACAACGGAAACAATAATCAGTGAACCAATCAGATATATTCTTTTCATATAATTATAAATAATAAGTTGCTCAACCGAATGTCCACCACAGGAACGCCAATGTTATTACAAGGACAACTGAGGCAGCAATATTAACTTTCCTCCATTTTGAATCTGCTCTGTAATTAATATCCCCGGTTGATATCACTAATTTTTCAAGTTTCTTTCCGGCAGGCACTTCTGTTGCCAGGCTGACGGCAATCAGAACTGCAGAACAGACGACAAATAGGAAGATTGCAAAATGCAGAAAGTTTATGGAAGCTGCATATCTCAGAAAATCATTAGATAGAGGGGAGATTTTATTCTGGATCTCAAGGACAAGTCTTATTCCGCCGAGGACTAAACCAGTCAGGAGTGCAGAAATAGCACCTTTGCCATTAACCCTTTTCCAGAAAATACCAAAAAGAAAACAGGCCGCAATAGGCGGCGAAATATATGCCTGCACACTCTGGAGATAAACATACATCCTGTTATCGCTCAGAAGCCCAATGAATGGGATCCATAGGAGTCCAAGTATAACCATTACTCCCGTGGTTATCCGTCCGAAATTAACTGTGGCTTTTTCATCAGCGCCGGGTTTGAGTTTCTTATAAATATCGATGGTTAGCAAAGTTGAGGTTGAATTAAACATAGCGCTTAGTGAGGACATCAGTGCAGCAAGAAGCCCAGCGACCACAAGTCCTTTTAATCCTGAAGGAAGCAGGTTGGTAATCATCCATGCATAAGCCTGGTCACCACTTATCGTTCCTTTAGAAAGATAGTAAGCAATTATACCCGGGAGGATAAGAATAAAAACGGGTAATATTTTAAGAAAGCCTGCGAAGACTGTCCCGCTCTGTGCATTAGACAAATTTCTTGCACTGAGAACCCTCTGCACAATGTACTGGTCGGTACACCAGTACCATATCCCCAGTATAGGTGCTCCGAAAACTATACCTGTCCAGGGAAAATCAGGATCTGTCATAGGCTTAAACATATGCCAAAAAGAAACCGGCGTACCGGCAACAAGGTTATTCCAGCCCCCAGCCTGGTTCAAACCAAGTATAGTTAAAATCACAGACCCGCCAATGAGGATTAACATTTGCACGAGATCTGTATAAATTACGGCAGAAAGTCCCCCCGTTACTGTATATAAACCTGTTATTAGGACTATTATGACTGCCGAGGTATACATATCCCAGCCCATCACAGCATTAAGTAATATCCCCCCTGCATACAGGGCAATGGAGATTTTAGTAAGGACATATGCAATTATTGAAACTATACTCAGATAGTACCTTGATGCGCTGTTATATCTCTTCTCAAGAAATTCGGGCATCGTAAACACACCGGATTTCAGGTAAAAGGGAGTAAAAACCCAGCCCAGAAGAAGAACAATCAGGCAGGCCAGCCATTCAAAGTGGCCTACTGCAAGTCCAGATTGCGCACCAGTTCCTGCAAGGCCAAGGAAATGTTCACTCGAAATGTTGGTAGCAAAAAGAGATGCTCCGATAGCAACCCAGCCTACATTCCTTCCTGCAAGGAAATATTCCTCACTGTTTTTGTGTTTTTTTCTGAAATAAAATCCTATTGCGAGAACGAGAATGATATAACCTGCTATTACTATAAGGTCTGCTGCGGAAACATTAACTCCCATAGATGTCCTTTTATAGTATAGTGACCCAGTGATAAAAAAAGGTTTATTTTGGGATTCAAATTACTTTAATAGGTTATTTAGGTCAAGAAAAAAGAGCATATTTAAGATATTCAGTTTAGGTCACAGAAGAATTATTAAGGTATTGTTAAAATATCTTTATAATTAATATTTTGAGTATATGATTAAAACCAGAAAAGCTGTTCTTACCATATTTCTATTGTGCGTTCTTCATTTCAGTTCCTTTGCCTTCACGGTTTCCACGGATTCAATAAGGGTAAAAGCCAGTGAAGGAAAAACAATTAAGAATATTTTTATAAATAATATCGACGTTTCCGGTCCGTCAATAAACGATGGACAGAATTGGAAACCCGATATTTTGGGGAAAATAGGAAATGCACTTCATTCCAAAACAAAAACCTGGGTGATTAAAAACATCCTCCTGTTTAAGGAGGGAGATAAACTTGATCCTCAGTCAATTGAAGATAGTGAAAGACTTCTGCGTCAGTCAGGCTACTTTTATGATGCTGCTATAAAACTTCAAAGTACTGAGGAAACCGGAAATGTTGATGTGTACGTTTCCACAAAAGACAAATGGACACTGGATCCGCAGATTTCTTATAGTCCGAAAAGAAAAAGCGGGTACCTGGGATTAAAAGATAAAAATTTTATGGGAATCGGGCACTCTGCAGGATTGTTGATCACTCATGACGAGGACTCTTATATAGGATGGGGAGGAAAATTTGACTATACAATAAATAATATAAAAGGTTCTTTTGTAAATGCATCGCTTAACCTGGCAAGCAATAATAAGAGTAACCTTTTTCAGGTCAGCCTGAACCGCTCCTTCTTTACGACATGCACAAAGTGGGCTGGAGGACTTGATTTCACCTGGCAGCACGATGACTTACGTTTCATCGACGACAGTAAAAAGATTACTCTCATCCCGCACAGTTATGATTCGCAGGATCTCTGGATCGGAAGGTCATTCATGCTGCCTTTTGTGCCCCAACCAGTAAGGAAAAGCTCATCGTTTATTGTTTCAGGCAGATATTTCCGCAAACATTACAGGATAAGACCAAAAGTAACAGCTGATTCCAATAAAATTTTTGAAAATCACAGATTATACCTTGCGAGCCTTGGAGCCATTTCCAGGAAATTTTATAAGGCATATTATGTCAGTGAGTTTGGTGTTACAGAAGATATCCCTGTCGGCGGAATGATAGCGCTTACAACCGGTTCAGATTCAAGGGAATTTTACAACCGATGGTATTATGGAGCACAACTGGTATATTCTGCACAGATTAATCATTTCGGTTATATATCAGGAAATTTTGAACTGGAGGCTTCAGGTTTTCTGATAAGTGGGAACAGAATACCATAAAATTTGATTTGATTTATCACTCTCCTCTTGTTTTCAAAGATGGATGGAAAGCAAGGTTCTTTGTTCAGAATAACTACATACTCGGTTTCAACAGGTTTGAAGGTGAACAGATATATCTTAACCGCTCAGCAGGAATGCCGGGATTTAATGAATTTTCCATAGCAGGCGTTAAACGGAACGTGCTTGATCTGGAAATGAGACTTTTTACCCCATATAATATCCTTGGATTTGTCATAGGTGGAATAGCTTTCGCTGATTACGCTTTAATATCAGGAGAGAACCAGAACCTATTATCGAGTCGTGTATACCAGGGATACGGTTTTGGATTAAGGACTCAGAATCAATCAATCTCTAAGACTAATTTTGAACTGGCTCTTGTTTATAATCCATATAATCCCGGTTCAGGAAAAGGTAAAACTGAAATTATTTTTTCAGCTGCTTTCGTACTTGGAAGCAGAAACTTTAATTTTGGTGAGCCGGCAACCATTGATTTTTCGGAGGAATAATAAAATGGGATTTATTTCAAATATAAAAGATGATTTTACAAGTGCTTCAGCAAAGCTGCTGATCAGCAAGAAAATTGAAAATTATGGAAAGCTCCTTGAGTTTAATGTGAATAGCAGCGAAAAAAGAATCTTTGTTTCTGTTATGCTGACCGGGGAGGATAACCCAGTGGAACTAAACATTAAGAAATATTTACTGGTCAATGAAAGTCCGATAAAGATTGAGCTAAAAGAAATAGAATCCAACCGGGAATGGATTACCCGCGCAGCAAAGGATTACGTTGAAAACAGAAAGTTCGCGCTTCCCGAAAAATATACTCCCATTATTAAACTTTTATTATAATATTTGTCTCTAATATAAATTCAACTTGAAAACCAGGTTATAAGACAACTTTGAGAAATTCCTTTCTAATTCTTTTCTTTCTACTGACTGCGGTTAACAGTTTCGGGCAAGACTCGACAAAAAGTTTCGCATTTAAGAATAATAAACCTCAAACCCGTCCGAATCTTTTCTATCAACCGGATTTGTCATACCGGATATGGCAGCAGTTTAATTTAATCAGGGAAGCAAACTCAGGAGATCCCCTTGCACAACACGAGCTTGGTATCAGGTACCTCTTAGGCGAGGGAGTCGAAGCTGACACAATCAAAGCGGCAAAATGGATTAAAAGTGCCGCAGACCATGGTGTAACTGCAGCTAAATATAATTATGCAATTCTCCTGATAAACGGATGGGGCACGGAATGGGATCCTTTTGAAGCTTTTAAGTTTTTCAAAGAGGCGGCGGATGAAGGTATGCCAGAAGCTCAGTATGCAATAGGACTTCTTTATACAGACAACCTTATCGTTAAACGTAACTGGGGAAAAGCTTATACCTGGATCAGCAAAGCCGCCAGGAAAGGCATTCATAGTGCAGAGGAAACACTTAAGGAAATAAAGAATAAGGTTCCTTATTCCGGAATAGATACCACCGAAGCAAATATCAGCGGACAGGATACTTCTATTGCTTCGAACAATAGCTCTCCTATTAAATCTTCCCTCGGCCTCGTTTATATAGATTTTGAAGATATTCTGGATACCATCCCTACCGTGACCAATAAAAGACTTCTCGAGGATCTGACTCATTCAGGTTTCACCGAACTTTCGGATTCGATAAAGAACAGTCTTCAGGACACTAACTTTGTTAAGGTTTCAAGGTTGATTCCGCTCATTAATCAGGCTGCTGACTTTGGAAGTGCTGAAGCATTAGCTTTCCTGGGAAGGCTTTATGAAAAAGGCATCTACTATAAAAAAGATCTGCTTACTGCAATAGAATATTATATAAGGGCATCAAGGCTTGACAGTCCTCCGGCATCAATCCTTCTTTATGACATGCAGAAAGTCGGAACATTTTTTCCTTTAATACAAAAAGAAAGTGATGCCGGTAATGCTATTGCAATGTTTGATTGGTACGGCCTGGAGATACTTGGACTGGATCACCAAATTACTTTAAATGATGCTGTAAATCTTTTGCAAAGATCTTCTGAAAAGGGCTTCACACCTGCCCTTATTGAGTATGGCCTTTTTTATTACTCCGGCATACAAAAACACGATCTGCATAAAGCTTTTTCATTATGGGAACGTGCCAAAAGCTCGGATCCAAAGATGCTAAGATCCGAATGAATGCAGCGGTTATCCTGGATCAGCTGCCGGCTTCTGATTACGGTGAGAAGGTTGATCAGCTTCTTTCCGCATCGGTTAAAGGTTCAGTGCTTGCACAGTCGGCAGCCGGTTATGCGTATGAGAATGGAATTGGGGTAAGAAAGGATATAGCAAAGGCGGTAACTTACTACAGGGACTCAGCCCAGCGGGGCAGCCGTTTTGCATATCAGCGGTTAAGAACACTCTATGATTCAATAAGACCCCCCGTTTCAGAATTTGAAGTTGATTAAGCTATTTTCAGTCTCTTCACGGTCTGCTTTCACTCCCTTCCCGATGTAGTATTCATAATAAATCCCCCGTGAACTTCAGTCAATAGGATATTTTATTTATTTTACGCATACAAATATTCAAAGAAGTTTTGAAATGAATACCCATACCGGAACGCTGAATTCAAAGCTGCGCTGACACGGGAACGACAATATTCACTATAATGTCGCGGTTGGCATATGAAAACAATGCAATCAATCTTAGCCAGGGATTTCCCGATTTTAATTGTAATGAGGAACTGCTTGATCTTGTCGATTATTACCTGAGGAAGGGTTTTAATCAGTATGCACCTATGCCTGGAATTCCTGTACTCAGGTATAAGATCTCAGAAAAAATACAGAGGTTATACGGCCATAAATATGATCCTGAGAATGAGATTAATATTACTGCAGGTGCTACCCAGGCGATTTATACAACGGCAGCAGCAGTAATCAATCCCGGAGATGAGGTTATCCTGTTTGAACCGGCCTATGACAGTTATGCTCCGTCAGTGAAAATAAACGGGGGAAATCCTGTATATGTCCCACTGAAAGAAACGGATTTCTCAATAGACTGGGACAAAGCTGCCAAGGCAGTTACAGACAGAACAAGGATGATATTTCTCAATTCGCCCCATAATCCAACCGGCAGTGTAATAAATGAGACGGACATAAAAAATCTGGAAGATATAACCAGGAATAAGGATATTTTTGTACTTAGCGATGAAGTTTATGAGCATATTGTGTTTGATGAAAAAAAACATATTTCAGTTTCCTCTTCCAGGGAACTCGTAAAAAAATCTTTTGTAATCTCATCGTTTGGTAAAACATATCATACCACAGGATGGAAGATGGGTTATTGCGCCGCACCTGAAGGCATGATGAGGGAATTCAGGAAAATACATCAGTTCATTGTATTTGCGGTTAATACACCAATTCAGTATGCATATGCTGAATATATGGATAACGAAAGTCATTATATGAAGCTTAATCACTTTTATGAAAAAAAGAGAGATGTGTTCCTGAGGAACCTGAAAAATTCCCTCTGGAAGTTTAAGCCTGCCAGCGGTACATATTTCCAGCTTCTTGATTATTCCGGAATTACAGATATGAATGATATGGAATTTGCTGAAAAACTTACTAAAGAGGCCGGGATAGCTACTATTCCCCTCTCCCCTTTTTATAATAATAAACGAAGCGCAAATCTGTTGAGAGTTTGTTTTGCCAAGAAAGATGAAGTTCTTAAAGGCGCAGCGGACATATTAAGCAAAATCTGAGATTATTTAAATGAATCACCTTTTTGAAAGGTTAAGAAGATTATTCCGTTTTTATACCGGAGAGCTAAATTACAATGAGTTTCATAAACTCGTAAGAAGAGATGTGCCCGAGGTTTATGATTTCTACGTCAAGAGAATGAAAAAACCCGAGAAGAGCCGGAACAGGGTTTTGGATTTTATTCTTTTTTCACGAAATCTTTTCTTAGAATTTCTAAATCTTCTTACCCCCGGACGAAGAATAATATATTTCCTGGGATTGATTCTGTTCATATTAGCCTATTTTGGAAATGATTGGGGATTTGCGGTCTGGGGTTTTATCCTGATAAATCTTCTTGTGGCATTTGAACTTGCAGATAAGCTTACCGCAAAGGATGAGCTTGAAGTTGCCCGTGAAATACAGATGAAGATGATGCCAGAAGTGCCGCCCGAAAATAAATATTATCAGATAAGCTGTCACATGGCAACGGCGAGGGAAGTCGGCGGTGATTACTACGACTTCATTAAACCGGATCCCGAAAATGACAAAACTTTCGTTGTAATAGGAGATGTCTCCGGAAAAGGAATGTCTGCAGCTCTTCTTATGGTGCAGGTTCAGTCAATTCTCCATAACATTGTCAGCATAGAATCCTCCCCCAAAACTATTTTGAACGCCCTGAATAATAATCTGAAGAGGGTCTTAAAAAAAGGTTCATTCCTGACGCTTAGTATTGCAGAAGTAAATTCAGGCGGAGAAATAATACTCTCGCGCGCAGGTCATATGCCCCTTATACACTACAATAAATCAGAAGCAAGATGTATCAGGGTTACTCCAGGCGGCATGGGAATTGGTCTTGCTAACGAATATTTATTTTCCAACTCTACAGAAGAAGTTTCGCTGAGGCCTGATGCCGGAGATCTTTTGGTTTTTTTCACAGACGGTGTTGTGGAAGCAATGGATACTTATTACCGGATCTTCGGGGAGGAAAATCTGATAAGACTTATATGTGAAAATTCAGAGAAATCTGCTGAAGAGGTACGGAACGTCATCGTACATGCAGTAAAGAATTTCACTTATTCTTCCCCGGTTCAGGATGATCTTACTTTAATAGTTATGAAAGCTGTTTAATTTGAAGAACCCTTACGCCCGATAAAATACCTCTGAGAAAAGAGCGGCCTATTTATCCCTGACAGTGGAGATCAAAGATGGGAGCTTGTGACCATGTATATCAGGCGATATCCTCTGCCGAAGCCTCTTTGTAAGAGGGTACCTGAACCTTCTGAAGTATTATAAGGCCCGCAATAAAAAACAAACCTATAGCCAGGGCTGCAAATCTTTCATTAGAAAGGTCGGATATTACCCCATATACGAAAGGGCCTACTACAGCTGATGATTTACCGAACAACCCATCAAAAAATCCGAAGAATTCAGCTTCCCGCTCATGGGGAGTCAACAGAGCCATCAGGCTTCTGCTGCAGGATTGTGAACTCCCTATAGACAGACCTGCCAGCAAACCAACGATATAAAATTCCGTAATAGTCTGTACGAAAAAAGCACCGATTATTACAAGCAGCCAGACTGCAAGTGTCATCGTTATTGTCTTTTTCGGACCGATATGATCAGAGATTATACCAAAGATAAATGAACCTGCAACTGCTGTGGTCTGGACAATTACGAAGAACATGATGATCTGTTCATCGTTCATTTTCAGGATATTAGATGCAAATATGGAGGCAAATGCTATGATAGTTATTATTGCATCGTTATATAGAAAGAAAGCAAAAAGGAATCTTGATATTGCTGGATATTTCTTCTGAAAGAAAATAGCTTTGAATGTACTGAAACTTTTATTTATGCCCTCTTTCAGCAAATCTTTTTTAATAGGTTCAGAAATACGCGGTTCACTCACGAAAAGAAATAAGGGTGCCGAAAAGAAAAGAAAGAATGCCGCAGCCACAATAAAAGTTAATCTGATATAAAAATAATAATCAGGTGAATCCGCTGAGGGAAGAATGATCATGACAATCAGCAAAACAGCCAGGGCTCCCACATATCCCATAGCAAAACCATATCCCGAAACCCTTCCGAAATTTTTCTTATTTGTAAGATTGGGAAGGAACGCGTCATAAAACACCAGACCGGCTTCAAATCCTATATTAGCAAGTACGAAAAGAATGAACCCGGAAATGATATCCCCCTTATCAACGAAAAACATAAGTGCAGTACAGCTTACAGAAAGCAATGTAAACATAAGGAGAAACCGCTTTCTGTTCCTTGAAACATCTGCAATAGCCCCAAGCGGAGGACTGAGCAAAGCTGCTATTACCATAGAAAGGCTTACAGCCAGTCCCCACAGCCATCTTTGTCCGCCTGTAACGTAATTAGAGAAATACTTGGAGTAAATAACAGTAACGATTATTACGGAAAAAGCAGTATTCGCAAAATCGAATAATGTCCAGACAAAAATTCTGCTTCTTCCCTTCATCCAGGATTACTTTTTGTGAGTTTGTTTTGAAATGGTTTCCTCCATCAACCCCCTGCCGCTTTTATTAAGTTTACCTTCGTGTTTTAATTCATTGAGGATCGCATCAAGGATTCCATTTATAAATTTTCCGCTGCCCGCAGTACTATAAATTTTTGCTATTTCTATAGATTCATTGATGGTAACTTTAGGAGGGATATCTGGGAAATAGAAAAGCTCGCAGATACCCATACGAAGCAGAAGCTTATCAATTAATGCAATCCTTCCCATTTCCCAGTTATCGACTCTCGCTTTTATTTTTATATCCAGTTCCTTCTGGTGGATGATTACCCTGTTTACAAGATCATTAGCGAACTTTTTGTCGACAGGGTCATTCAAATCCGCCAGGACCCCCTCAGATAATAATTGCAGTGATTCACTGTTTAATTCAAACGCATACAAAATCTGGAGTACCCTTTCCCTTACGACTCTTCTTTTAAACATATGTGTCATTTTACTAAGCTACCAAGTTTATAAAGAACAACTGAATTTATAAAAATATTCTGAATAATGTACTTATAATGCTCTATTTATGAAATAACTCACCAAGCCTGCCTGAAAAAACCGACTGCCCTGTATATATATTACTTATTCTCCCGACGCTTTCGAGTCTTTCTTCAGCCATTTTATTGGAAGCCTCATATGTAGGAATATTTTCTTTTGCTGAGATTCCCAGTATTCTTCCGATTACATCATAAATTTTTTCTGCCTGCTTTAATGCACGGTCCTGCCTGTAGCCCTCAAGTTCATTTGCTACATTTATCAATCCTCCCGCATTTATGACATAATCCGGAGCATACAAAATACTTTTTTCCATCAGTAACGGACCATGGATGTCCTCTTTCTCAAGCTGGTTGTTAGCACCACCGGCAACTATTTCAGCTTTCAATTTTCCAATGGTATCATTATTTATTATGGCGCCCAAAGCATTCGGTGAAAAAATATCAACATCCAGGCCGTATATTTCCTCAGGTTTCACAACCTGTGCCTTAACTGTTTCCATGACTCTGTTTATCTTGCTTTCATTAATGTCAGTGATAAAGATTTCCGCACCTTCATTATAAAGATGTTCGCACAAATACCTTGCAACCTGACCTGCCCCCTGTACAGCTATTTTTTTCCCGGCCAGGGAATCACTTCCCCACTTAAATTTCGCACAGGCTTTCATTCCAACAAAAACACCGTATGCGGTCACAGGTGAAGGATCGCCGGAACCTCCAAGAGCTTTTGAGACTCCGGTAACATATTTTGTTTCCATCCTTACATATTCCATATCAGTAACGGAAGTTCCTACATCTTCAGCGGTGATATACCTTCCTGCCAGACCTTCGATAAATTTTCCGAATGTTCTGAAAAGCAGCTCATTTTTCTGAGTGGCTGAATCACCTATAATAACAGCTTTACCACCTCCCAGATTTAACCCGGAAACTGCAGCCTTGTAAGTCATTCCCCTTGACAATCTGAGTACATCTTTCAAAGCATCATCGTGACTCTTGTAATTCCACATACGGGTTCCGCCCAGTGCAGGACCCAGTGTAGTGTTATGAATAGCTATTATTGCTCTTAATCCAGCCTCTTTATTGGAACAGAAGACAACCTGTTCATGATCAAATTCTTCAATAACTTCAAAATTAACCATGCTTAATCTCCATTATTTGAAAAAAGTTAAATTGCGAAGAACCAAAATATTAAAATTGCGGCACTTTCCCTTACTTTATTATATAATTTATTCTCAAATCTCAAATCAAGGTCTGAAGGAACAACTTCAACATCGAGAAGATAAAAATCAGCAATTTCCTTTACCCTCGGTAAATGGTACGAATCAGATATGATGATGATGTCATTGACACCGGGCTTTATGCTGAGGTTTCTTTTAATAAACTGAATCTGCTCGGTAGTTGAGGTTGTTCTTTTTTCAATCCAGATATCCGCAGTATCTATTTTTCTGGTTTTAAGGTAATTATATGCGATTTCAGCCTCACTCAATTCTCCCGGAGCATTGCCACCGGTCAACTGGATCTTCTGAAGGCTGCCGTCTTTATACAGCCTGAATGCTTTATCTACACGCGATTTTAAACTCGGGCTCGGTTCATTCGTCCATACCGCCGCACCCAGAACAACCCCCACATTATTCCCTTTTCCGCTCAGGAAAAACTCTCCGTCGGGGGCTTTATTAAAATTTAAATAGAAAAAAGAAAACACGAGCAGTATCATAGTAATTAATACAGAATCAACCACAGCACGCAAAAAGATTAAATTTGATTTTTGGGATAAGCTCAGCCAGACTTCTACTATCAACATAAACTGAATGAACTGATAAATAAAAAATAATCCACTGATAAATATCTTATTCAAAGGCTGATTCAGGATAGTGACATCAGGTAAAGAAAGGGATGATTTTGAAAATATCCAGGCTACAAAAAGGAAGATTGTCATCGCTGCAGCAGGTACAAAAATAGAGACGGGAGATAGATTTGTTTTTCCCTTCAACATATATGCTATCAATCCTGCAATAAGTGCAAAGCTGAAGAATATATTGAAAAGGTTCCCCGGGTAATAAAGTCTGAAATCAGAAAGAGGCAGATGTTGATTATCATATTTGATGTATATGATAAAAAGCAGATTAAAAATGGTAAGAATTATAACAAAGAGAGTGAGCCAAACCTTATTTTCTGTATTCACTTTCTTCTGAACCATTAACCAGCCATATTAATATTATTTTTAGTATTAATATATAAATATAACGCCGAAGAAATTAAATTTCCCGGTAAATGGTTTGTTTAAAAAGAATTGGCGTCCCGGGGACGCCAATCAATTTTGCAAGAAGAGTAATTATTGAAGCCTAAATACTATAGGAATAGAGACCTGAACTTTGACAGGTTTTCCTCTCTGTTTACCCGGCTTGAACTTAGTAGCCTTTACTGCGTTTAAGGCCGCATCATCAAGTCCTGCACCCAAACCTTTTATAATCTCTGCTTTAGTCACAGTTCCTGTTTCATCAACGAAAGCAAGCACATAAACTTTACCTTCAATTCCAGCTCTTTTAGCAATTTCAGGGTAAACTATCTTGCTTTGAATTGCCTGAATACCACCTATAGGTTCGGGCATCTCTTCAACGGCTACGAAATACTGAGGTTCCTCCTCAACCTTTTTTTCAACTTTTGGAGGCGGCGGAGCCTCAACCTGTTCGTTAACATTAAGTTCAGTTTCACCGATTTCAATATCTTCAAGAACATCCTCAGAAGGAGCTTCAATAGGTATCGGGGGTTTGGGAGGCGGCGGAGGTCTGTTCTCCTGTTTGGTCTGCTCAACATCTTCAACCTTGAACAATTCCTGTGGTCCTTCCGACAGCGCAGTTGTGGTTTTAAGATGCGGGAAAAACTTAAACGCAACTATTAAAATTGCGAGAGCAATTATCAAACTCAACTCGAAAATCCTTTTGTAGCTGCGTTTCAAATCCGCTTTGGGATTTTTATTTAGTGCCATTACCAACTCCTCCTAAAGGGCAAATTATTCGCCCGCCAAGTTAATAAATGATGTTTCTTTTGTCAAATTCTGCTACTATTCTTACTACTGTAATAATCATTAGTTCCACCGAAAAGGTATATTTTTTTGCCCGAACTAGAAAACACTAATTTTCATCCGGTTTGAGGCTTATACCTGGAAAAAATAACCAGTATTTTTATAAAAGCTAAACCAAGCAGTACACCTGAGGCATCTGATAACCAGTCAAGTATATCACAATCCCTCCCTGGTATGAAAAGCTGGTGAAATTCATCAAGACCTGCATACGTGAGGACAAATATTAAGGTATAAAGCCAGGCCTTTTTTTTAAGTTTCGGGTATTTATTCTGGAACATCAGTGTAAGGTTAAGAAGAACAGCCAGAATCATGTATGCTGTAAAGTGTTCCACCTTATCGCTCACTCCGGTATTCGGCAAATCCGCCGATGGAAGGGTTGTCGCAACGAATAATATCAGCCAGTAGAGAATCAAAGGAAAGTAGATGAGCCACTTCCTGTTTGTTTCAAGTTTATTGAGCAAAAGTTTTCCTTAAAAATTTGATTGCTGAAGATATATTACGGCTTATATCGGATGCTGTATATCCGAATTCAGTAGATTTTTTAAGAAGCAGGTCTGCCGCTAAACTGTGAATATATACGGCTCCGGTTACTGCTTCCTCCTTATTTTTTTTCTGGGCGATGAATGAAGCTATCACACCGGTCAAAACATCCCCGGTTCCAAATTTAGCCATTCCCGGATTCCCTGTTGTGTTTATCAGGGCATCACCGCCAGGTGTAAAAATTATTGTCGGGGCTCCTTTAAGCACAAGATATGATCCCGTTTCCCCGGCAAAATTATGACCATAATGCAGAATATCTTTCTCAATTTCGCTAAGTTCAATGCCAATCAGGTGGGCGAATTCTGCATGGTGGGGAGTAAGTACTGCATCCTTCAGATCGTAATGTTGATAACTGTCTTCACCAACCGCGAAAATAGCATCTGCATCCAGCACAATATTTTTATATTTCTTTTCTTTTAATATTTGTAGAACTGCTTCCTGAGTAGCCTGTTCTCTGCCGAGACCAGGTCCCATTGCCACCACATCAGCCCACTTTATTCTTTTATTAAGTTCTTTGACGTTTTCGGCAGTGAGGATTTCTTTATTATTATCATTGTATGCATCTACTATAACTTCACCCAGATTTTTGTGTACAAGGCGTCTTACCGATCTTGGATAAGAAAGTATAGAAGCACCAGTTCCGGAAGTCAGCGCAGCTTTTGATGTCAGTACTGCAGCACCCGGCAGGTCACCTGAACCCGCAATTGTAAAAACCTTCCCTGCTGAATATTTATATTCATCCTTCTTTTTCTTCGGCAGAAACTGCAAGGCATCTTCCGGCTCAATAAGATATTCAGAGGTATCGTAGCGGTCATATACAGAAAAACCGATGCCTATACTTCCTTTATATACCTCGCCGCAATAAACCGAACCTTTCCCGAAAAAAAGACCCTTCTTTAATTCTCCGAGAGTAACGGTAAGGTCAGCCTGAAATGCACTTTGCGCGAAACCTTTATCAGCACTTAAACCACTGGGAATATCAATAGCTGCCTTAAGAGAAGTATACTTATTTAATTCATCAACAATCGATTTATACGGCTCCCTTAAGGCACCTTCAATCCCGCTTCCCAGCATCGCATCTGCAATTATCGGGAAGTGTTTAACCTTCCTGATATCGCTGATTGAATTATAGTCGCTTATGGTAAGTGATTTATTCTCTCCACCAAGATTCCTGAGTATAGTAAAATTTGTTTTGCAGTCGGATGACATTTCACTTTCTTCGCCGATCTTAACTACCGCTGTTTCATATCCGTTATTCAGGAAATGCCTTGCGGCTGCATAGCCGTCTCCCCCATTATTTCCTTTCCCGCAGATTATTGCGATCTTGCGTGTCAGATTTTGTTCTTCACGAACTGCCTCTATATAGTTAAAAATCTCAAGAGAGGCATTCTCCATTAAAACGACACCGGGTACCTTAAGCTCCTTTATAGCCCAATCGTCCGTTTCACGTATCTGACTGGTAGAAAACAATGGTATCATATTTATTTCCTGATATAAAAATGCCGGTTATTTAATTCAGTAACCTATTAAACTTTCAAACCGGCAAACAAAATTCAAGTATAAAATAACATTTATGAAAGGAATGATGAGATTAATCCGATAATTGTGCCGGGGGCAACCCCAAGTATGATAACCAGAAGAACTGAAATAATCACAGCAAGCAACCCTGTATTTGTCTGTGAAGGTGCGACCACCTCCTCAGCATCCCTGAAATACATTAAGACTACTATTCTTAGATAGAAGTAAACACTAATCACGCTTGAAATAACACCAATTATGGCCAGCCAGGTTAATCCCGATTCGATGGCTGCAATAAAGACGTAATACTTACCGAAGAATCCAGCAAAAGGCGGAATTCCCGCCAGGGAGAACATGAATACTGAAAGTAGTCCGGCCAGTAAAGGATTTCTTGAAGCAAGACCGGCATAGGAACGGATAGAAAGGTTCGTCTCATCCTTCCCTTCCACAATAGAAACTATGCCGAATGCTCCCAGATTCATAAAAGTGTAGGCAGCCAGGTAGAATATAACTCCTGCAATTCCATCATAATTTCCTGCGGCAAAGCCTATCAGCATATAGCCTGCGTGGGCTATAGAAGAATATGCAAGCATTCGTTTTATATTATCCTGAACTATAGCAACAATGCTTCCGAAGAGCATCGAGAGAACTGCAATGACAGCAAGGTAAGGTGTAAATAAATGCGGCGATGCTGTACTGAATATCGTACCCAGTGTAACAATAATGGCACTGAATGCTGCAGCTTTACCGCCCGTTGAGAATAAACCAGATACAGTTGTTGCTGAACCTTCATATACATCGGGCACCCACATATGAAACGGAAAGGCTGCGATCTTAAATGAGAAACCAATCAGGAACAAGAGGATCCCGGTAACAAAGATGAAATCGCCGGATAAATTTCCAAACCTGGAAATTATTCCTTCAATTGAGGTTGTTCCCGCAGAACCGTAGATAAGTGCAATCCCGTATACAGTAAAACCTGTTGCAAAAGCACCTAACAAAAAATATTTAAGTGCGGCTTCATTAGCTGTGGTCCTCCTTCTGTTGAATCCTGCCAGTGCATAGAAACTAATCGACATAAGTTCAAGGCCTAGGAAAATTGTAAACAGATCTTTTGCTCCTGCCATAAACATCATACCCAGCACAGAACACTGCACAAGAAGGTAGAACTCTCCGTAATGAGCTCCATATTTCTTCAGATAATCCATCGATAAAAGACAAACCAGTGCGGCACCGAAAGTAAAAATGAAATAAAATATATTTACCGTTCCCCCGGTTGCCAGCATATTCTGCATAACCACCGAGACAGAATTTACTGTGGCAAGCGAATAAAAAGCTGCGGCAAGAAATATTATTACGGAAATCCAGCTGACTGCCGTTTCGCTTTCTTTCCTGAACATTTCAACTAATAATGAAATAAGAATTCCCGCGCCGACTATAACCAGCGGCATAATATCGTAAAATTCCTGAATACTACTGAGCATAATTTTAAGCCTTTGTTATGCCTTAATTCCGGCAATCTGAATTATTCAATGAATAAAATATCTTCTTCAGTCTCTTCGATATTTACCTGGTGTTTTTCGCCGAGGTAAATAATAATCTTCTGGTGGTTATCGAAATTAAAAATATCTTTTCCCTTCTCAACGAGCACCATCTTTACAGCTTCATACTTTGAAACTGCATCTTTCAAATGTTTATATTTCTTGAAATAGATGTCAGTATAGTCCTCATTTTCAGTAATGTAGATCTGACTGGACGAAGGAGAAAAATCCATAATAATATCATCGTCAACAATAACTTTCAGGAATATTCCCTGGAAAGGAAGAATAAGCCTGTTTTTATAATATAAACCCCTGGGTTTGCTTGTTAATATTTCCTTCAGCGTTGCCATACAATTCTCCTGTTAATGAAAAAAGAGAAAATAAATTATAAAGAACAAAGGTATCAGTATAGGTATCGAATATTTAACCATATATGTAAAGAAGCTCGGCATTTCAATACCTGCTCTCTCACATATGGATTTTACCATAAAATTGGGCCCATTTCCGATGTAGGTCATCGCCCCGAAAAATACTGCAGCAACTGATATTGCCCTGAGGTAAATAATATCCTGTGAAACAAAATCAAGCACGTGAGCTTTTACGTTTACATCCAGAGCATATTTTCCCATTGCCGCACTCAAAAAGTTCAGATATGTAGGCGTATTGTCAAGGAATGAGGATAATCCGCCCGTCGCCCAGTAGAAGGTTCCGGCATTGAGTAAATCCTTGTTGATTCGTGCTTCTTCAGCAATAAGCTGTAGTGCCGGCACCATTGTTAAAAATATTCCGATAAACAGGTAAGCAACTTCTTTAATCGGTTCAAAATCAAATTCATTTGCTTTTAGTATCTCTGAATCTGCCTGCCTGTATGAAAAGTAGACTACTGAGAACATTATTATTTCCCTGATACCGAAAGGAAGAGGACTTAAATCAGGAACCCACGAAAATATTCCGGGATCAATAAATACCGCAAAAATAATAACCGCAAGATAACCAAGGTTCTTTAATCCCTTGAACTCTATTTTCCCCGTAAAGTTTATCTCATCGGGTTTTTCTTTCCCTCTGCTGTTAAACCAGTCGAAGAGAAAGAAAACAGATAGAATAAGAATTATCATCGGTATCCAGATAAACCAGATATTATCGAGTACCCAGAAAAAGGGAACGCCTCTCAGAAATCCGATGAATAAAGGAGGATCACCGATCGGGGTTAAGGCCCCTCCAATGTTACTTATGATAAAAATGAAGAAAATAACATGATAAGCTTTTATCCTGTTCTGATTCATTTTTATATAAGGTCTTATGAGCAGCATTGAAGCACCGGTTGTACCGATAATATTTGATATAATTGCACCAAACAATAAAAAAAGAACATTCATATAAGGTGTGGCTTTTTTGTCCACCTTAATAAAAATTCCTCCCGAAGCCACAAAGAGAGAACTCAGAAGGGCTATAAATGAAATATATTCTGCCAGCGTATGCAGAAGACTGTGATACTCATTCAGAAAAACCAGGTAATAGAAAACAGTAACAAGTCCCAATATGACCGCCAACTTCGGGTAATGTCTTTCCCAGAAGTGCTTGTAAAACAACGGTCCTGTTGCAATCATAAGGAGCAGTACAATAAAGGGGATTACCATATAAGGCGAAGGAAGAACATGTTCACCTGCAAGTTCAAGCGTCCTTACCTGAGCAATGCTGTCCTGTGCTGCCGTAATCTCAGCCGCACTCATATTACAATAAAAAAAGAACGACAATATTATAGCCGCAAAAATTCTGCTGCCGTATCTCATATATTATTTTCCTATTCAATGACTGTCTGGGTTTGCACATGCACCTGCTCAATTACTTTTGCTGTCGACTTATCTGATATTTTCAAAAATGTACTTGGATATATTCCTATCCAGACAATGAATATGAAAATTGGTACGAGTACAAGAATTTCTCTTTTATTCATATCAGTTAGAGAGTTCATCTTCGGATTTGTTACCTCTCCGAAAGCAACTCTCTGATACATCCACAGCATATAAACTGCTGCAAAGATTACTCCTGATGCGGCAAAAATAGTGAACCACCAGCTGCCGAGAACAGAAGATTTAAATGAACCTAATAAAATTAAAAACTCACCGACGAAACCATTCAGTCCCGGAAGCCCTATGGAAGAAAGAGATGCGAACAGCAGCGCAAAAGCATATATCGGAACTATCCTGGCGATACCGCCATACTGTGCGATTTCCCGGGTATGAGTTCTTTCATAAATAACTCCTACTAAAAGAAACAAAGCACCTGTAGATAAACCATGGTTAACCATCTGTATCACAGCGCCCTGTACGGCTTCCTGTGTCATCGCAAATATGCCGAGAACAACAAAGCCAAGGTGGGCAACTGAAGAATAAGCGACCAGCTTTTTCATATCTTTCTGAACCATAGCAACGAGAGCACCGTAAATTATTCCAATAACTGCCAGCACTGAAATGTAGGGAGCAAAGGTCACTGCTGCCTGCGGAAAGAGTGGCAGACAGAACCTTAACAATCCATATGTACCCATCTTCAGAAGCACGCCGGCAAGGATAACGCTTCCGGCGGTTGGTGCCTGTACGTGAGCATCTGGCAGCCAGGTATGGAGCGGGAAAAGCGGTACTTTAATTGCGAAACTGAAGGCAAAGGCAGCAAACATCCAGTTCTGGATATTCTCCTTAATAGTTGGTCCTACCGAGTAAAGCTCCGTCAAATCAGTTGTAAAATGTCCGAGCGGTGCTGACGCATAAACGGCCAGCCAGATGATAGCGATCAGCATAAGGAGACTGCCGAACATAGTATAAAGGAAAAACTTTACAGATGCATAAATTCTCTGGTCGCCGCCCCAGATTCCGATGATGAAATACATCGGAATAAGCATTGCTTCCCAGAAAATGTAGAAAAGAAATAAGTCTACTGAAATAAATACTCCGAGCATCCCGGCTTCAAGCATCAGCATAAAGAAAGTAAATTCTTTTACTCTCTTATTTATACCAGACCAGCTGGACAATAAAGTCAGCGGCGTAAGGAATGTTGTAAGCAATAATAACAGCAGTGCAAGTCCGTCGATACCGACTTTATAACTAATATTCAGTTTCTCGATCCATGTGAACTGGTGAATAAACTGAAATCCCGGTTTTAAAACATCAAAGTTAAAATATATTACAAGGGATATTATAAAGGCTATAGTCGAAACTATAAGACCAAACCATCTTACCGCGTTTTCTTTTTCCTTGTTAAAGAATAAAAGGATGATTGCGCCGGCAATCGGTGTAAAAAGCAGATATGTAAGTAAGTGACTATTTTCCATAATTTATAAACTTAAGATAATCCAGAAAAGAGCGATGACTATTCCCAGCATCATAACCACGGCATAGATCTGGGCCACCCCGGTTTGAATCTTCCTTATCCTTGCCGAAATAAAACTGATTACCGAAGCTGTACCATTAACCGCACCATCAATTATTTTAGCGTCTGTGAACTTCCAGAGCACCGTTTCAGATCCTTTTTTAATCGGGTTAACCACTGCAGCGTCGTATACTTCATCTACGAAATACTTATTCCAGAGAAGATTGTACAGACCCTTAAACCTTTTCGCCGCAGATTCAGCAATAGACGGATTTTTAATATAAATGCTCCTTGCCATCCATATCCCGCCTACAGCCAGTATAACCGAAACTACCATAAGCGTGATTTCGGAACCTGCTGAATGTGTACCGTATAATGCAAGTTTTTGTTCTGCATTTTCAAAAACCGGCGCAAGCCAGCCCTCAAACATATTTCCGCCTTCGCCAGAGAACAAAGCAGGTATGCCTATAAATCCGCCGACAGCAGCAAGGAAAGCCAGTATCATAAGCGGTATGGTCATCACCGAAGGCGACTCATGGGGATGAACATTATGGCCGAACCTTTCCTTTCCTTCGAATGTAAGAAAGTAGAGACGGAACATATAAAATGCAGTCATTAACGCAGTAATAGCACCAATCAGCCAGAGTACGAAACTTCCATTGGCAAAAGAGAACCAGAGAATTTCATCTTTGCTGAAGAATCCCGACAGCGGCGGTATTCCCGAAATAGCCAGAGCGGCAATGAGGAAGGTAATTCCGGTTTTGGGCATGTATTTTTTTAAGACCGCCGAATCCCTGTATATCCTGGTGTTCATGCATTGCATGTATTACAGAACCGGCTCCGAGGAATAACAGCGCCTTGAAAAAAGCATGAGTCATTACATGAAATATTCCCGCGGAGAAAGCACCGACTCCCATCGCTAAAAACATATAGCCGAGCTGACTTATAGTAGAATATGCAAGCACCTTTTTGATATCATTCTGAACGATACCTATTGATGCGGCAAATAATGCTGTAACCACCCCGATTACTGCTACAAGGGTCATTATAGCAGGAGCCGAAACAAATATTATCGAGCATCTCGCAACCATATATACACCGGCAGTCACCATGGTCGCAGCATGTATCAGAGCAGAAACCGGGGTTGGACCTGCCATTGCGTCGGGCAGCCATACAAACAATGGGATCTGTGCTGATTTTCCTGTTGCACCGATAAATAGGAACAGGGCTATTAAAGTGAAAACACCTTCGTGCACATTTAATACATTTGCACGGGCAAAAACTTCGTTAAAATTCAGACTCCCGAATGTCATATAAATCAGGAACATCCCCAGGAGGAAACCGAAGTCACCTATCCTGTTTACAATAAAAGCCTTTTTAGCAGCGTCGCTGGTAGTACTATTTTCGAACTTTCTGTCGTACCAGAAACCAATCAGTAGATAAGAGCATAGACCAACTCCCTCCCATCCGAGGAATAGCAGGACAAAATTATCACCGAGTATCAGGTTCATCATTGCGAATATGAAAAGGTTCATATATGCAAAGAACCTCCAGAAGCCTTTATCTCCATGCATATATCCTATAGAATATACATGAATAATAAACCCGACCCCGGTAACGATTAACGCCATAACCAGTGAGAGTTGATCCACCTGATATGAAAAGCCCACATTAAGATTACCAACATGAAGCCAGGTGAAGAGATTAACAATATGCTGCCTCTCCTCTACCGGAAGACCAAGTGTTTGCAAGAACGCTCCTGCAGTTACGAGGAATGATAATCCGATTACCCCACTTCCGATTATTCCGATAACTTTTTCGTTTTTAATACGGGAACCAAATATTCCATTTACCAGGAAGCCTGCAAGCGGAAGAAGAATTGTTAAGTATATAAGATTAATCATAAAGTTCTGCTGATTAAGAAATTGAAGTGATAAACCGGGTTACCACTTCAGGATATTTATTTCGTCTATATTCAGTGTTAATTTATTTCTGAAGAGCGCAATTATTATCGCCAGTCCTACCGCGGCTTCGGCAGCGGCCACCGTCATCACAAAAAAGACAAACAGTTGTCCGACCGAATTACCAAGGTAAGAAGAAAATGCAACGAGCGTCAGGTTAGCTGAATTCAGCATAAGTTCAACGGACATAAAAACAATTATTGCATTTCTCCTGATCATTACCCCAGTTACGCCGACCGCGAACATAAATGCACTCAGGATAAGATAATATTCTATTGGAATCTGCATAATCTATTCGAATTTCTTTTTAGCTAATACTAATGCACCAATTGTTGCCGCAAGAAGCAGGAACCCGGCAGCCTCAAAAGGTATTATATAATTTGTAAAAAGTTCTCTCCCTATTGATTCAACGGTGCCTGCTTTAACGCTTGCTGCGGCTTCACCGGTTATGTCGCCGGACTTTGAAAAGAAAATCATATAAGCAATCTGGACGAATACAAGTGCAGCGACAACCACTGCCATAATCTTGATCGCAGGCTTTTTACCAAGAATATTTTCTTTCTGGGGTCGTAAAAGCATTATTACAAAAAGGAATAATACCATAATTGCACCGGCATAAACAATCACCTGTGCAACTGCAATAAACTGAGCATTCAGCAGGAGATAAAGACCGGCAAGTGCGGCAAAATTAAGTATTAAAAACAATGAGGCAATAACTGCATCGCTTCGTGTAATCATAATGACTGAGGAAACAGCAGCTACCGCAGCGAAGAGAATAAAAAGAATAATTTCTAATGACATAGGAAAATGTATGATGGTTGATGTATGATGTACGATGGAAAACCCATTAAATTCATCACCTTGTTTAAATTTTGCAGAGCAGTCATTCTTATCAATACCTATGGAGTATTTCTATAGATCATTCTCGGGAACGGAATTGTTTCCCTGATATGTTCAAGTCCGCATATCCAGGATACAGTTCTTTCAAGTCCCAGTCCGAAGCCTGAATGCGGAACCGAACCGAACCTCCTCAAATCAAGATACCACTCAAAGTCTTTCATCGGCAGCTCGTGTTCTTCTATTCTTTCAATAAGAAGATCAACATCGTCTTCCCTCTGACTGCCGCCGATTATTTCACCGTATCCCTCAGGAGCAAGTACGTCTACAGCCAGCGCCAGGTTCGGATTCTCAGGATCTCTTTTCATATAGAAAGCTTTAACGGCAGCAGGATAGCGGTGAACCATCACCGGCCTGTCAAACTGGTTAGATATGATGGTCTCATCCGGGGCCCCGAAATCATTTCCGTACTCGAATTCACTTTCGTTCTTCTTCAATATTTCAACGGCTTCATCATAGGAAATTCTTGGAAGCGGCTTTTTAACATTCGTTAGGAACTTCGTATCTCTTTCAAGAACTTTCAGTTCATCTTCCCTGTCTTTAAGAACAGTCTGTACAATATATTCAAGGAATTCCTCAGCAAGGTCCATATCATCATTCAGATCAGCGAAAGCAACTTCAGGTTCGCACATCCAGAATTCTGTAAGGTGCCTCTTTGTTTTTGACTTTTCTGCACGGAACGTAGGTCCGAATGTATATACTTTACCTAAGGCCATAGCTCCTGCCTCAGCATATAACTGACCCGACTGAGTAAGATAGGCTTTACCCAGATCGAAATATTCAGTTTCAAAAAGTGTGGAAGTACCTTCACAGGAAGAAGGAGTTAAAATCGGCGGATCCATCAGTGTAAATCCGTTGCCGTCAAAAAAGTCCCTTATAGCTTTAACGATTCTATGACGTACCCGCAGTATGGCAACCTGTTTACTCGATCTTAACCAGAGGTGACGGTTGTCCATAAGGAATTCAATTCCATGCTCCTTGAGAGTAATAGGATAATCGTGAGATTCTGAAATAATTTTCAGGTCGGACGCATCCAATTCATAACCGCCAGGAGATCTGTTTTCTGCTTTTACTTTCCCCGTAATTTCTATAGACGACTCTTGTCCTATCCTGCCTGCTAAATCAAATACCTCTTCAGAAACATTCCCCTTAAAGAATACACATTGAAGGTAACCGGTACCGTCTCTCAGGATGAGAAAATGCAGTTTACCGCTTGATCTTTTATTATAAAGCCAGCCCTGTATCTTAATTTCTTTGCCAACGTATTTCGATAAGTCTGATATGAATATCTTCTGCATTAATTACTTCAATATGTTAAAAATTTTAATTGACAAATATAAAGAGGGGTGCTTATAAATGCAAAGAATTGAGAGATTGGCGTATTAACGAATTGGCGAATTAGCAGATTAGTAGATCATCATTCATTCTCATACAATCTAACAATCTAACCATTTAACCATTTAGCAATTTAACCATTCAATCTTTTAAACAGATCCTCACCTTTTTCCCTGAGGTTAACCGCCTGTCCTACCGCGATTTCAAATTCATTCTGTTCAATCGCATCCATCGCTTCATCAATAAATTCTCTTGCGGGCATACCGCCGTGAGACTGACTTTTATCCGCCCGTCTCTGGTGACCCAGTTCAGTATCAACCGACGGTGGTATGATCTCAAAAACTTTCACGGAAGTATCCTTCAGCTGGTGCCGCAATGACATAGTGATGGAATGAAGAGCTGCCTTGGTAGCACAGTAAACCGGCATAAATGCTATGGGTACAAATGCAAGTCCCGATGAAATATTAATAACTGCAGCCTCATCTCTTCCGGCAAATTGTTCTGCAAACAGCGAGGCAAGATGAATGGGCGCCGTCAGATTTATTTCGATTTCCTGAGTGACTTTATCTATATCTACTTCCCTGGTCATATCGCAAGGAAGCTGAATCCCAGCATTATTGATCAGTATATTTAATTCCGGAAAGGTTTCAACGGCCCATTGAAAAAGAGCTTCTCTTTCTTCAACTATGGATACATCGCACATGGTTGTTATTATGCCGGGAAACTGCTGCTGTATTTCCTGCAGGCGTTCTTCCCTTCTGCCGCATACAATAACAGTATTGTTCCGTTGAAAGAATTCCTCCGCAAAGCCTCTCCCGATGCCCGAAGTACCGCCGGTTATAAGTATTGTGTTTCCTGTTGTTTTCATCTTTCGTGCTCTAAATTAAATTTTATGAATTAAAGGAAGTTTAATATTGGTCACTTTAAAAAGCAAAGACCGGAGAATAATCATATCCAATTAATTTGTATCATGTGGATACGATAAGTGTTGAAAGTCGGGTTTACAGCGTATTCATTGCACTTTCAGGTCTCAAAGGGAGAAGATTTATACGATAAGACAAGCCAGGGTTGATACAAGCTAAATAGTATCTGAAAACGTTCTGAATACGTTCTAAAACCGGAATCCTAAGATCTCTCTGAACACGCTATGAAAATTCCCCAAATCTTTCAATAATATGTTTTTCCATAGCACCTGGATTTGAAGCAATACAGACGGCCATAGTAATTCAGAAAATCTTTGAGGGTATTCATCTTTTTTTGTATTAATACTGATCTTCCTTTAAGTTTCTGAATCTGATTTCAGCCATTTTTAGAAGAAACGAGACAGCAGATTATGTCCAGAGAAAACCCAGAGGATCTTCCTGTTGTAGAGGTGAAAGATGTCTATAAATCGTTTAAGGCAGTCAAAGCCGTAAACGGAGTGAACCTTACCATTCAGCAAGGACAGTTTACTGCTTTGCTTGGTCCCAACGGTGCAGGGAAAACTACTCTGGTTGAGATGATTGAAGGGATTCAGAAACCCGACAGAGGCGAAATCACCATACTTGGAAAGAAGTGGGAGGGTAATCAGAATGAACTTCACAGATCAATAGGACTTTCACTGCAGGAAACACGATTCATAGACAAGCTTACGGTCGAGGAAACGATGAAATTATTTGCCGGTTTCTACCAGCTTGGAGATGAAAGGGTTAGTGAAATTATTTCTGAAATAAATCTCAATGAGAAAAAGAAATCCTATACGGTAAACCTATCGGGCGGCCAGCGCCAGAAGCTTGCTCTCGGAATTGCCCTGCTGAATAAACCTAAACTTCTGCTGCTGGATGAACCAACTACGGGACTGGATCCCAACGCAAGGCGGGAGATCTGGCATATACTCCTGCAGCTTAAGGCAAAAGCACATACCTCCCTTATATTAACCACACATTATATGGAGGAGGCTGCGCAGCTCTGCGATTACATAATAATTATTGACAGTGGTAAAATCCTGCTTGAGGGAGCCCGTGAAGAACTGTTGAATTCCGATGAAAAAAAAATTATTGAATTTACTCCCGAAGGATCGGATACTGATATCAGGGAATTAATAAATGGTAATTCAGAGTTTGAGATCAGCTGGGATGAGAATAAAAGAAAAGGCATCATTACAATTGACGACCTTGAAACTAAACTGCCTGAGTTCATTAATTATCTTAAATCGAAAAATATCCAGCTGAAGGATTTCGAGAGCAGGAGAAAGACTCTCGATGATCTGTTTACCACATTAACCGGAAGGCATCTTAATGCGTAGCCAGTCGTTGAACCAGTTTTTCACTCTTTTCGCGATGCATGCAAAGACACTGATGCGGGAACCCGGAGTATTGTTCTGGGGAATTGTGTTCCCCCTGCTGATGGCATTAGGACTTGGACTGGCATTCACACAAAAGCTTGATACTATTCATAAAATAGCCGTAATTAATACTGAAACAGTCGTCGATTCAACAAACAGGTTTGAATCATTCCTTAAAACAAGGACAGAAAGAACCCGGGACAGCATTACTCAGAAAGCGCAATACAAAATTTCCGTAAAAGATAATAAGCTGGGCAATAACACTTACGTTTTTGAAAGAACGACGCAGCCTGAAGCAATGAAGATGTTGAAGAGGGGCGAGATCAACCTGATAATCGAAGAAAAAAAAGACAGCGTTGAATTTCATTTTGACCCTGTGAACTCAGAAGCCCATCTTACATATTTGAATCTATCCAGGGTAATAAATAATAGTAAGATAACAACCGGGGATGAATCTGTAGTACCTCTTACACTTAAGGGGACAAGGTATATTGACTTCTTTGTTCCGGGTCTTATAGCAATGGGATTGATGATGTCATCCATCTGGGGACTCGGTTACGGTATAATTGAAAACAGGTCGAAAAAGCTTTTACGAAGGATGATAGCCACCCCGATGAAAAAATCATATTTCCTGATTTCGCTTATCACTGTAAGATCCATAATGAACTTTATTGAGGCAGGGCTGCTTTTCCTGTTTTCATATCTCGTCTTCGGAATTACAATCCAGGGGAGCATATTAGCACTCTTCCTGATCTTTATTGCAGGAAACATCGGCTTCGCCGGAATAGCTATAGTAACTTCCTCACGTACGGCCAATCCGGAAGTTGGCAACGGACTGATCAATGCAATCTCTACCCCTATGATAGTACTTTCGGGAATCTTCTTTAGTTACCATAACTTCCCTGACTGGGCAATAGGTTTCATAAAGATACTCCCTCTTACCCTGCTGGCAGATGGAATCAGAAGCATTTTTATTGAAGGCGCAGGCCTCCCGGATGTTATCGTCCCCTTTTTCGCATTGCTAATCACCGGGGTAGTCTGTTTCTATATCGGTCTGAAACTTTTCAAATGGTATTGACAAGGATAAGATCCCGCTCATGGATGAATTAATCCACTTTTAAGCCCCTTGACGATCCTTCCCTGCCGCAGGGTGTGGATTTGTAAGATCTGTTTTAAAAAGCTGTATTCATCACATTTGAATGAAAGGATAATATTTAAACTAGTTCATAAAAAAGAAAAAATTGTAATTGAAAAGGCTCACTTACATACAAACAGGATTCTTTCTGCTTACATTTATTTTTATCCCTTTTACGCAATTATTTGCTCACCGGGATGATTATATTGATGAAACAATTGTATACCTCACCCTTGAAAAGAAAGAAATGGAATTAGAATACTGGTTTGATTATGGCAGTGAATCAGCCATTAACTTTATAAACAACAATTTTGCTTCAGAATATGGGATCACAGACCACTGGATGGTCGATGGTAGAATAACTTATAACAGTCCCGGAATCAAAGGATTCGATTTTCAATCAGGCCGTTTCGAAACCAGATACAGATTTTATGAAGAAGGAGAGAAACCGGTTGATATTGCGGTATCTGCTGAAGTAAACTCGGAAAAAACATTTACAGGTGAAAGTGAATCAGGAGTAGAGGGGAGGCTGATATTATCAAAGGATTTTGAAGAAAAATTAAATCTAACATTAAACTTGGCCGAAGAAACGTTATTTCAATCAGGAAATACTTCATTTAACCCTTCATTTGGGTTAAGATACGATGCTAATAGTTTATTCCGTTTTGGGTCTGAATTTAAATATGAAACAGGGAATAAATGGGCCGCAGTAATTCCCCAGGTATGGCTTACTATTGAAAAAGCTATAACAATAAAACTGGGTTATTCTGTAGGTTTTGAGAAAAACCTGATAAATTTCGGACGACTGGCATTTGAAGCAGAACTATGAACACTGATGTGGTGTGCGTGTTTGTGAAGAGGAACTAATTTCAAGTGCCGATTTTAATGATCCGCAGACTCTTCACGTAAAAGACAAGCCCTGCTTGGGTATATCATCCGCTACAAAAGGAAAATTCGATGTCAAGTATTATGAAATACCTGATGGCGCGGAGCTTATTTTTGAGTCCGAAGATACAACCGTAATAGGTGCGATTCACAATTGGATTGATGCACAATCGAAAGACCAAGGCAATGATGCAAAACTCCGGCGGGATTAATAAGTTAGATTGTTATTAATGTTTCAAAAATCAATGTCCTTGAAAAATCATTACCGTGTTGAAAATGAAAAGGAACCGAAATTATCGCATTTTTAGTAATTTTATTATAAAATTATTACTGTGCCTGGGAATTATTCCTATTATTTGCTAGATATTAAATATTATACCGCGGCATAGATATTGCTTTTGTCCAGGCGATATTATATGTTTGTCAACAATTGATGAAAAGAAAAGTCTACATATTATCCCTTCTGGGAATTTTCTTTATATCTACTACGGGTTTGCCGCTGACAGTCAGTATGTGCAGTTTGAGAGATTCCCATACGGCAGATCATTGCGCACTGAATCCGGTAAAAATGGATGATCATTCCTGCTGCAGTAAGGATCATGCAAAAGCAAAGGTCAATATCAAAGAGATGGATCCCGGTTCCTGCTGCCAATTTAAAATTGTAGACAATAATATCTCAGATAGATATTTAACTACAAGTAATGACCCTGGGCCTACATCTCCGGTTAAAACCGTTGTGGTATTAAACTTTACCGGTTCTGAATCACAGATCGTATCACCTTTTAGTATATTTACAAGCAGCTCTCCCCCGTCACTATCAGATAACCATATCTATCTTTCCAATTCAGTTTTCTTAATTTAATACCTTATAAAAATCCAGGTTAAGGGATAACTCCGCTTATCCAAAGTTGTTTCGTCTCGGATTAATACTAAAAATCAGTTTTTGGTTCTTTCAAAAAACGTATAGGTAATTAAATGAAGAAAATACATCTGTTGTTTCTGCTGTGCTTCCTGGCTTTTCAGTCTCTTGCTGTTAGTCAGTCACTGGATTCATTGAAAAATATTGCAGTTGATGTTAGTCCTAAATTAAAAATGCTGCAGGCTAAAGCTGATGCTGCCGGAAGTAAGGTAAATACCAATACAAACCTGCCGGATCCAATGCTTACTCTTGGACTTGCTAATATGCCTACTAATTCATTCTCCTTCACACAGGAACCAATGACAGGAAAAATTGTTGGGCTGAGCCAGGCTATCCCTTTTCCCGGTAAGCTATCTGCATTAGCTGACGTGGAAGGAAAAGATGTCGAGATCATTCAGCAGGAAATAAATGATGCGCGGAATGAGGTAATTAAAAATATTTCCCAGGATTATTTTGAACTGATATATACCCGTAAAGCTATTGAAGTCGCAAATGAAAGCATCCAGCTGCTTCAAAATATAGCTAAGGTTGTAAGAGCAAATTATTCGGTTTCCAGGGCAAGCCAGCAGAATATTTTGAAAGTTGAGCTAGAAATAACAAATCTGAATGACAAGATAGACGATCTGAAAAGTATGGAGAATTCTCTTGTTGCAAAAATAAATGCAGAATTACTCAGACCTTCGGAAGAGCCTGTAGTAACAAACGGACTACCGCAAATTGATTATTATAATTTATCACAGCAGCAACTCGATTCTCTTGCATTAAAAAACAGGCCCTTCCTTACGGGGACTAGGCTGGCGAAAGAGAAAGCCGAATTGCAGCAGAGATTGACAAAATACGACTATTACCCAAACTTTAATATTTCCGTTCAGTATTCGCAAAGGGATAAAATAGCAAAAACGAATACCCCTTTGGTGGATTTCGCTTCGTTCATGGTCGGAATTTCTCTCCCTTTGAATTATAGCGGTAAAGTCGACTCTGAAGTTGAAGCTGCTGCTGCTTCACAACGGATGTATGATGAGCAATATAACCTTTCAATCCAGGTGCTTAACAGCAGCTTCGGAACATCTGTTGCAAAGCTCAATTCACTTCAGTCTAGAATTAAACTCGTAGAGAATGCTCAGCTTCCTCAGGCACAGCAGACTTATGCTTCATCTTTATCAGACTATCAGGTAGGGAAAGTCGACTTTATCAACGTTATTGATGCTCAAAATAAATTGTTTCAGGTTGAGACCAATATCTATCGTTTGAAAAGCAATTATCTGAAAGAAATTGAAAACCTTAAGTTCCTCACAGGTTCACAGAATTTAGAAAGTAAATAAAGAAATTATCAGGAGAATTAACGTGAAAATGAAATCAATCTTAATAATAGGTTTAATAATTGTAGTTGCCGGAATAGGATTATTTTTCCTCCTGAGCGGGGAGAAATCCGGATCAGCCTCAACTGAAACAGCTTCGAACAGCGGTAAAAAAGAAAGAAAAGTGCTTTACTGGCGTGCACCAATGAATCCTAACGAAGTATATGACCATCCAGGTAAATCTCAGATGGGAATGGACCTTGTCCCCGTTTACGAGGATGAGGGAGGAGCAGAAGGAGTGGTTAAAATTGATCCGGTCATCGCACAGAATATGAATATAAAAACTGCTGTGGTTCAGAAGAAGGAGCTTTCAAGCCAGGTTGTTACCAATGGTATATTAACTATTAATGAGGAAAAAGAATATATAGTTACCACTAGAGTTAATGGCTGGGTTGAGAAACTATATGTCAATTATACCGGGCAGGTAGTAAGCAAGGGTGAAAAATTAATGGATATATATTCACCTGAGCTTATATCTGCTGAACAGGAACTCCTGACAGCATTGTCATACCAGAACTCTGTTAAGAATTCCGGGATACCGGATGTTACTTCGAGCAGCGATGACCTGCTTAAAAATGCTGTAAGAAAACTTGAACTTCTTGAGGTATCCGATAAGGAAATCGAGCGACTAAAACAAACAAAAGAAGTTCAGACATATATTCCGCTTTATGCCCAGAAGAGCGGTACCGTGGTGCATAAGAATGTAATAGAGGGTCAGAAAATTATGGCGGGAGAACCCCTTGTCAAAATAGTTGACCTGAATACACTTTGGCTCATGGCTGATATTTATGAGTATGAGCTTTCAAAAATAAAACTCGGCTCCCCAGCTGATGTGACCTTCAATTTCTTTCCCGGTAAGGTTTTCAAGAGCAAAATATCTTTCATCTACCCGACGCTTGATGACAAAACACGAACAGCAAAGATCAGGTTCGACATACCTAATTATAATGGGCAATTAAAACCTTCTATGTATGCAAATATAGTAATCAGCGGAAAAGACCTTGGTGAATCCCCTGTTGTACCCGAACAGGCAGTCCTGAGAAGCGGACAGAGAAATGTATTAATAATTTCACTCGGAAACGGCAAATTTAAACCGGTTGATATCACTCTTGGAGGTTACTCTGATGGCTATTATCAGGTTTTGAGTGGTGTTTCAGCAGGCGACACCATAGTAACTTCTGCTCAATTCCTGATTGATTCTGAAAGCAACCTGAAAGCAGCACTCTCACAGTTTTCCGGTACTGAAAAAACAGATACAATGAAAATGAATGAAGATAAGAAAATGGATACGGGATCCGGTAAAAAGATGGATAAGAAAGAAGATCATAAAAATGAGGATCCAAGGATAAGAAAAGGAAAAATTGATCTTCAGGCTATCGATAAAAATAAGGATGGTAAGCTGTACGAGGATATTATGGACTGGAATGTTATTTCCGATGAACCCGGTGTATGCCCTTTATGCGGGATGACTTTAAGAGAGTTTACAGTGGATCAGGTAAAGAAGAATCTCAAGGAACATGGATTTGAGTACAAATAAATTGATGAGCAATGATTCATCAGCAGGCATACAGAAAAATTTTATGGAGAATTTAAATGACACCAACTAATCCAGTCAAAGATGGACTAATCTCTAAAATAATTGAATGGTCGATTAACAATAAAGTGCTTGTAATTATTCTTACAGTGACACTTATTCTGGGCGGAATATGGGCAATAATGAATACTGCAATAGATGCAATCCCTGACCTTAGCGACGTCCAGGTAATAATTTATACTGAGTATCCGGGCCAGGGCCCCCGCATAGTTGAAGATCAGGTTACTTATCCAATAACAACCAAAATGCTGTCTGTTCCATATGCACAGGATGTAAGAGGATATTCATTTTTTGGTTTCTCAATGGTTTATATAATCTTCGAAGACGGAACAGATCTTTATTGGGCTCGCAGCAGGGTTCTGGAATATTTAAGTTCCATGCGCAGCTCACTCCCCCAGGCGATTTCACCTGAGCTTGGTCCTGATGCTACCGGACTGGGATGGGTATATCAATACGCTTTAACATCAAATAAACGTAGCCTGCAGGAACTGCGTTCAATTCAGGATTGGTTCCTCCGGTATGAGCTTTCAGCGATACCTGGTGTCTCTGAAGTAGCTAGTGTAGGCGGTTTTGTTAAGCAGTACCAGGTAAATGTTGATCCTACCAGACTCTCATCATACGGCATTCCTTTGAGTAAGGTTAAGATGGCAATCAAAGAAAGCAATAATGATGTCGGCGGACGTTTGATGGAAATGGGTGAAACCGAATTTATGGTAAGGGGTTTAGGCTATATAAAAAGTGTCGACGACTTAAAAGATATTGCTATTGGCGCTGATAAAATGACGGGAACCCCCGTCTATTTAAAAGATGTTGCAAATATTGATATTGGTCCGGAATTACGCCGCGGACTTGCTGAGTTGAACGGTGAAGGTGAAACTGTAGGTGGAATAATAGTTCAGCGTTTTGGTGAAAATGGATTGGCAGTTATTAATAGGGTGAAAGAGCGCCTAAAAGAATTGAAAGCTTCTCTTCCTGATGATATTCAGATCGTCCCGGTGTACGATCGCTCGGAACTAATACACAAGGCAGTCGATAACCTGAGTGATAAATTACTTGAAGAAGGTTTGATCGTTGCCCTTGTAATCATAGGTTTTCTGCTTCATTTCAGAAGCTCCCTCGTCGCAATATTCACTCTGCCTACCGCGGTGCTGGCAGCATTATTCGTAATGAAGTTCCAGGGGATAAATGCAAATATTATGTCCCTGGGAGGAATAGCGATTGCAATAGGGGCAATGGTAGATGCAGCGATCATCATGGTGGAAAATTCACATTCCCACATTGTTAATAACCAGATGCTGCCGGAAGAAAAAAGGAGGCCGCACTGGGCAGTCATTCTTCAGTCTTCTAAAGAAGTAGGGCCTTCCATTTTCTATTCGCTGCTGGTGATAACTGTCTCTTTTATACCGGTATTCACCCTTGAATCACAGGAGGGAAGACTTTTCAAACCGCTTGCTTTCACAAAGACCTATTCCATGGCAGCAGGTGCCATACTGGCAATTACAATAATTCCGGTGTTGATGGGCTTCTTAATAAGGGGTAAAATGAAGAGAGAAGATGAAAATCCTGTGACCCGTTTCCTTATGAATATTTATCATCCTGTGGTTGATTTCGTGATGAAAAAAAGGTGGTGGGTAATCCTGCTATCCGTAATAATAGTAGCTGTTTCATATTTGCCATTTTCCAAACTTGGCTCAGAGTTTATGCCGCCTTTGTACGAAGGGGATTTGCTGTATATGCCCACTACACTACCGGGTATTTCAATTACCAAAGCAAGAGAAATACTGCAGCAGACTGATAGAATGATTAAATCATTCCCTGAAGTTGAATCAGTATTCGGCAAAATCGGAAGGGCTGATACTCCCACTGATCCCGCGCCGCTTTCAATGATTGAAACAACTATTCAGCTAAAACCTGAAGATGAATGGCCTGAAGGAATGACCAGGGAAAAGCTTGTGGATGAATTAAATGAAGCAGTTAAACTCCCTGGCGTAACCAATGCCTGGACAATGCCGATTAAGACACGAATAGATATGCTTTCTACAGGAATTAAAACTCCCGTAGGGATTAAGATTGCAGGCCCTGACTTAAATGTATTACAGAAGATTGGGAAAGAACTTGAGAAAACTATAAAGCCGGTTCCGGGAACAAGATCCGTTTATGCAGAAAGATCAGTCGGCGGCAATTATGTCGATTTTAATATTGACAGAAATGCGATTGCGAGGTATGGTTTAAGTGTAACAGATGTTCAGAATGTCTTTATGTCTGCTGTCGGTGGAATGAACGTTACAAAGACAGTGGAAGGGCTTGAAAGATATCCGGTAAATCTCCGTTACCAGAGAGATTACCGCGAGAATATTGAAGCATTAAAACGGGTACTGGTTCCGCTTAACGGCGGCGGGAATATCCCTCTGGATGAACTTGGTAATATAGAAATCAAGAAAGGACCTCCCGTAATTAAATCAGAAAATGCGAGACCAAATGCCTGGGTATATATCGATATTGAAAATGTTGATGTTGGAACTTATGTAAAAAATGCTCAGAAAGTTGTTAATGAAAAGATCAAACTGCCTCCCGGATATTCGATCATTTGGAGTGGTCAGTACGAGTATATGGAAAGAGCATCTAAGAAACTTGCCCTCGTTCTTCCACTTACATTGGCTATTGTTATATTGCTTCTTTATTTCAATACCAGGTCATTCATAAAAACAGGGATAATCCTCCTTGCACTTCCCTTCTCTATGGTCGGAGCGGTATGGTATCTCTACTTCGCAGGATTCCACCTTAGCGTTGCAGTCTGGGTGGGTATAATTGCCCTGCTTGGCGTTAGTGCAGAAACTGGTGTTGTAATGCTGCTTTACCTTGATATAGCTTACGAAAACTGGAGGGGAAGAGGGGCTCTGAAATCATTCTCGGACCTTCGTGAGTCTATTTTCGAAGGAGCTGTTAAAAGGATAAGACCTAAGATGATGACTGTAATGGTACTTTTCTTCGGCCTCCTGCCGATCCTCATCGGACATGGTTTCGGAGGGGATGTTATGAAAAGGATCGCAGCACCAATGGCCGGTGGTATATTCACAAGTCTGGTAATGGAACTCACAATCTTCCCTGCTATATTTTACATACTCAAGAGAAGAGAAATGAAAAAAAATAATATGCTTATCGAAACTGAAGGAGGAAATTCATAATGAAAAAAATATCTGCATATATAAGAAAAGAGAGGGCAAACCTTGTCATTGAAAAACTGGAAGAGGCCGGGGTAAAAGGTATGACCCTGCTGGATGCCGCAGCTTTGGCCGAGTGGGCTGATAAAGAGGCCTTTAGTTTCTCCATAGAATATGTACAGAAATACACAACTGTGGTAAAAATTGAACTCGTCAGTAATAATGAGGATTTTGACAAATTAGTAAATATTATTTCAAAGTTCGCACAAACCGGCAGCAGTGGAGACGGATGGATATTCGTCTCCCCCGTTGAAAAAGCTGTCCGTATAAAAACAGGAAAGGTAGATGATTATGAGAACCTTTAATAAAAAACTTTCAATCATTAACAAGGAGACTAAAATGTCTTTAAATATCTTTAGAACTGCAGTTTTAGCATTCATTCTTTTATTTCTGATGAACGGATTGTCGGCGGCACAGGATAATTCGGATTCAAAGAAAATGGATGGTCATATGAAAATGGATCATTCAAAAATGAAACAGGACAAGGATGCAAAAGAATTCGACCTCAATGCGATTGACAAAAATAATGACGGGAAGGTTTACCAATGTCCGATGGACTTTGATGTCCTCTCAGATGCACCGGGAAAAGACCCTAAATGCGGGATGGCTCTCGAGGAAGTATCAATCGATAAGGCAGAAGAAAACCTGGTCAGTAAAGGTTTCAAGATAAAGGATATAACTGAGGAAAATTCTATCGTACGGACAGGTGTCATTAACCTGGAAAAAATAGATGCAAATAATGACGGCAAAGTATATCAGGATATGATGGACTACAATGTTATATCAGATACTCCGGGTAAATGTCCTCTTTGCGGAATGACCCTACAGGAAGTTTCACTTAAAAAAGCTGCTTCAAATCTTACTATGAATGGATTTAAAGTAACCGAATAAAACCACTTTTCGAAGTTCGCGGCGGTATTTGATAAAACTACCGTCGCTTTAATAAAAGTATTGTTCAATTTATCATATGACCGGGTAAGTTATGAAATGCAAAATTTGTAACACTGAAAATAACAATGAAAATAAATACTGTAAAAAGTGCGGTTCAGAGTTAAAACCTGGACAGTCAGATATTACTTTTTGTCCGTCGTGCGGTTGTGAAAATACAAAAGCAGCTTCACTCTGTGAGAACTGTGGGAGCAAACTGCAGAGAATCTCATCATATCCCCAAGGAAAATTGTCTGGCAGGAAACAGGGGAAATCAAAAAAAAATAAACCTGAAGATCTGAGACTTTCAAAGGTTATACGCGAGCATAAAGTAATCTCAGCCGCTATTATTATTTTATTGGGCTTTCTGGTTTATCAGTCGATTCCAAAAACAGTTGGACACAATGATTCATACTATGAACCAGCCGGGGTCAAGGGATCAATAGTAAGTATAATGTCCGATAGTATTAGTGCTGCCGTGGTAAAGAGCTTTGATTGCTCTTGTGGTGACTGTAATGATTCACTGGAAGTGTGTACGTGCAGTAAAGCTGCTGAGGAAAGGACCTTTATTCAAAGAAAGGCAGCTCAGAAATTAAGTGTAGAGGGAATTATTACAGCAGTAAATAACAAGTATGGTGGACTCAAAGTCCCATCTGAACTGATTAAGGGTGGTTGAGTAATCGTATCTCATTAGTTGGATAACTTAAAATATTATAATTTTTTTTCGGAGATTATAGGAAATGATTGGAAACTTAATAATTACTTGTTCAATTATAACGGGTATTTTTACTGTTATAATGTACTACTATACTTTCAGAGGATATACGAATACCCTTGCGCTTGCGCGCAGGGGTTATTATGTAATGACACTGCTTATTGCGGCAGCCAGTGCTTTCCTCCTTTATCTTATACTGTCGCATAATTACCAGTATGACTATGTATTCGAATACAGCAGCAGTGATCTTTCATTCGGACTGCTGCTTTCGTCTTTCTTTGCAGGACAGGAAGGAAGCTTTCTTCTGTGGCTTCTATTTTCTGCAATTCTTGGTTTAATCCTTATAAAAAATCTTTCCGGCGATACAGCACGGGAATCTTCATTTATGATGGTTTATACTTTGATTGCGGTATTCCTTGCCATCCTTATCAGTCCTTTTCTCAAAAATCCTTTCACATCAATCTGGGCTGAACCGAATTATCTGCAGTTGAAATATTTTAACTCTTCGTATCTGGGGCTACCGGATCTGCGGCAATTCATAATGGCTGATAATAAGGGACAGCAGTTCCTGCATATCGGTCCTCAGCTGAAGGCAGTTCTTGCTTCATTAAACATTCCCGTCGAAAAATTTCTTATCGCAGGAAAAGGTTTGAATCCTCTGCTTCAGAACTTCTGGATGCAGATTCATCCCCCGCTGCTGTTTGTGGGGTTCGCGATGACAGGTATCCCGTATTCGTTTGCGATGTCGGCAATTTTAAGAAGAGACTATAAAACCTGGGTCAGCAAATCGCTGCCATGGCTTTCTGTTTCAATGTCGGTGCTGGGATTAGCCATAATGATCGGGGGATACTGGGCTTACGGTGTTCTTGGATGGGGAGGTTTCTGGGGATGGGACCCGGTTGAGAATTCCAGCCTTGTTCCCTGGATAATCGGAGTTGCTTTAATACATACCCTCGTAATACAGAAAAATACGCAGCTGAAAGGCAGCAGCGGAAAATACATAAGAACAAACCTTGTTCTCTCTATTCTTACATTTGTTTTTGTAATATACAGTACCTTCCTTACGAGGAGCGGTATACTTTCAGAAGCTTCCGTTCATTCATTTGTGGCACCCGGAATGACCACATATCTTTTACTTGTGGGTTTCATCCTAACTTTTACAATCCTGGGCATAGCCGGTATACTGGCAAGATGGAAAGAATTAAAAAGTCTCTCCGGCTCAGAGGAATCCTTCTTCAGCAGGGAGAACGGATTATTTTACGGATCCGCGCTGATGCTTGGCTCCGCATTAATAATTATTCTCGGTACCTCCTCCCCTATTTTTGGGAGTGCAGTGGAAATAAGTTACTACACCACGATGAATTTTCCTCTTGCCATCTTTATGATGTTCCTGATATCCTTTACTCTCATCCTGAGGTGGCGCACTACCGATAAAAAAGAGCTGCTTCGTTTAACAGGAATTCATCTTGTTATTTCCGGGGCTGCAGCAGCAATAATTGCATTTGCCGCCGGTATGTCATCAATATATTTTATGATTTATACCTTATCAGCCTGCTTCGTAATTTCAACCAATATCAGTACGATAATTAAGAGTCTGAAAGTAAATTATCTGGTCACAGGCGGACAGATCGCACACATAGGAGTAGGGATCTTTCTCCTCGGAGTACTTCTTTCAGGTAATTTTTCCACATCGGAGCAGCTCACACTTCCAAAAGGAAAAGAAGTAAAAGCATTAAACCATACCTTTGTATTTACAGGTTATAACAGAATTATGGGCAGCGACAAATATTCCTTTGATGTTCAGATAAAGAGCAGGAACAAGACGATCAAGGCTTCGCCTGTAATGTTCATATCTGATTTCAATAACTCGCTTATGAGGGAACCGGATATCCTTCCCGGATGGGGAAAAGATATTTATATATCCCCTGTCGGCTATGATGAGAACGGAGTTGGAGGCGGCGGTAACGGTCAATCTCAGGAAGTGCTTACAGTGGAAGCAAGCATCAAACAGAATATGGATCTTGTCTGGTCGGGCGTAATTCTGATTACTGCAGGACTAATTATTGCCTCATTCAGACGCAGAAGAGAAAACACAATTTTGAGTTCCGATAGTTAAAAGAAATAATACACATTCTAAAATCCTGAGTGAAGGCGGAAAGGCATTTGTAGGAACCCGTTAACTCAAAACCTTAAAGATGACATCCATCCATTTGGGTGTCATCTTCATTTTTTTTATCATTCATAAGGAACCATCTCTCCAGCCTGAATCCTGCATTTAAACGGATAAAATTCCTGTAAGACTTTTTCATAATTTTATAACGCTTTTTCTCCATTATCTTGATATATTTTGAACTAATAGATACAAGTCACAATTAACTCTGTCTTTGAACCATAAAGTGATTATTTGTGTCTAATAATTAAACGAACAATAATGAGGTAAATAAAATGTTTCATAACTGGATGTGGGGGGGCGGCGGAATGTGGTTCGGCTGGATTTTCTGGCTTGTAATAATAGGTGTTATAGTATGGCTCCTGATAAATCAATCAAACAGGAACAGAAATCAGAACCAGGTGAATCCACATCTTGAGTCTCCACTAGATATACTTAAAAAGAGATATGCTAAAGGAGAAATCTCTAAAGAGCAATTTGAGGAAATGAAAAAAGATCTGTAGTAAGATTCCGGATATTCCGGTCCTGGATGCCGGATACTTGATACTTGAGCCCATGCTTCTTTAATTTTGAAGCTACAATTAAATCATACAGGAGCAACAAAAAATTGAGTGTTCTTTTTACACCTCTTAAGATTCGGGACCTCGAACTAAAAAACAGGATCACGGTTTCCCCAATGTGTCAGTATTCCAGTGAAAATGGAATGCCGACCGATTGGCACTTTGTTCACCTTGGAACCCGTGCTGTCGGTGGAGCTGCCCTCGTAATGATGGAAGCCACTGCTGTTTCACCCGAAGGAAGAATTTCTCCCGATGATGCCGGAATATGGAGCGATGATCAGGCAGAAGCTTACAAAAGAATCACTGCTTTCATCAGTTCTCAGAATTCTGTTCCTGGAATTCAGCTAGCGCACGCCGGAAGAAAGGCATCCACGTATTCTCCCTGGAAAGGTAAAGGAAAAGTTGATATAAAGGACGGCGGCTGGCAAACTATTGCTCCTTCTGCAATTCCCTTTGCGGATAACTATCCTGATCCAAAAGAAATGACCATTGAAGACATCCATATTGTGAAAAACCAGTTTAAAGATGCTGCACAAAGAGCTATGAATGCCGGCTTTAAACTAATTGAACTGCATATGGCCCATGGCTATCTCGTGCACGAATTCCTGTCCCCTCTTTCAAATCATCGAAAGGATAAATATGGCGGAAGCCTGGAAAACAGGTGCAGACTGGCTGTTGAAATTGCGGAGACGGTGAGGAAATCGATTCCCGGCAGCGTCCCACTCTTTGTAAGAATTTCTGCATCCGATTGGAAAGAGGGCTGGGATGCGGATCAGTCAGTACAGCTTGCATCATGGTTAAAAGAAGCGGGGGTTGATCTAATCGACTGTTCCAGCGGCGGAAATGCTGCTGATGCAAAAATACCTGTCGGCCCGGGATACCAGGTTCATTTTGCAGAAAAAATAAAAAGGGAAGCAGGCATTTTAACAGGTGCGGTAGGATTCATAACCTCGCCTGAACAGGCTGAAACCATTATACGAACAAACCAGGCTGATATCGTACTACTTGCAAAGGAATTGCTGCGTAATCCATACTGGCCTCTGCTGGCTGCAAAAGAATTAAATGCAGACATTAAGTGGCCGGATCAATACTTACGGGCAAAATAGATTCAGGATTCAGCTTCTAATCTTCTTAATAGGATGAATATTCGTACTTTTCTTCGAACCTCTGCCTCTCCTGCTCTTTTATATTCAGCTTTTTACCTGCATCAAATTTTCGAGCCTGATAAAGATTTCCCCTCTTCATAGCAGCATTTCGGGCCTTTCAAAACTTGTAAAATAATATCAATATTCTGTAACGGGAAGGCCTGTATAAGATATTATATTTGTATCAAGATTTGACAATATGCTATAAACAATCCTTTGAAAGGAGAAGAAATAATGAAATCGAAGGTATTAGTTCCGATGGTAATTTTACTGATCGCCGGATTTTCCATTTTGTTTGCCCAAAACAAACCTGACAGCCAATTGCTGAAGAACCAGAAAACCCAGAATGAGGCAATCCACGAAATCATAACTCACCCGCAGATGATGCAGAACTTTATGCAGCAGCTTACTGATAACCATGAGCCATGAATAATATGATGGGTTATATGATGCAGAATCAAAGCGCACGGAGGATGATGATGAACAATATGTTCTCAATAGCGAACAAGGATACCTCATTCACAAATTACATGTATAATATGATGGATAATTACCCGCAGATGTGGAATTATATGAAGAGTATGATGGGTAATCAGGGAATGATGCATGGCGGCATGATGGAGAATAGAAATGATCATAATAACCAATAGTATCCGGTCGTTTTTTGTGTTCCCAAAAGGATGGTTTAGCCATCCTTTTTTTATATCCGCCCGGATGGAATACTGTCCGGGAAGGGATCGAATATATTATTTTGACCCAGAACAAAGAATAGAAGCTGATATTCCTATATCTTCTAATTAAAGAAAAAAAAGAACTTATAATGATTTTAACCTGGTACTCAGTAGCAGGTCTGATAATCCTTGCTGCATGCGGTTTTATCCTTCTACTATATGCTTTTTCACAAAAGCAGATAGAATGGGTACCTAATTCATCCAAATGGAATAATTTTCGTTTTTCATTTATAACGTTCTCTCTGATCTTTCTTTCATTTGATATGGAAATGATATTCATGTATCCCTGGGCAGTAGTATTCGCTGATATCGGGATGAAGGCCTTTCTTGACATGCTCGTTTTCATTGCAATACTGTCATCAGGAATTGCATATTCCTGGGGAATGGGAGGACTTGATTGGGAATAATCCTGAACCTTATTACAACTCTGCTGTTATTTTCAGCCGGAACTTTAATTACGGTTATTATTGAACCGCGGCTTAATATTATTGGCGAAAAAGGTCCCTCGGCAGGCTTTTCTAAAAATAGCCTCTACCCTGCGCACCCTGACACCTGGCTGTATAATGCTGCTCCTGTTGTGGCTCTGGTCAGTATGGCTGCTGCTGCGGTAGTTATTCCTATCGACAAGTACCTGATCGGCGCAGATATTGGAATTGGACTATTTTATTTCATCGTTGTGGTTGATTATATGGTCCTGGCTGTTGCGCTCGGCGGCTGGGGAAGCAATGTTGCCGAAAGTTTAGAATCCTGCTATAGAATAGTGGCCCAGCTTGTGGCATATGTTGTACCGCTGGGATTGGCAGTCATAGGTCCCATAATGATGGCTAAGTCTATGTCTACTCAAAATATCATCAGTTCTCAATCTTCATTATGGTATATAGTTTCACAGCCGTTTGGCTTTGCCTTATACATTGTTACAGGTCTGATGCAGGTTTACCGGGCACCCTTCCTCGAACCATTTTCAAAAAGATTAAACAACGGGATAATTAGTACATACGGCGGCTGGAGAGGAAGGCTATGGAGTATTTCACTTGCCGGTATTTTCTTCGTGGTTGCGGCTATGGGTGCGGTACTGTTCCTTGGAGGATGGAGCGGACCAGTTCTTCCGGGTTTTATCTGGATGTTTATTAAGACCTTCTCGTTAATGATCTTTATGAAGTGGGCAGGTCAGAAACTTAAACTACTAAGTACGGCACAAATGCTTGAGCTTTCATGGAAGGTCCTGATTCCGGTCGGACTACTGAACGTTCTTATCGTAGGAGGATTAATTTTATTGGGAGTCGGGGGAAAATGAACATCGGAGAAGCCGCACAGATATTTGCCTTTGCAGTTTTTTCATTTATCTCAGTTGCCGGAGCCCTGGGTATGACCACAACCATGAGTATGTTCCGGAGTGGAATTTTCCTGATGGCATCTTTTATCGGTGTTGCAGGCTTGTTCATAATTCTGATGGCTGATCTTCTGGGAATGCTGCAGATCATGATGTATATCGGCGGGATGCTTGTAATGATTTTGTTTATGGTGCTCTTTTCCCATGATCCCGGCGGTGATATGATGGCAAAAATGAAGATGCCTTTAATCGAGAAGCTTTTTTCGCTCGGACTTCTCCCTAAAAAGAAATCAAATAAGAACTCACATTCACATTCCCATCATCACGGAGGCGGAAATGATAATGAGGTTGGTAATGGCGGTATGAATATGGGTATGGATATGTCGATGTTTACTTCACTTAAACCTTATGCTGCCTGGATCGGATTAGCCATTACGGTTATCCTGGTCGTTTTGCTTCTCCTCTTCCCGGACTGGCCGGTTAAAAATTTTATTCCCGACCAGGATTCCTCACACCGGATCGGAACACTCCTGATGGGAAAGTATATGATGGCCTTTGAAGGCGCAGGTTTGATGATACTGCTTGGAATTTTTGGTGCAATTTACCTCGCACGCCCCGGAAAACATCCTGACTCAAAAGATAGAAATAATGCTTCATCTCTTAAAGAAGATCCTCCCCCTGCTGCAGAGGATCCGGTTGAACCCTTTCATAAAATTGACTTAAAAGTCTTGTATGAAAAATCTGGGAGTGAAAAATGATTCTTCCCATTAACGCTTACCTTATTGTATCTGCCGTTTTATTCGGGATTGGGGTATATGCTATACTTGCTCAAAGAACAGCCGTTATGGTCCTTATGGGAATCGAATTACTGTTAAACGCAGTTGGTCTTAACATAGTGGTTTTCTGGCGTTATATACAGCCGGATAATTATTCTGCGCAGATCTTCACAATTATTATTGTGACTATCGGTGCAGTGGAGATGGCAGTGGGACTGGCTATAATGATGCTTCTGTACCGGAACAGAAAGACTGTACAAGTTGACGAATACCAGGAACTGAAAGGATGATTCTTTTACTATTAATACCTTTACTTCCTTTAACAGCGGCTTTAATTTTATCAATGCCTGTGAAGTTATTGAAGGATAAAGCGGGAATTATTTCACCCCTTTTTACTGCCGGATCACTGATTCTTATTATTTTTTTAAGCAGCACCAGGGATAAAATAGATGCTGTCTGGTTGTCAACCGCAGGCTTCAAATTAACATTCTCCTTTATGATAGGAGGACTCGAGTGGCTCGCATCGCTTATCGTGGCATTAATCGGCTTATCTGTTACAATCTTCTCTATTAATTTCATTGAAGAAAGGCAGCAGTTTTTCTTCCGGGTGATTTCCTTTTTTATTGGTTCCATGCTTACACTTGTCCTCTCCGATTCATTTATTCTGACATTTATCGCCTGGGAATTTGTAGGTTTATCTTCATTCCTTTTGATCGGGTTCTGGTTCAGGGAATCAGATGCAAAGGAAGCAGCACGCAAAGCCTTCCTGATGACAAGGATAGGAGATTTCGGATTCTTATTAGCATTACTCCTGATTCTGGTTAATTATGGCTCAACGGATATCTCGTCATTTCTGCACAATATTCACAGTAGACAAATCCTCAATCCTGTTTTACTTTCTTTCCTTTTCCTTTCGGCGGCTATAGGTAAAAGTGCGCAGCTTCCGTTTACTTCCTGGCTTCCGGATGCTATGGCTGGTCCGGCTCCCGTTTCTGCCTTAATCCATTCTGCGACCATGGTGGCCGCGGGTGTATTTCTGCTGTTGAAATTATTCCCCTTATTTGAGGCTTCCGGAATTACTCTGGACTACATAACCTGGATTGGCGGGATCACCGCTTTAACTGCAGCGCTTATTGCATCAACAAGATATGATATTAAAAAAATTCTTGCGTGGTCAACTATCTCTCAATTGGGTGAAATGTATTTTGTAATAGGACTCGGAGGCGCTATGGCTGCTGCATTTCACCTGGCAGTTCATGCTGTATTTAAGGCAGGATTGTTTCTTACAGCGGGAATAATCGGACATACGGCCGGGACTAAAGATATCCGGGAACTCGGTAACCTGAGGAGTTTTCTTCCGTATACCGCGGGCGCTTTTGTTCTTTGCGGACTGGCATTATCAGGATTCCCTCCGTTTGCAGGGTTCTGGAGCGAGGATGAAATTATGTCTACGGCACTTAATCATGGAGCATTCTATTCTTCTTTCATTATAGTTCTGATTTTCCTGGCGGGGGTTTATATATCAAGAGCGGGAGCGTCAATTTTTGCCGACTGGAATGGAAAAAGGGATTGGCAGCCAGTTAAGCCGGATAAAGTGATAATCTATCCAATGCTTTTTTTAGCGGGATTATCAGTCGTTGCCGGGTATATACTTAAACTCAATATCGATTCACTACTGATCTTCCCAAAATCACCCTCGTTAGGATGGGGCTGGAGAAGTGCGGCAATTGCCGCCAGCGTATCGGGTTTGTTTTATGGAAGTGTCAGGGTTATGAAGTCGGGTCCCGTTCCTTCATTCGGAAATCTGTTTTCTTATTTAATTAAGGTAGTTGATGTATTCGTCATCGTCCCGGTCAGAGTTATTCAATTTGCTTCCATGCTCGTTAACCTCTTTGAAGGAATTTTTGACTTCGCGGCGAAGGGACTCAGCAGCCTAGTATTAACGCTTGCGGGAGCAGATAACAGATCTGAAATTGAAATTGACAAAACAACACAGGGTTTATCATATTTCATACTGAAATCTGCTGCTGGTGTGGGCTTGACTGAGGTAGAGGGTTTTTCACAGAAAGCAGACGAATTTGCTTTTTCATTTTCATTTGCCGGACAAAAATTACGGCAATTACAATCGGGGAAAATTTTTATTTATACCCTGGTACTTTTTTCATGGATAATAATTACGGCATTAATAGCAGGAGCATTTTTTATTTTCTGAGTACCGGGAATCCTGATCATGGTGGTGGAATTATAATTAACGAAAACAAATTTATGAAACTTATATGTTAACTATTAATATTTTCTTCCCCCTTTTCACAGGCTTAGTAATACTTTTTTTTCCGAAAGAGAAAGGTAAAGCTGTACGCATAGCGGCTTTATCGGGTACTTGTATTACACTCATTCTATCCGTCTTTATCCTCACCGGATACGATGTTTCACAGGGAGGAATGCAGTGGATAACAGATGTACCCTGGATTCCTTCAATCAATGCGGGCTATACGATTGGGGTGGATGGTTTATCGTTACCGGTAATTCTTCTTACTGATATCCTTATGTTTTTGGTCATGCTTTATGTTATAAATGAATCAGACAGGGCAAAGGAGCATGCGTTTCTTTTTCTGCTTATGCATACCGGACTACTGGGTTTATTTTCTTCGATGGATCTCCTGTTGTTTTATCTCTTTTTTGAAGTCGGACTTGTTCCCATGTATTTCATAATAGGCATTTTCGGAAGCGAGCGAAGAAAATATGCCGCGATGAAATTTTTCCTGTATACTCGAGCAGGAAGCCTTGCAATGCTGATTTCTTTCCTGGCGCTTTATCTCTCAGTCGATCCGCATACATTTTCTCTTCAGAAAATTATACAGGCTGAACCTTTTGCGGGCTCGGTGCAGACTGCAGGTTTCGTAATGCTCGGTATGTTGATAGGTTTCGGTGTAAAACTGCCGACCTTCCCTCTCCACAACTGGCTTCCGGATGCTCACGTCGAGGCTCCTACGGAGGGAAGCGTAATCCTGGCAGGGATACAGTTGAAGATGGGTGCCTATGGCATTCTCAGAGTTATGATCCCCGCTCTCCCGATGGCTGTTTCCCATTATAATTTCTGGCTGATTCTCTTAGGAATATTTTCGATGGTCTACGCTGCCCTCGCAGCGCTGGCTCAGAAAGATCTGAAACGATTGATAGCTTATACCTCCATCAACCATATGGGTTATGTTATGGCGGCTGCTGGAATTTGGGGACTCACCCAGAACGAAAGTATAAAACAGCTAGCTTTGAACGGAGCTGTTTATCAGATTGTAAGTCACGGTCTGCTGACCGGCGGAATGTTCTTTATAGCAGGTATGCTTCAGCATAAAGCAGGAACGAGAGATATAAATAAGTTCGGAGGTCTACTCGGAGTGGTTCCTATTTTTAGTGCTTTGCTTGGAATATTAGCCTTTGCTTCATTAGGGCTTCCTGGTTTCTCCGGATTCATCGCAGAATTCCAGGTCATTGGGGCTTCTGTAGGTGAGAGCATATGGGCAGCAGTAGGTATAGTAGCAGGACTTATCCTGATGACTGCATTATACTTAAAGATCGTGGTGAATATGTTATTCGGAATACCGCCGGATGATATGCCCGCAGTTTCCGAATTAAGCAGCGGAAACAACTTTATCCTCGGGACACTTATCGTCCTTTCATTATTCCTCGGTATTCTCCCGGGATATTTAACAGGTTTAATAGAAAGCGGAACAAAATTGTTAACAACATTCGTATAAGCTGATGAAACTTTGGGCGATAATACCTGAACTTATTATAGCCGGTTCTGCTCTCATCTTTATTCCGGTGGCGGGATGGGTAAAAGGAAAAAAACAACTCATACCTGCTTATCTGACACTCATATCATTAGTATCTGCACTTTGGTTTTCCTTCAGGATGCTTTCCTGGCCGTCATTTGATATTTTTAAAGGTACCTATGCAGTTGATAATTTTGGAACGGTATTTAAAATTATGATCCTGTCCGGTTCAATGATCACCCTCCTTTTGCTGCTTTTTTATTTTAAGAAGAATTCCCACATAGCTCATGCCCCCATCGCCTTGCTTTTTTCTGCTCTGGGAGCAATGTGTATTTCATCCAGCCTGGATCTGGGACTTATTGTTTTGTTTCTTCAGATGATGAGCTTAGCCGGCTATATACTAGTTGCATTAATAAGGAAAGATAAAATGGCAAATGAGGCAGCCCTAAAGTTTTTTATTTATGCTGCTGCTGCACTTGCTGTAATGGCTTTCGGGCTGACCTTCCTTTACGGTCTCACTGGCAGCCTTGATTTAAGGATTATAGGGATAAGTCTCGGCTCCGGAACCAGTGTATGGATAATTGTTTCCCTGATTCTGATCCTGATCGGCTATGGATTTGAGATAACTCTCGTCCCTTTTCATTTCTGGGCTCCCGATGTTTACTCAGGCTCAACAGCACCTGTTGCAGGATTTCTTTCGGTTGTACCGAAAATTGCAGGATTTGCAGGACTGCTTCGTTTCCTTCTTACTGCCTACCAGGATAATATTGCCGACTGGAGTCTTGTTATTGCAGTTTTTGCCGCTGTAACGATGACTTTGGGAAACTTTGCGGCTCTACGGCAGACCAGATTAAAACGCCTTCTCGCTTACTCCAGTATTGCCCAGTCGGGTTTAATTTTGGTAGCTGTTGCTTCCGCAAATAATATCGAAAATGCAGTCTCATCCGTCGGTTTTTACTTAATTGCATATATTTTTATGAATATGGGAGCTTTCAGTGTAATCACTCAGATAGAAAAAAACTTTGGAGGCGATGATATTATTCTTTTCAGGGGATTAAGCAGCACGTCTCCCTTCTCTGCCACAGTGATGGCTCTATCATTTTTATCACTGGCTGGGATACCTCCTCTAGCTGGATTTGCAGGGAAAGTCTTTGTTTTGGGTAATGTCATCGACAGAGGATATATCTGGCTGGTAGTTATTGCTGTTATAAATCTGACAATTGCATTATACTATTATGTCTCAGTTGTAGCAGAGATGTATCTGAAGAAACCCGCAAATAATATTAAGCCGGAAAAAGATCTTTTCTATATACTCGCAGCGGGAATCTGTACAGCTGGAACCATTTTCTTCGGTATCTTTCCGGCAGCAGCATTAAAGATCACCGATCTTATAAGCAACTTTTTAAGATAAGGTTTAGGAATATCAGTTTCCAAATGTTCTAAGGGAGTACAGGGGCCTGGATCACAATAATTTATAAATAATATAACTTGATTTAATATTAAGCTGGTTTCATAAAGAGAGGAAAATTAAAATGAGATTTTTTGCAGGTGTTGTAGTAACAATCCTGGTTATCATCGTAATAGGAGTAATTATAATTTACTCGGGATGGTATAATGTAAGTGCCATGAATAAGGAACCGGGTTTATCACGGTGGGTATTAAGTACAACAATGGACAATTCGGTAGAAAAGCATGCTGAAGGCATTACAGTTCCTGCACTGAACTTCCCCGATAAAATCAAAGAAGGTTTCGCTCATTACAATGCAATGTGCAAAGGATGTCATGGAGCTCCCGGGGAGGAAGAAACAGAAATGGCGAAGGGGTTAAATCCTAAAGCACCGAACCTTGCTCACAGTGCAAGGGATATGGCCCCGGAAGAACTTTTCTGGGTTACAAAAAACGGTATTAAAATGACGGGCATGCCTGCCTGGGGAGTAACTCATTCAGATGATAAAATTTGGGCGATAGTTGCTTTCATCGAACAGCTCCCGGGAATGACCGGTACACAGTATGATTCACTGGCTGCTCAAAAGTCTCAGATGGAAGAAGAGTAGTCATCGGGACCTCATAATGTTATAATAAGGGTGTTGTTTTCTACTCTTGTGTTATAAATACCAGGTAAGTCTGGACGGTTCCGGACCCATGAAAACATTTCCATTAAGATCAAATCCCGAACCATGGTTTGGACAGATTCAGGAAGCAGAAATGTTGAATTTAACTTGTATTAAATGGATGGGTTCAGGCAGATTTTAAAATACAATTCCGCAGGAAGGTTCCCGGGAATTACGAACTATATAAATTTGAAGAAAAAACTCTCAACAATGACTTTCAGAAGGATGACAAAAAATATTTATAGCGCATATCGTGAATCTTATCAAGGAACTCCTCAGCCTTAAAATTGTCGCCGCGCAGTACATAAAGACGATATAGGTCAGCAAGTGACCTGTCTTCATTTTTTTCTTTCAGATAATTCTCGCGGCTGGAGATTTTACCGACCGGATTAAATCCCTTGAGCAGCTCCAGTTCTTTCTTCGTAACATTATGTTCAAATATGGTTTCCACTCAACTCACACACATTTTTTGTTACACACCAAGGTAATCTTTTTTTTGATAAAAATCATTGTTAAAAATCACGAAAAGTGTCCGGTGAGAAACCGGACTTTTGACGCATTAAAGTTCCTTAACCAGACCGGAATATTTTCTCTCGATCTTGAATCCGAATCTGTAAAAATATTCAGGACGAAAGAATCCGGTAGTAACAAATTTTGTACTATCAGATTTTGACCTGCTGACCAACTCATTCATTAAGCCTTCACTGATTCCCTTGCGTCTATATCTGTTGGATACCACTATTTTTTCCATATGAACTGTCTCCTCATCGCTCCTGTTATAAAACAATCCGCCGATGATAAATCCACGTTCCGAAACCGCGACAAGGTATTGATGCTCCGGTCTGAAGTGAACAGTAAGATTTGCTTCGAGAAAAAGCTGATGAAGTTTTGATATTTCTTTTGGATTAACCGGGTTCCTGATTGTGAACATATTTCCGTCATCGTCCTGCAGCTGGACAACAAGATTCGGCCCTGCAGCTAACTGTGATTTCATTTTTAACAGTTCGGCAGAATCGGAAGGTTTAAGGTGCGGATAACCTAAACGTGTTATAAAATAATTCTCTTTTTCGTCCAGTTCAAATTCAAAATGCAGTGAAGAGATAAGTTTTAGTGACTCCTCTTTGGATATCTTACGATGCCTTTGTTTTAAGGCGAGTTCCTTTAAAACATCTTTAAATCTCTGCGGCGAATCATAGAAAACCGTTTCGAGAAAAAATCTTGTCCTTACTGCAGGATATTGTTCTTCGAGATCAAAAAGATGGTAAGTCTCATAGAGTTCATAGATCATTTCCGCCTGTGCGGAAAGTGATGCATCTCTGTTAAGTTGATACCATCGATGAAATCTTTTTACTGCAAAATAAAGCTGCTTGGGCAGGAAACCATCATTTTTTACATTACGTAAAAAGGATTTGATGCGTTTAATTATATCATCTTTTGTTTGTATTCCCGAATTCTCTAGTTCTTCTCTAAATTTATCAATTAAACTTATGCCATTATCAACTCCTTCTGCTTCGATAATTCCCGAAAGGATTGCATTCCAGACAGAAGCTTTTTTTATCAGCGGATACCTTTCTTCTGTTTGATTTACAAAGTTTTCATAAAAACTCATAATCAGGTTTAGAATACTGTTTGTCTTTTCCCTTTTATAAAATGATGTAATGATGCATCCTGTCTGATAATCATGAGAAGAAACGATAATTCCATCAGGGGTAATATTTGCAAGTTCCATTTTCATACCGGATAATTTCCAGAACTTAAAATATGCGGCAGCCGCATTCCAGACAAAGAACTTCCATAGATTCCTGAGCTTTTCAAATGTAGCTTCATCATTCCGTTTATATTCCCGGCGGATAAACCTTTCAATTGATTCATCGCCGATAAATTCTTCAGTCCATAAATTATATTCTTCCCATAATCCACCAAATTTTGCAGCTAACTTTTCATCATCTATGTCTGTTCCTGCAATAACTTTCCATTTAATTTCTTCCTCAATTTCTTCAACAGAAGTATTCTTATTAAGATGTATTGCAACATCAAACCCTCCCTGAAACCTGGTCTGAACGGTTACGCGAAAAACCGACCTGTTCTCGCTCTGTGAATGACTGCTTATCCAGATCCCGGAGGGTAATATATTATTAAGAGAAATGAGGACGCCCCCGCTAAAAAGAAAAATTGCTTCACGTATAATCTGATTTTTACTGATTGCTTTTTTCAGGATGTACTGATCGTCTTCCGAGATAGCCTGATCAAATATTAAAACATCATCCCAGCGATATTCTTCGCCTGTTTCAGGATCAATAGCCACATGCTGACTTTCTCCAAGCCAGGCAGAAAATTGTTTTCTCGACTCTAATCTCGATTTTTGTGCGATATCTCTTATATCTTTTCTGATTCCATACAACTCCTGCTGCAAAAAGGTTCTCCTGATCCTTTCAAAACTAAGCGGATGGTTGATACCATAACTCACCAGTAATCTAAAAAGAGGCGGAACAGTAGTTTCGTCTAAATCAGTTTCGGGGGTTAGTGATTCAATTTGATTCTGCAGCACAATTTCTATTTCTTTTAAGTTATCTGTACCACGGCTGACATTATTTATTTCTGCTATTACTTCAGCGTTGAGGAAATTGGAATCCGGACGTGTATACAAATCCAGTAATTTTAGAAAATTATCCTTTCTTAAGGTCTGGAGAGCAACGAAGAACATTTTTCTCCGGGCTGAAATTTTATTTATCAGGTTAGGACGAAAAGCAATTTCAACAGCAAGCTTGTAATGATTCGAACCGGTATCCTTAAGTATGTCTCCAAAATACTTTATTGATTCTTCATTTTCATTTAACAGTTCTGATTGAAGAAGTACGGTCGCATAGTGCAAGCCTGAAATTGATATTTCTCCTGATTCTAAAATCCCGGAAAACCTATCGGCCAATTCTTTTTCCGGTCTAACGGGAATCACACTTTCCATAAATTCGAGATCTTTTTCTGCTTCAGATTTCCTGAACCATCTGAAAATTCCCTGTCCGGCAAACTCTACAAGCTGAACATTGCCGAGGAAGTAGTAAGGATTCGTCAGAATGTCCTGAAGATCAAGTTGTTTTGAATTTATCTGGTACGAATAGTTTCCTATCTGGAAAACATTATTTCCCTCGTTAAGTTTTTTTATTACCAGGGATGATTTGGTAATAGAAAGGATATTATCAGTAAGAATAACATCCCGGCTTAACGCACCTTTCTCACGTAAAAACCAATTGGGTATTTTAACCTCTTGCTTACCAAGCAGAAGAGATAAATGGTCCTTTTTATACATGGAATTTATGATCGCATCGAAATTCCTTTCTATGATTCTGCGTTTATATGTTCCTTTGGGGGTAAGCTCATGGTAAGAATCACTGAATGGCCGATCAATTAATTTAAAATCCAGAATCCTTTCAAAAGGCGCCAGGAAATTATTTACCGTAACAATTATGGAGGAAAAGTATTCCTGCTTTTGTTGTTCGTCCATCCCTTTAAGCGGAGATGACTCCGATTCCAGATCAGGGAATATCAAAACGGAATTAAAGGGACGGTGATCCCCCACAAGAAAAACCTGCCTTACAAATTCAAAATCACGAAAGAGGTTCTCAATTTTCTGAGGTGCTATAGTCTCCCCCTTGACATTTTTATAAATTTCTTTTTTTCGATCTATAATTTCAATAAATCCGTCTTTATCCATTCTCATTATATCCCCCGTTGCAAGCCAGCCCTCAGGGTCAAAAGTGTCTTCCGGTTCCTGACCGTAATAATTCATCATCACGTAGGCGCCGCGAATCAGTATTTCCCCGTCTTCATCAAGTTTAATTTCAATTCCGGGTAAAGCTTTCCCGAGTGAATTTTCCCGGTATTCATAAGGCGGAGTCATAGTGATTCCCCCGGTTGCTTCTGTCATACCAAACCCGCTCATTAATTCGACACCGTATCTCTGCAAAAACTTAAAAACGTCCGGGGGGAGATAACCGGCGGCAGAAATTCCCCACTTTAGAGACCCGCCTGTTGCATCGGTAACAGCCTGTTTTATTTTATCATCATCATCAGATTCAATATCGACTCTTGCCGTAATATATTCATAAAGCTGAATCCACTTTTTAGGAATGGAAATGAAGATGCTGGGTTTAACAAGCTGCATATTATCAATCATTGTTTCAACAGCAGGATTTTCCATAAAAAAGTACTCCGCACCCCAGAAAATCGCGCCGGCCATTTCCAGCCACCTTCCAAATGTATGATATAGAGGAAGGAATGCAAGGAAACGATCGTCTTCGCTGATTTCAGGAATTGCCATTGCACGGCAGAATCTTTTATAGACGATATTTGTGTGAGAAAACATTATTCCCTTCGGCTCACCCGTAGTTCCCGAAGTATACATAAGAGTAGCAAGAGAATCCGGTTTAATAACCATCTCATTCTTTATTTTATCACCGGAGGCCATAGCCTTAAATTCCTCAAAGTTAATAACCCAATCTTCGGTAGCGTTCCCCTTTAACATTACGGCAATCTTCAAATTAGGAATCTGGTGTTTTATAGATCTTATCTTTGCGAGCTGCTTTTCATCATTAACCAAAAGAACGGGAGATTTTGTCTGATTCAGAATAAAGTTAATGTGTTCAGGAACTGAATTTGCCGGAATCATAACATTCACAATTCCTGATGTTAAACAGGCAAGATCAAGAAATGCCATATCCAAACTGTTTTCAAGCAGGAATGCCACAAATTTACTTTCACTCTGTAATTCATAAAATAAATGGTCAATAGATGAACTGTAAACTGATACTATCTCAGATGTTTTCTGCCAGCTGTAATCAATGGTTCCATGATCTTTAATTATACGGAATAAAGCTTTCTTTTTATACTGCTTGACTCTCTGATCAAACAATATATCAAAGGTGTAAGAGCTTTGGACTATGAGTGAAAGAATTAAATTATCCCACCTTCTTTCATCATAAATTTTCTGAAGAAATGATGAATATCGAAAAAGATCAAGGTAGTTATGGATTATTGAAACAATTTTCGGATCAGATTCAGCCGGGAGTGAAGCGAGATATTCACCGAAAGAAAAAAACAATTCTTTTTCTATCTTTTCCATGAACAGACCTGCAAGTCCGCTGCCGGATAATCCCTCAAGAATGTTCTGCCAAGTCTCGGTTTCAGTAATATTGCCGAAGTGTTTTTCACTCACCGCACGGCCAAATTCCATTTGAAGATCGAGGATAAGATCTTCAACCTCGGTGTTTTCTAATGCGGCCTTACCCGCACTAAGCTTATCCTTTATTTCGGCTAAGGATGAAACGGATTGATTGCTCATTGTCTGCTTTTTATAATATAGAATGAATCTTATTAAGTGAATATAATAATTTATTAATGCGGATGTTTAGGCCGATAGGTATCAAAAAAAACGTCACGGAATATTCCGTGACGTTCATCCTGAAGATTATTTCGTGGAAAAGAATATTATTATTTTACTTCTGCCATTTCTTCTACTCCGGCCATTGCTTCAAGCATAGCAGTTGTAATAGATTTTGGTCTCTCTATCGGGTATCCGAGACCGCGATCCCAGATAATATTTGCCACCACACCAAGCGATCTTCCGATTGCAAATAAAACTGTGTAGAAATCATATTCTTTCAAACCATAGTACCATTGGATAACTCCTGATTGTGCATCAACATTAGGCCATGGATTTTTTGCCTTGCCCTGTTCAACCAGGATAGGAGGAACAACTTTGAAAAGCAGATCTACATATTTAAATAACGGATCGTCCGGTAAATGCTTTAAGCAGAATTCTCTTTGTGCCATATACCGGGGATCAGTTTTTCTCAGAACTGCGTGGCCAAAGCCGGGAATAACCTGTCCGCTCTTTAACGTATCCCAGACAAATTTCTTCATTTCTTCTTCGGTTGGAATTTTTCCACCCATACTGTCATAAACACCCTGGAGCCAGTTTAAAACTTCCTGGTTTGCCAATCCGTGTAATGGTCCTGCAAGGCCGTCTACCAGACCGGAGATTGAATAATAGAGATCTGAAAGAGCGCTTGCGATAAGATGACCCGTATGCGCACTGACATTTCCACTTTCATGGTCACTGTGCAGGATGAAATACATTCTGGCAACATCATCATAAGGTTTCTTGATTCCCATCATATGAGCAAAGTCTCCGCCGAGATCGAGACCCGGATCTGATTTGATAATATCACCATTTTTGTATTTCAGTCTATAGATAAATGCGGCGATACCAGGGAGTTTTGCAAGAAGATTTAAACCATCTTCATAGGTAGGCGACCAGTAATCATTCTTTTTTAAATTGCCGGTATTATACTCTTTAACAAACTCAGATTCCCGCTGCATCGATACAATAGCTGCGGAAAACATTACCATTGGATGAGAATCTGCCGGCATAGCTCTTAAAATGTCAAATACGTATTGCGGAACAGCAGATCTTTTGCGGAATTCATCAGCAACTTCCTTTACGTCTTCAGCTGAAGGTATATCTCCTGTTAGTAAAAAGAAGAAGAAGCCTTCAACATACGGCATTTCACCGCCGGGTACTTTCGGTAATTTTTCAAGGACTTCGGGGATTGTTAAATCACGGAAACGAATTCCTTCATTTGGATCCAGATAAGAAATATCTGTGACGAGGCTCTTGATACCCCTGGCACCCCCGATAACCTGCTCAATAGTCACTTCTCCAACTTTTACATTACCGTACTCTTTAACAAGACGTGCTGTACGCGGGCGCCAGGCTTCAATTTTATCCTGGACTTGTTTTTTCAATCGTGACATTTTCTCCTCCTGAGATAAACATATTGAAAATTTTTAATTCCCCTAGTGGAAAATTAAATTTGTTATATACAAATATACAAAGAAAAAATATTTTGTTTGCTTTTAGCAAATAAAATAATGGTAATTTTTTTTCCACTTTTTGGATCGTGAAACAACTGTCACACCGGTCAATTTCACGCAAAACTACTGACTATAATCCGGAATTTGCCCATTTCAGGGCTCAGGGAGGAATATTCTATATAGACTGAAGGCTGAATGTAAAAGTAGTTCCCTTCCCCGGTTCGCTTACCACAGAAATTTCACCACCGTTTTTTTCAACGAATTCTTTAGCCAGGATTAAACCAAGTCCTGTACCTTCCTCGTTATCGGTACCCGGTTTTGATTTTTTTGAAACGATATCGAAAATAGTTTCCACTGTCTGTTTGTCCATCCCTACGCCGTGATCCGATACGGATATATCCAGGTGGTGAGCTCCGGCTTCGGCTGATATTTCCACCATTCCGCCTCTCCCGGAAAATTTTATAGAATTTGTTATCAAATTCCTGAGTATGGAGTTAAGCATATCCTCTTCAGCCAGCACAATGTAATCCCGGTTTATACAATTCATCAGTGAAATATCTTTCTGCTTCGCTGCGACAGAAGAAATTCTAAATTCTCGTCCACCAGCTCCTGATATTGATTTCCCTGGGTTCAATTTTTATAAGTCCGAGATAAAACTTAGAGAATTCCAGCAGATCGTTAAGAAGATTATATATATGACGGGTGGACTCATAAACCGAAGTTATGAAAATATCCCTCTCCTCTTTTGACAGTTCATCTATTTCATTCTTAAGTATTTCTGTATATCCCATCAGTGAATTAAAAGGACTTTTCAGATCGTGAGAAATGAGAGACAGGAATTTATCTTTGGTTTCGTTCATCTTTTTCAGAACCTCGGTATAGTTTTTTCTTTCCTCCTCTTTTTTATTCAGTTCAGTAACATCTCTTATCACGACCTGTATTGCCGGTTTATCAAGATAGTAAACGGGTATGGCCGTAAGTTCTACGTCTAATTCCCTTCTGTCAAGGGTCATTAATTTTTCATTACGTGACTTCGACGACTTCACCTTCTTTTATGATTTTCTGCATAGTATCCTTAAGCCGGTCCGCAAAACCTCCTATAATAAAATCGAAAATATACCTGCTTTTAAGTTCTTCTTCCGTAGAAGCTCCAAACATCTGTACCGCATAGGGATTAGCATAAACTATCTGACGCCCCATAAGGATTCCTATTCCCACGGGTGATTTCTCAACAAGTTTCCTGTATCTCTCTTCATTCTCTTTAAGCTTTCTGTCAAGTTTATGTTTATAGAAAGCCATTTCAATGGTCGATACCAGGTTCTTCTCATCGAAAGGCTTCAGAATGTACCCGAAGGGCTGTGTCAGTTTTGCCTGTGACAAGGTACTTTCATTAGCATAGGCTGTCACGTAGATAACCGGAATGTCTTTTTTTCTCCTTATTTCATCGGCGGCTTCGATTCCGGTAATTCTTCCCTCAAGCATTATATCCATCAGTATAAGGATTAGGTTCAAGTTCAATCGCTTTTTTAACTGCAAGTTCCCCGGAACGTACTAAACCAACGATCTCATAACCGGAATTTTCCAGTGTCTTCTTAAGATCGACAGCAACAATGCTCTCATCTTCTACGATAAGTATTCTTGTTTTAGGATCCATGCGGCTCTGATTTTATGCGAGTTAAAATACTAAAAAGAAAATTTTATATAGAATATTATTTTCGGCGTGTGATTTACAAAATATGAACCGTCACCGGACGCTTATGTATGTTCGGATACCGGAAGAGTGAATGAAAAACTTGTACCCTGATTCAATTTGCTTTTTACGTCAATCCTGCCGCCATTCTTTTCAACAAATTCCTTCACAATCAGTAATCCCAGGCCTGTTCCATACTCACGCTCAGTTCCGGGAGTACTTATAATTTCCTCCGAAAGAATTTTATCGAGTTCACTACGGCTTATCCCTATTCCATTATCTGCTATAGTTACCTTCACATGTGTGGCCTGATTGAAGAAAGGGATTATCTCAGTATTAATTTTTACTTCGCCGCCTCTGGGAGTAAATTTTATGGAGTTGGAAATAATATTCTGCACTGTGGAATTCAGCATATCCTCATCCGCAAATATGTAAACATCTGCATTGAACTCAGCCAGAAAGAGATATCTCTTTACGGACAGCATTTCCTTTCAGCAGGTTCAGATTTTTTTTCAGGAGACTGGTCAGGTTTATTTCAACAGGCTGAAAATCAAAGCGCCCGACCTGGAACCTTGAGTACTGAAGCAGGTTGTTGGTCATTCCATAAAGATTTTTGGAAGCCTCATAAATTACGTTGAGATATTCCTTCACCTCATCGTGGGTAAGACTATCGTACTCTGTTGTGAGTATTTCAGAGAAACCAAGCAATGAGTTGAAAGGACTTCGCAGATCGTGAGAGATCAATGAGAACAGTTTATCCTTGGAGGTATTCAATTTACTTAGCTTTAGAATTAGTTCTTTTCTTTCCTGCTCTACAATCTTTCTTTCTATCGCCCTTGAAATCGGGTAGGCAACAACCTCCAGTATCTGTTTTTCTCTTTCAGTGTAGGTCTCTTCATTTTCATAATCCTGTACAACCAGGGCCCCCATAGTATGATCGCGGATTTTCAAAGGAATTCCCAGCCAAATAGCCGACTGAGTTCCAACAACCTCTGTCTCACCTTCTGAAACAAGTTCATTGTCCCTTTCCCTTGTGATTAATTCTGCTTTACCTGATCGTAAAATATATTCTGTTAACCCTCTCCCGAATTTCATCGGGGGAGCATCCTTATCATATTTATCAATAAAATATGGAAAAGTAATCATGCCGTTCTTCTCATCGTACAGCGCGATATAAAAGTTCTCGGCAAGCATAAGTTCACGGATACCGGAATGAATGAAATGAAAAAGCTCATCAAGATCAGTCTCTTCATTCGATTGCTGAATAATCCGGAAAATGACCTCCTGGATTTTTTCTTCCTTTTTCTTATTGGTTACGTCAAGTCCCAATGACATAAGTCTTACAATTCTCCCGGTTTCATCACGCAGCACAGTATTATTGTACTGGATAACTTTTGGTTCACCCGATTCGGAAATGAGGGTGATTTCCCGGTTCTGTGGAGGGGGGATTATTTCGCGAAAAGTTTTTTCAATATTATCCTTCAATTCGTCTGCTGTATCTGCTGGAACAAGTTTGGTCCATTCTTTACCGATAATATCAGACTGCCTGATTCCCAGAAGCTCGCAGGCTTTCTTGTTGACAAGTCTTATTTTCTGATCCTCATCAATTACCAGCAAAAGCAGATTTGCAAGGTCGAAAACAGTTTCGATGTTTTCATTCGAATATTTAAATTTTTCTATGAGGTTATCCGATTCGGTGTACTCCTTTAATGTTCCAACACTAAAAAGATTATTCCCTTGTGAATCAACGAACCGGGTTGCTTTATCCTGCAGCCATTTTTCCCTGCCGTCTTTGGTAATTATCAGATATTTTGCATAGTAATGACGCACTTCTCTTCCATCAGGTTCCGTTTCCTGTGCGGGAAATTCATCCGAAGTAATTTCGGAGACATCTTTAACCAGGCTTTCAAATCCAAGTTCATTTATCTCTGCACTGGAATATCCGGTAAGTTCTAAAATACCGGAACTTATGAATTCATATTGGCCGGTTTGATGGTTAAAGTGATATGTAACCGAGAGCTCCGTTCGGGAAAGTTCATTCTCAATCGTTATTTTTCCGTAAGGTTTAGGAAATATTTCTTCCTTCTGATCAGGTGAATATTAAATATCAATTTTTATGCTAAAGCGTTTAGCGGTTTTTTGTCACTTTTTTAACGATTACGCCCAAAATTTTACGTTTATAAGATAAAGATTACGATAAAAATAGTAAACGTAACCCTGACAGTCTATACAAAAAATCTCTTGACTTTTTTTAGGTATGGTGTTATTTTTATATAGACTAAATATAAATAGTATGGCAAATCTTATTATTTTGGATTAAAAATGAAAACTGCTGCAGAATTAAAGTTCGGAGAAATTGGTATAATATACGAGATTGATGAGAACCATCCATCCTCGAGGAGAGTATTGGAATTCGGTTTTACTCCTGGTCAGGAAATTGAGCTAATAAATAAGTCATTGTTTAACGATCCACTGGCTTTCGCAGTCAGGGGAACCCTTGTTGCAATCCGCAAGGAAGAGGCAGATTGTATTAAGATTCCATGAACGTTCAGACCGTAAGCACTTCCCCCCTTGTCTCACTGGTTGGACCTCCCAACTCAGGCAAAACCACGCTGTTCAATTATCTGAGCGGGAAAAATTATAAGACAGTTAATTATCCGGGAGCAACAGTTGAGTACTCCGTAAGCCGATTACTTGAAAGATTCGGCCTGGTTGCTAATGTAGTCGACACGCCGGGAATCATCAGTCTTCTTCCCGGTTCCCCTGATGAGGCTGTTTCCATAAATTCTTTGTATTCACATCCCAGGCTGGGAACACCGGATGTTATAGTTGTAACCGTTGATGCCAGTCAGCTATCAAGGCACCTCCTGCTTGTAAAGCAGCTTATTTCCTGCAAATTTAATGTTGTAATAGCATTAACTATGCTGGATATACTTAAGCGGAAAGACCTGAGTATAAATTCGGAGAAATTAGCAGAACTGCTTGATTGCCCTGTTGTTGAAGTTGATCCGAGGACCGGTAACGGCGTAGATAAATTGATCTCAGAAGTTGAAACTAGCATAAGCAGTTATAGCCAGGCTGACAAATATAGGATGACCAGGCTGAACGGAGAAGGATCTTTTAAGAGCCTGCTTAAGTTGTATCGTGAAATTGAGATAATTGAAAACGCTGTGCTGATCAGGGCAAAAGAAGAACCGAAAGTTAATTTAACAAAGGCAAACAAACAGCTTAAAATACTGGTTAACCGCAAAGCTAAAATCGAGTGTAAACAAATTGACAGAACTACCTTAAAGATAGACACGGCTCGCGCTGCACAGAATCTGGGGAATATTTTTCTTTTTCCTGATTATGGCGGTTACTTTTACTTCTATATTCTGGCTCGCCCAACCCCTGATGGACCTGGTCGATTCCGCATTCGGATTTTTATCCTCTGCAGGATTCGATATTCTCGGTAACAATTGGTATGGTGACCTGATTGCCAACGGGATTATAAGCGGAACCGGCTCGGTGCTAGTTTTCGTTCCCCAGATTCTTATCCTTTTCCTTATACTCGGACTCCTGGAAGACAGCGGCTACCTAGCCAGGGGTGCTATGCTGATTGACAAACCTTTATCAAAGATAGGACTGAACGGCCAGTCGTTTGTACCTATGCTCTCAGGCTTTGCCTGCGCTATTCCTGCTATGATGGCTACCCGTACCATCCCGAATAAGCGGGAAAGGTTTCTGACCATTTTCATACTCCCCCTGATGAGCTGCAGTGCAAGGCTTCCGGTTTATGCATTACTCATAGCGTTTCTTTTTCCGAGTGATAGCCGCTCGGAGGCATAATGCTTGCCTGTATTTATATTTTCAGTGTGATCTCATCAGTTACGGTTGCGGGTATACTTAATAGATTCAAAACACACTATTAAAACTGAGGACAATTCATCTTTTATACTTGAACTGCCTGCATACAGGAAACCAAAGTTCAGAGTTATAGTCATTAATACCTATCATAATGCCAAGCATTATCTCAGAAAAGCTGGTCCCATTATCCTCGGATTTTCTATTATCCTGTGGTTGCTCACATACTTCCCGAATACCAATCCGCAGGTCGATTCAAGCGGACTGTCAAAAGATCAGGTTATTCAGACCCAGGCGGCTGCAAGGCTCTCCGCATCCTATGAAGCTGATCTCGGCAAATTCATCCAGCCTGTGATGACACCGCTAGGGATGGACTGGAGAGTAGGAGTCTCCTTAATCGCTGCATTTGCTGCACGTGAGGTTTTTGTCAGTTCTCTTGCCCTATTTTTAAACTTACCGATGAAAACAGCGCTAACTTCCAGAACTCGATGATTAGATCCAGGAGACAGGCCGAAATTGAGGATACAGGACAAAAGCTGTCCACAACTTT
>CAVXRO010000013.1:0-14362 GCA_963764235.1 uncultured Bacteroidota bacterium | reverse complement strand
CCCGAAGGTGAAACTTCCCATCCGTTCGAAAATGAACCAATGGAAGTTTTTCACGAATTACAGGGGCAGGAGGAGGGACGCTTATCGGTTGAGCCTGCTTTCATTATTCAGCTGCATAATAAATTTATCCTCTCGCAGATAAAAACAGGACTAATGGTGATTGATCAGCATACGGCACACGAAAGGGTTCTGTATGAGAAAGCATTAAAAAGAATGGATGCTGATCTTCCATTTTCACAGCAGCTTCTTTTTGCTAAAACGATTGAGCCGGAAGCAAAGGTGATTGCTGTACTTAAGGAGATAAATCCTTTTCTGGTTAAGCTGGGTTTTGAACTTAAATTTTTTAGTAAATATACAGTGGTAATTGAAGGTGTGCCTGAAGATGTAAAACAGGGCTCGGAAGAGCATGTCCTTATGGAGCTTGTACACGATTTTATGCAGAACAAAGGAGAAAAAACCGAAACCAGGGATATCATCGCCAGGGCATATTCATCCCGGGCGGCGATAAAGGCAGGTGACAGGCTTACTGAAAAGGAAATGAGACTGCTGATCGATCAGCTGTTTGCTGCATCTATGCCTTACGTATGTCCCCGCGGACGCCCTACTGTGGTAAAAATATCACTTGATGAATTTGACAGGAGGTTCGGCAGATCATAAAATAAGCTTCAATAAAGACTTATATCTTATTATCTTTGTAATTATTAAATAGAAAGAAGGAATTAAAATGCCGGATAAAGAATATCAGGAAAGACGAAAGGAATTTGATAAGAAAACAGCGGATGCGAAGAACACAGGAATGAAATTTACCACGGTCAGCGGACGTGATATTAATGGTTTATACGGTCCTGATGATATTGAAAATATAAACTACCTTAGTGAGATAGGCTTTCCCGGAGAATACCCTTACACCAGAGGAATCCATACAAACGGCTACAGGGGAAGAATATGGACGATGAGGCAGTTTGCCGGTTTCGGGACGCCCGAAGATACCAATGAAAGATTCCATTATCTGTTGAACCACGGGCAGACGGGATTATCAGTCGCATTCGATCTCCCCACCTTGATGGGGTGGGATTCAGATGCTCCCCTGAGTGAGGGTGAGGTCGGTATCTGCGGTGTGGCTATCTCCTCGCTTGAGGATATGGAAATTCTCTTCAGTAAGATTCCACTCGATAAAGTTTCGACTTCGATGACGATAAACTCGCCTGCAGCAATGATTTTTGCCTTCTACCTTGCGGTAGCCGCGAAACAGGGAGTCGATTTCAAAAACCTGCGTGGCACTCTGCAGAATGATATACTTAAAGAATATATAGCTCAGAAAGAGTATATATATCCTCCTCAGCCCTCAATGAGGATTATTGTTGATATGATTGAATACTGTGCGAAGGAAGTTCCCCAGTGGAACCCGGTTTCTGTGAGTGGTTACCATATAAGGGAGGCAGGATCTACCGCAATACAGGAGCTGGCTTACACACTTGCCGATGGCTTTGCGTATATAGAGGCCTGTATGGAAAGAGGAATGGATGTTGATGAATTTGCTCCCAGGATTTCTTTCTTCTTCAACTCTCATCTTGATTTCTTCGAAGAGATCGCAAAGTTTAGGGCGGCAAGAAAAATTTATGCAAAGAGAATGAGAGAAAAATATAAGGCGAAAAATCCAAGATCATGGTGGTTAAGATTCCACACGCAAACGGCAGGATGCACCCTTACCGCGCAGCAGCCTGAAAACAATATTGTAAGGACAGCCTTCCAGGCACTGGCGGGAGTACTTGGAGGCACCCAGTCGCTCCACACCAATTCAATGGATGAAACCCTCGCACTTCCAAGTGAGAAAGCCGTTAAGATTGCATTAAGAACGCAGCAGCTGATAGCCTATGAAACTGGAGTTATAAATACTGTTGATCCCCTCGGCGGAAGCTACTTTGTTGAAGCACTGACCGATGAGATGGAAAAAGAAGCAAATGAAATTTTCGACCAGATAGATTCACTTGGAGGAGTAATACCGGCAATAGAGACAGGCTATTTTCAGAAGGAAATTGCGGATGCGGCATACCGGTACCAGCGAGAGGTGGAGAAAAAAGAGAAATTCATCGTTGGTGTGAACGAGTTTATTGAAAAGGATGAAAAGGTAGACATCCCGATACTATATATTTCACCTGAAGTTGAGAAGAAGCAGAAGAAAAGACTAGGTGAGCTGAAACAGAACAGGAGTCAGGCTGCAGTTGATGAGAGTCTGAGAGAAATAAGGGAAGCCGGTATGAACGGAAACAACCTCATGCCTGTATTCCTGAAAGCTGCGCAGAATTACATAACTCTTGGTGAAATGGTAAATGAGCTTAAGGAAATTTTCGGTATATACGAGGAAACCGCCGTTTTTTAATTAATGTTCAACCAGGTTTTAAAACTCATAAGGATACCTCAGTGGATCAAAAACCTATTTGTTTTTGTTCCGCTGGTATTCTCTTTAAACCTTTTCAGGGGGGATTATTTCTTAACATCATTACTCGGTTTTGCGGCATTCTGCCTTACTTCAAGCATTGTTTATATAATCAATGATATCACGGATGTTGAAGCTGACAGAGCTCATCCGAAGAAAAAGAACAGGCCTATAGCTTCCGGTAGGATATCATCGAAACAGGGGTTAGTTATCACACTGTTCCTGGGGATCGCTGCCGCGGTGGTTTGTCTTTTTACCGATATGAATTTTGTCCTGCTTCTTATTCTCTTTTTCCTGATAAATGTTCTTTATTCGGTGAAGCTTAAGCATATCGTCCTGCTTGATATCTTCAGCATTGCCGCGGGTTTTCTGCTACGGGTGCTTGCAGGTGCGATTATAATTAAAGTCGTGATTTCAAGCTGGCTTATTCTTACAACAATGTTCATATCATTATTCCTGGCGGTGATGAAGAGACATTCAGAGCTTGAGGTTGTTGCGGAAGGGTCCAATACAGAGACAAGGAAAGTACTTGCCTTCTACTCGCTTAACTTTGCTGACCAGATAGCAACAGTTGCCGCGGCGGGTGTTATCATCTGTTATGCCCTTTATACCGTGGCGGAAAGAACAATAACTGTCTTTGGAACGGAGAATCTCATTTATACAACACCGTTTGTTGTTTTCGGTATATTCAGGTACATGTACCTCGTTTATATGAACAAACAGGGTGAGAACACAACGCAATTGTTAATCTCAGATGTGCAGATGATTATCACGGTAATACTTTATGCAGCAGTAACCCTGTTGATAATTTATGGTCCATTTTAAGAGAGATTTTTTATATTTAAATGATTAAGCATCACGTTAATACACTAAAGATAACAGGAAGAAGCTCAGGAATGGACAGAGATGACTGACCAGTTGATCATACTTATCGTGCTTGTGATTATCAGTGCTTTCTTCTCAGGCTCTGAACTTGCGTTCGTTGTAGCTAACAAGCTGAAGATAGAGATCAGGGCAAGAAAGAAAAACCTTGCTGCAAAAGGAGCTTATGCCTTTGTTAAAAATCCCAGATATTTTTTCTCAACTATTCTTATCGCTAACAATATTGTTAACATTGCTTTTGCTTCACTCAGTGCACTAATACTTTCCACTGCTTTCAATCTGAACGAATTCAGTATACTTATTATCTCCACTCTTATCCTGCTGATTTTCGGAGAACTTCTGCCGAAATATTTCGCAAGGGAGCTGGGCGATCGTGTTATACTTTTTACATCGATCCCTATCCGGATTTTATTCTATGTCCTTTATCCCTTCGTGCGGATAACAGCGTCGCTTTCCTCTTTTCTCACGCAGTCATCCAATATTAAGGCTGAGAATATAGATTTTCTTTTCAGCAAGGAGGACATAGAATTCCTTGTCAAAGAAAGTCACGAAGCGGGCGTTGTCAACAAAAAAGAGAGTACTATTATCAGCAGGGTGCTGGCGTTAGGCGAACAGAAGGTGTATGAGGCTATGCGTCCCAGGACGGAAATAGTTGGTGTTGATATTGATTCGACAATCGACGAGGCCATTTCAATTTTTATCGATTCCGGTTATTCGAAGATCCCTGTCTACGAAGAAAACCTCGATAATATCCGCGGGGTGATCTTCGCTTATGACATCTTTAAATCGCCTCAGAACCTGCAGAGCATCATCAGGGAAATCATCTTTGTTCCCGAGACCAAAAGGAGTTTTGAGATGTTAAATGAATTCCTTAATAAGCAGGTCTCCATTGCGATTGTGGTTGATGAGTTCGGAGGAACGGCAGGACTGGTCACTATGGAAGACATTATTGAGGAATTGTTCGGGGAGATCAAGGATGAATATGATGTTGAAGAGGATATCTGCCGGAAGATAGCAGCCGACACTTTCCTGATAAGCGGCAAAGTGGAAATAGATTATATAAATGAGAAATATGATCTGAATATTCCCACGGGGGATTATGAGACAATCGGCGGTTATATTACCAGTAAAATCGGCCGGATTCCGCTGCAGGGAGAAACCGTTACCATCGATAACTTCAACTTTTTAATAGCACGATCGACAAATATCAGGATAGACCTGGTAAAACTAACTATTATTCCGGCTGATGAGACTATCCCCGCTAAACCTATTTAGGAGATAAGTCAGATTTCCCTTAAATTTGTATAGTTTATATAAGAAATATAAGAATCGATTGTAGAAAATTTGATAAATTTTAAGGTTTTAGGGAAAGATAAGAAGAGTAAGGCAAGAGCAGGTTCTTTTGAGACTGATCACGGGGTTGTGGAAACGCCGATTTTTATGCCTGTTGGGACACAGGGTACAGTAAAAGCTGTTAATCAGTCTTATCTTTTAAATGACATAAAGGCACAGATTGTTCTTTCAAATACTTATCATCTTTATTTAAGGCCCGGGACGGAGATACTTGAGAAGGCTGGCGGATTGCATAAATTTATGAACTGGCCGGGACCGGTGCTGACAGACAGCGGTGGATACCAGGTTTTTAGTCTTTCTGAACTAAGAAAGCTGAAATCCGACGGAGTTGAATTCAGCTCCCATCTCGATGGTTCGAAGCACTTTTTTACACCGGAAAAGGTTATCGGGATTCAGCGCAGCATCGGATCTGACATTATGATGGTGCTGGATGAATGTACTCCTTATCCCTGTGAATACGATTATGCTGTGAAGTCAACTGAATTAACAACCCGATGGGCACACTTAAATAAAGAAGCTTTTGACAACACATTACCTTTGTACGGGCACAGGCAGTTCCTCTTCGGTATAATCCAGGGAAGTGTTTATAAGGATTTACGTGAGAAGTCGGCTAATGATATAACTTCAATCGACTTTGACGGGTTTGCAATAGGCGGACTGGCGGTGGGTGAACCGACTGAGACTATGTATGAGCTTGTTGATTTCACTACCGGCTTTATGCCGGAGAATAAACCGAGATACCTGATGGGTGTGGGAAGACCTGAGAATATACTTGAAGCAATTGAAAGAGGAATTGATATGTTCGACTGCGTAATGCCGACAAGGAATGGACGGAATGCGAATCTCTTCACTTCTACCGGTGTACTTGCAATGCGCAATGCTCAGTACAAGGATGATTTCAGAACGATTGACGAGGAGTGTGACTGCTACACCTGCCGTAATTATTCGCGGGCTTACCTGAGGCATCTGTTCACTTCCAGGGAACTTTTGGCACTGGAGCTTTCGAGCATTCACAATCTTCATTTCTACCTTAATCTTGTAAATGAAGCCAGGCGGAAAATTATCGAAGGTAATTTTACCGACTGGAAAAAAGAAATTGTTAATACAATATCAGTGAATAATAAATCGTTAATGGAGGAATAAATTGAACTATCTACTTGCAATGGCTCCCCCTGCTGAAGGCGGCGGCGGCGGAGGCTTTATAAGCACCATCATTATGTTCGGTGCGATCTTTCTGATCTTCTATTTTATGATCATCAGGCCGCAGCAGAAAAAAGCCAAAGAAAGAGAGAAACTTTTATCAAACCTGCAGAAGGGTGATAAAATTATTACGAGCGGTGGTCTGCACGGCACCATTGCCGGACTTGATGAGAAAACAGCTCTTATCCAGGTTTCTGATAATGTGAAAATGAAATTCGAAAGATCCGCAATCACAACGATTTTAGCTTCGAAGGATACTATGTGATCAGTGCGGGTTATTTTAGCCAAACCACTTAGGGTGAAAAAATGGAAACAAAAATATTCTGCTCTGCAGAAGAAGCAATAAAAGAAATTAAGGACGGCAGGGTTATAATTGTAGTCGACGATGAGGACCGCGAAAACGAAGGTGATTTTGTGTGCGCTGCTGAGTATATAACTCCCGATAGAGTTAATTTTATGGTTACACATGGCAGGGGAATGCTATGTACAGCCTTAAGCGGTAAGAGGCTGGATGAGCTGGGACTTCCGCTTATGGTGGAATCTAATTCTGCCCTTCACGGTACACAGTTTACTGTTACTGTCGATGCATCTGAAGGTACAACTACAGGTATCTCGGCAGCCGATCGGGCGCTGACTATTAAAAAGCTTATTGACAGGAATTCCACTTCGGCTGATTTTGCACGGCCGGGACATATATTCCCGCTGAGAGCATACGATGAAGGCGTGCTGAGAAGAGCTGGTCACACTGAAGCCGCAGTTGACCTTTGCAAGCTTGCTAGTTTGAAGCCGGCAGGCGTCCTCTGTGAGATCCTTAAAGAGAACGGTGAAATGGCAAGGGTTCCTGATCTTGCTGAAATAGCAGAAAAATTCAATCTAAAGATCTGCACTGTTCAGGATATAATTAAACTTCGTTTGACGAAAGAGAAGCTTGTTAATAAAATTACCGAGATTAATTTTCCTACGCAGCATGGTCATTTCAGGCTTCATATGTATGAGAGCCTTGTCGACGGCAAGAAGCAGATAGCTCTAGTAAAAGGGATCATACGCGAAGATCAACCTGTACTTGTAAGGATGCACTCGGAGTGTCTTACAGGAGATGTTTTTCATTCGTCGAGATGTGATTGTCACGATCAGCTTAATGCTTCTCTTGATATGATAGAGGAGGAAGGTACTGGCGTGCTGGTTTATATGCGCCAGGAGGGAAGGGGTATTGGACTGCGTAATAAGATACTTGCCTACAAGCTTCAGGATGAAGGTAAGGATACAGTTGAGGCGAACGAAGCACTGGGATTTAAAGCTGATTTGCGTGACTATGGTATTGGCGCGCAGATACTTTTGGATCTTGGAGTAAGAAAGATAAGGCTGCTTACCAACAACCCCAAGAAGGTAGTAGGACTTAAAGGATATGGTCTTGAAATTTCCGAAAGGCTCCAGATCGAAATTACTCCCAACGAGAATAATGAACGTTATCTTAAAACTAAGAGAGATAAACTCGGCCACATCATTCTCCAGGAAATCGCCGAAGAACGCGAATAGTCTATTATTAATTCTAATTTTTATTCAAAAGCACCGGGATTTTAACCCGGTGTTTTGATTTATCTCAAATTAGTTTAAAAATCGGTTAAAAGGCAGAAAAACCAGAACACGCTTTCTTTAATCTACCCACATCCGCTCCACATACGCTTCAAAAATGTTCAAATCACCTATTCACCACCTCACTAAAAAAGTACTTTTATCTCTTAGCTGCTTCAAATTTCTAAATAATTTTCATCCATAATCGGAAATGTCATCTTGCTGAATCCGTGAATTTTCCAATTCGCCAGTTCGCTAAATTCTCTCAATCCGCCAATTCGCTCAATTCGCCAAATTCGCTCAATTTTATTATTTTAACCAGGAACATCAGGGAATAAATTTGTGAAATACAATTTAGCATTCATACTGATTCTTCTTCTGGGTTTTACTGCTTCAATCCACGCGCAAAAGGTTTACTACGGTGATATCGATGGGGAGATAGACCTGGGCATGGCTCCTTACGTCACTCGGGTTGTGAACGAAGCTGAAAAGAATGGTGCCGATGCTATAGTATTTCGTATCAACACCTTCGGAGGCAGACTTGATGCGGCCACTCAGATTAAGGATGCCATAATAGGCACAAACATTTTAACAATTGCCTTCATTAATAATAGGGCGATATCGGCAGGATCCCTGATCTCACTTTCCTGCAAAAAGATCGCGATGGTGCCGGGCAGCTCTATCGGTGCATCTACGGTTGTTGACCAGGCAGGCAACAAACAGAGCGAAAAGTATCAATCGTATATGCGTTCAGAAATGCGGGCTACCGCCGAAAGAAACGGCCGGAGAACCGATATTGCACAGGGCATGGTTGATGAAAGAATTGAAATTCCGGGGATAGTTGACAGCACTGAGCTTGTTACTCTCACAACTGATGAAGCATTAAAATACGGTATCGCTGATGTTCAGGTTAATAACTTGAAAGACGTCCTTAAAGCTTTTGATCTTCAGGGTGCTGAGATAGTAAGAGTTGATGAAAACTGGGCAGAGGAAGTTGTTAAGTTTCTGAATAATGCAATTGTTTCTTCTATTTTAATTATGATAGGCTTCTTTGGTTTAATTGCCGAAGTTAAAACTCCCGGCTGGGGAGTGCCCGGAACAGTAGGATTAATCGCATTGGCTTTATTCTTCGGTTCATCATACATTCTCAATCTTGCTTCAATAATGGATATACTTCTGTTTGTACTTGGACTCATTCTTCTTGCACTTGAGATTTTTGTTATTCCCGGATTCGGTATAGCGGGGATTGCAGGAATAGTTCTGATCTTTGCTTCGTTGTTTTTATCTCTGACACCGAACGGACCTTTCTTCGATTTTGATACCATCTCGGTGGCTATTATTCAGCTGACGGGTGCAATAGTGGCAGCCCTTGTTCTGGTGTTAGTACTTGCGAAGCTGCTTCCGAAAAGTACAAGGTTCAACAAATTGATACTTGCAGATGAAGAACGGGCGGATCAGGGTTATGTTTCCTTTCCCTCCGAAAAGGAACTGGTGGGACAGGAGGGTGTGGCGCTTACTACTCTAAGGCCTGCGGGCACAGCAGAGTTTAATGGGAAGCGGTATGACGTTGTAGCCGACTGGGAGTACATTGAGCAGGGGAGTAAGATCGTAGTGCTTCGTGTTGAAGGAGTTAAGGTTGTTGTTAAGAAGGTAAAGGAAACGGTAAAAGGCTAGGCAGATACCATCCGGGTGTAAGCATGGAAAACTCAGTAGTATACCTTCAGATTGATTTGTATTTTTGTCTCTAAACGGCTTACATCACAACATTTTACCTCTTATCATTTTATACTGTAAGTTGTTTGATTTCAAACACTTAATTGCTTAGAATTGCCTGTCAAAAAATCCAAAACTTTAGGAGATATATATGAAAGTACTTCTGTACAAGGTATTCTTTGTGCTTTTTTTAGTTGGTACGGTATTTCCCCAGTCAATTCTGTGGAATCATACTTACGGAGGTGATGCGTACGATGAAGCTAATGCGGTTCAGATGACTACTGACGGCGGGTTCATTGCGGCCGGTTACACTCAGTCATTTGGATTGGGAAGGTTCGGAAATGCTTATATGATTAAAACAAATGCCGATGGCGACACGATATGGACAAGGATGTTCGGCAGCGATGGTATTGATGTTTTCGCTGATCTTATTGCGACTCCCGACAGCGGTTATATTGCAGTAGGACTCACCGATACTCCCAACGATTTTGAAAATATATACGTTGTAAAAGTTGACAACAATGGAAACACAGTTTTTGAAAAGAACTTCGGCGGACCTCAGAAGGATGTCGGACTTTCAATAGCTGCCGCAGATGACGGCGGGTACGTAATGACAGGCGGAACAAAGTCAGTCAGTGTCGGTGAAGAGGATCTGTTCTTATTCAAGATTGATGCGGCCGGAGATTCTCTGTGGTTTAAGACCTACGGTACCGTTGGAAATGATCCCGGTTATGGTATAAATAGTACTGACGACGGCGGATTTATTGTCTCCGGTTTATTTAACTGGTCCGACGCCTGGCTGCTTAAAGCCGACGCGAATGGTGATACAGTATGGACAAAAACATTCGGCGGTTCGGACTACGATGAAGCGAATTTCCCGATTCAGACTGCAGATCATGGCTACATTTTCTGCGGAAGCACCTCCTCAATGGGGGCCGGCGGTCTGGATGCATATGTAGTTAAAACTGATTCTATGGGTAATATGCTCTGGCAAAAAACCTATGGATTCAATGGCTATGATGAGGGAAGAAGAATTACTGCAAAACCAGGTGGCGGCTACATGATACTTGCAAATACCGACTCAGAAATTCCTGCTGAGTTCAATTATTACCTGGTCTCTGCGGATGAGAACGGCGACACTCTGTGGACAGAAACAATAGGTAAAAGCGGCGGAGAGGACAGGGCATATGATCTGCTCAACATTTCCCAGAGTGAATATATTATAGCTGGTTCTACTTTCAACGAAACTAATCTTAATGAAGCCACTTTAACAGTAGTAAATGACGATTCGGCACCTGTCGGAGTTAAGGAAGATTATAAAGTCGCAGGATACCGCCTGGATAATGCTTATCCGAATCCTTTTAATCCCTCTACTACGATTGAATATTCTGTGGGTCTTTCTCACGCAGAAAATTCCGGGAGTCAGCTGACTACATTGAAAATTTATAATGTTCTGGGAAAGGAAGTGGCTGTGCTTGTGAATTCGGTACAGGCGCCGGGTCAGTATAAGGTTAAGTTTAGTGCGGCAGGACTGGCTTCGGGTCTGTATTTTTACAGGCTGACGTCGGGCAGTTTTGTACAGACTAAAAAGTTCATGCTGCTGAAGTAACGCAGATTGCGATTCACGTATAATCCCTGCTGAACATTATTCCTGGTCATTAATGGCTATGGGATCAGGTTATATCGCTATCAATCTGAATATTTAAAGTGACCTGGCAAGATGACTGAGTATTACAGCGGAAGCCGACGCAACGTTAAGTGATTCGGCTTCCCCTTTTTTTCTTATAGATATAGTATTGTCTGCCAGTTCCCGGATATCATTGCCTGGTCCATGCGCCTCATTCGAAAATACAACGATGCATTTCCCCGGCAGTCTGAAATCAAATACATCCTCCCCCTGGATATCTGAACAAACGATTCTGTAACCTTTCCCTTTAAGCTCTTCCAGGTGGGGGGTATGAACATCCTCATAAACATTAAGGTGGAAGATTGATCCCATACTTGAGCGCACAACCTTAGGGTTATGCAGTTCAACAGACCCTTTACTCATTAGGACGTAATTGATCCCGAACCAGTCGCAGTTTCTTAAAATTGTTCCAGCATTTCCCGGATCGGAAATATTATCAAGATAAACCAGAAGAGGACTGCTTAACTTTGTTATCCCTGAACCACGGTTGATAAATGGAAAGACTGCAATTACTTCCTGGGGGGTTTTTGTATCGGTTAATTGATTTAAGTCGGCCGCCTTAATCATCTCAATTCTGAAATTTCTCAGGGAATCAAAGTATTCCTGCTGTTCCTCAAAAAAAGTAGAGGTCGTTACTATTATCTCCGGTACACGGCCGCTTTGAATGCCTTCTGTTACAATTTTATCGCCTTCTGCGATGAACTTCTTTTCCTGCTGACGGTATTTTTTCTGAAGCAGGGTTGAGTAATACTTAATTTCTTTACGGGTAATCATATAAGGTTGTCGTAGTTCTGGCTGCGGCCTCTTTCCTCATCTTCTGCGAGATGTTTCAGGTTGGCCCAGGTGTAAATACCTGTGTTGTGCCCGTCCTTCCAGCTGATCTGGATTGCATAACCGCCGACGGGTTTGATGTCGGCTACCTTATACATATCAGGATGGGTAGCCTTCTTTGCAGGACGATAGGTCTTCATCAATACCGTTTCACCTTTGCATGATGCGCAGGGGCACTCATCGCGAAGGTGTTTCAATCCTATCTCGCTTTCACTATCATTATTCCATTTGATGTAGAGCTTACTCTTATCTTTAATTTTTATCTGTTTTGGGGACATTCATCTTCCTTCACTCGTTTAATAATTCATTTCATACTGGTAAGAAAAGATAAAATATTAAAAAATATATTTCCAGCCTGAATTTGTTTTCGGTACAGCTTGAGGATCATTATGGGATTCTTTTGTCTTTTTAACGGAGAATATGCTTATTTTAATTTGCCAAATAAAATTGACTTAAGGAATTAACATCCGGTAAATGTGGTCCATTTGAAAGAGGGACTGGTTGATATTCCTGCTCTTTATTCTCACATATCAACATAAATCAGAGGAGAAACTATGAAAAATATTATACTTTTTTTTGTTTTATTAACCACATCATCCTTGTTCGCCCAGAACTGGGAAAAGATTGACTCGGTATTCACACCCGGCGGTGTAACCCTGCAGTCGTTTTCTGCACCGGTTTTTGGTGACCTTGATAATGACGGGGATTTCGATCTTGTACTTGGCAGCAGCGGACTTGAGATAGAATATTTTGAAAATAACGGAACAAATACATCCCCTGTATTTAATAAAGATGAATCAATGTTTACCTCTATATACTCCGGAGGATATCAATATACAAATTCATATTATCCTGCACTCTGCGACCTCGATGGCGATGGCGACCTGGATTTGACAATAGGAGGTTACAATGGAATATTATATTACGAGAATACCGGAAGTCCCTTAAGTCCTTCCTGGGCAGATGTGAATACAACTCTCTTTGCGGATGCAAATGGGCAGATAGGAACGGACGCAAAACAGATTTTCGCCGACCTGGATAATGACGGGGATATGGATATGATTGTCGGTATAGGCGAATCACTTTTCGGGGGACCGACTCCCGGAATCAGTATGGGCTTCCGTAATACCGGTACACCATCATCGCCGGTATTCCAGAGAGATGATGACCTGGTTATAGGTATCCCGGATGTTGGTCTGAATGCTTACCCCTCTCTTGCGGATCTCGATAATGACGGGGACCTTGATCTGCTGATGGGAAGAGACGGCGCAGCTGTATATTACTTTATGAATACCGGTACTCCCTCGGTACCTGCGTGGACTCAGAACAATACATTATTTTCTGTTGTCGAGACTATAAATTACTGGAAGGATCCGACCTTCTGTGATCTTGACGGGGATAATGATGCCGATTTGATATACGGAACGGTTGACGGCGATTTATTTTTCTATGAAAACACAGGTACCATTAACACTCCTCAGTATCAGTATAACCCTGTCTACTTTAGAGTCATCAAATCAAGCGGGTCGTCCACAGTATCTTTCGCTGATTATGATGGCGATGGTGATTTTGATATGCTTTCCGGTTCTCCGTATGACGGACTTTTATATGTAGTAAATAATGGAAGCAGCAGCACACCATCTTTCGACACGGCATCAGCGGTTTTTGCCGGCATTGATCCCGGTTTCAGATGTTCACCTGTATTCATAGATATCGATAATGATATGGATTTTGATATTGTCTCGGGATACTCAGGCGGCGGATTAAAATTATATATTAACGACAATGGAACATTTACTGAAAACACTACGATGTTTTCTAATGTAAGTGTGAACTATCAAAGTGTTCCTGCATTTGTTGATATTGACGGGGATAATGACCAGGATTTGCTGGTTGGATCTGATGACGCCGGAAATACGAAATTCTATTTAAATGACGGAAACAATTCATTTACACAGAATAGCACTATTTTTTCGAGCATTAGTTTCCCCGGCTCCTGCCGGCCTGCTTTTGCTGATATTGATAATGATGGTGATTATGATCTGTTCATAGGACGGTTGAGCGGAAGCGTGAATTTTTATGAGAATACCGGCGACCGGTTCAATCCTTTATGGACTCTCAATAATACTTTGACATCCGGAGTGAGTGTGAAACAATCTGCTCATCCGGGCATTGCCGACCTCGAAGGCGATGGGAGAAAGGATTTAATCGTTGGTGAGTATGACGGAAATTTCACTTTTTATAAAAATCTTTTTGCCGTCATACCGGTTGAACTAACCAGTTTGACCGCGAAGGGAACAGAGTCAGGCGTTATCTTTATCATGGACAACCGCAACAGAAACCAACGACATGGGATTTGAGATACAAAGAAGTCAGAGATCAGAAACAATCAGCCAACCTGGAAGCATAGACAACGGTTTATGGGAAAAGATAGGTTATGTTAAGGGAAACGGAACTACGACTCAGCAGAATACCTATTCATTTACTGATAATAGTGTAACCCGCGGTTACTACTCCTATCGGCTGAAGCAGACCGATTTTGACGGTTCTAGTACATATTCCAAAGTGATTGAGATAAATCTGAACATATCGCTGCAGTTTTCTTTAGGTCAGAACTATCCTAATCCTTTTAATCCTTCAACCACAATAAAATTCAGTGTTCCCAATGACGGGTATGCCAGTTTGAT
>CAVXRO010000012.1:0-131694 GCA_963764235.1 uncultured Bacteroidota bacterium | reverse complement strand
TTTGTCGTCTTATAACTTGATATTCAAAATCAATCATTTACCACCAAATTTCACTTTTGCTAAATCCATAAAGCTATCAATTACCGTCTTCCTTAAATCTCCGTCATCACCAAAAGAAGTTTCAATCAGTCCATGTTTAATTCTTCTCTTCATGGATTTGATTTCGTCATGTTTCTTGAAAAAATCCACAATATTTGAAGCTTCATCCATCATCTGAACTAGTTTTTTTGTCAGGGAAATAATCTCTTCATGGGTAGCTTCCGAAAGTGCTTCGTTGTCTTCTTTTTTACAGACTGCATCATAGAGAATATTACGAAAGGAATACTCTGTTTCTGTAAGTCCTAGTTCTTCTGCACCAGCTTTCCTGTCTAACTCAATGTGATCCCTGAATAAGAGTAATTGTTTCGCCAGCTCTTCCCAATGCTCTCCGTGCTGTTTTATGATGAGTTTCAATCTTTCAGAGAGCTTCTTGTAATATGCAGGATCATCATCAAGATTCACAGAGATGTGTGCTTTGATTGCATGTTCTATCTCTGATGCTGCCGCTTTTTTTGTCTTCAGTGCGAGTACTTGATCCTTGAAATTTGCTGCAAATAAATCAATTGGAGGAATCTTTGGGTCAACGCCGGTAGCATGTAGATGCTCTTCAATGAGTTGTCTTACTTTCGCTCCAGCACCAGCAATTGATAGCTGACTATCCCTATATCTGTTTCGTGCTCCAAGATTGATTTTACCGAGATTTTTCAGATCAAATATGTAGGGTTGTGCATCAGGATCTGGCATTACAATATCCATGGACTGAGCAAACTTTCTGAAATCAATCTGGAATTGTTGCCTAATCTCCTCATCTGCAAGAACATCTATACAAGCTTCAATGTCTTTGATGTCAACTTTGGAGAAGTGCTTCATCACTCGTAAATGTCTGGCCATGAGTTTGGGGATCTCATCTTTGAGACTTTTCAGTGCACCTCGAATATCATCACCAGAAAATACATCCAGAGCTTCAGTGAGGTAATCTGAGAGTCCATAATAATCCACGATGAAACCACGAGATTTTCCTTCTTTAGTTCTGTTAACTCTTGCTATGGCCTGTAACAGATTATGATCCATCAGCTTCCTATCCAGGTACATGACTTGAGCTATAGGAGCATCAAATCCAGTCAGCAACATATCTTTGACAATGAGGAAAGAAAGTGGATTATCTTTTATGGGTTGTATAAACTGTTTGAGTTGTTCTTTCTGTTTGGTGGAATCGGTATGGTCACTTAATCGTTTGGGATCATTGTGATCACCAGAAATTATTACTGCTGAAGGTGGAGCATCGAGTTCATCCAACATCTGTTTATAGGTAACAGCGGCATTCCTGGAAGGAGTAACTATCATCGCCTTGAATCCATTTGGTTGTATGAATTCCCGATAGTGCTTTAAAATATCAATACAGATCCACCTGATTCTCTGTGGTGCTTCAAGGACCGCTAACTCATTGCCATATTTCTTCTTGATTGCTTCCTGTTCTTCCTCTGTTTTATCTGCAAAATATTCATCAAAGAGCGCATCAAGAGAATCGCCGGTAACTTTTGTTTTAGCTTCTCTTCCCTCATAGAGTATCTGGACAGTAGCGCCATCTTCTACCGCTTGTTCAATGGTGTAGGTATCAATGTAGGTACCAAATTCAGAGGATGTTTTTTGGGTCTTGATGAGAGGTGTTCCGGTAAATGCAATCTTTGGAGCGTTGGGGAGAGCAACATTGAGATTAACACCAAGATCGCCATATTGAGTTCTATGTGCCTCATCTGCCAGTACAATGATTTTATCGGATGGGTTTAGTTCGGTGAAATCATCTTCCTCGTTGGCTTCACTGAACTTCTGGATCATTGCAGTAACGATATCAGAGGAATCTTTTTGCAATAATTCTTTCAGCTTTTTGACCGAACCAGCATGATAGATTGTTTCATCCTGGGTTCTCTTGAATGTGGCGGTGAGTTGATTGTCCAGTTGGGTTCTGTCAGTGACAAATACCAGTTTATAATCTTTGAGGATTGGATCTCTACGCATTTTCACAGCTAGAAATACCATTGTCAGAGATTTACCCGATCCTTGTGTATGCCAAATTATTCCACCTTTTTCCTTCCGAGTAGGAGCAGTTTTGAGTCGGTGGATAGTCTTATTGACTCCCCTGTATTGCTGGTAACGGGCGAGTTTCTTGATGACCTTTCCTTCTACTGGTTCAAAGATGATGAAGTTCTGAATCAGGTCGAGAAAGTTGATGGGGGTGAAGATGCCGGCGATAAGGATCTCTTGTGATGATGGATTTTCGGCGATGTCTTCTTTCTTAAGCGGATATGGATCTTTCCATTCAAGATAATGTTCTGTTTTTGACGATATTGTTCCTACATGTGCTTTGTTGAAACAGGTAGAAACCATCATTTGATTATAGAAGAATAGTCTCTCTGCACCTTCGTTTTCTATAGGATTTCTGAGATTGGCGTAGCGGAGAAGTTGATTGATCCCAGCTTCAATAGGATTGGTGATATATGGCGACTTACACTCAATTATTGCCAGCGGAAGACCATTAACAAAAAGGAGTAAGTCGGGGATTACGTTCTGGGTTACCCCTGAAATCTTGAATTGACTGGAGACTATGAATTCGTTGTTGGCTGGGTTATCGAAATCAATGATCTTTACTGTCTGACTTTTTTTTCCCTTTCCTATGTCCTGTTCTACAGAGAGGTATTTGACAAGGGTTTCATGGATTGACTGGTTAGCCTCCATTAAGGTCGGTAACGGGATGATCATTTCATGGTAATACGTTGTGGAGATTATCTTCAGAAATCCATGGATTGATTCTTTTAATGGAAGCTGATAAACGATCTTTTAGAACAACTTCCTTCTCAGATGATCGTTCTTGAGATGGGTGTTCCGGGGAAAGATTGATGCCGGGAACATATGTCCAACCAATGGAAACAAGCTGGTCAATCGCTGGTTGCTCTACCTTGTTGAGTTCGTCTTGATCCATGATTGTGTTTGGTGGCTTTAGTTGACGTTCACTCTCTTTTTTCCTGTAAGTAGATCGTTCATCAGAGCTTTTTTTAGTGCTTTGGTATGGGAGTGTTTTTTTTGTTTGGTATCAATTTTGGAATCAAGGCTCGCAAGGATTGAGGCTATCTTATTCTGCTCTGATAAGGGTGGTAGTGGAAGTATCAATTCAGAAACAATAGTTGTATTCAGATTACCTTGTGTTCCTTCTTGCTTTTGAGACGCCAATAGGGATTCTTGTATTTGCCAGAAAATAATAAAAATATTCTTTATCAATATCATTGGAAAGTTTATCAAACCATACAAAACCATCGTGAATACATACATCAATATTAACAATAATTGGCTCTTCCAATTGTGGCACCATATACTTAAAATAACGTCACCCTTATTTCTCGCTTACACTCTTTTGAATCCTTCTTCGGAAAGGTATTGTGAGGTTTTGTTGAGATATTTTTTTGAGGAATGTAACATCTGAAATCCTTACCCATCTCAACATTTCCACCCCACCATCTTGGATCTTGTATAGGGCGAGGGAGGCACCACGTTTCACCTTACTCAACCTCTCCTAATTTCATAGCTTGCCAACTCTACGGAATCATTCCAACTGGACTATCCTTGAATTCAGTATGACCAATACCTTTAGTCAGCAATTCGGTCATCATCCCTTTTTTAAGGTCTTGGAGCTTGCTGATCTGTGCTTCTGTCTTCTCTATTACATCATCAACAGAAGTGAGGATGGATGCTATTTTCTTTTGTTCTGGAAGGGGTGGAATTGAGGAACTATATTCGAAATTACTTTTAATGGATCTGTCGTAGTCCGAATCGTGCTGAACCTATTTGCAATGATATAATAGTATTGTCTAACGGAATCTAATCCGAAGAAGTCATGAAATATCCACCATGAGATTACACTATGTGGTCTTATCATTGCCAGATGATAGCAAATAGCACATTTTTCAAATCATCAGCCAAATGCTGGTATGCTATATCATCAGATGTTTCGGAATCCTTTGTCATTAAACATCATTTCGAGTAACTTTTCTTCAATTTACTCTATTGCTGTAATCATGAAATTGATCATTTATGTATCCATTTTTATAGTCATCCATGTAATTACCATAAGCGAATAATTTTTTCATTCAGGGTAGGATTTCTTATCCACCTTCTAAACAAAATTTAGCTACATTCTCTAACTTCTTTTCTTTCCACCCATCAGGAACCTGCATATCAACCATTACTCATAACCAAGCTCCTGCAAGTAACCCTTCATCACAGCTTCAGCTTCTGTCTACCTGTTGATCCAACTCCCTCAAACTGACCTTGTACTTGTCCCACCATTTCTCAAACAATGAAATAATACCGGCATCATCTGTACCAATCATCTCCCGAATCATCTCTTTCCTTTCAACAGATGGTTTGAAATCATAATACCCATCACCTCTATCATCGAAGATCACAAACACGTCAAATCCATTCAAAGTTTCCTGAAGGTAATCACTTTCGACCTCATATTTCGGGATGCCACCATGGAGAATGGCTCGCACATCAAAAATTTCAGGTGGCGGTGAGGTATCGGCATATCTTCTAATGTTGAGGTTGTAGTCGTTCTCTTTGATCTCATCTAGTGTCACGACCTTTGAATATCTGTTAATTTCCTCGTAGTTGTCAAAGGTTCCTAATATCTTAACAATGTCCTGATAGCGTATCTTGTTCTGGTTCTTTCCTTCTTCATACTCAAGCTCAGAGTTGATGAAGATAACTTTTCCCTTCCTCTCTGCTGGTTTCTTTTTGTTGATAATGAGAAGACAGGCGGGAATACCTGTACCATAGAAAAGTGATGAAGGAAGACCAACCACAGCTTCAAGCAAATCGTCTTCAAGAATACCTTTTCTAATGTTTTTTTCACTTGAACCACGAAATAGAACGCCATGAGGCATCACAACACCAAGAACACCTTCTGCATTGAGAGAAGAAATCATGTGCTGAACAAAAGCAAGATCGCCAGCTCCTTGTGGTGGTGTACCATATGGAAATCTACCAAATTCATCATTGTCAGCAGTTCCTTTTCCCCATTGACTAAGAGAAAAAGGAGGATTCGCAATGACTCGATCAAACAGCATCAACTCCCCACCTTCAATGTGTTGGGGGTTCCTGATAGTATCGCCTTTACGGATATCAGCATTATAGATACCATGCAGGAACATGTTCATTTTGCAGATCGCCCAGGTGTTCAAATTCATCTCCTGTCCATATAAAGAGATATTGGATGAATTTTGACCATGAGATTCAAGGTAATGTTTTGACTGGATGAGCATTCCACCTGAACCTGCAGTAGGATCATAAACCCGCATTCCTTCTTGTGGCTTGATCAGGTGGACAAGGAGATTAACAACTTCTGAAGGTGTATAAAATTCTCCACCCTTCTTCCCAGCTGAATCAGCAAACATTTTGATCAGATATTCATATGCAGAACCCAACATGTCAGGTTTCTCAAAGTCCTCATTTCGGAGACGGTGTTGTGAAAAATGAGAGATGAGATCCCGGAGTTTTTTATCGGACAGCTTATTCTTGATATTGAAGTCGATGGATACAAGCACACCTTCCAGAGAGGCGTTATGTTCTTCAATTGCTTCTGTGGCTTTGTTGAGCTCTGCACCAATATCATGATGGAGATTCTTCAGGTGTTTCCAGCGAGCATTTTCCGGTACGAAAAAGGTGTGGTACTCATCTTCATCTTGAGCAAATGATTCTGCTTCTGCCTGTGTCTTTCCTTTGGATACGTAGGTCTGGATGACCTTTTCTTGTTCTTCTTCGAAGGCATCAGACAATCGTTTGAGGAACAACATACCGAAGATGTAGTCCTTGTACTCTGACGCATCCATGTTTCCACGGAGGATGTCTGCCGTTTGCCAGAGGAATGATTCGAGTTTTTGTAACGTGAGCATGAGGTGGTGATTCCCTTGATAATTATTACTGAAGACTATATGCTAGATATGATTGTAACTTTTTAATATAACATGTCTTTTATACCACGAATTGGGATAGGAAAGAAGACATTAAAAATTTCTCCAATGACAAAGAGATTAGCATATGGAAGATCACGACCCTGCCGATTTAGACGGTGATGGTGAGTTTGATGCTGTTGACATGATGATTCTTGAGGGCGGTGAGCAGAAAAATAAACCTCCAGGTGGTGGCAATGCTGGTTGCTGCGTAGTGTTACTATTTCTCGGATCAACTATTGGTGCCGGGTGGATAAAACATATAGTGACATCATTCAATTGACGATTTTTTCAGTGTACCGGCAATTGAGCTTTTTGTAGTTTGAACAACCCCAAAACATACCATATTTCCCATGTCTTCTTAGCATAACACCATCAGCACATTGCCTACATGCGTTAACAGAATTTCCACATTCAGGATTGAGACATTTATAAAAACCACCACTCCTGATCAGAGGATATTTGTTACAGCTATCGCAGGTCCTGGGGGTATACTCACAGAAGGGATAATTGCCACAACCGAAGAAGAATCGACCGTCAGGCATCACTCTCATAAGCATCTTACCAGTACCACAGGAAGGACAGTTACCAAAATCTGGTGGTGCTGACTTTACTCCTTCAGTACTGATCTCATTGAACATATACTTACCACCACTCCCCTCCCGAATCTCTTTTACAAATACTGACGGTTTCTCAACATCAAACAAAATGTAGGAGTGATGCTTTGCTCTTGTCACTGCAACATAAAAAAGTCGTCTCTCTTCAGCATGTTCGTGGAGTTCAGCGTGTGGAAGAACAAGATCAAGTAATGGTTCATTTACTATTTTTGAAGGAAAACCATATCTATCATCATTAACATCAACGACAATTACAAAATCAGCTTCTTTTCCTTTGCTCCCATGAACGGTGTCAAATTGAAAGTGATATTGAGGATACTGTTTGGATATTGTCTTTAAAAATATTGGCTTAGAAAAGGAATAGCGACCCAAAATATAAATTGTTGCTGGTTTGGGATGAGCCATCTGGATATCATCAACACAATGCTGGATCGCCAGATCAACATCTTGGTAGTACTGAACTAAAGTTATTGCATTTGAAGGAACGGTTCTCAGTGAATGCACTTCCTTTTTTAGTTGGGCAGGATTCTCAGTAATAAAGGTTTTGGCAAATGCATTAATTTTGTCATTGAACCGAAAGGTCTTGTCCAATGGAATTTTCTTTGTGTATCCAAAATATTGATCAAAGTTACTCGTATAGTTGATATCAGAGCCTGAAAACCTATATATTGATTGCCAGTCATCCCCTACACAGACAAGGACAGTATCGTCACCATTTTCGACAAGAGACTTTCACAAGGTCTGCTCTAATTGCCGAAATGTCCTGAAATTCATCTACGAGAATATATTTATAGGGTGATTTAAACCTGCCAGCACGAACAAATTCATTTGCTTTTCTGATCATATCACTAAAATCTACGGTACCGGATCTTTTCAATTCAGCCGTATATTCAACATATATCGGCGTAAAGATATCAATGAAGGCATGGCATCTTGGTTTGTCTGGGTGTTGGTTTGCCTTATCTCTCAGTACATCAAATGAATACCCTGATTGCTTGAACAGATCGAGAAACGTCACAATAAGTTTCGTGAATTGAGAAGATTTCTTGTCTTCACCTATCGTTGCCAATAATTCCAGCAGATTCTTGAAAAGATAAGTGGGGAAAATTTCACACCATGTTTTTCAAGTTTTGAATGTAATAGATCTGTAAGAACCCCTTCCTTCATTTCATAACTGTATGTCTCCACAAGTTTTGTTCCGTGCTCCATGTGGAGTGCTCGCTTCCAGGTAACTCCTTGCATATAGCTGAACTCATCAACAAAGGGGGGTGTTTTTCCATCTCTGCTGATCCCGAAATGTTCTATGTAGATATCATAATCAGGTAAGTAGAAGTCAGGTTGATACTGTGTTTTATCAACAGTGGCTGTATCAATTTTGTATGGGTACTCATAGATATACTTAACCCCATTCACAAACAGAAAGTCTGCAATCACAACCTCTTCAAAACTTTTCAGTTGCTCTTGTTGCAATGATATTCTTCCAGACCGTTTTTCTGCCCACTCTATTCGTGACTTCAGAGAACGCATATCACCATCTTTCAGAGCAGAAAAATACTCTCCTTGTTTTTCAAATTGGAATTCATCGCTATAGGGGACCAAATAAGTGACAAAATAGTCGATTACCCTTTGATTATAGGCAGTGTCCTTCTTGGTCAACTCCGTGACCATTCTGTTTATGAGAGAATAAAATTCAGCAAGATCTTCTTGCAGTTTGCTTACTCGCGGTTTCTTACCGGTGGCAGAACCTATAATATTTAGTCCGAGCTTATGGAATGTGCTGGATGTGACCCCTTCGATTTGTGGTAATTTTTGTTTGATTCTTTCATCAGTCTCTTGACTTGCTTTCCGACCATAAGCCAAAATCAATATTTCATGTGGTTCAGCGAGCTTGGACTTAATCAAGTAGCCTGCTTTTGCTATTATCACACTGGTTTTGCCACTTCCAGCACCTGCGAGTACAAGATTATTATCTTCGTTGATAATACATGCTAGACGTTGACTGTGGGTAAGAGGGTTGTTCTCAATTTTATCAAAGAATTCCTGATACTTTTCGAGTTCCGTTGCTGTAAATTTAACGTTCTGATTATCCCTGGCTTCATGACTTTTGGAGTATAATATCTGAAACTTGCTAATCGTTTCTCTCATCTGCTGCGGTAAGCATTCCAGAGCAAACACATTATCAAAAAGTCCTGTCAGTTCGAGATTCTCTCTCTTCCATCCTTCAATTTTGCTGTGTCGAGTATATCTGTTGGTGAAAATGCTTTTAAAACTTTGATAGGAATCTTGAATTCTCTGGTACGCGGGATTTATCTGTTCAACATGATAGTCCCCTATAATCTTCACGAGTTCTTCAAGTGACGATTCAGAGTTCTTTTTTCTTACTCCTGGAACAACGAATTCTTACTCCACCTGTTGTCTGAAATGTGATCTTATCCCAGAGCACCCCTGTCACAAGTTGAGGATTATTTAACAAACTGGAATAATGTGCTTTTTCTTCGATAGATTTATGTTGTTTCTTGACAAAAGAATCCATAACCTCTGCACAATAACCCCAGCGACAGGTAACAAAACGATAGATCAGACTAATTGGTATATCAGACATGGATGCTTTTAATGATTGTTGATCAAATCACATTTTATATGTCGAAAAGATTGTTTCTTGAAAAACCACTCTTCAAGAAGGACACAATTTCTCAACATTGATACAGTATCAGTCGATAGGAGCTACTGGGATTTAGATCGCAGTCAAGATCAGATATACGTATGTTGACTTTGATTTCCCTTATTTACGACCTATAGATATCTCGCACGTTAATAGCTGTCTCTGTAAAAATTCATCAATAAACTGATCGATCAAATAGCTTTTTATAGTCATCTGAGGTAATTGAGGTTGACACCAAAACTCGCCGACTAAGTTTTCTTTTTTGTTCCAATAGATTATGCAAATTCACATCAAAGCTTAGGTCACCATATTCAGGGTGGATTGCCAATGGGTAATAAATATGTACTGGTTTCAATTGGCCAATTCTAAAAATTCGGTCAGTACATTGGTCCTCGACGGCAGGGTTCCACCAACGGGACAAATGAATCACATGATTTGCAGCTGTTAAGGTCAAACCAACACCACCCGCTTTCGGGGACAATATCATCACGTCAAACTCACCATCTGCACCTTGTTGAAAATAATCGACATGCTTTTTCCTGGTAACCCCAGCATCTTTTCCACTAATCCGCAGAGGAGGACGCCTCATTGAATATCTTTTCTGCAGATATGGTATAAGAAGCTCTTGCAACTTGAGAGACTCGAGAAAGACCAATGCCTTTTCCCCTTTTTGAGCTATCCTATCTAATGTCTCCACAGCGGCTGACAGTCTAGCAGACTCAGCTACATGTGAATCAGTCAAGCCACTTCCACCCACTTCTGAGGCAAACAGAGAGCAATTCCGCATATGCTGTAGCGCTTTTAATATGGCCCCCTTCTCTCCTTTTTCCATCATTGCCTGCCGAGTTATGTCTGTATATTTTTGAGCTTGTTGTGGAGACATATAAGTTTTTTGGACAATGGTATTTTTTTTCGGCAAACCATGAAGATGATCTTCTTTCATTCGACGTAACATCATGGGAGGTTTCGTGTCTTTCAACAAACGATCTTGTAGTTTTACGGCCACTTCCGGATCTTCTTGAGCAGGTTTAGCATATGTAGTATGAAAAGATTTCAAGGAACCTAAAAAACCTGGCGTTGCTGTATCCATAATACACCAGAGATCTTTCAGCTCATTCTCAACAGGTGTGCCTGTTAAAATCAAAGTAAAGTCTGTCTCAAGAGATTTTGCCATTTCCGTCATGCGAGAGACAGGATTCTTAATTTTTTGTGCCTCATCAAATACTGTAACCCCCCACTCAATGGGGAGAAAATATTGTATTTTATCCCTCAAAGTCTCATAGGTTGTCAGGACCCAATCTACATTCTCAAACTGCGAACGTCGTTGAAAGAATGTCATATTCTTGAAAGAGCTAAAACCTGAACCAAAAGCCTCGAACATACGACCGAGCCCCGGCGAATCAAAATGTTGTTGAGCTTCATCCTGCCAATTTTTGAGCAACCCCGTTGGGGCCACAACAAGGAAAGGTTTATGTTTATAACTCCCATCCTCCATTGATTCAGCAACCCACGCCATGAAGCTCAATGCCTCTAAAGTTTTCCCGAGTCCCATATCATCGGCAAGCAAAACTCCGGGAGTACCTTGAGCCCAATGGGTTTGTAACCATAAAACCCCTTCCTGTTGGTGAGCATAAAGAGGGTTTGTCTTCAATGTGGCTGGAAGTCCTCCAGGTGAACCTCTTGTCTTTCTCTTTTCAGCACAAAAATCTTGCTCCTCAATATTGTCTTTTAAAATTGGAGCATTTGCCTTTATGGTCTCATTCTTTTCATTTGACTCTGATTTATTTTGCGGAACCAAACGTTCTAAGGATTGGATAAATTCCTCATTGACAGGATATTTTTTTCCATTCACCTCAATTTCTTTCAATCCATCCTTCAACGCGCTCTGTATTTTTGGAAGTGCTTCTTTAGCTTCTGTTTTGGTCAATTCACAGATTGTATCGCCGACGAGAACATTGTATAAAATATCTTCCTCTGGGAGCCAGGCACTTGAGGTTCGGAGTTTATAGGCACACAATTTCGGTTGCCATTCTCCTAAGCAGAGTATCCTGTTGCTCAAAAAGTCCTTTGTTTCTGAAAAAAGATTCTCTACCTCTTTTCCCTGGTCACCCTCGAGATCACTTTCTAGAAATTTGTCTCGAACATAAGCCGTGGGATTTGAAAGAAATGCTTTTCTCCCAGCTTCATCTCTATCTTGGGCTTCACGCACTACTCCCAGCGCTTTTTGTAACTTAGGTGGAATGACCACGTACCATCCGGAGCCCACAGAATAATGTTTCCGAACCTGCGGCCTTCCAGCAAATTGCTCTGAAAATTTCACGCTTCTGGCATCAGGCAAAGCAGGTTCCAACACCTCGGATTCACCATTTTCGTCAACGACAGTGTTAAGCAATACAGGGGAGAAATTACTCTGGTCTCGTATATCAAGGGTGAATTTATCAGCCCTGACAATACTCACAGTCTTTAATTGGTTATCAACAACCGAATCACTAGGGAGTAATCTTTGAAGCTTGCCCCATGCAACCATTTGATCATCAATTGATGAAAAATTTTGTTTTTCAAATGTTTCGATACCAGACACAAGCGAGTACAAGGGATCGAGAATCAGATATTGCCTACCCGCAAAAGTACAAAGTGTTTCTTGTCTTTTCAGACCTAATGTAGGTCGACCATTTGCAGTTAGTAGCTGATATTCAACTTTAAATCCAGGCCGGGCTAACTGACCTTTTCCTCTCACTTGAAGACGAAAAGGCGCTGCAGTAGGTAAACCAAGTTGTTGTATATCAACATTTTCCAGCTGTGCAACATGCTTATGAGACAAGAATATTTCTTTATCCGATCCTTCAGTGGCCCCATCATTATACAGAGATAAAATGGGCGCGACACTTCCAGTTCCGCAAGACAACGTGATGTCATACAAGCCCCATTTATCAATATGTATTTGTTTTCTTGACTTATCCAAAAGCTCAAACCAAATACCATGATCGTCTGCTCGCCAGTTTAGTTTTGCTGAGTTCATAGCCTCATATACTCTTTGTATGGCAAGTTAAAGCCAGTCTGGCCTCTTATATAATCGGCAACGTTTGTCTGCCAACCACCTCTTTGGGCACTATAGTGAGATCCTTCGAAATCTGGTTGTGTGATTACGTCATCACGATCATATGATGGTTGGTATAACTTTGGACAACCGTATCTGGATTCATGCCAAAATCTGTATTTACCTGAATGGCTCCATTCAGTGACAATCATATTATTCATCTGCATAATCAGAACGGCATGATGCCCCTGAACTCCAGCACCAGAAATTTCTGCATAAACATTCTTTTTGCCGTCAAGGAAGTGAACTGCATTGGAGGCAACTCGCCTGCCCAGCGCCACCCAAGCTTTACTTATCAAACCATTTCTCAAACAGGCGGACCAAAAAGCCTTTCTGTATCTCCATTGCCGGTCAGCATCTCTGTCATATTTGGCAGAGTAGTCAAGTAACCTAAAAAAATCTTCCAGGACTATCTCCGTGAGCCAGCCAAACATTATTTGCAATGCACTATCCTTTACCCCTCCCCAGGAACCTTTATCAAAACGTGGATCCCCAAAATGCTGTAGCAAAAAATCTCGAAGATACTTTTTACATTCCGGAACAGGGTCATTAATCTGAAATGGCAGAAGCATCCCCTCAATAAGATCTATTCGCTTATTTGGAAATCGTAACGAGTTCTTTGTGACAGAGAAATCAAGTAATTGTTGAAGGGAAACATCAACCTTATAATATTCAGCTCTCTTGAGTGATAAAGATATACCATTTATCCATTGAACAAATACTTCCTCTATAAACCCTTCTTGCTGACAACCACCATATAAACCGCAGTCTGTAAGGGTATCAGAAATGGGCTGTTTGATATTTATTATTGTAGATGCAACTTTTCCAGGGCCTTCCGCTGTGAACAGTTTATAGTTTTGGCTCTGTTGGGCAAACCGTTGACCACGAAGGGTTGTCTGCTTGGAGACAATTAGAGCAATGAAATCTCGGATTTTTTCAAAGTAAATTTTTTTTTGGGGATAGATCCGTAAGAAAACAAATGCGAGTGAAAGAATCGCACGACTGTCTCCCGACTTACCGATGTGTTTATATAAATCAACGTTCAGGTTTTTTATCTCTCCTAAAGGTGGGCGGTTGCTGTCAATTCCTTCAAAAACAACCCAAGGACATTTGCGTATAATCCTTTTCGAGATGCCAATAAATCCATTGTTTTCTCTGTAATACTTGATAATGCCATCATATACGTCTTTTAGTTCTTCCAGTTTAGGATCCTTGGGTTCAATATCACCCAGAGCGGCACAAATGGTCGCAGATACCTTCACCATAGTCGGTTCATGATAAGCAGAAGCGGGTTCAAAAAAGCCGGAATGGTTAGACAAGATTTTCGTTCCCATCACTTTTAAATTGTCTTTCAGGTGAAATACCATCTACTTCACTCCTGCATCTTTAAGTGCTTTTTCGGCCTCTGTTTCTGAAGGTGGAGTCATGATAAAACGTAAATCTATTCTTCTATTTTCAACATCTGAAGTAGGCTTTTGGTGAGCATGCCCTGGAATCGGTCGCCCTTCGCCATAACCACTCACACTGAAAATGGGCTCACCTGCCTGGTTGATCATAGTATTTAAAGAAAGATTTACTGGGACAATCTTCTGATAGGTATAGATAGCCCTTAACGCCGAAAGTTCCCAGTTGTCTTGATACTTCCCCCACTTGGTAGAATTGACTGGCACATTATCTGTATGACCTTCCACAAACACTGAATCAAGCTTTCCCCGTACTTTAGGAGAGCAAAGACCACTCTCCACCCACTCTTCTAATGGATTGGCTGCATAACATGGCAAAATCTCTGCTAAGGTTTTCCCTATAATTGCTAATTTATCCAACTGGCCATCGTCAAGCGCTATTGCTCCAGTATCAAAACGTATAGCTTTTTCAGTGAGACGTAACACCCCATGATCGGCATCAATTTTCACTTGTATTCCATATGTTAAAAGTCTTCGTTCGATCTCCATGAGAAGATTTTTTCTGATCGCCTCCGCCCCAACAATCTGTTGCACAGTGTTTGCATACGCAATTCTAGTTTTTTTCTGACGCTCTATTGCTACTTCCTGCCGCTGAATTGCATCTTGAAAATTGATTATAAAAGCAACCAAAGTGATGATGAAAATAAAGAGCAAACCAGACATCATGTCACTGATTGATATGAGATACCCTGCACCCTCATCATCGATGAGGTAATGGTCTGTTTCTTGATGCATCTTCTTACCCTTGGCTAGGTTTGTTTGCTTTTATAACAGTCGACAGTGTATCAAGAACATCTCCCAATTCTTCAACTGTTCCCTGAAGTTCTGAAGTTGCTCCGGCAAGATGCGTAACGACTTTACTAGCGTGTTGATCCAACTCTTCAACATATTTTTTCGTACTCGACGCATAAGTAGCCAAGCCTTGTTCTAATCCTTCAAATATTTTTGCTAACGAACTATCAACAGTTTCAAAGCGTTTTTGATAATCTCCCCAGCTTTGTACAAGGTTTATTGTGTGGCTTCAATTGTCTCGACATTGGTTCGAAGATGGACACCAGTATTATTCATTAATTCAGCAGCATCTTTTAAACTATTACTCGTGCTGCTCATCCCCACTGCGGCTTCTTGAATAGGAACAGCTGCCTTCAAAAGCTCGTTATGAGATTGAGATACTGCTGCGATGAGGTTATCCAAGTCTGACATTATTTCTTGTGTGCCCTCATTGATTTTTGACATGTCACTGACCGTATTTTTCAGCGCTGTAATTGATTCGCTGAACTGATGAGAAACTTTTTGCATATTTTCAGCAGATTCTTTGGTCACCTCTTTCAACATCTGAGTCATCTCTCCAACCGTTTCACGGACACCGAGAACCATTGTAGATATCGCTGATGATACCTCCTTCTGCAGTCTCTCTGTATTCTCATGAAAGCTGTCCTGGAGTTTCTGAACACTCTCCTGAGAGGCCTTTTGCATCGATTCTTGACTTGCTGCCATGGTTGATATTTGGCTTTCTAACTTCTCTGAAAGATTAGTTATTGTGTCAGCAAGAGCATTCATTTCCCGACCAGCAGCACCGGAGATCGACTCACTAAATTTTTCAATCAATTTTTCGAGATTTTCATCATTTGCTGCCTTTTGATCATCTCTCAACCCCTCTAGAGATTATCTTTTGTTCCTGCATTATCTTGCCAATATCCAACATTGTTGAATTCATTGGGGCAGTTATTTTGTTCTCAAGGATATCGCCTAAAGACACTGCTAAATCATTTGAAAATGATTCAAGGCTCGCCGTCTGTTTTTGTGACTCAAGATAGGTTAAACTCGCAATTTTTTCGATACTTATAAATTCGAGACGCTCTTCTAACCCTTCCACAAACTGATTGAGCAATGTATCGAATTTATGTACTCGTTTCTTCTCGTACCAAGAAAAGACTATTGAAGTCGTTAGGCCAAATATTGATGTTAAGAACGCAAGTGACGCTCCACTAAGAAGTTTCTGAAGGGCATTTTTCGCATCTTGAATATCAGACGAGTTTAGACCTGGAGCAGCCAGCGAAATACCTGCGACCAGACCAATAAATGTTCCAAGAATCCCTAAGCCTGTAAGCATATTTGGTAAAGAATTGTAGAAACGCATTGCGACACGAGGCCAAAGAATTGTTCTCTGTGAGAGATAACTGCCAGGTTGTCTGGTGTTGCGTATTTTGTCGCCATTTTCAAAGTCGGTTCCGGGAAATAGAAGCACCTCTGTAAATTCACGCCAACTGTTATACAAAACAGGTAAATTCAAGCAAACATCATCAAGCTGATAGTAGTTAGCAGTGAATTCCTCTGGCGCATCCTTTCTAAGTGCCTCATTGGCTTTCTTTATCTGATTTTGTACAGGTGTTATTCGTCTATGCAAAACGAGAGCTGCGATACTTGCCCAAATCAAAAGGCCAGAACAGTAAAAAAAAATACCTGCATGGGATGTAAAAAAGGTCGCCAATCCATTAAACAGCGGTTCTAGTGAGATCCAAAGATTATCAAAGTCAATATTTCGCAAGGTAGAACTCCGGCAGGAGACGTGATTTAAGTACTGAGAATCAAAGTACAACTCCGTACTTTGATTTCTATAGAATTAAAAAGACACAGATTCAATTTACGTGTAATTAATGTAAAAATTACTCGGCTTCCCAAAGCGATTGATTAAGAAGTCTAAACTCCTCCTATTCTGTACCCATAAAACAAACCCAAAGCGGTTGACAACAGATACGCCAGCACAAAGCACGTTACCACCATGTGGCAGTTTATTGTAATTCAATTGCAAGACCTTACACTGTTACCACTAACCCATTGCTATTACAATTATTACTCAATCAATTTGCGAGAAAATGCCTAGCACAAGGGTTGTGAACAGTTAACGCATGGGGGGATGGGGAAGGAGCAATGAGCGTCATCGATAAAAACAAGACGCGCAAGTTGTGATTAAAATTTCAATTATCTCCGTTAACCTTCTTCCTTAAAATCCCAGATGGATTGAAATGTCACGACTCTTCTGGCATCCAATGTGAGATCTTCCCCTGTCTGTGGATTACGTCCCCGACGAGGATTCTTGTCCCTGACCACTCTTGTCCAAAATAGCTTTTAAACGAAATACCCTCTCGGTGAATTGTGGTGTATGATTTTTACGCCAATAAAAATTCATACAACAACCACCAAAGAGGGCACACATATGATAAAAGGTTCCAGCTTGTTTAGTCAACTTCTTCATCATTTTCCCAGAACTGAATTTGCTCACCTGGTAGCCAAACATCAGGCGGAGCGCCGTTCGAAAGGGTTTTCCTGCTGGACCCAATTGGTTTCGATGCTTTTCTGCCATATGGCCCATGCCGATTCCTTGCGAGAAATATGTGGTGGTCTGGCCTGTTGCATCGGAAAACTTCGTCATCTAGGGATTTCGAAGGCTCCGAACAAGTCAACGCTCTCCTATGCAAACCAAAATCGCCCTGCGGCTCTCTTTGAAGAGCTTTTCTGGACAATGCTGCAGCGATTCCGAACCAGTGGCGGTCTTGGTCATCGCAAACGCAAATTTCGTTTTAAAAACAAACTGCTCAGTCTGGATTCAACGACAATTTCGCTCTGCCTGAATCTTTTTCCTTGGGCCAAGTTCGGCGGGCAAAAGGTGGAGTCAAAGTCCATGTGTTGCTCGACCATGACGATTATATGCCATCATTTGCCCTTATTACTCCTGCAAAACAGCATGATCGCACTGTTGCCGGACAGATTTAACCTTAAGCCCGGATCCATTGTTGCTTTTGACCGGGCTTATAATGACTACTCCCTTGTTTCCTCCTGGACGACAGCGGTATCTTTTTTGTAACGCGACAAAAAGAAAATGCAGTTTATGAAGTAATCGAAAAACGGAGACCCGCACTCCACCGCTTTATTCTCTCCGATGAAATTATCTCGCTCACCGGCCCTAAAGCAGAGGAAAAATGTCCTCATCCTCTTACGACGCGTTAGTTGTTTGGGACCGTGATAATGATCGCGAAATTGTCTTGCTCACCAACCATCTCGAGTTTGGTGCCAGTACTATCGCGGCAATCTACAAAGACAGATGGGAGATAGAGATCTTCTTTAAAACTCTGAAGCAGCATCTGAAGGTCAAAACCTTTATCGGCACGAGTGAAAATGCTCTTCGGATTCAAATTTGGACAGCCCTGATTGCCTTGCTCTTTTGAAGTATCTCCATCATCTGTCAAAATTTCGGCTGGTCAATGTCCAATCTGGCCACCATGCTGCGCTTGAATCTCTTTACCTACAGAGATTTGCTGGAGTGGCTGCATAATCCATTTGGTGAACCTCCGGCTTTTCCTCTTGTACAGCTTCGGCTGCCTGGTTTTGGACAGCCGAAAATCGACTTAAAACAAAAAAAGGGAACCTGGTTTTGAAAAAATGAGATTTTCAGCCTCCAAGCCCAGTAAAATCAACATCATCATTTTTACATTTCTGTCCTGTTTTGGACAGCAGTGATCCCTGACATTAAACTTTCCGAATCCACTTAACAGGAGATCCGATCCTTTGATCAGGGTATCTTTCGATAGACGAAGAAGTGATTCGACTGCTTCATTGGCTTGAGCTTTTGTCAGATTGTGATTCTTGTATACCTCTTGAACAATATCTGCCTTGGTAAGTGTCATTTGTGTTCTTCCATTGGTTGAAGTGAAATGGTTATTGCATAGTAACAACAATCATATTATGAAAATAAAAATAGTTAAAGATATTAGTGTGATGTGTTGCATTTTCTCGACACAGATTTTACGGTTTAATTTAAAAATACAGATCTATAACCTGAGATCCAATCCCAAGATGGAAGCAAACTTGTCTATACTCGATAAAACGGTAATTGAAGTACCGGCACCATCTCAAAAGAGAGTGTAAATTACAGACTCGATTGATTCAGCTAGCCGATATAGGGTGTAAAATGCATCAATTTAATACGGCAGACTCTGGATAAAAATGAAGGACATCAAGCTTCCAAAGAAGAAACGGCAGAATCGTTTAACTTGATCGATGCATGGCCTCTACTATCAAAGTAGAGGCCATGCACCGATAATGGATTCTAGCTGAGGCTCAAGTCCAGATAGCTCTATCACCTTAAGTACAAAGGAGAATTTCGAATTATTTCGATTGTAGTGACGTTTGAAAAATGATTGATTATGAGGCATGCCCCCGAGATGGAATCAAGACTAAAACCTAACATATGTTTTGCAATAAGAGAAGGTCGATCTGTACCCATAGTCTGAACTCACCCCAGGTTCATATATACACTGTATATACGTAAAGCGATTCATAGATTAATCTGGTTAAGGTGTTTTCTAATAAGTTTCGTTCGCCAGAGTCAACGTATTTTCAAAATTATCCTGACTGATCCTGATTGACTGCTGATGGCTTGCTAATCGTGATATTTTGCGAAAATAGTTGGATAACAAAAAGGGGTCTGGGGAAAGGTTCGTTCTTGTCATTCTTAGGAACTCCCCCGGATTCGCGTCGCGTTAGATTGCCATACGGTCAGCTTTTTGCTGCCGTGGCCGATGGTCATCGCCACCGCGAGAAGTCACCTTCCCGATTCGCCCCCAAATTTTCAGCGTGGGACTGTTCGCCGCTGCTATCCACTGCAATTGTGCAGATCTGATAGAATCAGATTTGCCATATAGGCCGGCTCTGTGGGCCGATCCGTGTGTCATCAATGACAAAGCGTCACGGTACGCTGTTATGTCTTAAATATTACGACGATTTTCTTGTTGCGTCAATTCATTTCCTGTCGGACGATTTGCTTTAGATTCCAATCTCCTGATTTTCGCTCTGGCTTTGACCAGTTCCTTTTCGAGCGAGTCCGTTTTTTTCTGCAAAGCTTCATAGTTTTCAATTTGCTCTTTGGCAGATAGATTCATGGTCAAGATTTTTTTCCGCGCGGCAACGACTTCTTCCTGCAATTTTGGCAAGTCGGTAAAAAGAGATTTGATCTCTTTCACTATGTTTTTGGCATGGCTCTCGCCAATGAATGCGTCCAAGGTCAATGCAGAACTCTTTCGGAGAGCTTCTTTCGAGGCCTTATCAATAGCGAGTCGGCGTCCAGTCAGTTCCCCCAGAGGATAACCGACCATAACGCCGAATAACAGCCCAATGAAAACATATGGCCATGCTGTCAGGATCCCCGCCCAGCCAATTTCAATCATACTCAGAGGATAGGAAGATTCCTTATGTCCCTCGATAGACAAGACAAGTGAAAACCCTGAAGGAGGGTTTGGCTGACCATCGAATGAAAGTTGAAATATTCCAAAGGGGAGCACTGCCAACCAGGTCAGCGAGATAAAACCAGCAACAATGCTTGTCGCAACAATGATTCTAAAGATTTTCATCGGAGATATGTTTCTGTGGTTTTTTTGTCAAAATGGCCGACTTCCTGAGCGACCGTCCTCTTTGCTTGATCGTATCGCATTCCGCTACGCTGCAATACCTTCATTCTATCCTGGGCGTAACTGTGGCGGAGACCATGTGCACCATTGGAAAAGCCAAGTTCCCGTTTGCTTGCCGAGGAAAAGCTCTGGCTCCAGGTACGTCCACCACCGAGATTATAGTGTTGCGTGTAGTTCACTCCCCTATCTACTACATGGCACGGTTCGCTGAGACGATTTGCCTCCAGTCGCCCCGCCAGGCGAGTCGACAGCAAAACTTCGCGTACCAGGCCTCCTTTGCCATGGACCGTATATCGCTCACCATCTCTGCCGGTGAAGCGGTCTGAACTCCATTCCCGGTGTGCAGAGGCAGGCCGTTCATCAGCCGGCCGAAGGGTCAACAATTCATGCGCTCTCAGGCCGGCATCATAAGCTATTTGGGTGGCCAGACTGTTACGCTCGGTTTGGGCAGAAGCAATCCGTTCGACTTGGGCAGATGTATAACTGCGGGTGGAAAGAGTTGTCTCGATTTCGCTCTTCACGACTTCGAGCACGGTCCCTAAATGCATCTGTATTGCCTGACGGTCAAGATCAAGTGTCTTCTGGCCGACCATCGTTGCCCGATCTGCAAGGTATTGTTGAGCCATCTCAAGAGTCGCAGTACCAAGATCTCCCATCAGGTGATTTTGAATGTATTCAGCAAAACCCTTCAGTGCCTGTTGATATCCCCGCGCTGTCCCGACACTATGGATTCGACCATCGGTTCGGTGCTCATGTCTTCCTTGCCCCAGGGCAATTTTCTGGGAAATGGCGTGTTCGGCCTGGGCTTTGGCGGATCGAAATCTTGGCAAGGTTTTTTCCCTATATATTGTGGTCGTTATGAATCATTTCCGGTTCTGACTCGACCGCCTCATGCAATTCAGGAAGTTTTTTCAAGTAGCGGTCTATTGAACTGCGGCTGATTTTGCAGCGGTGGTTGATTTTCAACCACTCAGCCAGGTCGGCACAAGAGGCGCCTGCACGACTCATTGCCGACAATTCAAACCGGTATTTATCGAGGCGACTTTTGCGAAAAAGTTTTCGTCTTGCTTCTGCGCGGCGGAAACGAATGCGATCGACTTCCGCTTGCGCGTCAAATGTCCCGTCTTTCATATCCATATATTTGTCCTCCGTGAATTGTCGCGTTATGAGCGACAATCAGGTGATTGTTCTGGTTCCGCGCTGTGTCGGCTTATGCTGACACAGCGCGGAATGTGGGGCGCAAAGAGGGAGCGGCCGAGGACTGCATACACCGAACAGCTGAGAAGAAGGCTCCGGCGACAGTGGCAACCACGCCCAAATTTCCGCCCCGCGCGTAAAGCGCGAGAATCTGTGCGCGAATTTTTCGCACAGATTCCCTCTCTCCACCACCCTCACTCATGGCTACAGGCTTGAGCCTCCTCCCAGGCAAGCGATTTGGCCATAATCATGACGATATCCTCGGCTACTACGATATTCTTCGGCAGACTCCCTCCCACCTGGTCCTGATATCCTTTGCGCTGTTTATCCGATAACGAATTCCACAAAACGTCCATAGCGGCGTTTTTTTCCTCCTCCTTATGCCCCATGGCCGATTGCTCTGCCTCTACTGCCTTTTTCCGGTGTAGTGACTCCTCGGCCCTCCTGGCGCGTTTTTCAAAGGGTACATACCAATCGGGGAGGTCAAGAGATACGCACAGGGTGTGGAGGTAGCCACCGGGGTTGTATCGGTCTTCCGGGTTGCGTCGCCAAATCTCGGCGGCAACATCGGCAGTCAGCAAGAGCTGTTCGGGACCATGTCTCTTGAAAAGAACTTCCAGTTTCTCGTCGGATATTTCCTCCAAAGGGGTACCCGACAACATCAAACGAACCTTGTCTGTTGTCTTATCTACTCTACTCTGTTCTTGTCTGTTCTCCTGCGTGACGTCACGTGACATTGAAACGTGACTGTCACGTGACACCTGCTCGGGCGAAGGGAGGGCTCGCAATTTTTCCCGCTCCTTCTCGCCGATGTTGCTGCTGTCGCAGCCGTTCCTTTTCTCTGCGGGCCTCCAACTTGTCTTCACTCTGGTACTTTGTCCAATTCTTTATGAAGATTGCCCCATCTTTGCTGTCGATCATGTCCAGATCGGCAAATATCACAAGTCCTAGTTGGACTGTAGGTAAGGGAATGTCCATCACCATGCTCAAGGTATCAACCGTGTACGGCAAGCTGTCCGAGATCATCAGGTACCCGCCTCGATTACATTTCCCCGCTTCGGTGAGCATCAGCAACCAGAGTAGGACAAGGGTGTTGCCCTCCGGCCCTTTGCGAATCATTTTGATTTTTCGATGATCGAGGATATTGCACATAATCTTTATCCAGTCCATCGGTGTCACTATGAAATGGTTGCATCATGTTCGATAACATGCTGAAAATTCGGGCTTCTGCCTATGAGATTTCGAATATCCTCTACCCTCCATGCCGTTATACGGGGTCCGAGTTTTATTGGTTGGGGAAAACGTCCGGACTTGACACCGGCCCACCAAGTACTCTTCGATACCGGGATGATCGCCGGAATTGGTGGGTCCGTTTTCGAGTTGCCTATTATGTTCGATAATCTTACAAAGCCGGTTTCCGGTAATATTGTTTTGCAAGAGATTGCTCCCATATGAACTGCCTCCGTAAAAATCTGAGCTATATTTCATAGCGCTGGTTTTAAATGAATTTCGAGCTCCAGTGACGATGTCAAACCAGGCCACCGGTGAAGCTATTTGGCTGGTCTTCTCCCGTTGCTGAAGTAACGGTCCGAGCGGACAGAGCTTCAGTTACTTGCCGGTGTCCTGGGGATGACCGGTGTTTTTGAAGGTTCTCAAGTTCGCGTTTGATCTCGGCCAATTGATTGCCAAACCACTCTTCGAAGTCATGTCCAAAATTGATGACAACACCGAGCTTCTCGGCCAGATCCAGACTCTCCTGATAAATTGCGAACAATTCCCGTTTCATCGTAAATTGAATACGATAGCGGCGACCTTTTTTTTGCGTAATGCATGCCATGACCATTATCTCCTTTTGAAGTGAAATGGAGATTTCGATACAGAATTTCGGCTCACAAACCGATTTCTGACTGTTGATTCGACTGGCGAGGAATCGTCTAGGATAGTTGTGGGTCTAAGGCGTGTGCGGCGCGATTATTGATGCCGCCGATTTTGGTAAATTTGCAAAAAAGGCCATTCCTCTAGAGGCATAGCCATTTCATGCTGATTTTTTGATGCAGTGTCCCTTCGGCAATACTACCCCCTCTCACTGCAAACTGGCGACTGCAAGGAAAACCCATGGCACTTGCAGTACCAGTTGCAACACGAAGGCCGTACCTGGAAGAGACTTTTGGAAGAGTGCCCGACACAATGTCACATTGAGTAACAGGCGATATTTAGCTTCTGCCTCCATGCAGGCAGGTGACAAGCTCTTTTGGGTTCCCTTTTGAGCCGGAAACATGGTGGCATAGAAAGGGGCATGGCATAGTAATTAGGTGCCATGAGGGATCAGTGCCATCTAAACACCCGCAACTGATCAATTCATTAACCGTCCGGTTCAACGGGGTGGCGTTGATTTCCGTAACGTTGACTTCAGGTTTCATCTGCCCGAAACGTGAGCCACAGTCATTGTTCACCATCCGAAGGCGGGGCATCGCACATTCGGATTGAATGCATAGTTCTAAGTCTCAAAGTCTCATATAGTGGCCTTGACCTCGCCAATCAAAGCGAAATCATCCTATGTCGGTTCAAGTTAAACCACCTGGGACGACCAGTCAAGTCAAAAAATATCATTTTTATGTATAAATATCATGTTGATACCGCTGTCAATGCACCGGCAGGAAGCCGGTGTAATGCCACCAATGTGGTGGCGATTTAAAGTAGAGGCGGGAGCAAATAATAATTTAAAACGAGATCAGGCATACATAGAAGGTACAATGCGATCCTCCTCAAAATTGAGTAAAGTGTTTGTATCAAAGTGGCAATCGAGATCTTTGTTTTTTGTGTACTGATATTTATTTATCTTATTGATAAAAAAAGATTTTTATATTAACTCCCCTATTGGGCTAGTTGTTTGGTGAATCGTAATCAGACTTTCAGAGGAACAACAGTATGAAAGCATCTGAAGCAAAGATGTTGGAGTTTTTAAAGAAGTCGCCGCAGTTTGTTATCCCGATTTATCAGCGGACATACAGCTGGACGGAGACAGAATGCCGCCAGCTTTGGGACGATATACTTCGCACGGGCAGAGACGAAGAGGTAACGGCCCACTTTGTCGGCTCAATAGTCTATGTGGAAAAGGGGCTCTACCATGTTATGAGCCAAACACCTCTGCTGGTAATTGACGGCCAGCAGCGCCTGACCACCATTATGTTGCTTATTGAGGCGCTGGCCCGTGCCCTAGGCGAGGAAGAACCTCTTAACGGCTTTTCCGCCAAAAAACTTCGCAATTATTACCTTCTCAACCCACTTGAGGATGGTGAGTCCCGCTATAAACTGGTCCTGTCCCAGACAGACAAAGCGTCACTGAAGGCGTTGCTCGACCAACAGGCAAAACCGGCAGAGTTCTCGTTGCGCATAGAGGAAAACTTCAAACTATTCCAGGAATGGGTTTCGGGAATACAGGATGATTTGATCTCTCTTTGTAAGGGGTTGGCCAAATTGGTGATCGTTGATATCTCACTCAATCGAGACCAGGATAATCCCCAGCTGATATTTGAAAGCCTTAACTCAACCGGGCGGGAATTGAGCCAGGCAGATCTCATTCGTAACTTCATCCTCATGGGGCTGGAGCCGCAGCTGCAAACCAAACTCTATGAATTGCACTGGCGCCCTATGGAGGTTCTCTTTGGGCAGGAAGCCTATGCCACGCACTTTGATAGCTTCATGCGTCATTATCTGACGGTGAAAACCGGTGTACTCCCCAAAGTACGTGAGGTATATGAAGCATTTAAACAATTCGCCCGTTCTTCGAAGGCCGGTGATGTCGAATCCATGGTCAAGGATATTCATATATTTGCCGGATACTACTGCGCTATAGCGCTTGGCGGCGAACAGGATTCGCAACTCAAGATTGCCTTCCACGATATCCGGGAATTGAAAGTTGATGTCTCCTTCCTTTGTTGCTGGAACTCTATCATGATTACTCCACTGGTTGATGACGAAGGAAGAGATACTGCAAGCGGCACGATTGGTGGAAAGTTATGTGTTTCGCAGAGCGGTATGCGCTATTCCAACCAATTCGATGAACAAGACCTTTGCCACCTTTGGGCGGGCTTTGAAGAAGGATCGCTATCTGGAGAGCATTCAGGCACATTTTCTGTTGTTACCTTCTTACCGGCGATTTCCAAAAGATGAGGAATTCAAAAGGGATTTAAAAACCAAGGACCTCTATAATTTTCGCAGCCGCAGCTACTGGTTGCGCCGTTTGGAAAATTACGGCCGCAAGGAACGGGTGCCGGTGGATCAGTACACAATCGAACATATCCTGCCCCAGAATCCCAATCTGTCCGGACAGTGGCAAGCTGATCTTGGCCCGGAGTGGCAAAGGGTGCAGGAAACTTGGCTCCATACACTCGGTAATCTGACCCTGTCCGGCTACAATTCTGAATACAGTGATCGGCCATTTGCCGAAAAACGGGACATGTCGGGCGGATTTGCCCAAAGCCCACTACTTCTTAATCAGGGCTTAGGTGCGCTCAACAGCTGGAATGAAGAGTCAATCTGTGCCCGGGCAGCAAAACTCGCCGACAAGGCCGCAACCGTATGGGGCATGCCTCAGCTGGACGAGGCCATACTTGCAGCCTATAAACCATCCACCGTGGTTTCCGGCTATACTATAGACGATCATCACCACCTTGCAACTGGTCCCATCCGTGAGCTATTTGAAGCATTCCGGAAACAGGTGTTGGCCCTTGATCCCTGCGTGAGCGAGGAGTTTCTAAAACTCTACGTTGCCTATAAAGCCGAGACAAATTTTGTCGACGTAGTGCCGCAAGCTAAAAGGTTGCGGCTTTCGCTCAATATCTCCTTCCATGAAATTGACGATCCCTGTGGTCTTTGCAAAGATGTATCCGGCCTTGGCCGGTGGGGAAATGGTGATGTAGAAGTCGGACTGTCATCGCGCGATGAGATACCATACATGCTCGGTCTCGTAAGACAATCTTTTGAAAAACAAATGGGCAATGGCTTGTCAACCCTCACTTAAAAGTGGAGAAATAAATGCTTATAGCTCAACAGACTTTACTAATACAAGCAAAGAGGGATACAAGCCTATGACTTCAGGCAACTTTCAGCAGCTAGCGAACTTCATCTGGTCTGTTGCCGATCTGTTGCGCGGACCATATCGCCCACCCCAGTATGAACGGGTGATGCTGCCACTGACCGTATTACGTCGTTTTGATGCCGTCCTTGCACCAACAAAAGAAAAAGTCCTGCAAAGATTTGCTTCGCTGGAAGGGAAAGATCCGCAACTGATTGACCGGGTGTTGAACGAACTGGCCAAGGACGAAGACGGCAAACCGCTTGGATTTCATAATCATAGTCAGCTTGACTTCCTTAAACTCAAAGGCGATCCGGACAATATCGTTCAGCATCTCGAGCAATATATCGACGGCTTCTCCGAGAATATTCGTAAAATATTCGACCGCTTTGAGTTCCATGCAGAAATTGAAAAGCTGGCCGAGGCCAACCGCCTCTATCAGGTAGTTGCCCAGTTCGCAAGCATGGACCTGCACCCCAACCGTGTGGATAACATTACCATGGGGCTGGTTTTCGAAGATCTTATCCGCCGTTTCAACGAGGCTGCCAACGAGACGGCTGGTGATCACTTCACCCCGCGTGAGGTCATCCGCCTCATGGTTAACCTGCTGCTCGAGCCCGACACTAAAGTGCTTACGCAGGAGGGCATCATCGTCACTATCTGTGATCCCGCCTGCGGTACCGGCGGTATGCTGGCGGAAAGTCAGAACTGGATACGCGCTCACAACGAAGAGGCGACCGTCAAGGTATTCGGCCAGGACTATAATCCACGCTCCTATGCCGTGGCCGCCTCGGATCTGCTTATCAAAGGGCACAAGGACAGCCGCATCGAATACGGCAACACCCTGACCAATGATCAGTTCCCAGACATGCACTTTGACTATCTGCTGGCCAATCCACCCTTTGGTGTTGATTGGAAGGGGGAAAAAAAAGAGATTGATCGATGGCCTAATTTTCGCGGCTACAACGGTAAGCTGCCGCGTATTAACGATGGCGCGCTGCTCTTTCTGCTGCACATGATTTCCAAAAATCAGTCATGGAAAGAAGGTGATCGTGATAAATCCGGAACGCGCATTGCCATCGTCTTCAACGGCTCGCCACTCTTTACCGGCGGTGCGGGCAGTGGTGAGAGTGAGATACGCCGATGGATTATTGAACATGACTGGTTAGAGGCCATCGTCGCCCTGCCCGAACAGATGTTCTACAATACCGGTATCGGTACCTTTGTCTGGGTTCTGAGTAATCGCAAAGAAAAACACCGTAAGAAGAAAATTCAACTGATCGATGCCCGCGAGCGTTTCACGCCGATGAAACGAAGCCTGGGCAACAAACGCCGTTATCTGGATGAAACCGTCATTGACGATCTTACCCGGGAACATGGTACGCTGACCGAGTCCAAGACCAGCAAGGTTTTTGACAACATCGCTTTTGGCTATCGGCGCGTAACCATCCTGCGTCCACTACGTCTGCGTTTCCAGATCACTCAGGAGGCCAAGGAACGCTACCTCGACACCTGTCCTGAACTGCTTGATGCAATACTTGCGCCGAAGCGATTATGGTGAGTGTTTTATCATCGATTTCGATCTTTTCATCTTTTGCTATTTTGCCCAGCAGTTCCTTGATGGTGTTCATCTGGATCCTTCTGAAATCGAACCGCTGGCATCTGGAAATTATCGTAAGTGGAACTTTATGCACATCTGTTGTTGCGAAGATGAAGATCGTATGCGCCGGCGGTTCTTCCAGAGTCTTTAAGAAACGCGTTGAAGGATTCACGCGTAAGCATGTGAACTTCATCTATGATATAGACCTTGTACTTTCCTTTGGTGGGTGCATACTTTACGGATTCTCTTAAAGTTCTTATCTCATCAATCCCCCTGTTAGACGCACCATCGATCTCAATAATATCGAGCGACTGCGAATTGCGTATCGAGCTGCACATTTCACACTCATTGCAGGGTTCTGCATCCTTAGGGTTCAGGCAGTTAAGAGTTTTTGCGAGAATCCTTGCTGTTGTTGTTTTGCCTACGCCGCGGGGACCTGTAAACAAGTAGGCATGGGCTATACGGTTCATTTTAATTGCATTTTTCAGCGTTGCCGTTATGTGTTCCTGTCCAACGACTTCACTGAATTTTTGAGGACGCCATTTTCTTGCGGTTACAATATATGCCATCAGGGATGATTAAAATTATTTGATGATGATTCTAAATTATTTCAGAGGAAAGAAATCTGCAATATTCCTCCAGGTATTTCTGATCTACTTCATTAAAAGAACCTATGTTCCTGCTGTCAAGATCAAGTACACCGTATAATTCATTTCCTTTTACAATCGGAATAACTATTTCTGACTTCGACTCCGGATCACAGGCGATATGCCCGGGGAACTGGTCTACATCTTCAACTATTAACGTTTCTCTATTTTCTGCCGCAGTGCCGCAGACACCTCGCCCAATTTCGATAACAGTGCACGCTACCTTTCCCTGGAAAGGACCGAGGTACAATCTTTTACCATCGAAGAGATAAAAACCTACCCAGCTTATTTTATCGAAGGTCTGCTTCAAGGCCGCGGTAAAATTTGACAGGTTGGATAAAATATTCTCTTCTTTATTCAGCAGCGAGATCATCTGTTTACCGAGAAGACGGTATTTCTCATCTGCAGAGAGCTCTTTATTTATATCAAGTGTTTCCGACATTTATTTCTTCTTATTAGCTGAAGCACGTTTAGTTTTTTTCGCAGTTCTTTTTGCCGGCTTTTTCATATCCGGGAAAACATAAGGAATAGCATCTTCAATGTGGTCAAGAGGAATTATTTCGAGTCCTTCCTTCACTTCATTGGGAATCTCCTTAAGGTCGATCTCATTATCTTTCGGAATAAGAACCCTCCTGATGTTATTTCTCTTTGCGGCCAGGAGTTTTTCATTAAGACCTCCTATCGGCAGTATATTTCCGCGAAGAGTAATTTCACCCGTCATTGCAACATCGTTGGTTGCCGGTCTGCCGCTTACAGCGGATAAGAGAGCCATCGTCATCGTTATACCTGCTGAAGGTCCGTCTTTTGGAATCGCTCCCTCAGGAAGATGGATGTGGATTTCTTTTCCTCTGAAGAAATCAGGGTCAAGATGAAGCTTTTTTGCATTAGAGCGGATATAACTTAAAGCAGCCTGTGCTGATTCTTTCATTACGTTTCCAAGCTGCCCTGTAAGGGTGAGCTTTTCCGCACCTTTCATAATCGTTACATCCACACTCAGAAGCTCACCGCCTACACTTGTCCATGCCAGTCCCGTTACACTGCCGACTCTTTTCTCCGCAATGTGTTTCTGATGACGGTAGCGAGGAACTTTCAGATAATCTTCTATTTTATTTTCATCAACGATGAACCTGGACTTCTTTTTAGCTTTACCATTAGACGACTCACTTAATACTATATCACGTGCAAGCTTACGGCAAACCGAGGCAATCTCCCTTTCAAGGTTCCTCACGCCCGCCTCACGTGTATACTCCGAGATAATTTTGTTACAGCCTCATCTTTGAACTCAACATGTTTATTTCCAAGTCCATGCGCTTCAAGCTGTTTAGGCAGGATATGCCTTTTAGCAATCTGGATTTTATCATTCTCAAGATATCCTGGAAGCTCTATTATTTCCATCCTGTCCTGCAGGGGAAGGGGAATATTATACCTGACGTTGGCAGTAGTAATAAACATTACCTGTGAAAGGTCATAGTCCACTTCAAGGTAATGATCGTTAAAAGTATGATTCTGCTCAGGATCGAGAACCTCCAGCATTGCAGAAGAGGGATCACCGCGGAAATCCATGCTCATCTTATCAATTTCATCCAGCAGCATGACAGGATTTATTGTTCCGGCCTTTTTCATCGACTGTACAATCTTTCCGGGCATAGAACCGATGTAGGTCCTTCTGTGACCTCTAATCTCTGCTTCATCCCTGATGCCTCCAAGACTTATCCTTACAAACTTTCTTCCCAATGCTCTTGCAATAGATTTACCGAGTGAAGTTTTTCCTACTCCGGGAGGTCCAACAAAACAAAGTATCTGACCTCTCATATGCTTAACAAGATTGAGTACGGCAATATGTTCGATTATTCTTTCCTTAGGTTTTTCAAGAGCAAAATGATCTTCATCGAGAATTTTTCTGACATGTTTAATATCAAGTTTATCCTTTGTTCTCTTAGACCAGGGAACCTCCGTCAGCCATTCGAGGTAATTCCTGATAACTGTGGATTCGGGTGACATTTGCGGAGTTTTTTTAAGTTTATTAAGTTCCTCACGGGCTTTCGTTTCTGCTTCCTCCGTCATCTTTGCTTTTCTGATCTGGTCCCTCAGCTTTGCAATTTCAGGAGAAGCATCTTCGTCATCACCGAGTTCATCCTGGAGAATCTTAATCTGTTCCTGGATGATAAACTTTCTCTGAGTCTTTGCTATATTTTCCTGTACCTTACTGTCGATTTCCTTTTCAATCTTCAGTATATCGATCTCAGAGTTAAGTATCTTTATTACCTCATAAAACTGCTCTTTGAGGGTAAACTTCTGAAGCACAGTCTGTTTTACATCCATAGCCTGGTTGATATTAGCTGCAACATAAAACAGTTTACGGTCGGGTTCTTCAATATTTTCAAAAGCCGTTACAGTCTCATTCGGGATATTGCGGCTGATTTTTACGTACTCTTTGAATAGCTGCGACATCTGCCTTACGAGCGCATTCATTTCATGATCATTATCCACAATAGGTATTATAACCTCGATCTTTGCTTCAAAAAAATTAGTATTATTTGTGAATTCTCTGATCTTTCCCTGCAGCAGTCCGTCAACAAGTATCTTCATCAGCCCGTTAGGGAGCTTCAAAATCTGAACAATCTTTGCTATTGTTCCTTCTTTGTATATATCCTCCTTTTTGGGATCTTCTATATTGGATTTTTTCTGGGTGGCAAGGAAAATATATTTTGTATTTTCGAGCGCAAAATTGGCCGCACGAATTGACTGTTCCCTGCCGACAAGTACAGGGAAAATCATATAGGGAAATATTACTATATCTCTTAATGGCAGAACCGGCAGGATCTCCGGCATATTATCTACAATCGAATTATCTCCTGATTCAGAAATTTCAATCTGATCCATTTTCTTCAAGGTAAACTCCTTATTTTCTCAAAATCCTATTCAAGTAAGGAAATATACCAAAATGGTTTTGGGCTATCAAGGAACTAAAAATGACATTCACCCGGTTTACTGTAAACTCTGCACGGTAAATACCGAACCATTTTTATATATTTGCTTATAAAAAAAGGATAAAATGATTCAGGATATAATTCAGATTTCACACGAAGCAGGGGAGATAGTAAGAGAAGGATTCGGGAAAAATTTCGACATAGAATATAAGTCAAATGAAGCCAACCTTGTTACCGATATTGACAAGGCTTCGGAGAAGTATATAAAGGAATTTATCGGTAAAAAATATCCATCGCACAGCATACTGGCTGAAGAGGGCGGAGAAACGAAAAATGATTCAGAATATCTCTGGGTAGTTGATCCGATAGACGGCACAACCAATTTTGCGCATGGACTCCCGATTTTTTCCATATCGATAGGAGTTCAGAAAAACGGAAAAACCATTGCGGGGGTGGTTTATGATGTTATGCAGGATATAACATATTCTGCTGAGAGGGGCGGAGGTGCATTTTCGGATTCTCAAAAAATAAAGATCAGTGAAAATGATAACCTGGCTCACAGTGTTCTGGCGACAGGTTTTCCGTATAATATATCCGATAACCCGGAGAATGCTCTTGAGAAATTTGCAGAATTAACCAGGGCGTCAAGGGGAATCCGGCGTCTCGGGTCGGCGGCTATCGACTTCTGTTATGTTGCTAGAGGTGTCTTCGACGGTTTCTGGGAGGTTTATCTTCATCCCTGGGATATTTGTGCAGGCAAACTGATAATTGAAGAGGCCGGGGGAATGGTTACAGGATTTAAAAGGAGAGGAAATAGATATTTATACAAGGCGTATACTCGCAACCAACGGTCATATTCACAACAGGATGATTGAATTCCTTAGTAAATAAAATTGTTTGGGTTCTCCCGGAAATTATTTACCGATTTTTCCAGTTATTCGATATAAGCCAGGAACGGAAAAATGTTTTGCGGATTTCAGATCAGAGTCCTGCATACATCTTTTCGATTCTATCACTATATCGTTCTTCCACGACTTTCCGTTTTATCTTAAGGCTCGGTGTTATTTCACCTGTTTCGAGAGCAAATGGTTTTTCAAGGATAGTGAATTTCCTGACCCTTTCATAATTAGCCAGGTTTTTCTGAATCCTGCTCATTTCCTTCTCGATCAGTTCCCGGATTTCTTTATTGTCAGAAAGCTCTTCGGCAGTAGAATATCTGATCTTATGTGCATCGGCATATTCCATTACCGCTTCGAAGTCAGGTACAATAAGGGCGCTGAGATACATTCTCCTGTCTCCTATAAGTACAAACTGATCTATGTACTTGCTGGACAAGAAAAGATTTTCAATCGGTGTAGGCGCAATATATTTTCCTGCAGTAGTTTTAAACAGGTGTTTCTTCCTGTCAGTTATCCTGAGAAATCCTTCCTTATCAAATTCACCAATATCTCCGGTGTGAAGCCAACCATTCTTCAGCACTTCATCAGTTTCTTTTTTATTCTTGTAATAGCCCTTCATTATGTTTGGTCCCCGTGCAAGGATCTCCCCGTCAAGGGCAAGTTTGACATCTACTCCCGGAAAGACTTTACCCACTGTTCCGAATTTATAGTCGTCCACCCGGTTTGCGGCGATGACCGGAGAGGATTCTGTCAACCCATATCCCTCGATTATTTTAATGCCTGCTGCTTCAAAAAATTCTCCCAGTTCAGCTGATAAGGCAGCACCTCCTGAAATAAAAAATCTTAATTTTCCTCCCATCTTTTCTCTGAGTTTGTGGAAAACAAGCCTCTCTGCCGTTTTGTGTTTCGCGGCAAGAACAGGATTAAGCCTGCCATTCTTCCTTGCTATAGCGGTCTTTTTTCCAACTTCAATTGCCCAGTAAAATATTTTTTGTTTAACCGGCGACTGTGACTCAACATTTTTAATAATCTTTGAATACATTCTTTCGAAAAGCCTGGGGACACTGGTAAGTATTGTGGGCTTTGTTTCAAGAAAATTCTGGGCGACAGTTTCGATACTCTCAGCATAACATATCATCCCTCCTGACGAGAATCCCGTGTAATATCCAGCCATTCTTTCAAAAATGTGGCATAAAGGAAGGAATGAGAGGAAGATGTCATCCTGGGAGATTGGAAAGTTCTCAAGAGCTGAACTAACATTGGACAGTATATTCTTGTGGGAAAGCATTACTCCTTTGGGTTCACCCGTTGTTCCGGAGGTATAGATAATTGTACAGAGATCGTCTTCATGTACATTTTTTTTGCTTTCTTTGAGGTATCCGGGATGATTGTTCCTATAGATCTTGCCCATATCCTGAACGTCTTTAAAAGAGTAAAGAGATTCAACGTCGGGCTGCATATCTTTTTCATTCATCAGGATAATGAAATTCAGGTGTCTCAGGGATTCCCTGTATTTTAATATTTTATTAAGCTGCAGCTTGTTTGAAACTATTACCCCCCTTGATTCAGAATTATTAAGAATAAATTCAATTGAGGAGGCTGTTAAAGAAGGATACATCGGAACATCCACTGCGCCTAAAGCGAGTATGCCCATATCAGAGTATACCCATTCCGGCCTGTTCTCGGAAATAATTGCAATTTTATCTGCCTTCTTTATTCCCAGGGCCGCCAGTCCGTAAGCTAGACTATCAGTTTGTTCTTTAAATTCTGTATAAGTGATTCCTTCATAAACTCCCTCAACCTTCCTCATCATAACGGGACGGGTCATATCTTTCCCGAATTCTTCTGTCAGGAAAGTATAGAGCTCAGGGATAGTTTTATTTGCCCTTAATAAAGACATCAGTACTCCATCAAATTTGAATATGAAAATATCACCGCTGGCAAAAATTATCAATAGGGAAGAGGAGGAAAATTACAGCAGATCGTTCTTTCGTAAAAGACCCGGTATTTTAGAACACTGTCAGGTTAATTTCAAATAGCCCTACCGGACAAAGTCATTGGAAGAAGTTTCAATCGGGGGCTTTTTGAAATAGTCTATCTCCTATTTAAATTATCACCAAGTATGACAAAATGTCATACTACTTATTTGACTCGGATTGGTACGCCTTTTATAGGCCTTTTAGAGGCCTTTTGGACTCAAAATGAGACACTTGTGAAACAGTGAAAAAACGCAATTTTCCACTGTTGAAAAAATCTATAGTATGACAAAATGTCAGTGTTTCAATTTGGTGACGGGGCCCTATTACAGCCTCACCGAAACTCACTTTTTTTTTGTGAAAGTTGACTGCGGCAGAAACGCTTTTCGTGCAAGTTTTGATAAGGAGGATCTGGTAATATTATCAGGAGAAGACGAGGTGTAAGAGGCTCTGAATATCCATTTGTCAACAGCAGAAAGCTCCAGGAATCCGCCTCTTGCTGTATCATCTTAAACCGGAGACCGTTTAAGCAGTCGTTCTTGTTTTGGAAAATTGTGATTCACTGAAGGTAAATTTAATTGTTTTGAAGTTAATTTATATAAATACATAAAAATAATATTTTGAGGTTGAGATGACGGAGACTGAAAAAAACAAATTGCCTGAAGTTGAAAAACCTGATATTGAAACTCCGAAGCTTTTACCTGGACAAAAAGCGCTGGTAACCGGTGCAAATTCAGGAATAGGGAGAGGGATAGCAAAAGAACTTGCTAAAGCAGGCGCAGACGTAGTTGTTAATTATGTTGAAAACCCCGATGCCGCTCAAAAGCTAGTGGAAGAACTTAAGAAAGAAGGTGTAAACTCGTTTGCATATAAAGCTGATGTCAGCAGTGAACCCCAGGTTATAAATATGTTTGAAGAAACCATTAAGGAATTTGGAACAATAGATATTCTTGTAAATAATGCCGGACTTCAGCGAGATTCAAAGTTTGAGGAAATGACGCTTGACCAATGGAATAAAGTAATCAGTGTTAATCTCACCGGCCAGTTCCTGTGTTCCCGGGAGGCTGTGAAAGAATTTAAAAAAAGAGGGGTGAAGAAAGAGATTTCCTGTGCGGCGGGTAAGATAATTCATATTAGTTCTGTTCACGAGGTGATTCCCTGGGCAGGACATGCGAACTATGCCGCGTCAAAGGGCGGGATAATGATGCTAATGAAAACTATAGCCCAGGAAACAGCCCCTTATAGAATAAGGGTAAACAGTATTTGTCCCGGTGCAATCAAGACTCCAATTAACAAGTCAGTCTGGAGTTCAGAGAGCGGTCTGAACAAATTAATGGACCTTATTCCTTATAAGAGAATTGGTAATGTTGATGATATCGGGCGCGTTGCGGCCTGGCTTGCATCTGACCAGGCGGACTATATAAACGGAACAAGCATATTTGTAGATGGGGGAATGACTCTATATCCGGGTTTCGCCACCGGCGGCTAATACAGGTGTTTTACTTTAAATCCGTATTTCTGGTGAAGTTGTTCAGCAGCAAGGGAACGGTGGCAGGCAGCAGGATTTTTCTCGACACAAAACAGAACAACCCTTCTCGCATTTAACGATTCCAGCTGATCGATAAGACTTTGAAAATCAAAATTTTTCAGAATATCCTTTTTATATGCCGAAATGAACTCCTCGGATAATGAATCCCTCTTTCTTTGAGAGGTATGCTCTTCCTTATCTGAGGTGTACTGAATTTTCCTTATTTCGTCAGTCGGCGAAAGATCCAGAATATGCAGATAATTTATATTCAACTCCGATAAACGATCCTGGAGCTTTCTGCTGTTGACAAATGTATATTCAGAGCCTCTAACACCCCGTCTTCTCCTGATATCGCAGAAAGTATCAATCTTATTTTCCGTCAGCTTTCTGAAGAAAGATTCCTCGGTCGATCCATATACACCGATCGTATATAATTGGATTTTGCTCATAATATTTTAGGCCTCCTGCTTTGTCCAAAATTAACCTAATCGTGATTAAAGATAAAGTTAGCTCTTTCTGTTAAAGATCATCTCAGGGGCCTCGAATTCCTTCTGTCAAAAGGATTGTTTATGCCGGATCAGAATAAATTTGCATTTAGAGTGTAAAATAAAATTGTTCGGTAACCGGGCCGTACAATTTGCACTCCTCAAACCCTCTCCGATAAAACAGAGAGGGTTTTTTATTTCCCGGCAGGTACCTCTTTTTTATCCTGGCATTTTATCTGTCCGCTGCCTGAAGATTACCGGAGCGGTTTAAATTGATTATATACCTTAAAAACTGTAATTTTTATATTCTTCTTTTGAAGTTTTGCTTAAGAAGCTGAATCAATGAGGAAATTTAGAGAGGATGCCTCTGAAGCACAGGAAGGCAGCCTTCGTTTTTCAAAAAATAACTTCAGGGATACAAATGAAAATACACGAATATCAGGCAAAAGAGATACTGCGTAAATATAATGTTGCGGTTCCCAACGGAAGGGTTGCTTTTAATGCTGATGAAGCTGTACGGATTGCACAGGAAGAATTAGGCGGTAATGTATGGGTGGTTAAAGCGCAGATACATGCGGGCGGAAGAGGTAAAGGAGGCGGCGTAAAGGTCGCTAAGAGTCTCGAAGAAGTAAGAGATTTTGCTAACCAGATGCTGGGAATGACGCTGGTTACTCACCAGACAGGTCCCGAGGGAAGGGTTGTGAAGCGTCTATTAATTGAGCAAGGTATTAATATAGCCAGGGAATTGTATGTTGGGATAACACTGGACAGGGCTGTTTCTAAAAACGTTATCATGGTTTCAACCGAAGGGGGTATGGAAATCGAGAAAGTTGCCGCTGAGACTCCTGAGAAGATCATAAAAGAAACCGTCGATCCTGCTGTTGGTTTGCAGGAATACCAAGCAAGGAGACTTGCATATGCCTTAGGACTCGAAGGTGCTCAGAATAAGAATGCGGTTAAATTCCTTTCGGGTTTATATAAGGCTTACGTGGAAACGGATGCCTCACTGGCAGAAATCAATCCTCTAGTTATTACTGCGGAAGGCAATGTTATTGCCCTCGATGCAAAAATGAATTTTGATGATAACGCGCTGGAAAGACACATAGATATCCTCGATTACCGTGATCTCGATGAGGAAGATCCACTGGAGATTGAAGCCTCTAAATTTAACCTTAATTATATCAAACTGGATGGAAATGTCGGCTGTATGGTTAATGGTGCAGGACTGGCGATGGCGACGATGGATATAATTAAACTGGCCGGCGGAGAACCCGCCAATTTCCTGGATGTAGGCGGCGGAGCTAACAAAACTACCGTTGCAAACGGTTTTAAGATAATATTATCAGATCCCAATGTTAAAGCTATCCTTATTAACATTTTCGGCGGCATTGTAAGGTGCGACAGGGTTGCACAGGGAGTAATTGATGCCGCAAAAGAGATGGATATAAACGTCCCTATAGTTGTCCGCCTTGAGGGAACAAATGCTAATGAGGCCGGTATATTATTGAATGAATCAGGATTGAATTTTGAGGTAGCCGGCAGTCTTAGAGATGCCGCCGAGAAGGTAACTTCTGTACTTTCCAGGTAAACCTTTCTATAATAAAAGCTGAAAATCGATTGATTTTCAGCTTTTACCTTTTGGCCTGAAATTTTATAAACAGGGCTTATATTATACGCATAAGGTTGATTAAAATCATCTTGATTTTAGATTATAATAGTAATACATTTTTTCCGAATTTTTAATTATTTGGAGAATGCTGAATGTCATTTTTCGAACCTGATTATAATTATGATGATAATGCCGATATGAACAGTGAAATATCCAAAGAAATAGAAAGATGCAGACAGCTGGTAGAAGAAGGCGGAATTTACAGTTGCATAGAAACTGTTGAAGATACAATTCAAACATGCATAGATAACTACTTATATGAAGACGGGGTATATCTGGTTGAAAAACTCCTTGAAGTCTCTCCCTATAATTCAGAATATTGGGTAAAAAAAGGTGCTTTGCTGAACGGGTTGTACCGCTTTGGTGAGGCTATAATTTGTTATAATAAAGCCCTTTCGCTGAATCCCGGCGATTCCGATGCTCTTATTGACCGGGCAGCAGCCGAAGAGAATCTCGGCTTAATGGAAGATGCGAAAGAGTCTCTTGAAACAGCCCTGGAACAGGAACCTAATAACGAGGAATCGCTTTACAATCTCGGACTCTTATACCAGAAGGGCGGAAACTTTGAGGTGGCTTCAGAGTTTTTTACACGTACAATACAAAATGATCCGGAATTTTCCGACGCTTATTTTGAACTTGGTTTCTGTTTTGAGAATTTAGATAAAAACGAACGCGCCCTTGATGCTTATGATAAATTCATAGATGCTGAACCATACAGTTCCAATGGCTGGTATAACCGCGGTGTTGTACTGACCAAACTCGGCAGGCTCGAACAGGCAATTGACAGTTATGAACTGGCAATCGCAATAAAAGAAGATTTTGCAGGTGCATGGTTCAATAAAGGTAACCTTCTCGCTGATCTCAGACGTTACCAGCAGGCGATTGAATGCTTCAGGGAAGCTTTTAAGATTGATAAATTTGATGAAGCATCCTGCTACAATATAGCTAATATATATGAGGAACTGGGAGAGATCAACAAAGCTATCGACTATTACTCCAGATCCATAAATATCAACGATAAATATTATGAAGCCTACCTTGCACGCGGGTTTTGTTATGATTCAGCAGGAAAATTCCAGCTCGCACTTAAGGATTTTAATAAGGCGATATCATTATACCAGGACAGAGCGGATGCCTGGTATGCTAAGGCTGATCTTGAATATTCACTCGGCAAACTCCAGGAGGCTATAAGGAGTTACAGGAAAGCCGCAAAGTTTGAACCCCAAAGTTATGAGATCTGGTTTAATCTTGCAGAAACACTTTTTGAGATGGGAGACTGGCTTGAGGCGCAGAAGGCCTTTGATGAATGCATCAGAATTTCCCCCGATGATGCTTCCTCCTATTATGGTAATGCAAAAATCAATTTTATACTTAGCAGGACCCAGGAAGCTGTTGAATGCCTTAAGAAAGCTTTTGCTATAGATCCTGAAATTAAATCGGAATTTGCCAAAGAGTACCCTGAGATCAAATCCTCTAAACTCTTTAGGAAATTGTTAGGGGAACCCTGATCTGTTTATCCCGGCTGGTCATTTCAGGTCTTACTGCAGTACTTTAAAATTTTATCCCAATAATGGTTTATGAAAAATACACTCCACATGAATACTATGCTTGTGGGTTTAATTGGTCATCCCATAAAGCAGACTTATTCTCCTTTCATACATAATGTCGCCTTTGATATAAAGAAACTTGACTATCTCTATCTACCTTTTGATGTACCGGCAGCTAACCTTGGCAACGCATTAAAAGGTATGGTTGCTCTGGGTATTAAGGGTTTCAATGTCACCATTCCTCATAAAGTTAATATCATGCAGCTTCTGAATGATGTATCAGATGAGGCAGCTGGGGTTGGGGCAGTAAATACGGTTGTAAATGATCTCGGGAGACTGACAGGATATAATACGGACGTATTCGGGGTGCTGAAATCCCTGGATAAATATAAAAACAGTCTGTCAGGCAAAGAAGTGACAATAATAGGAGCAGGCGGGAGTGCACGCGCAGTCATTTATACTCTTATTAAATATTATAAGCCTTCAGGTATTAACATTGTGAACCGGACGGAGCAGAAAGCTGAAACCCTCAGGAAATATTTTTATGAAAAAATGAATTTCGATGCAATAAGGTGCTTCGAGCTTTTTCCCGATAACCTGGGAGAAGTGTTCCCGAATTCAAAATTGATTATAAATGCCACTCCAGTGGGTATGTATCCTGAAACAGACGAAGCTGCAGTGTCACAGCCGGATTATTTTAATAAAGATCAGATTGTATTTGATCTTGTATATAATCCTGCCAGGACAAGGCTACTGACCATCGCTTCAGAGCAGGGAGCCAAGGTAATAAACGGAATTGAAATGCTTGTAAACCAGGCATCGAAAGCTTTCCAGTTGTGGACAGGTGAAACCATGCCTGTGCCCGATCTTACCCGGTCACTTGAAATGATGATAGAGGGAAAATCACCTTAATACATCCGAGAGCTTCCTTTAATCTTTCCGATGCATCCGACAGATTTTCCAATGAAGTAGCATATGAGAACCTCATAAATCCCTCTGCTCCGAAAGCGCTTCCCGGAACAAGTGCAATTCTCGCTTCATTAAGCAGATACATTGCAAGATCCAGGCTATTATTAATAGTGGTCCCATTTAAAGATTTATGCATATACGCTGAGAAATTAGGAAAGAGATAAAAAGCTCCTTCAGGTTTGTAACAGGAAATTCCATTTACCGACATAAGCCTGTCGTACAAGTAGTCCCTTCTCTTATGAAATTCGATCTGCATCTGTTTAAGGTATTCGTGGGGTCCATTCAGTGATTCGATGGTTGCCTGCTGGGAAATCGAAGAAGCATGGGAGGTACTGTGGCTCTGGATTTTATCCATTGCTTTTATCACTTCTTCGGGACCTGCAGTATATCCGATTCTCCAGCCGGTCATTGAATATGTTTTACTTACACCGTTGACAAGTATTGTACGTTTTTTCATCTCGTCACTCAATGATGCAAAGCTGATGAATTCGAAATTATCATACAGCAGCTTCTCATATATTTCATCGGAGATCACAAGGAAATCATATTTTTTTATTACCTCGGCAATTTCTTCAAGCTGTTTCCTGTTGTAGGCCGAACCTGTCGGGTTGGATGGATTGCAGAGAATGAATAACTTGGTTTTAGGTGTAACTGCTGCTTCGAGCTGTTCGGGAGAAATTCTGAATCCGTTTTCTTCTGTTGTTTCTATAACAACTGTTTTACCTTCGGCCAGAGAGATCATTTCGGGATATGATACCCAGTAGGGAGCAGGGACAATTACCTCATCATCTTTCGATACAGTTGACAGGATTGCATTAAAAATACTCTGCTTGGCACCGCTAGAAACGATAATTTCACTAAGCTTATAATCGAGGTTATTGTCCTTCTTAAATTTGTCTGCTATTGCCTTCCGAAGCTCAACTGTTCCTGCATTTATAGTATACTTTGTATGATTCTCATCTATAGCTCTCTTGGCAGCCTCTTTTATATTTGCAGGAGTGGGAAAGTCAGGCTCTCCGACGCTTAAATCAATTACATTTATCCCCTCTGCCTTTAATCTCTTTGCCTCTGCCGCAACTTTCATAGTAGGGGACGCAGTTATCCTGTTGACTCTCTCAGATAACAATATTATGCTCCTTTCTTAAGAAAAAATTGTTAAAATGAGCTGGAATAAAATTGTAGTGTGTGTTTGCTAAACCAGGTGAAATATACGATAAGAAATTTAGAATGCAAAGATTAAGAATTGTGCCTTATCAACTAAGAACTCATTCGCTTTTTGGCGTAGAACTCATTAACCGGAAAATCAACGTTTGAACTTCTTTTTAAGTGCTTCTGCAACCACCGGCGGAACAAATTCGCTGACGTCGCTGTGGAGTCCTGCCAGATTGCGTATTATGGAAGAATTAAGGTAAGTATATCTCTCCCCGGGCATCAGAAAAATCGTTGCGATATCTTTCGCAAGCTTTCTGTTCATCAGAGCCATCTGAAACTCATATTCAAAATCGCTAACCGCACGCAAACCCCTGATAATTCCTAATGCCCCAACCTGGTGTGCATGATCAACCACCAATCCATCAAAAGAGTCGACGATAATGTTATTATAATCTTTTAAACTTTCTTTCAGCATATACACTCTCTCACCAAGTGAGAAAAGGGGAGTTTTACCGGGATTAACAGCAACTGTAACCACAATTGCGTCGAACAGTTCTATTGCTCTTTTTATTATATCGATATGACCGTAGGTAACGGGATCAAATGTGCCAGGATAGATTACTTTTTTCATACAATTCCCTCGGGAGTAAACGTTAGAAAATTACTAAGTGTAAAATAAAATTTTTTACATTATTCGAAAAATATAATCTGGCCCGGACCAAAGTATGAAGAAATAAAACATATGCAGGAAAACAGCATATGAATGAGAGTCGCCTGCGTCTATAGATTGAAGGTTTTTCCCCTTTCTCACATCATTACAATACCACTTATATTATTTCCAGAAATATTTGACAATTTTTTGACAATTTTCTCATCCTTTTTCCCCATGTTTAGAAGGAAAACGGCTGATGAGCGGAGTTCTATTTGACGGGATCTTTAGAAAACGCCGCAATTTAGCCGGTTTGTACAAAATCATTTATTGCTAATGAACTATGTTAGAATTAAATTGAACTCAAATATTATCAGGAATCTGTATCGGGGGATACACTTGAAAAAGTTAGACTGGCAGGTTCGTTCGTTTTTACTCCTTGACGCATTCTTCTTCTTCTTCTGCATAATAGGAATCGTCCATCTGAGTCAGAAGGCTGATTTACCATTCTCTGTAATTAATAATAATGGAATTTTTACTGCTGATAGAAATACTGACCTGGTAAAGGGAATACAGCCCGGAGATACACTTATCTCCTTTAATGGACTCCATTTTTCAGGGAGAGAGGGACTTGAGATTTATGTTGACAGTAAATCCATCGGCGATAAAATTTCAATTGATTATTTACATAACGGCAGTAAGAGCTCTGCTCAGACAGAACTGGTTGAATTTTATACTCTGCCTTTCATTGTTTCTAACAGCGCGGCCGGATTTTTATTCATAGCTTTCGGAATATTTGTGCTGCTTAATTGTCCTGAATTAAGAGCCGCTAAAATATTTCACTGGGGAAGTATCGGAATCGCTGTCATGCTTCTTACAACATGGGGAAAATATACTACCTATCCCCTGGTTTTAGGTATTGCTGCCAGGTCTGTATTTCATTTATCCTATGTACTGACTCCGGCAGCCTTTTTTCATTTCTCGCTTGCATTCCCCAAGGACAGGGAGAAACGGTTCAATTACCTGATATTGGGAATTTATACTGCGGGTATCCTGATAGCAGGTATAAACACGTACTTTTTTATCAGGATGCTTCCTCAGCCAGCTCAACCAGGCATAGATAATTACCTTTCGGTCTTTATGCTGAACCGTATCCTCGCAATATTTAACATAGTAGCCGCAATTTCAATATTTTTTGTTTCATATTTCAGGACAGAAAATAAAGTAGAAAAAAAGAAGCTTAAATGGCTGATATCAGGTTTTCTGATTGGACCTTTAACATTCATAGCGTTATGGACGATTCCTCAGATTGCTTCATCCATAACTTTGATGCCTGAAATACTGATACCAGTACTGATGCTCTCGATCCCTTTAACTTTCACAATCGCGATTGTCCGATATCACCTGATGGATATTGACCTGCTGATCAGCAGAAGTATTGTTTACTCTATAGTAATATTTTTTCTTGTCATCATCTATATTGCATTGATTTCGGTAATCAGCAGCCAGATAACATTATTGAATCATCAGATACCCTCAATAATCGCTGCTATTCTCATAGCATTGCTTTTTGAACCAATAAGGAGGAGAGTACAGCGATACGTTGATAAAAAATTCTTCAGGGTACAATACAATTTCAGAGAAGCACTAAGAAATTTTATCAGGAATATATCCGAAATACATACTGTCCCGGATCTGGCGGAAATAGTAGTAAAGAAAACCCAGGAGTTTATCCCGGTTAAGAAAATCGGCTTTTTCCTGCTTAAGGATAATTACATCACGCTGATAGCTCATCGTAATTTTGATCTTCTCGTCAAACGAAGACTGCCTTTTGACTCTGCCAGACTTAAATCGGAATTAAATAATCCTGTTGCTGATCCTTCAAAGGTTGAGTCTGGTGTGATCATTGAAACCGCAGATATCGATACTTTTAAAAGATGGGGAATGGACCTTGTCATTCCTGCAAGAACCGGTGATGGAAATATTTATGCATTCCTCGTCCTGGGTGGAAAAAAATCGGAAGGCCGGTTTACCATCGAAGATATCGACCTGCTTAATAATGTAGCTTCCAGTATTGCCTCGACACTTTCCAGGATTTATCTCCAGGAAGAGTTAATCCGGAAAAATCTTGAGACAGAAAAACTTGAAGAGCTGAACAAACAGAAGACGATGTTCGTATCTACGGTATCCCACGATCTAAAGACTCCTCTTGCATCTATCAAAGTTTTTTCTGAGATGATGAAAAATGATAAACAGGCTTCGGAAAAACAGAAAGATTACCTGAATATAATAGAGGGAGAGACCGACCGCCTTACACGGTTAATAAATAATGTGCTCGGATTTGCATGGATAGAAAAGGGGACAAGGCACTATAATTTCGAAAGTACCTCACTTAACCCGGTTGTTGAGAAAACATTGTCAGCCCTCGATTATCAGCTTAAAATGCAGGGCTTTATTGTAGAAAAAAAAATAAGTCCAATCAACTGGATGGTTTCTGCTGATCCGGAAGCGGTAATGGAAGCAATAATAAATGTAATTGCAAATGGCATTAAATTTTCTGTGGGGCAGAAAGAGCTCTTTGTCTCAACATACAGGCTCGAGAATTTCTATTGTGTGGAAGTGAGAGATAAGGGAATAGGGATCAAACCGGAAGACCTTAAAAACCTGTTTCAGCCATTCTTCCGTTCGCAGATTGCCGGAAACATGAAGATAAGCGGAACCGGACTGGGATTATCAATTATTAAACATGTCATGGATGCGCACAAAGGTAAGATTGAAGTCCAGAGTGTACCTGAAGAGGGGACGGCCTTCATTCTAAAATTCCCTATTGAAGTATATGAAAACTCGTATTTTGAAGATCAGAGTTTAATTAGCATTTCTCTAACAGAAGAGGAGGGTTAAATGAAAAAAATATTGATTGTAGAAGATGATCCTGCATTGCTGACAGGTTTATCTGAAAGTCTATGCGGTGAAAAGTATGATGTTTCCAGAGCTGAAGATGGACAGAAAGGCTATACGCTTGCAATGCAGAATGAATATGACCTTATACTTCTGGATCTGATCCTTCCTCTTAAGGATGGTTTTGAGGTGTGCAAGGATCTGAGGCAGGCCGGTAAGAACGTCCCGATTTTGATGCTGACGAGCAAGAATGAGGAAATCGATAAGGTGCTTGGTCTGGAAATCGGTGCAGATGATTATATGACAAAACCTTTCAGTCTGAAGGAACTCCTTGCAAGGATAAAAGCACTTTTAAGGAGAGCACAGCCTGCTGCTCCCGGGGTGGAAGATTATTCCTTCGGAAATATTTCGATGAATCTGAAGAAAATGGAGGTAGAAAAAAAGGGTGCTCCCGTCAAATTGTCAGCTACAGAATATAAGATATTGAAATACTTTGTCGAGCACGAAGGAGAGGTTATTACGCGAGATAAATTCCTTGATGATGTCTGGGGATATGATGCTTTTCCGACTACAAGAACTGTGGATAATTACATCCTCTCCATCCGAAAGAAAATTGAAGACGATCCTTCAAGTCCGGAACATATAGTCACGGTTCATACTGCAGGTTATAAGTTTATTAAATAAAGAGGTTGCCTCAGACAGCCACTATCTAACAAAAGGTCTCCCTATTTGTGCCAACTACATAGGCATAGCCGTCTGCAATAAAAAGGATATGTGCGGTTGAAAAGTAGGTAGCACTGAATGGAATTGAATTAAGTTCACACAGAAACGTTTGCGAATACATTATTCCGCGGAAGAATAAAATAAATGTAAAAAACTTCATTGATAACCGACCTGGTAGAGACATGTGTCTCCTATAATCTTCAAAGGCTCGCTTTTAAGATTATCTATGTCCTTTGATTTTGTTTGTATGGAACGCTCGATATATAAGAAACTGTCATTGGCAAGGTATCTATTTATTAGAATATTTTCAACCACTTTATAGATGTCTTCTTTGAAGAAGGGAGGATCGGCAAGTATTAAATCATACCGCTGATGATTGCTGAGGGAAGTGAATTTTACAGCTTCCATTTTATGAACGCTGCTTTTTGCCTCCAGGTTTAATGAGCTGATGTTATCCCGCAGATTTTTGTATATAGTAAAATATTTTTCTACAAAGTCTACTGATGCAGCACCGCGGCTCAGACATTCGAGCCCGAGAGATCCGGAACCCGAATAGAGATCAAGAACTTTTATATTTTCAAATGAGAGCCGATTATTAAGCAGATTGAAGAAGGTTTCCCTGACTCTGTCCGTAGTCGGCCTGATAAGTTTTGAATCCGGAACCCTGATCAGCCTGCCCTTAAATTCACCGGAAATAATTCTCATTCTCATAAAAGTTAATCAGAAATTTTATTAAAAAGATATAAAACAAATACCGCCGGGTGAAATGGATGATAAAATCTTAAAGGGGGTCAGGCTAATCTTAATGCAAGTCCTGCTGCAGGAGAAAACGAGTTAAATTTTTCTGAAAAATATCTGTTCTCAAACAGCTTCGGATTTGGTTTTATTTTTGCGAAGGGATTGAAGTTGACAAAGGGAATATCGAGTTTTTCTCTGAGAGTCTCAACCATGGAACCGGAAAGTTCCTCACCGCAGATATAAGCCGATTCAAGCATCTGCCTGTTGATATTCGGATGACTGGCTGATTCAAGCTCGGAGGTTATATGTTTTACAATCTCTCCTGCATTATGGAGGTAATGAACTTTAAAGTATACAGGTTTTCCCTGGTAGGAGAAAATAACCGATAGATGTTTCCCGGCCAGGAATACGCTTAAGATCAATCCTTTTTCCGAGACGGAATTCGTGGCAGTTAAAGCCCTTTCAGAAGCGAGGTGCACATTATCAATAAACTTTAACTTAAGTCTGTTCCTTTCACAAAAATCTTTTATAAGTTTAACATATTTCCTTGAAAGCGAGATTATTATTGATGTATTCTGATCTATAAGCCTATTCTTCTCGATTTCAATATACTGGATCACCTGGTCTGCAGGGTTAATATCGGGATAAATTAATGAGAGCTCCCATCTGAATTCTTCAATCAGGTCCTGGTGGAGCAGGGTATTATCATACGGCAGCTGTATAACCTTAAATATTTCAGGCGGAAGGGAGAACGAGGCTGTGCTGCTTTTAAGCGTGTTTCTTACCAGGATCTCATCAAAAGCGCCCTGTAAAAGGGCACTAATTTTTGTTTCTTTATCAAGTTCTAAGTTCAGCGGTTCGTTAAGAAATGTTTCATCCACATTCTCTAAGACAAACTGGTCTTCCTTCTGAACAATTTCCACGAACTGAAGTCTGGATGAAGATAATGTAAATCCGGCATGGTTTTCAAATCCTGTCATCAGATTCTTTATTATTCCCAGGATGCTGTATTTTTAAGAGCATCGCTTTCAATACTTCCTATAGAACCATAGCCATCAGGATCTTCAAGGTAATACCTGCTGCCTATTACTAGGCTGGAATCAATCCTTTTGATCTGGTTGTTTCTACCATATATGGTATCAGCAGAAACTGAGGTATCGACCTGGAGAATATACGGCGAATGAGTTTTTGGAGTTCTGTATAAACTATCCGGGGTAAAATTACCGGAGGTTAAGGAAACAAACGGGTTGGCAGGTCTTCTGGAAAGTGAATCAAAAGCATTCATTACGCTGTCAACCATAGGATCAGTTTTGACAAATTTAATGAGACTATCGAGATTTTCGGTATAATGTCCATACTTTTTATTCCACAGTATCTCGGCTTCCTTGATATTCTTCATTCTCAGGTGGGATTCCTGCTTATAATATTTTTCATTTTCCACCACATCTTTAGGGTCGATAATTGCAACTTTAACTAATATCACAACTAAAACAACAATAATAAAATAAAGTATAGCGTGAATATACCAGGGTTCTGGCTTAGTCATTTTTCCTCCGGAGCTTTGAAAAAATTTGATTGATCAATATATAGAAATTTTTCAATGTTACTAAATCTGGTTTTTCCGATTCCTTTAACTTCCATTAGTTCATCCATGTTTGTGAACCGGCCTTTTTTATTCCTCAATTCAATAATTTTCTGCGCGGTTATTTCACCTATTCCGGGAAGAAGTACCAGATCTTTAATGCCGGCGGTATTAATATTTATCGTCTTTTCGCCGGGAAGCTTTAAAGCTTCTTTTTTATGAAAATTACTGGTGTTAAAATCTAAAACTTCCTGCTTAGAGTCAATATATTTATCATCTGATGATCCTGCAGATTCTACATTTTCAGACTCACCGGACTGTTCAAAAAGTCTTTCTTCTGTTGTATAATCAAAGTTTTTGTAATCTGCGTTATTTACATCAGCGTTATATGCTTTATATAATAAACCGACCGTAAACACTGCAGTCAGGAATAACAGTACTTTAATTTCTGTTACAGTAAACCCGATTTTTCCGGATAGTTTTTCAAACACCCCCGTAGTCCCGATTATTATCCTGATAACTCATACCGAATATAACATAAAAAGAAAAAGAATACCACGAATACTATGCATCATAAACCGAATCGCTTGAAGAAATTCTTTTCTTCGGAACCGGAGGATGCTTTGACATTAGGACTTTTCAACAGCTCTTTCAGCAGTTCTTTTTCCTTTGAATTGAGTTTTTTCGGCACAGCAATATTAACTCTTACAATCTGGTCACCTCGTCCTGAATGATTAAGATGATTTATTCCTTTAGACCTCATCTTGAGCAGTTTGCCCGAGGGTGTTCCTGAATCAATCTTTAATTTAGCCTTTCCATCAAGGGTAGGTACTTCTACCTCGCCGCCTAGTGCAGCTTCAGGGAAACTTACATAGAGATCATATAAAATGTCATCACCCTCACGGAGGAAATATTCATGCTGAATTTCCTTGAAAACGACAATCAGATCTCCTGCGGGACCTCCGCGTTTACCGGCATTACCATCACTGCGCATAGTCATATAATTTCCGTCGCTTACTCCCGCCGGAACATCAATTTTGATATTTACATCTTCCTGTACTCTTCCATCTCCCATACACTTTTTGCAGGGTTTATCGATCACGGTGCCTTCGCCATTGCAGTTACTGCAAGTTGTAATATTTACAAACTGACCAAATACCGATCTTGATACCGTCTTCATCTCACCGGTTCCGTGGCATACAGGACAGGTATTTTTGGATGTTCCTTCCTCGGCACCTGTTCCGCCGCATTGATCGCATTTAACCTGCTTCTTAATCTTTAGTTTCTTAGTAGTTCCTTCAGCAATCTCTTCCAGGGTAAGCTGCAGCGTAACACGCAGATCGGAACCGGGAGTTCCTCCCGTGCGCCGTCTGGTTCTCCTTTGTCCTCCCCCGAAGAAATCATCGAATATTGATCCGCCGCCGAAAATATCAGAGAAGTGGGAGAAAATATCGTTGATATCTGAGAATCCCTGCTGTCCTCCTCTCATACCTGCGTGTCCGAACCTGTCATAATTAGCCCGTTTTTCATCGTGGCTTAAAATTTCATATGCTTCAGCGGCCTCTTTAAACCTTTCTTCCGCATCCTTATCATCCGGATTCCTGTCGGGATGATACTGCATCGCGAGTTTCCTGTAAGCTTTTTTTAATTCTTCCTTGGAAGCGGTTTTCTCTACACCCAGTACTTCGTAATAATCTCGTTTTGACATATAAGAATACTAATCCTCTTTGTTTTCACTTTTTGAGTTATCGTTTCCCTCATGCTCCTGATCTTCACTGACAACAACCTTTGTATGCCTGATGACGCGGTCTTTGTATATATAACCTTTCTCTATCTCATCAAGAACAGTATGAGGATCAACATCATCCGCTTTCCTCTGCAGTAGCGCCTCATGAAAATTTACATCGAAAGCCTGTCCTACCGCTTCAATTTTCTTCACTCCCTGGTCATCAAGGACTTTCATGAGCTTGTCATATATTAGCTTTAAACCCTTCCTGATCGATTCGATATCACTGGAATTTTCAATATGCTGAAGAGATCTTTCAAAGTCGTCAACAACAGGCAGCAGTTTAATAATAAACGACTCGGCTGCATATTTAAGAAGATTCAACTGATCGTTCTCTGTTCTTCTTTTATAATTTTCAAACTCGGCAGCTCTTCTGAGCAGCTTGTCTTTTAAATCGGAAATTTCATTCTCAAGCTCTTCAATTCTTTTGTCTTTATCCATTTCCTCCTCATTCATTTCCGGCGTATCCTGCACCTGCTCAGTATTATCAGTAACTTCTTTTTCCTGGTCGCTGTTTTTTTTATCTTTTTTCATTTTCGTTTCTCCGGTAATTATTCATTCTTTAATATTTCTGATAACATTTTAGCCATATAATCTACAATGGCCACTACCTTTGAGTATTCCATACGCTTGGGACCAATAATTCCGAGGGTTCCTGAGGTACCGCCGAAGGAATACTCCTTGCTTACAAAACTGTATTCTTCAAGTTTGCGATCTTCGTTTTCACTCCCTATGGAAATAAATACCTGGTCAAGCGCGGTATCACTCCCCTTATCGAGTATATGAATTATAATATCCTTATTCTCAAGAAGTTCTACAATTCCCGGAAACTTTTCGGGATCTTCAAATTCGGGCTGCTTAATTATATTACTTGCTCCTGTAAGGTAAATATTATCCTTCGGGCTTACATCTTTAAATATCTTATCTATTGAATCAACAAAAAGTCTGATTACCGGTCTTTGATCTTCCTCAATATCTTTGAACCTTTCAGTGAAAGTTGTTCTTATTTCCCTGAAAGTAAGACCGCACAGCCTCTCATTCAAAAGCTTCTGCACCGATTCAATTTGTGCAGGTTTAATTTCCGAATTAACTTCCATAGTAATGGTTTTTACCAGTCCGCCTTTTATACTGATTACTATCAGAATACGGCTGGATGACAGGGAGACTATCTGCAGTTTTGCCAGGATGCCGGAATCAAGCCGGGGGTAGGTTACACACGCCAGTTGTTTGGTTATATTGCTGAGGATTGAAGTGGTTAAGCGCAGTATGTCATCCGTTTCAATCTGTTCAACGTCAAAACTTTTATTTATCATACCCTTTTCGGAATTCCGGATCTTCTGGATTTCCATGAGGGAGTCGACATAAAACCTGTATCCTTTGTCGGTCGGGATCCTTCCGGCAGAAGTATGGGGATGCCCGATAAACCCCGACTCCTCCAGGTCGGCCATAATATTTCTCACCGTAGCCGGTGAAAAACCGATATCATATTTTTTAGTAATAAACCTCGAGCCAACCGGCGATGCCGTCAGGATAAACTGTTGTATTATCGATCTTAATATCAGTTTTTCTCTGTCGCTTAATTCTTCGTGTTCCATCAGTCTGTTTTCGTTTTTAATGCGCTAATATAAAAAAAATAAGTAAAAATTGATAACCTAAAACGTGCAAAAATAATTAAAAATCGCAATATTTTAAGGGGATTTTAGCAGTCGTCATCTGAGAGTGATAAATTACGGCAATCTTAGATAATTGGTACCAAAAGTAATCTTATTTTGTTTCCTACTGCATTTCATCGTAAATTTTGCCTGATTTTTAACCAGAAATTTGTAAAAAATATGTCAGAAAATTCCACATATAAGGCAGCCGGGGTCGATATTCAAGCCGGTGATGAAACTGTAAAGAGAATAAAGGGTTTCGCTAAATCTACTTTTAATAAGAATGTTCTTTCTGATATCGGACTTTTCGGGGCATTTTACCAGCCTGATCTTACGGGATTTAAGGAACCGGTACTTGTCTCAAGTGTTGATGGCGTAGGGACAAAGCTGAAAATCGCATTTGCAGCTGACAAGCATGACACTGTAGGTCAGGATCTTGTGAACCACTGTGTAAACGATATTTCTGTATGCGGGGCAAAACCTCTTTTCTTTCTTGATTACCTCGCTTTCGGTAAGCTTAATCCGGATAAAGCTGCAAAAATAATCGAAGGATTTTCTATTGCCTGCAGGGAAAATGAATGTGCACTTATCGGCGGGGAGACGGCTGAGATGCCCGGTCTTTATGCCGAAGATGAATATGATATGTCGGGAACAATTGTTGGTATTGTTGATAAGGCAGGTGTAATAGACGGCAGCAATATCAAAAAAGGTGATGTGCTTATTGGATTTTCCTCAAACGGACTTCATACTAACGGGTATTCACTAGCCAGGAAAGTGCTTTTTCCAAGGTTCAAGATAGATGATAAAATCGATGAGCTTGGTTCTTATCTCGGCGATGAGCTGCTGAGGGTTCATAAATCATATCTGAAACTCATATTCCATTTGAACAAAAACATGAAAGTTAAGGGGTTCTCTCATATAACCGGCGGAGGAATAATCGGAAATACCAAAAGAGTATTGCCGGAGGGATTAAGGCTTGATATCAAATGGGATGAATGGGAAATGCCGGCCGTATTCAGGTTGATTCAGCAAACAGGAAAAATTAGTCTTGAAGAAATGAGAAATGTTTTTAATCTTGGGATAGGCTTAATAGCAGTTGTATCTGCTGATGATGAAAGCAGGATTATTTCTCTCTCCAATGAAATAAATGAACATCCGTTAAAGATCGGCGAAATAATTTAACCTTCTTATATGCAGCTTATTAAATGCATAACGCTTCCGGTGTTATTCATTGTCATATTAATTACCGGAGGATGTGATAAAGGAATAGAACCTAGACCCGCTGACGAGGTTCCGGGTTTTGGCGGAAGAATTACATTCATAGGCGCCTGGCCCGACAGCATAACAAGGACACACATTGTTGTGTTCGACAGTCTTCTTGAATCCCCGAATGATTTCAGCATTTTTAACCTGAAGTTCGTAAGCGGTGAAATACCTTACGGAGTTTCGGGCTATGATTTTGATTCCAGGGATAGTTCATTTGTACCTATTAGTCCTGGTACTTTCTCTTACGTAGCCGTAGTACAGCAGAAAACGGTCAACCTTTCCCTTTTAAGAAAGGACTGGACAGTTGTAGGTATCTATTACGCTTACGGAGATACAACTCATCCGGGTACACTGATAATTCCGGAAAAAACTTTTGTTAAGAATATAGATATCCGCTGCGACTTTAATAATCTTCCGCCACAACCACCCGGAGGCTGATGAAGTTATTTTATTCTTATATCGTAATTCTGCTTTTAGGCGGCCATGCTGTGGCACAGAGCTATTCTGTTACCGGTGTGGTCACCGATACGGCGGGAATGCCTGTTACGGGAGTTAATATAATCGTAGTTGGTGCCGGAACAGGTACGTCCACCGATGAAAACGGCCACTATAAAATCGAAAACCTCTCTGCCGGCGGGTACACGCTCAGGTTTTCTGCAGTAGGCTATTCGCAGGTAACCATTGATTTTAGCACGGAGAAAAAACCGCAGGTAATTAATGTTACTCTGAGACAGAAGGCTGTTGAATCCCCACAGGTTATTGTTACAGCCGGAAAGCGGGAGCAATATCTTTCAGATCTTCCTGTAAGTGCCGATATCATTCCTTCCGATGATTTTTCTAAAAAGAATATCACTAACCTGGAGAATGCCCTACGCTATGTGCCCGGAGTGAATATGACTGAAGATCAGATCAGCATCAGGGGCTCAAGCGGCTATAGCAGGGGAGCAGGTTCGAGAGTTTTGCTGGCTCTTGACGGAATTCCTTTTTATACAGGTGATACTGGTGAAACGATATGGGAAATGATCCCGACAGCTGCAATCCAGAGAGTCGAGATTATTAAAGGTGCCGCCAGTTCCCTGTACGGATCTACAGCAATCGGCGGTGTTGTAAACGTAATTACCAGCGATATTCCTGAAAGGCCTGCGACTTTTATTAAAACTTTTATCGGTCTATATGATAAACCCTCCTATATGGAGTGGAGATGGTCACCGGAGAACAGGTATTTCAATGGCTTAACCCTGGCTCATGCTCAGAAATTCGGAAGAATGGGATTGGAACTCTCCCTTACCAGGCTGGAGGATATGAGCTACAGGCAGAACGGGTTCTCACACAAATATATCGGATTCCTGAAGGGTACTCTGGAAATTACACCTGCAAGTTCCATCACTCTGCTTACGAATACCCTTAACAAGAAAGGCGGGAACTTTTATTACTGGAAGGACTCGAGGCATGCCCTTATACCCACAGATGACCAGCAGGGTCAGACAATCACAACAGCAAGATACCTGTTCGGAGCTATCTATAAAAATGTGTTGAGTGATGACCTTCTTCTGAATATTAAAACAAGTTATTACAGAACTGACTGGAGCGATACCTCTCCGGCGATGGATAAATCGATTACAAATCTTTACCGGGGCGAGGTACAACTGAATAAAAGTTTTTCTGATAACCTGGTAGTGGTTACCGGTGTTGAAGGATTGAGCTCAAATGTAAATTCTAATTTATTCGGTAATCCTGATATGATCAGCGGGGGAGTGTATGTTCATGGTGATATTTCGTACTTTTCACCCTTGACGATATCCGCCGGAATTCGTTATGATTATTCAAAACTGGATACACTTAAGGGTGAGAATGCAGTGTCTCCTAAAATAGGACTTAATTATAAGGTTACTGATAATTTCATCCTGAGGACTTCTGCCGGTACCGGGTTCCGTGCACCTTCTCTTGCAGAAGCATTTACATCAACAACTGCCAGCGGTATAATAATTAAACCAAATCCTGACCTGAAATCAGAAACAAATTTCACTTTTGAGTTCGGAGCAGACTATAAACCTTTCGGCAGAGAGATGACTTTAGATGCTGCAGTATTTCAGAGTGAGTATTATGACTTTATTGAACCCAGGATAGATCCTGCAGACGGACTTGCTGTCTTCAGTAATTTGACCAGGGCGAGGATACAGGGTTTCGAAACGGATATCAGTTCTGAACTGTTTAATAAGACTATCGGTTTATCATTGAGTTATACATATCTGTGGACCAGGGATTTAAATAAAAATAAGGCTCTTAAATACAGACCCCGACATATTTTTACCGGTTCAATCGACTATTATTTCGGTAGTCTCAACTTCGGGGCTGATTTCAGATTCTGGAGCCGTATGGAGGAAATCGACGATGAGCTTGTCAGGATTATTAATGACGGGGATCTCCGTGTTGATGCATATGTCCTTGATCTCAGGGCCTCTTATGATCTCAATTCGCTTGGTATTCCTGCTTCCGTTTTTCTTAATGCAAATAATGTTTTAAATTATAACTATGTTGAATTAATTGGAAATTTAAAACCTGTCAGGAATTATTCATTAAGTATTCAGTTTAGTTTCTGAAAGGGGGGCTCAATGTTTATCGATACACACGCACATTTATTTTTACCGGAATTTGAGAATGATCTCGATGAGGTCATTGAACGTGCCCGGCAGAATAAGGTAGACTACATCATAGTTCCGGCTACCGATTTGGATTCAGCCAGGAAAACCCTTCAATTAGCCGATAAATATGATCTTATTTATGCGGCGGTAGGGGTGCATCCGCACGATACAAAGGACTGGGAAGCTTCCAGGGTGCAGGAAATTGAAGAACTTGCAAAACATCCTAAGGTTGTGGCGATAGGGGAGATTGGTCTGGATTATTATTATGATTTTTCACCCAAAGAAAAACAGCTAGAGGCTTTTAAAGCCCAGCTTGATCTTGCCGTAAAGCTTAAGCTGCCCGCGGTTATACACAGCAGGGAATCTGATGAAGATATGATGAAAATTATATCGGCCTATTGCGGAAGTGAGCTGAGGGCCCAGTTTCACTGCTTCAACTCATCCCTGGAAGATGCTCTCGAATATATAAAGATGAATCATATTGTTTCTTTTACAGGGAATATTTCATTTAAGAAATCGGATGACCTCAGGAAAGTACTTGCCGGAATAAGTCTGGATAATATTCTGCTAGAAACAGATTCTCCTTTTATGACTCCCGAACCGTACCGCGGTCATAGAAATGAGCCTGCAAATGTTAAACTGGTGGCTGAAAAAATGGCTGAGGTTCATAATGTTAAGATGGAGGACATAGCTAAGGTTACCTCATTTAATGCGTTCAGATTTTTCGGGATAAGTATTAAAAACAGGATCAGCTATACTTATCCTATAGGAAAAAGTCTTTATATCAATATTACCAACAGGTGCAATGCCGACTGTTTCTTCTGCAACAGGAAAGGGGATGCCACACTTCGCGGTTATAATTTAAAGATGACCAAGGATGAAGAACCTCCGGCTGAAATTTATATTAAGGAAATAGGAAGCCCTGCAGATTATGAGGAAATAGTATTTTGCGGATACGGCGAACCCACCATCAGATGGGATGTTGTGAAGAAGATTGCGAAATATGTAAAGGACAACGGCGGCAAAACGAGGTTAAATACAAACGGACATGGCAGCTTTATAAATAAAATGGATATAACACCCGAGTTTAAAGGGTTGATTGATACTGTTTCAATCAGTATAAATACCGTTGATCCGAGACAGTACGCAAAGATTATGAAACTCGATACCCGATTCTTCAATGAAATGGTTAATTTCGCAAAAAGCGTGAAACAGTATACTGACAGACTGATTATGAGCGTTGTTTCAATTGATGAGGTCGAGATAAACAAGGCTAAGGAAGTTGTTGAGACTAAGTTCGGCGCGGAATTCAGAGTACGGCCTTATTTCTGATATGATGAAGTTCTATCTACTTTTAATCGGTTTCCTCCTTTTTTCATCAGATGTTTTCCCACAGCTGAACAGGGACCAGGTTAATAGTCAGCTTGAAGGGATCCTGCAAGATGATTTCTTCAAAACCACATCGATAGCGATTGATGTTTATGACCTCACCGGCGGCGAGTATCTCTACCGCTTCAATGAACACAAACTGCTGAACCCGGCCTCTAATATGAAGCTGCTGACATCGGCTGCAGGAATAGTTTTCCTCGGACCGGGTTATAACTTTGTTACTTCTCTTCAGTATACCGGAGAAATAGTTGATAATTCCCTTCACGGCGACCTCTACGTCGTCGGTGGTTTCGACCCAGTTTTCAGTACTGCCGACCTTGATAAATTTCTAAAGGATATAAGGAAGGCTGGAATTATAGAAATAACCGGAAATATTTACGGGGATGTTTCCAAAAAGGATTCATTGTTCTGGGGATGGGGCTGGATGTGGGATGATGATCCCTCAACAGATGCTCCGTACCTTTCCGCGCTGAATATCAACAGCAATTCAATAGATGTTTATGTTACAGGATCTGTCCAGGGTGAAAAGCCTCATGTCATAACTGATCCTGAGACTAAATATGTAAATATCATTAACACTGCAGTCACTTCATCCGTCAGCCCTCAGAAAATAAGAATTACCAGGGACTGGCGGAACAGGAAGAATGATATTTACGTATCAGGGGATATCCTTCCTCCCCAATTTACAAGTAATGATACCGTTGAAAACAGTGTAAATATATACCGGCCCGATTTATATTTCCTGAACCTTTTTACAGAACATCTGGTTAAGAACGGGATTAAAATCTCAGGAGAAATCAGTCTGAAGAAAAAACCGGCTTCCTCAAAGTGGCTTTCAGTATTCAGCAGGCAGTACGATTCTGTGATAGCATATATGAATAAGCGAAGCGATAATCTGAGTGCCGAAATGGTCCTTTATTCACTTGCCGCCTCGTTCAATACTTACCCGGTCACTGCACAGCAGGGACTCAATGTTGTCGATTCACTTCTGACCCTTTCAGGTGTCCTCAGGAACAATTATGTTCTGGCTGACGGTTCAGGTGTATCGCGTTATAATCTCGTAAGCGCTGAACAGATTCTGAGTGTTTTAAAATATATGTACTCGTCTGATCCGTATCTTTTTAATATTTATTTAAAATCATTGCCCCTCGCAGGAATTGATGGTACCCTTGCAAAAAGAATGAATGATACGGATGCAGAAGGGAAGGTTTACGCAAAAACCGGTACTTTGAAAGGAGTAAGCTGTCTCTCAGGTTATGTAACAGCAAAGAATGATCACCTGCTGGCATTCTCTATTCTGGAACAGAACTTTATCGATCAGCCAAGCTATGCTAGATACATTCAGGACAAAATATGCCAAGTACTGGCTGAGTATAAGTAAATGGTTTTATATCCTTCCTGAAATCTATTAATTTAATTTTTTAATTCTAATCATAGTAACATGACGCTAAAAAAAATACTCCTTCTGCTTTTTGCAGCCTTTCTTATTGCAGGCTGTGAAAAGAAAGAGGAAAATAATATTACACGCCCGGCCTTTGAGATTCAGAAGACCGATAGTATTCCTTCATTCAGCGGCGAGAATGCATATGCAATGACTAAAGCACAGGTGGATTTCGGACCCAGGAACCCGGGGTCTGCGGGACATGCGCTTGCATTATCATTTCTTCAGAATGAACTTAACAGGTACGCCGATGAAGTAGAACTGCAGTCATTTACCTATCTCGGTTATAACAAGGAATTAAACCTCACCAATATTATCGCTCAATACAATCCTGGCAATAAAAACCGGATAATGATTTGCGCTCACTGGGATACAAGACCCCGTTCAGAACATACAAAAGACAGCACAAAACGTAATATTCCTATTCCCGGGGCTAATGACGGGGCCAGCGGATGCGGGGTTATTCTTGAACTTGCCCGTATACTTGGTGAGAAAAAATTAAATGTAGGTGTTGACCTTGTTTTACTCGATGGAGAGGATTATGGAAAAGAAAATGATCTCGACAATTATTGTCTCGGTTCAAAATATTATTCTGTAAATATTCCGGACGGCATTTATCCACGTTTTGCTATCTTACTGGATATGGTAGGAGATAAGGATGCCGTCTTTATGAAAGAGGCCGCATCATTGGAATTTGCTCCGGATATTGTTAACCTGGTCTGGGATATCGCTTCACAGATGAATGCTTCTGCGTTCGTTCCCCGGAAGGGAGAGTCCATTTATGATGATCATATTCCTTTAAACCAGGCTGGAATTAAATCCGTTGATATTATCGATGCGGAACTGGTAGGAGCTGATACACCGGTTGAAAGAAGGAATTACTGGCACTCGGACAGAGATACTATGGAAAATATTTCCGCGGGCACTTTGCAGCAGGTTGGGAATGTTCTTGTCACTCTTCTTTATTCAATACATTTCAATACATAAATGAAAAAGTATAAAGAGTTTCTTATCACCGCTGAACCTTTTAACGCTGAACTGCTCTCAGGTAATTTGTGGGAACTTGATATTATCGGTATCAATGAAGACGTAAACTGCCTTCGTGTATTTGCAGATATGGAAAGCAATCTGAAGACAGAGACAATAAATTCACAGCTTGAAAAACTACAGTCTGAGAATCTCCTTCGTGATTTTAAAGTAGAGGAGTCTATTCTGGAGGAGAAAAACTGGAATGAGGAATGGGAAAAATCTCTTAACGTTATCCGGGTTTCCGACAGAATTGTGATTAAACCTTCTTCAAAAAGTTACGAGAAAAAAAATGATGAGATCATTATTACAATCGACCCAAAAATGTCATTCGGAACGGGTGAGCATCAGACTACAAAATTAGTTATCCGGCTGCTTGAGAAGTATATAACAAAAGGTATGAGCATCCTTGATGCCGGAACCGGGACCGGTATATTATCTATTGCGGCTGTTAAACTGGGCGCATCAGGCGCCCTGGCTTTTGACACTGACGAATGGTGTTATGAAAATGCGAGGGAGAACACCGGACTGAACAACGTATCTGATGAAATAGAGATCAGGATAGGAGATATTGGTGCTGTTCCGGAAAAGGGTTTTGATATGATCCTTGCAAATATACAGAAGAATATTCTCCTTGAACTTTCAGGAGAATTTTCCAGCAGACTTAAGCAGAAGGGTTTAATCCTGTTATCTGGATTGCTTTCAGATGATGAAGAGGAGATACTGAAGGAGTATGCTGCAAAAGGGTTCAGTCACCTCGAAACCATTAAAATGGATGACTGGATAGCACTAAGTTTACTTAAATCCGAATAAAGCTTACCGCTGGTAAACTACTTTGCCACCAACAATGGTCATCACAGCTTTCACATCTTTGATCTTTACCGGATCAATGGTAAGCAGATTATCGCTCAGAACAACGAAGTCAGCCAATTTACCAGGTACAATACTGCCCTTATCTTTTTCGGTGAACTCAGCATATGCGCTGTTAAGAGTGTAGCACTTTATTGCCTCCTGAATACCGATCTTCTGCTCCGGGATCCAGCCTAAAGGATTCCTGCCGTCTACAGTCCTTCTTGAAACTGCGGCATATAGAGTCAGGAACGGATCAATTGTTACCACCGGCCAGTCGGTTCCGAAGCAGACCACTGCGTAATTCTCCAGAAAAGATTTATACGGGTGTGTAAATTTTATTCTCTCATTCCCGATCCTCTTAACCGCCCAAACGCCATCCTCAATGGCGTGTGTGGGCTGAACGCTGGCAATTACACCGATATCCGCAAATCTTGGGATATCAGCAGACTGTATATGCTGTGCGTGTTCGATCCGGAATCTTCTATCCCATGCTGGATTTTCTTTCTTAATTTGCGCATACAAATCAAGCATATATGAATTAGCCCTATCTCCGATTGCGTGAGTTGATATCTGGATATGATTCCGGTCAGCATCAGATGCCCATTTTTTAAGTACTCCGTCAAGTATAATATCGTTCGGCAGCCCGGTGTTTGTAGTATCGCCCTCATATGGTTTAAAAAACCATGCAGTGCTTGAACCGAGTGATCCGTCCGAAAACGCCTTGACTGCACCCAGCTTAAGAAAATCATCACCGGAACCTGCGGTAATGTTATTTTTGATCAGGTAGGAATAATCATCAATTGGCCACCTTATAGAAATTCTGCAAGTAAGTTTATTCTCCGACTCAAGTCTTTTATAAGCCTCCAAAGCGGGTGTTTCCTCAATTGAAAATATGTCCTGTACACTCGTTATTCCGAACCTCGCGGCTTCATGAAGCGAAGTTAAGGCATCTTCATAAAAATCTTCAACGGAATGATCGGGAATTTCATCAAAGATCAGTTTCATTGCGTTATCTTTAAGGATCCCGGTAGGTTCACCCGTTTTCGGGTCTTTAACTATCAGACCGCCTTCAGGACTTGGAGTCTTACTGTTTATTCCTGCCAGTTCAAGTGCTTTGGAATTTGCAAGTCCCAGATGTCCGTCCATTCTGCTGACAAAAACAGGAGTTTCCCCGGTAATATCATCAATGTCCTGTTTCGAGGGGAGCTTTTGAACGTCCCAGCTTTCGTGATCCCACCTACCGCCGGTCACCCATTTGCCGGGAAATTTATTTACGTATTCTGATAATATTTGTCTGAATTCTTTAATCGATCTTGCGGGCCGGAGATCGATTCCCATTAGATAAAATCCTCCGCTCAGGAAGTGGAGATGCGCATCATTAAATCCGGGCATCATAAACTTTCCGCCGAGATCGATCACTTCGGTTGAATCATCGATCCTGCTTTTAATCTCCTCATTGGTTCCCACAAAAACTATTCGGCCATCTTCGATTAATACCGCTTCTGCTTCAGGCTGCTTTTCATTAACAGTATATATATTCCCGTTTATAAATGCTTGCTTCTGTCTGGAAGTACTTATGGTCATAATCAATAATGTACATGTTGTTATTAAAAATATTTTTTGCAGCATATACCATCCTGCTATCAGTTTAGTTGGATACTAATATATAAAAAGAGGGGGGATAATGGAAATAAATGCAGTCCGGAGAAGATTCCGGACTGCTTCGATCAAAATTATTTTAGAAGCAGGAGCTTCTTCGAGGCAGAGAAATTATCCGTAGTGAGCTTGTAGATATATACACCGCTTGCAAGTCCGGCCGCATTAAACTGAACAGAATGCCGCCCGGCCTTCTGATTCTCATTTACCAATCCGGCAGCCTCTTTACCGGTAATGTCATATACCTTAAGACTAACATTTCCCTGTAAAGGTATGTAATAATTGATGGTGGTTACAGGGTTAAACGGGTTCGGATAGTTCTGTTTGAGTGCAAAATTCATTGGTGTTACACTGACCTCAATAATATTAGAGTACGAGAAACCCCCGTTCAGATCTATCTGATTCAGCCTGTAATAATTTGTTCCTGCAGTGGGATTTTTATCATCAAACGCATAATAGGATTTTTCTGTTGAAGTTCCGCGGCCATTTGTAAAACCTAAGAGAATCCACTTTCCTGAGAAGTTATCTCTTCTTTCAACCTGGAAACCCTTATTGTTAGTTTCTGTTGCAGTTGACCAGGTTAACTGAACTTCCCCGTTATTGCTCACTGCATTAAAGGTAATAAACTCGACAGGAACATTATCAAGTATCCTTACCGGGAAATTTGCTCCAAAATTCCAATGATCCAGGTCAGAAGGAATTCCGTCACCATTTACGCTGTTTGCTGCAGAGTAGAGAGTATCCCAGTCAACAGAATCGGCAGCAGTATAATTGAAATACCACGATACTGTATCTCCGGAAAATACTCTTGGCTGGTTGTGGGTTAATTCACCGGCTAGTATCTGGGTTCCCGGATCGGTCGCGGTCAAAGTGCTGAACCTTGACGCAGCGTTAAACCCGCCTTTCACCATTGGACCGCCGGATAAAAATAGATGGTACTCTGCAGTTTCACCTCTTAACAGGGTATCGGGACCTTCAATCCATACCTGCACGCCGGGATCAGGATCCAGGTTATGGCAGACACATCCGTTACCATTCAGCCTGGTAGCCCCCGCAATGCCCGTTGAAAAATCAACACCGGCATATATAACTGCGGAAATAAAAACTATTAAAAGTAAGTAATTTATTTTCATTCTGAATATGCTCATTGTGATAAAAAAGATGTGAACTTGCTTAGGAAGTACCGCTCCGGTTAAAGAGCGGTACCCTAAAGCAGAAATTATTTCATTAACATCATCTTCCGGGTTGTAACGAAAGAGGATCCGTCATTTCCTTTTGCTTCGATGACATAAAAATATAAACCGCTTGAAAGGTTTCCTGCTGCAAAGTTAACATCGTATTTTCCTGCAGAGTACTGACGGTTTGTAAGATCTGATATCTTTTGTCCCAACGCATTGTATACAGTGATTTTCACCTTCGCATCTGTGGGAATATCGAAATTAATTTTGGTTGTAGGGTTGAACGGATTCGGATAGTTCTGTGAAACACTATAGGAAGCAGGAGCAGGGGATAATACCTCCACCACCTTCGAATACTCCGAAGTTCCATCAAAATCAACCTGTTTCAAACGGAAATATGATTTTTCTGAATGCTGAATATCTGTTGTATATGTATAAGAATGATTTTCTGATGAAGTACCGAAGCCCGGAACAAACCCGACTTTCTTAAATGACTTGTCATCAGAACTCATCTCAACATCAAATCCCTGGTTATTAGTTTCTGTTGCTGTACGCCATTTTAATACAGCTTTTCCGTTAACTACTTTTCCTGTAAATGAAGTCAGTTCGACAGGTATGAACCAGGGTGAATAAAGCTTATACAACCCATTGCCGAAAGCAGCAAAAACGGTAGCAGTATCAATAACGTGGTATGCATAATTACTTGAGGGGTTCCCGAGTACAGTCCAGGTGGCTCCACCGTTATGGGTAAAATAGCTGCTGCCTGAATACTCTCCGCAGATTATATAATCGGAAAGCTGCGGTGCAATCGATAATCCCCACATATTTCTTCCGCTGAAATAGGGGATGGCCGTCCAGGTTTGTCCGTAATCAGTGCTTTTAATGAAACCGCCGCCGCCCGACCATTTAGTTGCCCAGGCTGTACCGGGAATGTTTTTATCAATAGCTATTATTGGTGTTTCACCTCCGGTTGAAAACGGGTGAGTCCATGTTACACCATAATCAGTACTCCTTGCTATACCGTAGCCGTTATCACCAACGATAATTACATTAGGCTGATCGGGAAAAACATCGATATCGCATGGGGATCCAAATGGAAGAGAAGAGGATATGGTTATCCATGTTGAACCGAAATCGTAAGAAGCCTTAAACTCATTGCCATTCATTGCGTAAAGCGTATCAGGATGAACAGGATCAGCCTGGACTGGCACCCCGAAATAATACCAGGAGAACGATCCGGTTGAGGTCCAGGTAAGTCCTCCGTCAGTTGTTTTCATGGTCTGCTGTGCATTCTCAATTGCTACGAGGTATGTATTTTCATCGTAGGAGCTTTGAAGCACGCATTTAACTGAAGAAGCTCCAGGGATTACATTCCCGAAAGGAGAGAATGTATCGCCACGGTCAATACTTCTGTAAAGTCTGTTTCCAGAACCATAGTAAATGATGTTGTCATCCCAGTTATTCACACAGATAGGGTCGCCGAGACTGGAACCCGATTGTTTAAGCTGCCAGCTGTAGTTCTGTGAATAAGAGAGAGAGAATGAGAAAAGAAAAATGAAGATGAAAAGAAAGTAATTGTATTTCATATCTCCTGTGTGTTTATGAATTAAATTCCGCAGTCCGGATGCTGCGTGTTAGTTAAAACTCTGCAACCTGATACTAGATTGCTAATTAAAGCTGGGTCCGCAAAAGAACACAGTAATATATACTTACAACCCCGGTTGATCGGGATTAAAGTGTCTGGTAATTTATTTTATTTGCTCGACGTTAATCGGTTCGTAAGAACCGGCAAATAATATACAAACACTGTAAATGGAATCCAAAAAAAAAATTTGTTAAGTTTGCCAATCCATATCACAATGTTTAGCGGGAGAATTAATGAATCTTGATGTTCTTGTTTTTGCGGCCCATCCTGATGATGCAGAATTAGCAATGGGTGGAACGATTGCTAAATTAACCAAAAATGACCTTAAGGTTGGAATAATAGATCTTACCCGGGGTGAACTTGGGACCAGGGGGACTGTAGAGATACGGCAGAAGGAGGCCTTCCAGGCTGCGGGTATATTAAAAGCTTCAATCAGGGAGAATCTGGGAATTCCCGACGGAAATATTGAAAGGAATAGAGAAAACCTGATCAGGGTTGTAATGAGCATTAGGAAATACCGTCCCAGGATTATATTCGCCCCCTATTTTAATGACCGTCACCCCGATCATATACATACAAGCAGGCTGGTCAAAGAGGCTATGTTTGCTACAGGTCTCTCTAAGTTGAAAACTTCCGACCATGAAGTGGCTCAAAATGCCTACAGGCCGAGAAAGCTTTATTACTATATGCAGACATACCAGTTTGAACCCTCTTTTATTATTGATATTTCTGAGTGCTTTGAGACTAAAATGAAAGCCGTTCAGTGTTATGGGAGTCAGTTTCATAATCCAAGGAGCAAAGAGCCTGAGACATTCATAAGCAGACCCGAGTTCATTCATTATATTGAATCCAGAGCCCAGGTTTACGGCTTCCAGATTGATAAAAGATACGGTGAGCCCTTCTTCTGTGAAGAAAAGATTGAACTAAACATTAAAGACATGCTGAGAGAATAAAGAGCTTATCCTAATTTTGCTTTTCTTAATCTTAGTGAATTAGAGACTACACTAACAGAACTCATTGCCATAGCCGCTGCGGCGATCATTGGATTAAGTAGTCCCAGAGCAGCAAGAGGTATTCCGATTATATTATAGATAAAAGCCCAGAATAGATTCTGTTTAATTGTATTAATGGTTTTCACTGATAGAGTTAGTGTGCTGAGAACTTCTTTAATATTTCCATTGATCAAGGTAATATCAGCACTTTCTATTGCTATATCGGTTCCGGTTCCAATTGCGATTCCCACATCTGCCTGTGCCAGGGCAGGGGAGTCATTTATGCCGTCTCCCACCATTGCAACAACTTCACCCTGTGCCTGAAGTTTTTTAACAATCTCGGCTTTGTCCGACGGTAAAACTTCTGAGAATACGGTTTCAATCCCCGCTTCTTTTGCTATCGCTTCTGCTGTTCTGCTGTTATCACCTGTAAGCATAACAGCCTTAATATTTTTCTTTGTCAATCCGCTTATTACCTCTCGAGTCTCACTGCGGATTATATCAGCTGCAGCAATTATACCTGCCAGTTTATTATCAAAAGAAATAAATATTACAGTCTTTCCTTTACCGCTCAATCTTTCAATTTCATCTGATGTTTCCCGGTCTATTTCTACTCCACGTTCCTTCATAAGAGCTGAGTTGCCGATCAGCACTTCTGCGTTATTGAAACTTGCTTCAACTCCGCTACCGGTTAATGAATTAAACCCGCTAACCTCTATTAGTGCAATATTTTTTGAAGCGGCATAGTCTGCAATAGCCGATGCGAGGGGATGTTCCGACTTTGCTTCAAGCGAAGCTGCAGTCTGCAGAAGGACATTTTCATCTGTTCCATTCTTTATAATAATATCGGTAACAACGGGTTTTCCGATTGTTATGGTTCCGGTTTTGTCGAAGATTACTGTTGTTACTGAATTAAGTCTTTCCAGGCTCTCTGCATTTTTAATCATAATTCCGTTTGAGGCGCCCAGTCCTGTTCCTACCATAATAGCGGTAGGTGTTGCCAGTCCTAGCGCACAGGGACATGCAATTACCATTACAGCTATGAAGTTCAGCATTGCTGCGGTAAAAGGTATACCCAGATTAAAATACCAGATAAGGAATGTAACTATCGCAATTCCTATAACGACAGGGACAAAGATTGACGCCACTTTGTCGGCCAGACTTTGTATCGGGGCCTTCGAACCCTGTGCTACTTCCACAAGTTTTACGATCCGGGAAATAACAGAATCTTTACCGACAGCTTCAGCTTTGATGGTAAGGCTTCCATTCTTATTTATTGTTCCGCCGATAACCTTAGCACCTGCTGTTTTTTCAACCGGTATGCTCTCACCTGTTATCATTGATTCATCAATAGAAGAATAACCTTCCATTATTGAGGCATCAACCGGAATTTTTTCACCAGGCCTTACAATGATAATATCGCCGCTAACCACATCTTTTATAGGGATATCGGTCGTCTGGTTATTGCGTACAACCCTTGCCGTTTTTGGCTGAAGACCAAGAAGTTTCTTGATGGCTGAGGATGTTTTCGATTTAGCCTTTGCCTCAAGTAGTCTACCCATAAGGATCAGCGTAATTATGATTACGGCAGTATCAAAATAAATATGACCTTCAGCATTAGTCAGGTTCAGTAATTCAGGAAATAAAACTGCTATCGTACTGTATACATATGCTGTACCTGTACCGACAGCAACCAGAGTATTCATATCAGCGGAAAAATGCTTCGCAATTTTCCACGAAGAAGTGAAAAATCTTTTACCGGAGATAAAAATGACCAGTGTAGAACCAAGAAAAAGTAGTTTATTTATCTCTTCGACTGTCAGGGGAACCAGGTGCCTGAACCACCCTGTCATCATAAGCATACTGACAATCATTATAGGAATAGAAAGTACAGCACTGAAAATAAATTCACTCCTGAGCTTCCGGTAGGATTCCTTATGCTGAATATCCGAAGCCGATTCAAAGTCATCAGATCCTGCAGATGCTTTATCCTCTGTGGGGGAAGAAAGCTTATATCCGGCATCTTCAACTACCTGCGTAAATTTTGAAACGTCGGTAAGTGAAGGGTTATAAGAAAGCGTGACTTTTTCCGTAGCGAGGTTTACGTTTACATCACTGATCCCCTCAACTTTCTTCAATGCTTTTTCAATGCGGGCCACGCAGCTGGCGCAGGTCATTCCCTCCACAGGGAGGGTTAATGATTTTATTACCTGGTTCTTAATATTATATTCTTCTGATGCTGATTTCATTATAATTATTTCCTTGTTACTTGATTCCTTTTCCGGCTCTCAGGTATATTCCAAATACTAACTGAAAACGTTCTGAATACGCTCTGAATACGCTCTGAATACGCTCCTTGATATATTGAATGGACGGAAAAATCACCTGATCACTATTTAAGTCGTTGGTAATACAGGTTTATACCCTGCTTCTTCAATCGCCTGGTAAATCTTCTGTTCATCTGTTTTCGTTTCATCGTACTCTACAACTGCCTCACCTATCTTAACTTTTTTAACTTTAACGTCGTCCAGCTTCGATAATTCTTTTCTTACAGCCATTTCGCAATGTCCGCAGCTCATTCCGTCAATTTTGATCGCTTTTGTAGTCATTTTAGTATCTCCTTTGTTTTTAGTTATGAATATTGACGGTTCAAATATAGGACGCCGGATACCCCCGAACGTTATATAATTATTGGAAAAAGTTATATGATTTTTTTGGCTTTGGGGGCGTGTATTTAAGGTTTATCCGACCTCATCGAGAGGTTTACGGGTATTTTCAGTCATAGATTTGAACTGGTTAGCATTCATTCCCGTAACTTTTTTAAACTGAGCAGACAGGTGAGCGACACTGCTGTATCCCAGTCGGAAAGCTATCTCGCTGAGGGTCAGCTCGCCGTATTTCAGCAGTTCCTTCGCTCTTTCAATTTTCTGAAGGATAAAATAGTGTTCGATAGTGATATTTTCTACAGAAGAGAAAAGAGTGCTCATATAATGATAATCAGCATTCATTTTTTCTGAAAGATAATCGGAGATATTTATTCTCCCGGCAATCTTCTCCTGGTCTCTAATTAATTCGATTATGAAGACCTTAATTTGTTCTATTGTCTTCATTTTCCTGTCCTCAATAAGCTCAAACCCGTTTTCATCAAGCACCTTCCTTATATTATCTATCATCTCGTGGTTCAGATGCTCCTCCACCCTCACTTCTCCCAAGCTGATGTTTTTAATGTTTAATCCAAGCTTTCCGAATTCCTCTTCAATTACCTTGATACACCTGTTGCATACCATATTTCTGACGTATAAGGTAGTTCCTGTTTGTTTATCTTCTTTCATAATACCATCTGTTTTTCAAAATTTCAGACCATAAAATAAAACAGATATATTTATAAAAAAAGGGAATGAGGTTTAGTAACGTCCCCTGATAAAGAAAGGAGTAAAATCAACCTACTTCTTTTCCAGCGGAAGCATTGTATTGTTTTTCGTTAATACTACCATTTTATCACCAATCAGTTTGACCTCAAGCATTTCACCGTCATCAGTAAGAAGCATCATCCTGCCATCCCTCAGAACTTTGTTGGAATCGGGAAGAATAAGTGCTGTACGGCCGCCTTCTTCCTTCACCTGGTAAACTGTACTGTCATTAAAGCCTACTGCCGTAATCTTATTATCATCATCTAACTTAACCGGTAAAGCCAGTCCTGAATCAGCTATCATTACTATCTTACCCTGTTTCTGATCCATTTTTCCGGCGGGACCCGTAGTAACAAAAGTATCGCCTCCCATCAATGTATCATCGGATACATGAACTGTTTTTTCCGGCTGCTCTTTGGTCTGTGCCGGATAATGATTACCTAATTGATCGTTATTTTTACTGGTACATCCTGCAGCTCCAAAGCACAATGCAAAAATTAAATAATATATTTGTTTCATTCTTATTGCCTAAAGTGAATGTGCAAGTATATCTATCAAGAACCATTCCATAGTATTAACTGAGACAAAAAATCGCGCATTTGTGTGACTGAATACAATCATTTTTTCCGTTTTTCCATTACTTCGCCTAGGGCAGGAAATACAAAGAAGAGCAGACCTGCTGCTATTATATATTTTATTTTTGAATACGGAAGGTTCATCAAATTCCTTTTTCTGGTTATTACACTTGTATATTAACAACCAGTGAGCATATCTGATGTGTATCGTGTCAAAATATTCGGAGGGAAATATGATTAATCCATAATTGCTGAATTTTTCAGACAGTTGTCACAATTACCGCAGGGTTTCTCGTCATGAAAACCAAAATATTCTGATATATAAACCCTCCGGCATTCATTTGTCTTGAAATAATTTACCATTGAGAGGAGCTTTTTGTTATCACTCATTAACTTTTCCTGCAGCATTTCCTCATCTTCGAGTTCAGCCGGAAATTCTCCTGTTATTGTAAGATCCTTATTTTCAACCGAACCTTCCGTAACTCCGTATCGATCAAAAATTCCAAGGGCTGTCTCAATTCTGAAGTCACTCCGGTTTTTGAAGTTCATCTGTTCCCTGAGGTATTCAATTCCAAGCGAATTAACCACGGAAATTTCCCTTCGGAGCAGGTCATATAATGCCGAATAAAAATTGGTATCAGGATTCGACCATTTTATAAAATCCATTTGGATATACAAGTCATCCTGTTTATAAAGGAGGAGACAGTCAGATGGATTTCCGTCTCTGCCGGCCCGGCCTATTTCCTGGTAGTATGATTCAACTGAAGAGGGAACTTCCGCGTGTATTACGAAACGGATATCTGGTTTGTCTATGCCCATCCCGAAAGCATTTGTTGCAAGAATGAGATTTTGATTACCGTTTAAAAACTCCCTCTGCATCCTTTTCCTTTCCTTATCATTCAGTTTCCCATGATATATTCCATGCGGGATTTTCTTATCACGGAGCATCTGGGAGAATTTTTCGAGTGACTGGATAAGTGAAAAATATATTATTCCCGAACCATTGTAATCGTTAATTATTTTAAGCATCCATTCCGTTTTCTCTTTATCTTCAAAGATATCCTTCGCTTCCAGTCTCAGGTTAGGTCTTTCTATTCCCTGGTGGAAAACTTTGATATCTTCATTCCTGAGATGAAGTTTATTTATTATATCCTGCTGCACTTCCCTCGTGGCCGTAGCAGTTAATGCAATGGTTAAGGGATTTTTCATCAACTCTCTGAACTCACCAAGTCTTGAATAGTCGGGTCGGAAATCATGTCCCCACTCTGAAATACAATGAACTTCATCCACAGCTAAAAGGGAGATATCCACCCTCTGCAGTTGTTTAACAAATTCAGGTTTGCGGAATCTTTCAGGGGTGACATACAGTATTTTGATTTTTCCCTCAACAAACTGTTTCAGTCTCTGATCTCTTTCCTGTTTTGACAGAGTTGAGTTTATGAAAGGCAGCGCTGATATCTTTTTTGCGCAGGGCATCCACCTGGTCCTGCATCAGGGCAATAAGAGGACTGATTACTATCGTCCCGCTATTCATTAATAACGCTGGGATCTGGTAGCATAAAGATTTCCCGCTACCGGTGGGCATTATAACAAGCGAGTGTTTCCTGTCATAAAGCGTTCTTCGGATAATATCTTCCTGCTTACCGCGGAATTCTTTATAACCGAAGTATTTTTCTAATATTTCAAACGGTTCCAATTATTGCCTAAGTTTATATTCCAGTAAGATTTCTTATTTCAGCTAAGTTAAGCTATTTATTCAACTTTTTTTATGATGAAGAGAAAGGACCCGATTAAAGAAGATTAAATTTCCTGACAGATTTGGAACTGCCGGACTTCAGAACCCCTTAAGCATGTTCTGACCGATAATTCACTTCCATCAAATTTCAGCTTACAGAGACAGCATCCTATTGACCTGTATCGATCCTGTCTCAGTTATCAATGAGCGGACTTCAGGTTTTAACCTGGAAAACAGAATCGAGTACTGTTCCATCGACCCATTTTATTACAGCAACTACTTTATCTTTATTGATTTTTGGTTTAGCGGGAACACCGCCGCAGATTTTATCCACTTCTTTTTTGAGTTCTTTGATATCAACTATCGGGATAGAAGAATTCTTTAACGCTTTAAGCAGGTCTTTTCTTTTAGGATTTATACATAATCCGCGTTCGGTTGCAATAACATCTATTAATTCTCCGGGCCCGCAGAGTGTTGTAACTTCATCCACAATTACCGGGATCCTGTCCCTGAAAGAGGGTATTGCAAGAATAGTACATTTTGAGAATAAACAGTTCTGCCATCCCCCGATTCCATGCAGCAGATAGCCATCAGAATGAGTAACCACATTAGCATTAAAATTCACATCCACTTCTGTAGCCCCAAGTACAACCGCATCAACCATTGATGCAAAATTTCCCTTACCATGAAAGTTGTAGCTCGTAAAGGGAGAGGTATTGACATGTCCCTCATTTTCTCTCATGCTTCTTACACCCTCAAGGTCAAATGTCTGTCCGTCAAGGATGTAATCGGTTAAACCTTCCTCAAGCATCTGCACAAGGTATTTTGTGCTGCCGCCCCGTACAAACCTTGCCTTAATATTTTTCGCCTTCATTCTTTCCTTCAGATAGAGAGCAAATGCAAGTGCGGTTCCGCCGGCACCCGCCTGAAAAGAAAACCCGTCTTTCATTATTCCTGCTTCATCAAGGAACCGGGCAACATATTCGGCTATTAAGAGTCTGTCAGGTGATTTGGTAACTTCCGTGGTACCGGAAACTATTTTCCTGGGATCACCAAGTGTATCGACCTGAACTACATAATCGACATTATTTCCCTGGATCTGCCAGGGAACGCAGGGGAAGGGAACGAGGTTATCAGTAACAACAATTACTTTATCGGCATACTCTGAATCGGCCAGCGCAAAACCAAGCAGTCCGCAGGCTGAAGGGCCGCGGTCGCCTGTTGCGTTGCCGAAAGGATCTGCAGTGGGTGCGGCGATCACAGCAATATCAATATGGACTTCACCATCCTGGATTGACTGGTACCTTCCTCCGTGAGACCTCAGAACCCCCACACCTTTCATCTTTCCTTCTGAAGTAAACCTCCCCAAAGGCCCGTTCATACTTCCTTCAATATGATGAATTGTTCCGTTCCTTAGATATTTAATTAAGTGTTCGTGAACCGCGAATGAAGCACTCGGAAACCACCGGATATTTTTTATTCCCATTTCATTTATAGTATCGAACAGGATATTGGTGACAACATCGCCGTTCCTGAGATGATGATGGGTGGAAATGGTCATCCCATCCTTTATTCCGGCTTTCTTCAGAGCTTCTTTCAGGTTCTTTAATACTTTATTACCGTCTGCAGGATAATCAGTACAGCTGCTGATAGGGGGCTTGGCTTTTCCTCCCTTTGGTTTATATTTATTAACTCCCTTAAAAGGGATTTGAGGAATACCGTTTATTTCATCAGGAACTAATCTTCCTGCACTATTTTTTACTAAGTTCATTATGTTTGATCGTTTAATTGCTTAATTGTTAAATGGTTAAATTGTTTGTCGCCAGTTTTCCTTCAACATATTATTTAATATTGCAAGGTCAATGGTTCTGACAGCCCGTTTAACGACGGGTGGATCGATCATCTTGCTTCCAAGTGAGACAACTCCTAATCCTTTCTTCTCAGCCTCTTCAAATGCAAGTACTATCTTCTTTGCTTTTTCTAATTCATCTATGGATGGAGCAAAAGCCTCATGCACAACCTGGATCTGACGCGGATGGATGCAGCCTTTTCCTTCAAAACCCAGAGACTTTGCTTCAATAACACTCTGTCGCAGTCCTTCCATATCACCCACATCGGAAAAAACAGTATCGATTGCCTGAATCCCCGCTGCTTTTGCGGCATTGACCAGCATCTGACGGGCAAAAATGCTTTCCCTTCCTTCATTGGTTCTTTGTGTCCCAAGATCGGCTGTATAATCTTCAAGACCTATTGCCAGGGCGCAGTTATTTTTAGATGCAGAGGCAATCTCATAAGCCTTTAAAACACCAAGCGCACTTTCGATTATCGGCATAAAATAAATTTCATTTTTAACGTTGTGTTCTTTCCGCAGTCTGGCGACTTCTTTCTCAACCTGCTTTACCTGGTCTGCCGATTCGCATTTTGGGATTAGGATAACACTGGACATTATGCGGAACTATATATTTCAAATCACCGCAGCCTTTCGGAAGCTGATTTATGCGCACCATTCTTTCAGCACCAGAGAAATCAACCGAGCGAAGAGCATTTCTAACAACTAATTGGGCGGCTTCTTTTTCTGAGGGAGCGACACTGTCTTCCAGGTCGAGGATTATACCGTCAGGGGAATGGAGTCCTGCATTTACAAAAAACTTCGGCTCATTACCCGGAAGGTATAACCTGCTCCGTCTAAGCTTATCCTTTGAAGATTTATACTGATTCTTTTTATTGAAGGGGAATAGATATTCAGATATGGTTTCCGGCATAAGTTTTTTAACAGCCATCTCAAACCGTGCAGCAATTGTAAAGGGGAGGGCACCGCTATCTTCAACCAGAATATCTGCATTGGCAATACCGAAGAATTTGCACATATCGAGGAGCTGCTTTTTAATCGCTTCCCCGTACATCACATCTACTTTACTTTGCAGGTTTATACCTATTCCTCCCGAATTTTTCCTGGTAATCTCAAAATAGCAGTCGGAACGTACTGAGTCGCCTCTTTTTCCTGCGAAGGATTTATTTAAGTTATTCTTCATTTGAATTCTTTATTTCTATGCTGTGGGTTGAACATAATAAATGTTAGCAATAACAATAATTTGTCTCATTCAAATTTAGCAAATAAAAGGCAAATTCTGTATGGGAGAGTAATAATCAAGCGATAAGTTTGGTCATAAACTCACGCGCTGTAAGCTGTTCACATCTGAAAATAAGCTCTTTAACTTCCTTCTGCCTTCGCGGAATCAGAAGTCCTTCTGAAAGAGCATTGAATTTATTCTCCAGGTCTTCCATTGTCATAGGTTCGCGCGGATCACCCTTCGGGTATTCCAGGTATTCAGTATATTCTCTACCATCTTTTGTTCTTACAACAACTTTACTCGGCTGCTTTGCCGGGAACATATTTTCAAATTCCTGTGAAGGTTCACCTTTTATTTTATCTATCACCTCCCAGATCCTCGGGTCCTTCATTTTCTCCTCCGAAAAAGACTGCGTTGTGATTTTATGATCGACTAATGCAGCAGCAATGCAGTAGGGGAGGGAGTGATCTGCTGTTTCTCTTGATTCGGGCCTATACTTGTGCCGATCGAAGAGAATATCATAAGCCTGTGCCAGTGTGGTAAGGGTTACTGTCTCTATCTGATCATACGAAATATTTTTTTTGGTAACCACATTTAATGTGGCAGAAAGATGAGTGTGAGTAAGAGCTTCGGTAGGGAATGCTTTCATTCCGCATTCGAGAATTTTATAACTGTCACCCAGTCCGGCAGTCAGTTTATCAATATCCCACTTCCATTTCGAGATGCCGTCGCGTCCCTGCATCTTTACCGGCGAGATACTCTGTTCTTTAGCATTCCAGCCCAGGAAAGTATCCATAAACCCTTCCTTACCTTCGAAAACAGCTTCAGTCCCTGTATATCCTCTTTGTGCCATCAATGCTGCAAACACGCCTGATTGAACAGCCATCGGATCGACAATATTCTTCATCATCGTAAGTTTGCCTGCAGTAGGACAGCCGAGGGTATGATTATGACTTCCGTTTATCCCGATGGCATTTACCATCTGGTCAACGTTCAGACCCAGAACTTTACCTGCAACTATGGGCGATACGAACTGAGTGAGCGCTGCATGATGCCATTTACGTTCACGGATACCAGGGACGGCAAACTCGCATAACCTTTGTTCAAACTCGTACGCAAGAACTATAGCTGTGATAACATCCTTCATAGCCGCCCCTGTCATCTCACCGGTTGAAAGTGCAGCAGGTATCAGGTCCGATGGATGAGAAGGATCCTCCCTCCAGTATATATCATTAAAATCGAGGGCGCGTATCATAAGTGAATTAACCAACACAGCATTAACCGCCGGTATTTTATCCCCGAAACCTATCAGGGTCGATTCAGGGTTACCTCCAATCTCCAGGTAGATATCCCTGAGAATATTCACGTCTTTTGTATGGAAGCCTCCGTATGCACATCCGATGGAATCATATAGAAAACGTTTAACTTCAGTAATGACTTCAGGTGGAAGATCTTCATATTTTAGATTTAAGGCAAATTCAGATATAGTTCTTGAAATAGATTTATTCATAGTTAAACTGTTAAACTGCTTAATTGTTAAAGGTTCTTCTTAACCCATTCTTCCAGGCCGCCGAAAACTATCAGTTCCTGGGCAGGAACACCGACAGGATCTATTGAATAGGACTTCTGATCAACATTAATTTTTGATTTTGTAAAGTTTATCTCACCCGTGATGCCGGTTTTAACTGTTAACTTATCTTTACCGTATTTTGCCTTGAGGTCCTTCACGAGTTTGGGGCATTCAATTATCAGGAAACCGTTATTCAAAGCATTCCGCTTGTAAGTCTCACTGAATGATCCTGCTATTACCAACTTTATCCCTTTGTATTTCAATGCAGTAGCAGCCTGCTCGCGTGAGGATCCCGTTCCAAAATTGAAGCCGCTGACAAGTATATCTCCCTCATTTATTATTTTAGCAAACTCAGGATCATAATTCTCCATTACTACTCCAGCCTGCTGCTCGGGAGTAAAGTCATCGATATAAGTGTATTTACCGGGATAAATTCCGTCTGTATTCAGGTTATCCTGATTGCAGAAGATGAGTTCTCCTTTGAGAACTTTTGGGAATCCATCTATAATTTTCACCTCTGCGGATTCAGCTTCTTTTTTTTCATTAACTTTAATGTCTCCAAACAGCTTCTTATTCTGTTCCAGCCACCGGTATGAAATATTTCCCGCTATTGCTGATGAAGCAACCACTGCCGGTGAAGCAAGATAGGCTTGAGCTTTCGGCGAACCCATTCTTCCTTTGAAGTTTCTGTTTGTGGCTGATATTCCGACCTCGCCATCCTCAAGCAGACCGACACCCAAACCGATACATGGTCCGCATCCGGGAGGGAGGGGAATTGCACCTGCTTCAACCAGTGTCTGCCAGTAACCCTGCTTTTCGCTCTCAGCCTGTACTTCACTTGAAGCTGCCGCAATATAGAACTGAACTCCTTCAGCAACTTTCTTTCCTTTAACGATCGCAGCTGCTTCAGCAATATCATCAACACGGCTGTTCACACAGGATACAAGGTAGGCTTTATTTATTTTTACGTCATTAAGACCGGAAACAGGAGTCATTGTTTTAACTGTATTTGGTCCTGATACAAGAGGTTCGATCGTGGATAAATCTATCGTCAATTCTTTCGCATAAAATGCATCCTTATCAGCCTGCGGAATATTATTTTCAAGCTCTTCAATACGCTTCAGGTTCATTCGTGGATGGACACCATTGCCGTCGGCGTCTGAATTCACATTCTCAGGTCCACGCCTGGAGATAAATTCGGCTCTCTTTTTCAGCCATTCAATTGTCCTCCCATCAATGATAAAAACTCCTGCCAATGCACCCCACTCAGTAGTCATATTGGCTATTGTCAATCTCTCTTCAACAGAAAGATTTTTTACTCCTTCGCCTGTGAACTCAATAGCATGGTTAAGTACTTCGTCATTATTGAAGAAACCGCAAAGTGCAATTATCAGGTCTTTACCTGTAACTCCTTTTCTTAACTTTCCCTTTAATTCAACCTTTGCTATGGGAGGAACTTGCCACCATGTTCTTCCGGTTGCCCAAATTGCTGCGGCATCTGTCCTTACTACAGGAGTTCCAAGGCATCCTATACCCCCATACATATTAGAGTGACTATCCGAAGCAACAGCCATTGTTCCCGGCCAGGCATAACCTTCCTCAACCATAATCTGGTGACCGATTCCTCGTCCTGCGGGATAAAAATCCGCACCCATACTCTTTGAAAATTCTTCTATCTTCCTGTACTTTTCAAGATTTTTTTCGCTCTTATCCTGAACATTATGATCAAGCGTGTGAACAACCTGCCTGGGATTTGCAAGACGGCTTGCACCGATCGATCTGAATTTTGGAATTACAGCTCCTGTATTATCATGGGTCATTACATAGGCGGGCCGAATTGACAGGTAATCGCCTGCATGAACCAGCTGGCCTGGTTCCGAACCCACCGCATATTTCTGCGCAATTTTTTCGATTAAAGTTTGAGACATTATTTACTCCTACGACTTGTCATTGCGAATCCCGATTTTATCGGGATGAAGCAATCTCTATGTTAATATTAAATAAATCATTCCATTCAGTATTTGTTAAAATATATATATAATAATTCTTCATGTTCCCCAGTATCACTTAAAGATTGCTTCGCACGAAGACTCGCTCGCAACAACAAAAAGGAGAAAGACTCGCTCGTAATGACTATCATTTAAAAGGTTCGAATGAAACGAAATCCGCATGATGTACTATGATAGCTTCAACGCTTCTTTTAGCGAGATCTCCTTCTTTTGCATGATAAGCTATAATATGCTGTACTTCAGGCGGCAAACCAAAACGATCGGCGATGGAAACTCCGCTGAAAGGATGCCGAAGAAGTTTCCCTGCTTTGCTCGTGGTTAGTTTCCCATCAACCTTATCATATTCCAGGAGTTTACCGACATCGATCAGTATAGCTCCGGAGATCAGAAAGTCCATATCAATCTTTATTTCATCACCGAAATTCTCTTTCATTCTCCTTGCAATATCAACGGATAACTGGACCGCGGTTCTCTTGTGGTTCATAAAAGAGATATTGCAGTCTTTAATCAATAATGAGAAGGGAATGACTTCAAGGTCGTCAATACTAAGCACGCTGTTCTCTACAGCATATATCCAGCACTGGATTGTTTTTTCCTTCAACTCTTCATTCTTTATCCATTCCAGCTCAGGCCAGATTTTTAATATCTTATCTCGCATAAATTCCTCTGTTATTCGGTAATTAATTTTTCTTTGATCTTCTCAGGCTTTTTATGGACAAGTACAGTGTAGGCTTTTATACCGAGCAGTACTGCCAGTAAAAATAGAAGTACAGAAATAAAGGAGAGCGTATAATGTCCATTTGAAAAATTGGTATAAAACAGCATTGCCAGAGCTGTTAATGTAACGCTGAACATGAACAACATTGGAATTAACGCAAAAAGGTAATTCTCCTTCAGATCGGCCACCCAAACGGTAATTGCCAGAAGTGCAAGTGCTGCAAGGAGCTGATTAGCGCTTCCGAATACCGGCCAGATCGACATAGTCTGACCGCTGAATGTCAAGGCCGCACCGAAAAATACGGTGATGGCTGTGGCAGCAAACCTGTTCTTAACCAGGAAGGACTGTTCTTTTCTGCCGCTGATCTCAAAAAATTCCTGGAATGTATATCTTCCCAATCTTGTGGCAGTATCAAGCGATGTAAGTGCGAAAGCAGCCACAGCCAGTGCCACGAAGTTTGTTGCGGTTGAAGCAGTAACAGAAAGGAAAGGAATACTCTCAATAAAAGCTGCAACTCCTATTGAGAATGCAGCAACAGGACCTTTGTTTATGAGTATATCCGTAAACTGGGCGCTTCCCATCGCAGAAACAGCTATCAATGCTAAAACAGCGAGCACGCCTTCAATCAGCATACCCCCATATCCAATCAGCTTTCCATCAGTTTCCTTATTGAGCTGCTTCGCAGTTGTTCCGCTGGCGACTATAGAATGGAATCCGCTTACAGCACCACAGGCCACAGTTACAAACAGGGCGGGGAAGAGGTAGCCGACTTTATCAAGACTAAAGGTTGCAACTGCAGGAATATTCATTTCAGGGGAGGCGAAAAATACTCCCACAACACCGCCCAGCATTAAGGCGTATAAAAAGTATGAGTTCAGATAATCACGTGGCTGTAATAAGATCCATACCGGGGTAACTGATGCTATGAAAATGTAAGCGAAAAGTATAAACTCCCAGATGAGCTTTGAAAGATGCAGCGGGAACATTTCGCCCAGAGGGATACATCCGAATAAAAGAACAACTCCTATAATAGAAGCGATCCATAGTGGAACCTTTATTCTGTAAATCGCGAAGCCGAACATAACAGCCAGAAGCATAAACAGGATCGATGAAGTTCCGGCAGCCGGAATGCTTTCAAATGTATCTGCTACGATAATTGCGAATACCGCAATAACCAGAACTAACGTAGCCCAGGCGAAAAGCAGGAACAGCTTTTTGCCGCTTATCCCAATATACTTTTCAATTATATATCCGATTGATTTTGATTGGTGACGTACAGAGGCTATGATGGTTGTGTAGTCATGAACTCCGCCGATAAAAACCGCTCCGAACAGAACCCATATATAAACAGGTATCCATCCGAATCCCGCTGCAATCACTGGTCCGACTATTGGTCCCGCACCGGCTATTGATGCGAAATGATGTCCCAGCAAGACAGGTGATTTGGCAGGAACATAATCCACGCCGTCATACTGTGTATGCGACGGAGTTTCCTGTGTATCATTTACTTTCAGCTTGCGGGAAATGAATGTACCATATAAACGGTAAGCTATTGCATAGAATACAATGGCAATCAGAATGAGTATAATTCCGTTCATTATGATATCCTCCCTTAAAAATGAAACATTCTAAAAAACAGCATCGCATAAAAGTAATGCCGGGAGATTGCTTCGCTCCGCTCGAAATGACCCATAAATTACATAGCCGCTATCACAGCGTCGGTCATCTGCTGAGTAGTAGATGCACCGTATTTAAATACTTCAGCATTTCCTTTCAGCTTCATCATATCATACGTCTTTATTTTACCTTCTTCAATAACCCTTGCAACAGCCAATCTTATCTTCTCTGCTTTATCATTCTCCCCAATGTGTTCCAGCATCATACACGCACTCAGAAACATTGCAATCGGATTCACTATAGAAGGATTCAATTCCTGGTATTTCGGTGCCGATCCATGTGTTGGTTCAAAAACAGCTACATCATCACCTATATTGGCGCTGCATGCAAATCCCAGACCTCCTACCAGTCCTGCAAATCCGTCACTAATAATATCGCCAAACATATTCTCTGCTACAATGACCCCGTAAATCTCCGGATTTTTTGTCAGCCACATCATCTGGGCATCAATATTTGTATCCCACAGATCAATACCAGGGTATTCTTTTGCAATTATTTTCGCTTCATTGAGCATCATTCCTGAAGTCTCTCTTAATACATTCGGTTTTTCACAAACAGTAACATTCTTATAATCATATTTCTTTGCATATTCAAATGCTGCACGAACAATTCTCTGACAGGCACTCCTTGACATAATCCTGGTCGATACTGCCAGGTCCTCAGCTGGAACATTTTTGAAGGCTTTCATCTTTGGATGAGTCTCAAGTGCATCCCTTACAACTTTAGGAGGATTGGTCCATTCCACACCAGCATAAAGTCCCTCAGTATTCTGCCTGAAGATGACAGCATCTACCAGGGGTTCTTCAAATCCGCCTTTTGCGTTTCTTCTTATAAAGTTTAGAGGGTTTCCCTTAAATGACCGGCAGGGACGGATGCATAAGTCGAGGTTGAAATGCTGTCTTAATCCAACGATAGGACTGAAATAAACGAATCCCTGGTCTCTAAGTCCGGGATCTATTTCTTTAGCGGCTGCATCTTTAGGTTTGGAAGTAATCGCTCCAAACAATCCTATTTTATGTTTTTCCAGCAAATCTATGGTTCTCGGGGGCAGCGCATTTCCTTCCTTACACCAGAATTCCCATCCAATATCAGCATGCACATATTCAGCTTCAAACCCGGCAGCTTCCAGAACCCTTACAGACTCCGGTAATACAGTCTTTCCGATACCATCACCCGGCATTGTTACTATTGTTCTTTTCATAAAGAGATTTTCTCCAGAATTCAATAAAAATTGTGATCAAAATTAGAGAATACTTGCCTGCTAAGCAACCATTCAGGTGACGATTAAAGGTCAGATAACCATATCTGAGTGCAATTCCTGACTTCTACTTGAAGTCGGCATTCGGAGATTTTCATTTACTGGAATAAAATTTGCCCTATAATACAGGAAATGTCTCATAATAGGGGACATTTTCGGTTAAACCATCTTATACAGGTATTTATTAAGGTGAATTTTACTTTCTTTGAAGAAAAATTTACAATATATCGAACAAAACCTGGAAGAATTACGCCAACTTCAGAAACTCTTAAAGGAGCTGAAGCCGAATGGTCATGATCCAATCGCTAAGGAAACTCTGAAAGATCTATCGATTGCCATTGAACGTTACCGTGAAGCTTACCTTGAATTTAACCTTGTAACCCAGGCTTCCCTGGATGTAATCTTAAGGTTATCTGCCTCCGGAAAAATTTCCTATATCAGTCCATCCTGTAAAGAACTAACCGGTTTCGAACCTTACGAGGTTGCCGGAAAGTCTTTCACTGATTTCATCCCTCAGGCAAAGATATATGAGTACACAAACCTTATCTTAAATTTGTTCAGAGGCAGAGAGGAAGTCATTTTCCAGCTGGATATAGTACATAAAGACGGTCACATCATACCGGTAGAAATTAACGGAAGGGTAATTGAACTTGGAGGAAGATTCTTTGCACAGGCCACTTTAAGGGATATCAGCACTCGTATTGAATCTCAAAGGAAACTGGAGTCCTCCGAAAACACCTTCCATACAGTATGGGATAAATCTTCTGAAGGTATGCTTCTGACTGACGAGGAAGGGTATATCTTCAAGTGCAATGATGCATATGCCCGTATGATTGACAAACATAAGGCAGAGATAGAAGGTACACTTCTGTCTACTCATTATGATGATATTACTGGTCAGGACGCCCTCGAAAAATATAAGAACTTTTTTAAGGAAGGTTCTTTCCGTTCCAGGTATGAATCCAGTGTAAGACTATGGAACGGGATGCTGATTGACCTGGATGTTTCTAATACCTTCATTGATGACCTTAACGGGAATAAATATCTCCTAAGTATTTTAAGAGATATTTCTGAGAGAAAATCGAACGAAAGACTGCTGCGAAAAAAAGACGGACTTCTCCAGGGCATCGCAGAAGCAACAAAAACAGCTATATCCAATTCCGAAATTGACAGCGGCTTAACGAAAGCCCTTCGGATTCTCGGAATGGCTGCCGAGGTTGACAGGGTATATATTTATAAGCACCAGGTTAACGAAGAGACCGACGAAATGTACGTCAGTATTCTGTATGAGTGGTCATCTGTTAACTCTGAATCTCAGATAAAAAATCCGGTGCTGCAGAGGCTGTCTTATTCAAGGTTTGCTTCACTCGATTTTTATGGAAATTTTGAAAGAGGAAAGACTCTGAAATTTCTAATAAAAAAGCTTCCCCCCGATGAAAGAATAGTTTTCGTCGATAGAAATATCAAATCAATTCTCCTTGTCCCAATTATGATTGATGGAAAATACTGGGGATTTATCGGGTTTGATGACTGCAGGAGCGACAGGCTCTGGAATGAGGATGAGGAATATTTCCTTTCGACAATGGCTGCTACTATAGGTGCCGTAATCAAACAGGATACCATAAAGAATGAACTTATAAAGAAAAATTATGAACTTGATAAAGCATTAATAGAAACTGAAAATGCTGCAAGGATTAAAAGCGAATTTCTCGCTACAATGAGTCACGAAATACGCACTCCTATGAATGGAGTCATCGGGATGACCGGGCTCCTGCTTGATACAGAGCTTACAATTGAACAGAAGGAATACGTGGAGTCAATAAGATTAAGCGGCGACCAGCTCCTTGTTATTATAAATGATCTGCTTGATTTTTCAAAAATTGAATCAGAAAAGCTTGAAATAGAATCCCATCCTTTTAAACTCAGGGACTGTATTGAGGAATCTCTCGATCTGCTTGCAACCAGGGCTGCAGAAAAGAAACTTGATATGGTTTATAACCTGGATCCTGACTGTCCTTCCACCATTAAAGGCGACGTTACACGGGTAAGACAGATTTTAACCAACCTGCTCAGTAATGCTGTTAAGTTTACTGAAGAAGGTGAGGTGCTTATTAACGTTTCCGCGGTAAGAATAGACGGAGACAAATATGAAATTAAATTCTGTGTCAGAGATACAGGTATCGGGATACCGGAAAATAAAAAGCACAGGCTGTTCCAGGCATTTTCACAACTTGATGCTTCTGTTAACAGGTCTTATGGCGGAACGGGATTGGGACTGGTGATAAGTAAAAGGCTTACTGAACTTATGGGCGGGAAAATGTGGATGGATAGTAAAGTCAACCAGGGAAGCAGCTTTCATTTTACAATAATCGTTGAGGCAGTCGAGCTTCAATCGAAAATATATCAGCAGAAGATTAAGGAGCTTGAAAATAAACGGATTCTCATAATTGATGATAACGAAGTATCACTAAAAAGTATTACAGAGCAGGCGCTGGTCTGGAATATGATTCCAATAAGAACAATCTATCCACGGGTGGCGTTGGATCTCCTTAAAAAAGATCAATTTGATATTTTGATCGTCGATCAGCATATGCCGTCTATGGACGGATTCACTCTTGTTGAAAAAATCAGAACTATGAAAAACGGTGCTGATATGCCGGTAATTATTTTGGGAATGATGTCAAGGAAAGTAAGAAGAAACGGATCTGATAAGGACCGGCTGGTCTCAATTATAAATAAACCGGTGAAGTTTAACAATCTCAGGGATACAATGATGCAGCTTCTTAAATCCGGCGCTGACAATAAAACCGGGAACAAGTCTGAAAGTTCACTTCAGGGTGTAAAATATCCGTTGAGAATACTTATTGCTGAAGATAATGGCGTTAACCAGAAGGTTGCCCTGAAAATGCTTGAAAGACTCGGCTACAGGGGTGATGTAGCAGCTAACGGACTTGAAGTACTGGATGCTGTTCAGAAAATCCGGTACGATCTTGTTTTGATGGATATGTTTATGCCTGAGATGGATGGTATTGAAACCTCCAAACTTATAGTAAACGCAATAGCTAAAGAGAATCAGCCCGTTATTGTTGCAATGACAGCTAATAGTATCGAAGAACATAAAGAAAAATGTCTGGAGGCAGGTATGCAGGACTTTGTACAAAAACCGATTACGCAGGAAAAGCTCGGGGAATGTCTTCAAAAGTGGGGAGAAGCAAAACAAAAGAAAAACGGGAAGCTGGAACAGGCTCATTTTCCAATCATTGATGAGAATAAGATAAGTTTCCTCCAGGATGTTAATTCAAATGAAGATGCCGCTTTTATGATTGAGCTCCTTGATGTTTACATTAATGAACTGCCCAAAACTATCGGTCTGATATCGGATGCAATAGACAGTGAAAATTCGAAGGATCTGCTGTTTAATTCACATAAGTTAAAAGGAAGCAGTCTGACACTCGGGATGGATGTAATTGCGGAGATAAGTATTAAGCTTGAAAATGCAGCTAAATCCGGCATATTCAATGATAGTGTCAGGAAATTGGGAAGTGAACTTATTCAAAAAGTTGAAATTGTTGAAAAAGAACTGGAAATTATCAGGGTGAAATACAATAAATTAACAAGACAGACCCGATAAATTGCCCAAAAAAGAAAAAGCTCCTTACAACCGCACGCTAGAAATAGTTCAGGGTGAAGAACAAAAACTTAAATCCTCTCTGCTTAAAATAAAATCTTCTGTTTCTAAAGAATTTATTACTGATAAAATTTTAAACCAGGATTTATTTTCAGTAGTTGATCTGCTGCCCGACTCGTTTATCGACCTTCTATTTGTCGATCCGCCTTATAATATCTATAAAAAGTTCAATACCAGTTCCTTTAATATCGTCGACTCGGACAGATATGAGGAATGGATGGAAAGCTGGCTCAGTAAAATTGTCCGTCTCCTGAAACCTGAGGCCTCTGTGTATATCTGCGGCGACTGGAGAGCTTCGGCGGCAATCTATAATGCCGGCTCTAAATATTTCATTCTTCGAAACAGAATTACCTGGGAAAGAGAGAAGGGAAGAGGCGCAAAAACAAACTGGAAGAACTGTTCCGAGGATATCTGGTATTTTATTGCAGGCAGGGATTATAAATTCAATATTGATGACGTTAAAATAAAACGCAGGGTACTTGCGCCATACAGGGAGAATGGAAAACCTAAAGACTGGGTGGAGGACAGCAGCACGAACTTCAGGATTACGCATCCCTCAAATATATGGACGGATATCACTGTCCCTTTCTGGTCGATGCCTGAGAATACGGATCATCCTACCCAGAAACCTGAAAAGCTGCTTGCTAAAATTATTCTTGCGAGTTCGAATGAGGGTGATATGGTTTTTGATCCCTTTATGGGCTCAGGTACTACGGCAGCAGTGGCAAAAAAACTTGGCAGAAATTACTGCGGAGTTGAGATTGATGAATACTACTGCCTGCTGGCTCAGAAAAGGTTGAACCTTGCGGCTACGGAAAAATCGATACAGGGTTTCAGTGACGGGATGTTCTGGGAAAGGAATACTCTTTCCGAACAAAAAAAGAGAAAATAATTATCTATAAATAACTTGATCCATACGTTATATTTTTAAAAATTGGGTCCTCATTTCAGAAATTTTATAAGAAAATTTCCGGGTGCTGTTAACAAGTTAATGCCGAACCCCGTCAGGTCCGGAAGGAAGCAGCGGTAAGCATGAAGCTTGTGTAACGGTTACCCGGTTTTTTATTTTATAAATGCATCCGCAGGTACCAGGTATTCAAGATATCCCTTCGAAACGTTAACTTTCCCGTTGAACGAGATCTTTGCTATTGCGGCTTTTTTAAAATCAACGAGCGCTCCTGATGAAGAAATAAGGTTGGAAACGTGTTCCGATAAATCGGGCTGATGGCCGACAATCATAATATTCTCAGCATTTAGAGAATTAACCAGTGTAATAAGATCTTTAGTAAAGCAGCCGGCCCCGAGCGATTTATCTTTAATTATTTCTTTTTCATATTCAAATGTTTCAGCAATTATCTCAGCCGTTTCCAGTGCCCTTACATAAGGGGAACTACAGATCAGATCAAGACGGTTGATAATGTACATCCATCCTCTGGCTGCAGATTTTATTTGTTCTCTGCCTTCCTTAAGGAGTCTTCTTTCTTCATCCCGCTTTCCGGGCTGTGTTTTTTCAGAATCGGCATGTCTTACTAAATACAGGTTCATAATTCCTCTTCATCATTTACGAAAATTATATCAATGTTCTGATGAAAGTCCATCAGATCCTTGTTCAGTTTCTTCCCTTCTTTCGAGGCCATAAGCCTGTTCCATTCATCACAAGAGTCTACATTTACTTCGCAAAACCAGGTGTATTTCTTCTCTACCAGGAGGTTGCTTTCCACCTTTGCAGGTTTTATCTCTCTTCCTGAAAGTTCTTTCAGTATCGGAATTGTAAAATCTCTGAAATGTTTAATAGTATTCGGGTCTCCCGATTTTTTGATGAACATCATCATTTTATACATCAGCATTCCATAGAAAATGAATTGATAAGATTCTGATAATCTTCTTTGTACAAATCATATGTAGTCTTTAATGTCTGCAGAATTAAAAGAAACTTTTCGGTACCGCAGCTGTACTCAAAGAACTGGAAAAAATGTTTCCCGCTGGAAATTTTTTCGCTGAAACGCACCCTGTAATTACCTTCCGAGGTATTTTCGAGGGGATAGCTGATATAACTTTCAGCAGAATCATCAGGCGGTATCTGTAATACTGATATTTCCGCTCCATAATGATTATTAATGTATTTTGTTCCCTTTGCAGGTCGTTTCAGAAGTCCTGTTATTGTAACATTTTTTACCTCATTCCATTCATCGGATAACGGCATGAAGAATTTACCGAGCCTGTGCGGGGTTTTCTTTTCGGTGGTAGTAATACCTGATTGTTTTAAATATGATTCCCGGCTTGTAATTTGGGGTTTATTCGTCTCTGAATCGAAATCATTAACTTCCATGATCACGAAATCATCAAAGGTATCCGAAGAACTTGTATATTTTCCGGTTGTCATATCAAAAAGGAAAACATCATGGTCCCGGCTGATATCAGCTTTCCCAGGATTAGTACTGTAAATCGTAGTTCTTATTTCTTTTGGCTCAATCTGTGCAATTTCCTGTTTGTATGTTATATCCGGCTCACGCAGTTCAGTGAATGTCCTGAATACTAGTTCAGCATTACCATTATCGTCAACGGAATATAAACTGACCCTTCTCAGCCCAATGACTCCTTTAGATATAAAATTTTCCTCTACCTGTAAAAAATTTATATGATCAGTTTCTATTTTCGATTCAGTCAGGAACCCGTTCAGTGATTTGTCCACCAAGAGAACATTGTAATCGGTATCGATTATTGCCAAACGGTTGTAGACAGGGTTCGGGTATTCCGCCAGTATGGCATAGTACCGATTTCCGGATGATCTGAAGGTATCTCCGGTAATGAAATTCGGATTTGAAGCAGGCGGAATTTCCTTATCTCTTAATATAGCAAGACCTGAAGTAGTATCGGTTCCTGCAATAACCTCCTTCACTTTTCCGGGGAGACTGTCGTCAAATTGTTTCTTCCTGTTAAGGGGACTACAGGAGGCAAACATTAATAGCAGAATTATTATGACGTATAAGGATTTGTTCATCTATTAACTAATACCCGTTTAAGATTAGTACAAAGTTATAAAAAATATTTTTGATTTTTTCTTCAGGGAGTTTATATTTCCCCTCAAATAAAAACCTTACCAGAAGATAATTAAAACGGTATCTTTTGAAACCAGTCCTATTTTTTCTAATACTAACTGCTTCCTGTTTCGCGCAGAAGATAAACACATCATCTATTGTCCTTGAAGATATTAATTTCCAGGTGAAAGTTACGGGAATTCCGGATTCGATCAGCAGGACAGGAATCACCTTTATATCAGACGGAAAATCGCAGAACTTCCTTCTAAGGGTAAACAAGGGAACCATTGATACCTCTCTGTCGCTTGAGAGAACAGGCGACTTCACCATTTCACTTCCCGGATATAAAACAGAAGCAAGTATCAGGGTACTTCCCGGCATACTCAGTATCCTTCCGCCGCTGGTTGCAATCATTCTTGCTCTTATCTTCCGGCAGGTGGTAGTATCCCTTATGTTCGGCGTATACCTGGGGGCGGTATTCATATATAACTATAATCCGCTGACCGGATTTTTAAGGTTAATTGATACATATATCATTAATGCTATTGCAGATACTTCACACATACAGGTGATCGTTTTTACACTGCTATTCGGGGGAGTGATAGGGTTAATATCAAAAAGCGGGGGGACCCGGGGAATTGCGAACCTTGTTACCGGGTTTGCGAAAACCCGCAGATCCAGTTTAATTGCTACCTGGTTCTCGGGCATCCTGATCTTCTTTGATGATTATGCGAATTCCCTGGTGGTAGGAAACCTGATGCGTCCCGTAACTGATAAGATGAGAATCTCACGGGAAAAACTCTCATTCTTTGTTGATGCCACCGCAGCGCCGGTAGCGAGCATCTTTATTGTGAGCTCCTGGATAGGTTATGAAGTAGGACTCATTCAGAACGGGCTGAACATAGTGGGTTCTACCGAAAATGCATACGATATTTTTCTTCAGACAATACCCTATCGTTTTTACCCCATTGCAATGCTGATATTTGTTTTTATGACCGCCTTCCTGCAGAGAGATTTCGGTCCAATGTATAAGGCCGAAAAAAGAGCAGTAGAGGAAGGGAAACTCAACAGGGAAGGCGCTGAAGTTTCGAAGGACCTTACAGAAACCTCTGATATTTTTGGTAATGAAGAAAAAGCGAAATGGTATAATGGGATAATCCCGATTGCGGTAATTGTAATCGGTACGATAATAGGATTGATTTACACAGGGATCGATTCGCTAAAAGAGCAGGGAATAACTGATTACACAATACGGGGTATAATCGGTAACTCCAATTCATATGCGGCGCTTTTATGGGGAAGTTTTTCAGCATGCCTGGTTGCGGCAGTGATGATCCTGTGGCAGAAGATTATGACGCTAAGCGAAACACTGGATGCATGGTTTCTTGGATTAAGATCGATGCTGCTGGCAGTAATTATTTTAAGTCTGGCCTGGTCAATTGGAAATATTACGCAGGATATGAAGACAGCTGATTATATAATAAGTATAATTAGTGATACAGTAAATCCGCGGCTGCTGCCGGTGATTGTCTTCCTTGTCTGTGCACTAACCAGCTTTGCAACCGGAACGAGCTGGGGAACTATGGCGATAATGATGCCTATTGTTATTCCGCTTGCCCATTCTGTTTCTGTCCTGAACCATTATGGTCCGGTCGATTATGACATTATACTTCACGGAGTTATCAGTTCTGTGCTGGCGGGATGTGTATTCGGGGATCATTGTTCCCCCATTTCTGATACCACGATTCTGAGTTCAATGGCATCAGGCTGCGATCATGTCGAGCACGTCAGAACTCAGCTGCCGTATGCTGTGATTACTGCGGTATTCTGTATGCTTATAGGGGATATTCCGACTGCCTGGGGTTTTTCACCTTATCTCTCAATACTGATAATCTCTGCCGTCCTTATTGCGGTACTCTATTTATTCGGAAAGTCTGTTAAATATGAACCGTCCACTGAAACCGGAACGTCATCCTGAAATTGGTGAATGATGAACCTGGTGATTTCCCGGATTAATATTCTGCGATTTTGTCATATCTTAGATTTTTTCAACAACGGAAAATTGCATTTTTTCGCAGTTTATCGAGTTGTCTCATTTTGAGTCCAAAAGGCGGATAAAAGGCCGTAAAAAGGCGGATAAAACCTGTACATATAAACAGTATGACATTTTGTCACACTGTTTAATTTGTCAGCAGTTTTGTTAGACATCAATGACCATCCACTCCAGGCTATTCTTGATTAAAAAAAACAATAAAAGTAAGTTAGATAATCATTTAAAAATTGTCCGGGGGATTTATGAGAATTTATTTTTTAAGTTTGGCTATTCTTGTATTCCTTACAGGATGCGACCTAACAAATCCTTCAGGAGACTTATCATCTCTGCACAAGTCAATTACAATTGATGGAATAGAATATTCTGCTGAAATTCCCTCGAATCAATTTTCACAATACGATACACTATTTATCAGGTTCAAGGTCAGGAACCATACCTCTTTCCCAAGGGAATTTAATTTCAGCAACATCCAGCAGCTCGCTTTCGAACTGATCAATAGAAATGAACAGACAGTTTTGTACTATCCATATATTGTTTCGCCGGCTTTAAGCAGCTTTACTGTGGAACCCGGGGGATCAAAGGAATTGTCCCAATGGAGCTTGTTTAAAGATTTTAACGGGAGATACATAGGTGTGGGATATTATACTTTGAGGGTTTTCCTGGCTAATGGGAACTCGCCGAAAATAAGGTTATCCATTTTCATTAATTGAATATCAATGCAGTGTGCGGTAAACATAACATGAAAAAATATTTTATTTTGGTTTTTCTCTTTTTAATTCAATTTTACACATATAGTCAAAACGATACAAGAATGGAAGATTTCGGAAATCTGAAAAGATTTAGTGAAGAAAATAAATTGCTGTGGACATACACTTCCAGCGAAAGCCGGGTAGTATTTATGGGCAACTCAATCACCGAGTTCTGGGGTGAAATTGACAGCAGTTTCTTTGAAGGAAAACCATATATAAACCGTGGAATAAGCGGACAGACAACCTCGCAGATGCTGCTGCGATTCCGTCAGGACGTCATAAATCTTTTTCCGGCTGTAGTGGTGATTCTTGCGGGTATTAATGACATTGCAGAAAACACCGGGCCTATAGCATTAGTAGATGTATTCGGCAACATTGTTTCGATGTGTCAACTCGCCCGCGCAAATGATATCAGCATTGTACTTTCGTCTGTACTTCCGGCAAATAATTTTCCGTGGAATCCAGGGCTCAAACCTGCCGAAAAAGTAATGGTGCTTAATCATATGCTGAAAACTTACTGCACGGAGAATAATATAGTTTACCTTGATTATTATCTCCATATGGTTAATGATAAAAAAGGTCTTGATAAGGAATTAGCCGAAGACGGTGTCCATCCTACACTTGCAGGTTACAAAGTAATGGAGCCGCTGGTTGAGCGGGCAATCAGGCTTGCCCTGAATGAACATAATAAACGATAATCAATAGAAGGTCTTGTATTCCATACTTGTAAAGACTTCGTTCAGCGGACGGTAAAAGATCATATAGCTAAGGGGCTGGGGAGTGGAAGAGCTTATATACTCTGAAACAGGCGGTATGATCTGGTACTTCATTATCTTCTGTGAATCTCCTATGGGAAGTCCTTCGTGACCGACATTATTGAAATCAATAACAAGCTTTGGGTTGTAAGAAATAAAGTACTGCCCCGCATAAATTTCTTTAAGCCTCTTCTTCAGCTGATACTTCAGATCCGATAGTTTCATATACGCGAAAGCATCGGAGGAATCGCAGAAAGCAACCTTCACAGCACTGTGCCCGTCGTGAACAAGCACGGGTGTGCCCTCATCAATTTTTGTGTATAGTTCTTTGGCCATATCATCGCGTTAGCCTTACACATCCATGCGAACTTTTCTTCTTACCAAGGTATCTATAGTATCCTCTTCCCTGCAGAGCATGAAATCCGATGCCCCAGTTGAACCCCATCCAGTTCAGCATCAATGTGCTGTCGAACTGCCGCGAATACCATTTCTCCATCTTCGACTGGATCACGAATAAGCCTGTTTTCGTGTCAACACCGTCCTCAAGTCTGCTGGTTCCCGATGAAAGTCCGAACTCCTTTACAGGTGCTTTCCTGGAATATAAATATCCCTTCTGGGTTGAAAGATCAACTTCTATAAAGTAAGGCATAAGGGTGTATACTGTGTCTCTTACCCACGAATAATCATCGGCCCGGCGGGATACAGAACCTTGTTTAACATCCTGAGCGGAAATTTCGGTAGTTATAAGAATGAATGTCTGAAGCAATATGATCCAGCTTACCCTCTTCATAAAATTTTTTTAGTTCTCCTGGAAATGTTGAATGAGTATGTCCGCTTTTTTCTTACCTACCAGTTTTGAGAGCTGGTCGAAAGAGGAATTTTTTACAGAGCTTAAACTACCTAATTCTTTCAACAAAATCTGTGCTGTTGAAGGTCCTATCCCTTTTATTTCTGTAAGCTCGGTCTTAATTGTCCTTTTACTTCTCCGTCCCCGGTGAAAAGTGATTGCAAACCGGTGAGCTTCATCCCGCACCTGCTGCAGAAGCTTCAAACCTGATGAGGTCTTCGGTATTGACTCAGCTTCAGATCTTCCGGGGAAGAATACTTCCTCCAGTCTTTTTGCAAGCCCGATAATATTATAATCCTCAAATCCGAGATCGTCAAGTATTTCCACAGCACTGGAAAGCTGTCCCTTCCCTCCATCAACCATAATAAGGTCTGGCAGGGGGGCGTTCTCCTCTTTAAGCTTTGAATACCTCCGCTGTATTACCTCCTGCATACTGGCAAAATCATCAGGTCCTTCAACACTCTTTATAATAAATTTTCTGTAAAGACTCTTCTTCGGCTTACCATTCTCAAATACAACCATACTGGCAACCGAATCGCTTCCCTGCAGGTTTGAGATGTCGAAGCATTCTATCTTTTTCCGGGAGGACTTTCAGATGCAGATCCCTCTGAAGGGCAGAGACTGCATATGGTACCTGTCCCTGGTTTTTCATTCTTTGTATCTGCAGCTCCTTCAACTGAAGTATTGCGTTTTCTTTGCACATCTTCACGAGAGATTTTAAGGAGCCTCTTTGAGGAACAGTTATCCGGACTTTCCTTTCGGCTTTACTGCCCAGCCATTCCTCGAGTGTTTCCTTATCTGCAGGTTCTTCCTCAAGGACTACCTCTTTTGGTACCTCAACATATTCACCATAATAGAATTTAACGGCGGCTGAATAAATATTCCCGGCTTCTTCGCCAGGTTCCATTGTAAGCCTGAGCTGTTTTTTCCCGGTAAGTTTTCCATTCCTGATATTAAAAACCGTGCAGGCCGAATCTTTTCCTTCATATGCCGCTGCAATTATATCCCTGTCATTGAAGTCTTCACTAACAACTTTCTGTTTTGACGATATAACCGAAAGATGATCAATTTTATCACGCAGTTCGGCTGCTTTCTCAAACTCAAGCAGATCAACTGCGGAATCCATTCTTTCTTTCAATTCTTTTATAAGATCGTCGGTTTTTCCTCTCAGAACTTTTGCTACTTCATCTACCATTTCACCATAATCTTTTTCGGAGATAAGACCTTCGCAGGGTCCGTCACATTTTTTAATGTGGTAATCGAGGCATACCCTGAACTTCCTTTTCTCAATTGCCTCGGCCGTAATATTAAGCTTGCAGCTCCTTATCTTAAAAACCTGATTGATCATACGAAGGGCCGATTTCATTGTCTTAACATCAGTATAAGGTCCAAAGTAGCGCGACCCGTCCCTTACAATCCTCCTTGTAGGATAAATTCTAGGAAATGGTTCGCTGGTTACTTTAATATAGGGATAAGATTTATCGTCCTTCAGATTAACATTGTACCGGGGCTTAAATTCCTTAATCAGATTATTTTCCAGCACGAGGGCTTCGATCTCATTGTCTGTAATAATCAATTCAAGATCGGCAGTTTTGCTTACCAGCGTCAGTGTCTTAACAGAAGGAATATTTTTCTGAAAGTAGGTTCTTACCCGGTTTTTAATATTCCTGGCCTTACCGACATATATTACCTTGCCATTTTCATTAAGAAACTGGTATACTCCCGGGGAATCGGGTAGATTTTTTAATTTTGCTTCAAGTATCTGATTCATCGTATCCGCTTAATCTGAACATCCAAAATTAAGTCAAACTATTATTCAAAAAAAGAATAAAAACTGTCTTCTTAAAACCAGTCTTTCTTCTTAAAAAATAAGATCATCCCGGCTGCAATAGCTAACATAACAATGAGCACCGCAGGATAACCGAACTGCCAGGTAAGCTCCGGCATATTCCATTTGCTCACCGATGTATTGAAATTCATACCGTAAATGCCGGCAAGGAAAGTTAATGGAATAAAAATAGTTGATATAATAGTTAGTACTTTCACAACCTCATTAAGTTTCTGCCCTGAGCTTGAAAGATATATTTCGAGCATCCCGTTTAATAATTCCCTGTAATTCTCCATGGTTTCAATATTCTGCCGGATATGATCATAAAGGTCCCGCAGGTATATGTAAGTAGCCTTAGCAATGTAAGGGTACCGCTCTCTTTCTATAGAAAAAATTATATCGCGCAGGGGAGTAACGGCACGGTGAAGTTTTATAATCTTTTTCCTCATATCGTGAATAGTCTCTATCGTCGACCTGTTGGGATCATAGACAAGATCATCCTCTATATTTTCTATTACTTCGTCCATATCCTGAAGAACATAAAAGTAATTATCAACAATTGTATCAAGCAGGCGGTACAACAGGTAATCCGCCCCCAGCTTACGAACACTACCCTTATCACTTCTGATCCTGTCCCTGATCACGTTAAAGACATCTCCTTCAACTTCCTGGAATGTAACCAGACAGTTGTCTTTGGAAAGGATAAAGGAAACCTGTTCTATTTTCAACTCCCGACTTTTTTCATCTATATCAATCATTTTGGTAATAAGGAAAAGATAATTATCATAGTCTTCAAGTTTTGGGAGATGATTCACATTGAGAATGTCTTCCAGTATGAGGGGGTGGATCTCAAAGATTTCACCCAGACGAGCGAGTTTATCTACTTCATGAAGCCCGCAGATGTTAATCCAGCTGACATGACCGTTCTCCTTAAACTTTTTCAGCTCTTCAATATTACTTATTTCTTTTTCATAGAAGGTTTTTGCGTCATAGTCATAGCTGGTAATTTTCATGCTCTGTAGTTTTTGTTCGCCTGTAAATACGAGTGAACCCGGGGGCAGACCTCTTTTACTTCTGATCCTGCTTTTAGGCATAAATTTTTCCTTTACTGTGGTGAGTATTAATTAAAAATAAGGAATCTAAGGGAAAAAAGTTGGAAATAGTGATTTAATTGCTGAAAACCTGAATTTTCAGTTTTCCTGTGAAATTGGTAAAGGTTATTGATATGATATCCGGAGTTTTTCCCTCCAGGCTGGTGGAAATTGTCTTAATATTCTCTTTCATCAGCTTGTTGTAAATCAGCTGGTTGGAATAATCAAAAATATAAAAACTTGCCTGGCCGCGGGAGTAGTCATCAAGAGACAATGTAAGGTTTGAATGGGTGCTGCCGACGCCTGAAAAATCCCTGAAGGTAGTCGATAGGTTTTCTGCGTTAATCAAAAAAGTATATGAAGAACCCGTCTGCAGCCTTACAGGCTGGTTTATATTGCCGGCTGCATTACCCGGAGCTACAATATCTTCACGGCAGGAAGGGATAAAGATTAAAATGAGCAGCAGTCCTATTAACCAAATAAGGGAACTCTTCTTCAATTTATTCTTTTCTTTTATAAACTCTAATTTAAAAAATATATCCTATTAATCTATTTACATAGTCATATTGCTAAACAGATTATTCACTAGAACTCAAATACGTGATTTATATCAAAAGGGGTTAATATCCTTGTGGAATAACTTACTTACTATGAATGCCTTATTTCATTATAAAAGAAGGGGATAAGCTTATATTATTAATGTTATTAAGTATGTTGATAATTTTACCCGAAACCTGAACCGTCTGAATTCACAGCATTCTCCGAATATGTTGGTTTTTTAATCAAAGCGTTGCTTCCAAGGTCATTTGTAAATCCGATAAACCTGGTTTAATACAGAGGCGGCGCTAACTTATCAACAAAATTTCCACCATTTATTTTGATACTTTTTTATTTAGTAATCACTTGTAAATAAATGACTTAAAATCTTTTATCAAAGTCAGCCTCATAGGAAAAATTTGAATTGTAGTGATATAATCCTTAAATTTGTGATTAATGGCACCTATGAACATTCTTCTAAATTATGGCTATAATAAAAAAACATAACCTGCTTTTACTTGCTTTTTATATTACAGTATTTGCTTTATTCGGATATGCTCTCCTTTTTAATTCAAGCTCTGCTTCTGATAACCCTGCAAACGAAAATAAAAAAGAAGAAATCGTATCGGAATCAGATGAATTCGGACTTAATCCTGATTCCTTAAAGATAACCGATGGTAAGATACGCCGAAATCAAACTATTTCATCTATATTCAGTAGACTTGGAGTAGCTGATTCTACTGTGTATTATCTCCAGAATAATTTCGGAGAAAAATTCGATCTAAGGAAGGTAATTGCCGGCAGGGATTACAGAATATATACTTCAAGTGACTCTGCTTCCTCCCTGCAATATTTTGTATATGAGAAAGACCCCGTTAATTATATCGTCATAAATCTTGATGACACAATTGCAGTGTATTCCGGGAGCAGGGAAATCACCAGGAAGCGAAAGGAGGTATCAGGAATAATCAGATATTCCCTTTATACCGCTCTTGAAAGAAATGAGGCTTATCCGGAATTATTCGTAAAATTATCAAACATCTTTGCCTGGCAGATTGATTTCTACCATTTACAGAAGGGGGATAATTTTAAGGTTATTTATGAGGAGGTATCAGTCGGCGATGAAGTTGTCGGTATAGGAAAGATAATGGGAGCATACTTTAATCATATGGGGGAAGATTATTATGCAGTTGATTTCAAAGTAGACGGCAGGGATGATTATTATGATGAAAACGGGAAGAGCCTGAGAAAAGCTTTCCTTAAAGCTCCACTAGAATATTCCCGTATAAGTTCAAGATATTCAAGGAGAAGATTCCATCCAATTCTGAAGAGAGTTAAAGCTCACCTGGGTACTGATTACGCTGCTCCGACCGGTACACCGATAAGAAGTGTAGGAGATGGTATTGTCATTGCAGCGGCTTATACCCGGGGTAATGGTAACTATGTAAAAATCAGACACAACTCAGTTTATACCACACAATACCTGCATATGTCAAAGTTTGCAAAAGGGATCAGGAAAGGCGTTGAGGTCAGACAGGGCCAGGTGATCGGATATGTCGGGAGCACGGGTCTTGCCACAGGACCTCATCTATGTTACCGATTTTGGAAAAATGGTGTGCAGGTTGATCCTTTAAGAGAAAAACTACCTGCCTCCGAACCAATCAAAGAAGCTTATAAAGAGGAATACAAAAAGTTGAAAGATGAAATAATCGGAGAGCTTGATAAAATTAGATTTAGTGATCCTGTTGCTAATGCAGCAACCCTTTAACATTTCCGGACAGGGGAAGTGCAGGTTCTGAATTGTCTTTCTCTCTATTCTAATTCTTTTATATATTTAAGTTTATAGATTAATTTGAGTTACCGCTCATTCCGGAGCCGTTCCATTTTCATTTTTTATAAATCCTGGAGTGTACATTGTCATTTAAAAGTGGTTTGAAAAGATTCTTTGGCATTAAATCGGAAGAGGAAATAAATAAGGTTAAGACTCCGAAAGAAAAGACCAGAGATTTTTTTGAATCCCTGCTTTTTGCAGGAATAGCTGCATTTTTCATAATAACTTTTGTTATTCAGAATACACGTATCCCGACAGGGTCAATGGAAGATACTATCCTGGTTGGCGATTTTGTGCTGGTAAATAAATTCATATACGGTTCATCCTCTCCGAAATATATACCTTTTACTGAAGTTGAAATACCCCACTTTACACTTCCTGCTCTCAGAGATCCCAGGCCTAAAGATATCGTGGTATTTGAGTTTCCGGGAGGCAGGGATCAGCTTCATGCTGATGAGCTGGGTGTAAACTATGTGAAAAGATGTATCGGTACCCCGGGTGACACGATACAGATAATTGACAAGGTTGTTTTTGTAAACGGGAAGCAGTTCTGGATTCCTACACATATAAAATACTTTCAACCTTATCCTAAACCTAAAGGAAAGGTTGAACCCAGGATCTTCCCCAAGGGAATGCCCTGGAACGAAGATAATTACGGACCTCTTGTCGTGCCCAAAAAAGGTTATACTGTTCCTCTGAACCTGGATAATGTTGAACAGTGGGCGATGACAATCAATAAAGAATATGGGAGAAGAGTAGTTGACGTAAGTAATGGAATGGTGACGATTGAAGGGAAGCCGGTGACTTCCTATACCTTCAAAAAAGACTATTATTTTATGATGGGTGATAACAGGGATGACAGTCTCGACAGCAGGTTCTGGGGCTTCGTTGCAAGAGACATGATTGTGGGTGAGGCATTTATAACATTATTCTCGTGGGACAGGGATATCCCTTTTTCAGACCTGTTCAGGTTAATAGGTTCGATAAGACTGGACAGAGTATTAAAATTATTACATTAATGTAAAGGCTTAAAGTATCGGCTGCAATAATATGGATTTACTGAATATAGAGTATGAGAAATACAAACTGAAGAATGGATTAAATGTTATACTTCATAAAGACGATAATCTTCCTCTGGTTGCGGTAAATGTTTGGTACAGGGTAGGCTCAGCGAATGAGCGAAGGGGCAAAACCGGGATGGCTCACCTGTTTGAACATATGATGTTTCAGGGCTCTGAAAACGTTCCTAAAGAGATGCACTTCCGGTATATCCAGGAAGCAGGGGGAAATCTGAACGGTTCAACAAACTTTGACAGAACTAATTATTATGAGAAACTCCCTTCAAATTTTCTTGAACTTGCGTTCTGGCTTGAATCAGACCGTATGGGTTTCTTCTTACCGGCTTTGACCCAGGAAAAGCTGAATAACCAGAAGGATGTTGTTATAAATGAACGTCTCGAACGATACGATAATCAGCCCTATGGACTGGCCTGGGAAATTATTCTATCAAATCTTTATAAGCAGGAACATTCTTACAGCTGGCCCACTATTGGATTCGTCGATGATATCTCTAACTTCAGTCTTGAAGAAGTATCCTCTTTCTTTAAGAGATTTTATTCTCCTTCTAATGCATCAATAGCTATAGCGGGTAATTTTGATGAGAAAATTGTTAAAGAAAAAATTAAAAAATATTTCGGGGGAATTCCTAACTCGGTTCAGGTAGAGGAAATCATTCCTGTTCCTGTACAGCTGGATGAAGAAAAACTCATTGTTAGAGAGGAAAATGTTCAGCTTGAAAGGATCTACCTCGCATGGCCCACAGACAGGGCTTACAGCGGTGATGATGCGGCTCTTGATATCCTTGCTGATCTTTTATCAGGATCAAAGAATTCGCGTCTATACAAGAGTATCGTTTTTGAAAAAGAGCTCGCACAGGATGTATCGGCCTTCCATTTTTCAGGAAAACTGGCAGGACATTTTATGATAATCGCTACCGCCAAGAAAGGGAAATCTGTGGATTCTATAAAATATGAAATCTTGAAAGAACTGGAAAATGTACGTACAAAAGGGATAACTCCCTATGAAATGAAAAAAACCCGTAACAGTATACGTTCAGGATTTATTTTCTCATTGCAGAACCTTGATACGATGGCTAACCAGCTTAACTATTACGAATTTTTCCTTGGTGAACCTAATTCATTCAACTATGATCTCAAAAGATACAATGAAGTTTCCGATGAAAAGATAAAAGGTATTGTAGATAAATATTTAACAGGACCCTTTATTGAGTTAAGGGTAAAGCCGAAATGAAAATTAATTCAGAAACAATAAGACGAAAAAAACCCGTTCCGGGCCGTAAAACAAACTTTAACCTTCCGGGGATTTCCACTTTCGAATTGGAGAATGGACTCCAGGTCCACTTTGTTTTTAAGGATACTCTGCCGGTCATGAGTATGAGTCTTGTTTTAGATGCCGGCAGCAAATTTGATCCTCAGGGTAAAAAAGGATTATCAAACCTTCTTGCTATGGTTATGGATGAGGGAGCTGGTGAATATAATTCACTTCAGCTTAGTGATCAGTTTGAAATAATCGGTGCAAATTTTAGTATCAGCTGCGATCAGGACTCGTTTTATCTTTCTCTCCAGGTTCTTGCAGATGAATTTGAGCGGGGAACAGAGTTGTTTTCCTCGATAGTTACTGATCCTCACCTGGATGAAAAGGATTTCGAAAGAGAGAAAAATAAAGTTTTAACCCGTATCCTGCAGAACAGGGATGACGCTGAAGAAATTGCAAACGAAGTTTTTGAATTTAAACTCTTCGGAGAGAATAATTCTTATGCACCGCCTTCAATCGGTTATCAGGAAGATATTGAATCCATCACAGTGACTGAACTGAAAGACCTCTACAGAAAGAACATTGATCCTTCCAATGCTTTTCTTGTTGTTGTCGGCAGTTATAAGGAAGAAGACCTGAAGGATATACTAAACAAATATTTATCAGGCTGGAAATCTGCAGGATTAAATAAACTCGTCATTAACACAGATACTTCCGTATGTCCCGGCCTTTATATTGTAGATAAGAAAGACAGTGTCCAGAGTGAAATCCGGACTGGTTTGATATGTTACGGGCGCAGAGAATATGACTTTTATTCAAGGAGTATACTCAACCTTATTCTGGGGGGACAGTTTATCAGCAGACTTAATCTAAACCTGAGAGAAAAAAAAGGTTTCACTTACGGTATATACTCAAGATTTATATACCTGAAATCCGCAGGGTATTTCTTCACAACCACTTCGGTTTCCTCAGAGAATACCGGGGCGGCATTATATGAGATCCTTGAGGAAATAAAAAAAATAAGGAACGGCGTTACCAGGAAAGAACTGAATTTTGCCAGGTCTTCTCTAATAAGAAAGTTCCCTTCGGGGTTTGAGACCTACAGGCAGATTGCTTCAAATATAATAGGACAGATTATTCATTCGCTTCCTGAAGATTATTTTAAACAGTATCCGGAAAGGATAAAAAAAGTTACTCAGGATGAAGTAAATAAGGCGGCTAAAGATAACCTGTTCCCGGACAAGCTTACCTCGGTGATCGCTGGCAATAAAGAAAAGATTATCAGTCATCTTAAGGAAATTTACCCGGGAGAGATAAAGGAACTGGATTCGAACGGAAGGAATTTACCTTGAATCCTTCTGATCGATAAGTACAGACGGACTTACAATCTTATAACCTGTTTTTCGCAGGGCCGCGAGTAAGGGAGGCATTTCAACGAATTCCCCGGCTGAAAGCTTAAAAATCTTATGGTTGTTTTCTGCTGTATGAATTTGGGAGATTACATTTTCCGGGGAAATATTTTTCAGTTCAGCAAACGTGTCCCACCTCAGAAGAGTTATCTTCCTTTTCATGAATTCATCCCTGATTAATTTATAGTGAACTGAATTATAAATATCTGAATTTTCATCGATGACAAAGAAAGCTGCCTTATAAAATTTCCCGATTATTGAAATAACTGAGTTTTTAATTCTTCTTGAGGAATACCTTGTATTCAGCTTAAACTCAAGTTCTGATATATCATCATTTAACATAACGACAGCTTCTTTCTGATTCTCCCGAAGGGTTTTCATCAGCTCCTGTGAATGTTTTGAGGGGATAAGGACTCCCGCGAAATGCTCGGGAAGCAAAAGTAGGCTGTTTAATTCATCATTACTCAATGCCCCGATTCCTGTCAGAATAAAACCTATAGTATCTGTACTCCTTTTTATTTTTTTGTTATAGGTCATTACAGCATCTAATTTCAGATATCCTCCCGATGAGATACTTACCTCGGTGGAGTTGTTCTTCCGGAATTCAGTCGACTCAATATCAACCTCGCTTGTATCGAACTGATTCTGGATTTCCCTGATAAGGAGACTTAAGGGCAGATCTTCAGGTACATCCACCTTGTAGCTGAATTTGAGCGAATCGCTGCCGGACTTCTTGAAATTCTTACGGGAGATCCAGGAAGAATCCATATTATAATTATTTAGCGAAGTCAGGAACCGCTCATTGATTACGGCGGAAGGTAAAGTTTTTCCTTCAGTTGAAAAAACAGGCTGGTAGAATTTTTCAAGTATGATATTCGCAGCAATCAGCAGAATAACAAGCAGCAGGAGCAGCTGAATAATATTGTTTTTACTTAGAGAAAATTTCATCAGGAGACTTTACGGCATTACCTGGTTATCGATCTTTGAACTCCGCCTTTCTTTTTTCAAGAAAAGCACTGGTTCCTTCCTTAAAATCTTCAGTACCGCAGGAAAGGGCGAAAAGACTTGCTTCAAAGTTTAGTCCTTCTCTCTGTGAAATTTCCTTTGTCGCTATTACTGCTTTTACTGCAAGCCTGACTGCATGACGGGCTTTGGAAATTATTTTATCCGCCATCTCTTCGGCCTTTGAAAGAAGTTCTGCCTGTGGATATACCCGATTCACCAATCCAATTCTGAAAGCTTCTGCTGAGTCGATCATATCTCCGGTGAGAATATATTCCATTGCTCTCCCGGTGTTTATTAAACGTGCCAGCCGCTGTGTACCACCGTATCCGGGAATAGTACCCAGGTTCACTTCAGGCTGACCGAATTTTGCATTCTCAGAAGCCAGACGGATATGGCAGGCAAGTGCCAGCTCACATCCTCCGCCGAGGGCAAAACCATTAACAGCTGCAATTACAGGCTTATCCATGCCTTCAATTAGATTATATACAGCCTGTCCCTTTTCAGCAAATGATTTTCCGGAAATCATATCCAGCTTGTTCAGCTCAGATATATCAGCTCCCGCAATAAAGGCTTTTTCTCCGCTGCCTGTTACGATAACTGCTTTAACTGAGTCGTTCTTTTGAAAATCTGTGAATGCATCATGCAGCTCACTGATGGTGGTGGCATTTAAAGCATTCAACTTATCAGGCCTGTTGATTTTAAGAATTCTGATTGAACCTTTTGATTCTATAAGTAGATTTTGGTATGACATTTATTTCTCCTAAAAAACAATGTAAAGAGGAATCCTTACTTTGAGGTCAATTCCCACATATTGAGTAGACTGAAAATAATTATAAGTAGCCATAACTTCCAGCAGAAACATTGAAATTCCTACTCCTCCGCTTACTCCAAAGCGGGAATTATTCTCGACAAAATTACTCCTGCCTGTACTGGATTTGAACTGGTGAAGCACCTGCGTAAAGTTGTATGCGGCTGAAATTTCAACTACCGGCATAAATAGAACAACTTTTTCAAGCAGGGGAGCAAAGAAGTATTTTGCTCCAACCGTCAGGGGAAAAGAATTTATTGAATAGTTCGAATAATCGGACGATTGGTAAAAGGTTTGCGAACCAGGAAACTGCTGGAACCCCACCTTGGCGAAGAGAAAGAAGGGGAGATACTCATTATCAGTATAATCAAGCTCAATGTTGAGTCCGTAGCCCAAAGCTGACTGGTTGGAAAAAGAACTGATCGGAAATCTAGGCCCGACGCCGAAAACCAGGAAAAGTCCACGGGCTTTTTCTGCAGGAAGTCCGCCTGCAGTCAACGGAATCTGTATCAATAATATTAAAATCAGTAAAAGTTTTTTCATAGGAAAAACAAATTCATCTGTTAAAATAAGAAATATAAATTATCGGCCAAATGAAGTATGTTACCGGGAGTAATTATCATCCCTGCGAAAGCTTAACCAGCTTTTCTTCCATCCTAAAGCATTCTTTCTTTAAAAATGTATAAAGCTCATCTATATGCTTTAACCTTGTGCGGAAATTTACCGGGTTAATTCTGAAAAAGATTTTCCCTTTTAATTCTGTTGTTGAGATCCAGAATCTCCCTGAAAGTTCCGCCATCCTTGAAACTTCGTTATGAAGCAGCTCAGTTTCAGTAGATGTTAATTTATCAGATTCAAACCTGATACAGATAGCTGACATCGGAGGATTTACCGCTGGCCGGAAAATTCTTTCCTCTTTGCAAAGTTTATATAAATGTTCGGCCTGGTCAATATTTGAATCTATCCACCTGGCAATCTGCCTTGTTCCATATCGTTTGAAACTCATCCAGACCTTTAGGCTGCGGAAACGCCTGCTCTGCTCAAAGCTGTGTACAAAATATTGAAACCTTTTATTATCGATGTTATCCTTCAAATAACTCGGCTGTATTCCAAATGAAAGGGTCAATTGTCTTCTATCTCTCACCAGTATGCTGCCTGCATCAAGTGGAGCATAAAACCATTTATGCGGATCAAGCGTTATTGAATCGGCTGTTTCAATACCATTTAAAAGTCCTGTTCTTTTTTCTGACAACAACACACCTCCACCATAAGCTGCATCAACATGAAACCAGGCTCTGTATTTATCCGCCATTTTCCGTAAGGCCGGAAGCGGATCGACGGACCCGGTATTCGTTGTACCTGCAAGTCCTATTATGCATGCCGGAACGAGTTTATTGCTTTTATCTTTTTGTATTTCTTTTTCCAGGGCATCAAGATTAATCCGGAACTCCTCATCTGTAGGGATGGTTCTGAGGGAATTTCTCCCTAATCCCACAGCATCAACTGCCTTATCCAATGAGACATGTCTCTCTTCAGACACATAAACAATATGTTCAAACACGGCGCCCTGATGCTGAGCTCGGTTGCCTGATGACCAGTCCCTAGCCAGTTTCATACCTATAAAGTTTGCCATCATGCCCCCGCTTGTCAGGTTTCCGCCTGCGGAAGAGGGGAGTCCTGCCAGGTCGCACAGCCACTGCACGGTTCTTTTTTCCATTGCAACTGCCGACGGACCAATCGAATAAGCTCCGAGGTTCTGGTTCAAAACTGAAGCGATAAAATCTCCAAGGATACCCATAGGCGAGGGGGTTGGAGTTATCAGTCCAAAGTACCCGGGATGATTTACATTTGTGGTGTAGGGGAACAGCTTATTCTTAAGTTCACTTATAACAGCATCCGAATCCATACCTTCTTTAGGCAAAGGTTCATCAAATAATTTTTCTATCATCTCCGGGCTGGTATCCTGCAGCAGCGGATGTTCTTCAATTTCATCAAGATAGTCTGATAAAATATCAACAAGCTTGTGTCCCGTTTCTCTGAATTCCGATATTTTCATAAATCAACCTGAACTTTATTAGTAAATGAATTATAAATCATAAAATTAGGTGCCCGAATCCGGTTCCATCTGCAGCTTAATAACAGGGCTGTTTTTTTCATTGATGAATGAGAAGAAAACTGCTATCAGAATCTCAAACGCTGTTGTTATATAAAAAAATAAATATCCTGCGGTGATAAAATAGGAAGCACTGAACTTAAACAGAACCGATGCCTCATATAATAAGAGGACCAGGTTAAAAATTACTATCCTGCTTTCCCGTGATATTATCAGGATTAATTCCCTGAGAAAAAAGATAAGCAAAATGAAATGAAAGATAATAGTAAAAATCCTTATTTCAGGAGCATTCAGATAGAATCCTGCAAAGAATACCGGGATCAATAACAGCAGAAGTTGTCTTTTTCTGAATACTGCCGTAAGCAGCAGTGTACTTACAACGAGGTAATAAAAGGAGGAATCTCTGTAATGCATCTGATTCAAAATGTACCAGCCCGGATCACTCAGGGCGAGAATCAGAAAAAACAGAAAGTACCTGCAGCCCCTCTGCCTGAAAGGGGGGAAGAGCCATGCGATCAGAGTTCCGTAAAAAATAATTCTTGCTATTATCATAAATAATCACATAAGGGAGGGCATAATGATCCGAATTCCAGGGTGGAACTGCCGTTTGTGATAGTAAGAGTATCGCCGCGGAATTCTACGAAATTATTGTCAGTCCCCCCGGATTCAATTAGTTCAAGCACCTTTATTTTTGAATAAACCTTGAATGTCGTATCTGCCGGGACCTGAAATCCTTCAGGATAAAGAATTTTCCTGCCGTCCCCAAGAATAACAAGTTTTCCCCCTATAATATTGAACATCAAAAGATTTGAGGTTATCTCAGCCATCCACCGCAGCTGGCTGGAACTAATTAATACCGAAATGCCGGCACCACCAAATTCGTTGTCAGCACTATTCCTGGGTATTATCTCTCCCAATGATTCACTTTCAGCCATAAATCTTCCTGAATCCTGTATAAGTTTTTAAAAAATCAGACTACTCAGTATTTCTTAACCTTGCTCCTATCGCAGTCGAGAAATCAATCGAATACCTGATAAGTTCCGGAAGGGAATTGAGATTCAGCTTTTGCATAATGTTTATCCTGTGACTATCAACTGTTCTTTTCCCAATAAACATTCTGTCAGCTATTTCGCTGCTGGTCAATCCTTCACTGATCAGGAGAAGAACTTCTTTTTCTTTTTCTGAAAGTATGGAAGATTGAATAAAGACAGGAGGTTCTGTGAAGCTTTCGTACTTTTTAACGATTTCCTTTATATCACTTTCCGTATACCTGGTCCCGAAATAATCCTTTCCGCTTGTAACACTTTTAATGGCGGTGAGCAGTTCCCCCTTCAGAATGTTTTTATTTATAAGCCCGTTACCGCCTGCTTTAATCGTATGGTAGATATAGTCAGTACCCTCGTGCATTGAAAGAAACAGGATTTTAATTTTTGAATCTTTTGCCCTGATCTCCTTTGCGGCCTCCAGACCGGTTTTCTCCGGCATTGAAATATCTATGAGAAGCAGGTCCGGGATAAGCTCATCATACAGCCTGAGCAGTTCTTTTCCATTTGAAGCTTCCCCGATAATTTTGATATCTGAATCTTCCTCTAGAAGACTGATGACACCGCTTCTGAATAGAGTATGGTCATCAGCTATTACAATAGTAATTTTGTTGTCAGTCATTTAATCTCCCTTTATCGGAATTTTTGCCATTATCATGGTTCCTTCTCCCGGTGTCGAATCTATTTTTAATTCCCCTCCGAAACTTTCGACTCTTTCTTTCATATTAAGAAGTCCAAAACCATTTAAACCATACTCGTTTCCTCTTTCTTTTATATCAAATCCTTTTCCGTTATCTGATACTATCAGTCTGAGATTATTCTTATTTTCCTGCAGGATCACATTAAATTCATCAGCACCTGAATGTTTCATTATATTATTCAGGGTTTCCTGAGCTAGTCTGAATGTAAACAGCTCGAGTCTCTTATCCAGCCTTCCGTTCAGATTATGAATATTCAGAGAACCTTTTATGCCGCTCTGTTCTGAAATGAGATGAACCAGGGAGGTTACGGCCGGACCGAGTCCAAGTTCATCGAGTATTTTTGGTTTGAGATTATAAATAATGGTTTTAAGTTCGCTAATCGTATCCTGAAGTATTCTATCAAGATCCGAAATTTCATTGTCAGATGCGAGGTTCAGCTTTTCCTCAATTTTCTGTATCCTTAATTTTGTCAGGAGAAGCTGCTGCCCGATACTGTCATGCAGTTCAGAAGCTATTCTATTTCTCTCCTCTTCTATCTGTTCCTGCAGGTAATGACCTAGTTTTTTCAGGCGGTCTTCAAGGATCTTTCTTTTGGTTATATCGCGAAAGTATATCTGTCCAATTCCCAGGTTCGAATTGCCGACAAAAAGAACTGTATAATGGTTATCAAATACCTGAATCGTGTTCGAGAATTTTTTATTAGAATTAATTCCTCTCTGGATTTCATCCTGCGTGAGGAAGGGAAGTACTTCCTCAATATTTCCTGAATCGGGAGTTATCTTAAACAATTCTTTTGCAGCAAGGTTGCTCAGTAGTATTTGCCCTCCGGCATCTACCCTTATTATTGGATCTGGATCCAGCTCGGCAAATAATGCCATAAGTCTGCTGCTTTTTAGTTCAATTTCGTGTTTTTCATCCCGGTGCTTTTTGTTCAGAGGAAGAATAATATATTTTGAGATAAAATAAACCAGAACTGCAATAAGAATTACAAACAGTAAAGAGAAAAGTATCGGGTTATTCGGGGAAAGGAAGTACTTTAGATATTCTTGTAATTCTTCCTTCATAACAGCTTAAAACACCATTGTACAGTTTCTCACTGAGAACCTGTAGTGATCTCTGCCGTCGCAGATAGGAAGAATTATTTTTATTGTAAGATTCAATTGCGGAAAAAATTATTTCGTCTGTAAATTGTGGAAAATATTCCTTGACCTTCTTCTTAAAATAATATTTATCCTGGTACTCCTCAATATTGAAATGATATTCTTCCACTATTGTTTTGATAACGATATGAAAATTCTTATAGGAAATCAAGGTTTTTAGATGGAATATAATACCCGGAATCCTCCAGCGCATCCGTACAATTACGGATTTTAGAATTTAATTGAAGCTTAGAAAAAAATGGTAATTATACGGATGCGTGGATCTTTAATTAGAATTATTTTGGTGACCGAAGTACAATCTAGGGGTAGGATGACTTCATAGCTTTATAGTGCTTCAACACACTCTCTCTCTATGCCCCTGCAGCTTTGCAGGGGCTTTTTGTTTGATTTTGAGCAAATTTTTTTTGAAAAATCCGTAATTATACGGATGTGCTTTAAGATTTAAGTAATTAGGTTTGAGATGTAAGAAGATTATGACCCGAGGGGTAGGACAGTCTTCTACTTAAAAATGAGAGGTTCAACTCATTGTGACCCCTGCTTAGCTGCAGGGGTTATTTTATGAGCAGCATCTTTTTCACTGCAGAATAGGTTCCGCTGGTCAGCCTGTAATAATAAGCCCCGCTTGGAAGTAATTTTCCATTGAAATCAATAGTATAGGTTCCTTTTAGATAATACTGATCTTTTGCCAGGGTTTTTACTTCCTGACCAAGGGAATTATAAACCTTCAGTGTTATATACGCATCATCGGGGATGGTGAAGTTGATTTTTGTCGAAGGATTAAAGGGATTCGGAAAATTCTGATATAAAGTGAACACCGCTGGAGATTGTTCTGAATTTTTGATATCAGAAACAAGTCCTTTGTATAAAATAACCTGACCTCCGTCAGGGACGACTGAAGTTTCAATAACTGTGTTTGATCCTAATACATATGATGTTGTGTATTCATAAAAACTTCCCTGGAATATCGAAACAGTGGCCCATCCGTTAGGAACTATGATATCCGCAGTTAATGGATAGTTATAAATATCATCTTCAAGTGTATCGGTGACGTTTATGATAATACTTGTGTCTGTTACAGAGACGATATTGTAATCATATGACTCCCTTTCGTTCATATACCTGGTAATATCGCCCATCGGTGCAACCCATAAGTCACCGTTATCTGATGCATCTGATACGTATTGACAGGCTGAGTCAAACCATTGCACCGAGATCGGCTGGTAAGAACCCTGTTCAATTGCTGACTGGATTGAGTCGAAGGGTATCACATCATGAGCCTGCAGCAATCCCCACCCGCCTTGATTTATGCTGCTGTCGACATAATTGTAAAAATCCTGGAGTTCATCAAGGTCATCAGAAGGAGAATTCCTGGGTATACTAAATTCGATAACTCTCGAACCAATTGTATACCAGTCCTGCCCCGACAGCGAAGAATCAACAGGATCCACAGATATTGCACGGGCGGATTCATAGAATAAACTTGTGTTGGAAAGTACATCACTGTCATACTCAGAATAGGGATAAGCTAGGTCAATACATTTCCTTCCGGGAATTTTTCGTTCAATTCTTTTCTTTGACTGGTATAGTTCATATAACAGGGTGCCTTCTGTAGAAGTATCTCCTATATCAAGATTACCCAAATGAGCGTGAGTAACCGTATGCGAGCCCATCTCCTGCCCAGCATTTGACATCTCTATAAATTCCGGCCAGGTACCGTATCTCCAGTAAGGACCATAAGGATCATCAAGGGGCTGGGTTATTAAGAAAAATGTTCCCCTGAAACCGTATTGTTCAAACATCGGGAAGACATAATCATACTGAGACTGCATACAGTCATCAAAGGTAAAGCTGAAGGCAGCCGTTTTATCATCTCTCCATTTTTTTACCGACAAATCACCCGTGGAAGAAGGATTAACCTGGCAAAATGCCGGCGGGATAGAAGCCGCTATAATTATTAAAATAAAAAACAGTATTGAGCAGAATTTCATATACAACCGGGAATTTGAAACAAATAATATAACTTATCTAAGGTAAAATTTAGATAGTAAAAATATTCTCTTATTTTCGCATTGTGAAATAAATAGTTTACCAAGATAAAGATGAGAATCATTATACTAATATGCCTTGCCGCATTTATGGTCAGGGCACAGCAATCCATAGAGATTACTTTCATAATTCAAGCAAATAATATACCGGATTCCGGGAAAATTTACATTACAGGAAATCAACCCGAATTAGGAAACTGGCATCCCGGAGAAATTTCTTTAATTAATACAGCCGGCAATATTTGGGAAAGAACATTTTCCTTTACCACAGGAGAAAATATTGAGTTTAAAATAACGCGGGGAAGCTGGGAGAATGAGGCAGTAAACATGGATGGCAGTACTCCAGCAAATATCAAACTTAAGGCGTATTCAGACACTGTGGTTAGTTCAACCATAAATCACTGGAAAGATGAGTTCACTTATAAGTTAAAAGGGCAGGTGACGGGACACCTGGATTACATTAGAAATGTAAAAGGTGAGGGGATCCCGCCCCGCGATATAATAATCTGGCTTCCGCCCGGTTATGATGAAAACATTGGTAAACAGTACCCCGTAATTTATATGCAGGATGGTCAGAATCTCTTCGACCCTTCCACATCTGCCTTTGGTGTGGATTGGCAGCTGGATGAGACTGCAGACACTCTCATTCGATACGGGAAAATGAAACCGGTAATAATTGTGGGAATTGCTAATACAAAGTGGAGAAACTCTGAATATGCAGAGAATGATACGGGGTATGCATATATGAAGTTCGTCGTCGAAAAGGTTAAGCCTTTAATTGATTCTTCCTACAGGACATTGACAGACCCCGGCAGCACTGCTGTCGGCGGATCATCTCTGGGCGGACTGATATCATTTATGCTTGCCTGGAACTACCCTGAAGTTTTCTCAATGGTGATGTGTGTGTCTCCGGCATTAAAAGTATATAACTTTGATTATGTTGATAATGTAATTGATTATAAGGGTCCCCGTAAGAAGCTTAAATTTTATTTTGATGCCGGAATTAGTTCCCGTGACTCGCTGCTGGTTCCGGGAGTAAGAGAAATGGTACAGGTTCTTAAGGAAAAAGGATATAAAAAGGGCAAGGATATTATGTTGTATGAGGACGAGTATGGAGAACATAATGAAAGTTCCTGGGCTGCGAGAGCCTGGAGACCCTTATTGTTCTTCTTCGGCAGAAATAATTGATTATTTATCAGGTTTCTCAAAATGCTGATAATCTATCCTGTCTTTCCAGTTTCCGCCCCAATCCCATCCCAGTTTTCTAAACTCATTCACAAGAAAGGAATTTTTAGTGATAGTCCCGGGGCGTGAAGGATTATAAACAGAACCTTTTGGCTGATGAAGGTCTTTTCTTATATAGGGATTCAGCAGGGGATTGATATCTATTGCGGTCCCGAATGAATGGTTTGATAATTTTTTTGTCCCGGCGATAAACCTGTAGTTGAAAGCTGAGGTATTATTATCCTCCATTGATTTCTCATCGTTCCAGCCATAATAAACTATAGGAATTGCTTTTGCTACCGGAAATTTTTCATTTTTAATTTTCGCAAAAATCTTTTCAATGTCGCTGCTTAAATCTTTAGAAACTACAACCTGACCCTGGTGAAGTTTACTGTCAAATGAGTAGTACTGAACATCAATAATTACAAGGTTCTTTCTTATTTCATGAGGTATGTCTATTCCATTTACTGCCTGCTCCAGACTGTAATCTGAATCTACAATGATATTCTCTGAGGTGCTGTCGTTCATTTCAAACCTTACGATTTTAGTTTTTTCTACTGCAGAATCCCAGGTTCTGTGTAAAATCAACACGTTGAGAAATGCAAGAAATATGATCCTTATCAACTAAAACTATCCTTAATTTATGATTTAGCTATGTAAATAAATATATTTATAAGTCAAAATAAAGGAATTAAAATGAAGAAAGTACTTGCATTAGCTGTTTTTGCTGTTACACTGATATATCTTTCCGGCTGTTCTAACAACCCTAATGTTGTGACAAAAGAAAACGGACTAAAATACACAGATGATACGGTCGGTACCGGCAGAGAAGCTAAAATGGGAGATCTTGTATCAATTAAGTTCAGCGCATGGGCAATAAAAGATTCGACAGAGAATCCCTTTAAGGACTGGATAAACGACACGAGTAAAGCCAAACAGTCAATTGGTTCAACTGAAAAAATGGGTAAGCCTTATAAATATTTGTTAAAGGAAGGAAGCTTTATTAAAGGTTCTGCTGAAGGAATTGCAGGGATGAAAGTCGGCGGCACAAGAACAATAATAATTCCTTCAGATCTGGCTTATGGAAAACAGGGTATAGGACCCATTCCCCCGAATACCAATTTAAAAGCTGTAATTACTTTGGTGGATGCCAAGGAACCTGTGGTTGCGAATATATGGGATGTTGACACTACAAAATATAAAACCACGAAAGATGGTTTGAAGTATGCAATAGTTGAAGAGGGAACAGGTGCTCAGCCGGATTCAGGAGATCTGGTAACGGTGGATTATTCAGGCTACCTTGCAAAGGACAGCACTAAATTTGACAGTTCTGTGGAGAGAGATGAGCCGTTTACATTTAAGCTTGGAGCCCATATGGTCATTCCAGGCTGGGATGAAGGAATTGCATTGATGAAAAAAGGCGGTAAGGCAAGATTGGTTATTCCACCGTCGCTTGGTTACGGAACCAGACCTAACCGTGTTATACCTCCGAATTCAACTTTAATTTTTGATGTGCACCTAATTGACGTGAAAAAGCAGTAAAACCTTTGAAAGGGGCTGTCTTAAAGGTGATCTTAATTGTCATTTGAGACAGCCTCTCATTTAAAGATAAAATTCAATAAGGGATACAGCCTGAGCATAATAGCCTCTTCCGAAAAGATTAAGATGATTCAGGACGTGATAAAGTTTATATATATTCTCCCTGTATTCCCACCCTTCTTTTAAGGGAAAACTTTCATTATATGACATATAAAATTCAGCTGGATAACCACCGAAAAGTTTTGTCATCCCCAGATCTGCCTCACGATGACCATAGTAAACAGCGGGATCGATGATGCAGGGATCACCTTTATCATCGACCATATAATTTCCACTCCATAGGTCACCATGGAGTAGTGAAGGCTCTTCCTCCGAGCCTTTGAGAATTTCCCCGATTTTATTTTCAAGGCTGCCGAAGTCTTTTCTTAATTCCTCCGTCGCATAACCATTCTTTTCACAGAGCATTAACTGGAATAATAGTCTTTTATTGAAATAAAATTCTGTCCAGTGCTTATCTTCATTACCGTCGGTCGTATTTTTCTGAGGGTTCGAACCGATATAGTTATCTTCATAAAATCCGAAAGCCGACCCTTTATACCTATGCAGATCTGCGAACTGCTTTCCGAATACATCGAAAAAAGTACGGGATTTCCTCCCGCTCTCAATAAATTCTGTTACAATATAATTTTCAGAGAATATTTTTGCTCCGGGTACCCTTATAGCATCTGCCTTCTGAAGTTCGTTAAGCCCATGTGCCTCCTTTGCGAACATATCAACTGGCGGATTATTATTTGATTTAAGCAGGTACTTTTCACCTGATTCCATAATTATTTGATATGCACTGCTTATGCACCCCCCGGAAAGATCTTTTATGTTCCTGATGGACGATCCCAGCCTGTTCCCGATATCCTTTTTTAATCTTTCAGGTAAGCTCATCTTTCAGCCTTTTTAATAATCCCCGGCATGCATCAACCAATATATCCAGGACTTTCTCAAATCCCTCTGGTCCTCCCAAATAAGGATCGGGAACTTCATCTGCCGTAATAACCCTACTGAATTCAACCATTTTATAGATTTTGTTACTAAAATCTTTTCTTTTATCTAACCTATTAATTTCATTAAAAATTTCATCATCCATTGTGATGATATAATCGAACTTTTCAAAATCAATTTTAGAATCAAACTGGCGGGCTTTGCTCTTTAAGAAATAACTTCTGCCAGCAGCATGAAACCTCATCCGGGGATCTGGGGTTTCGCCGGCATGGTAGCCAATAGTTCCTGCCGAATCTATTTCAATCCTGTCAGATAACTTTTCTTTGTCCACCATTGTTTTAAGTATTCCCTCGGCAGCAGGAGAACGGCAGATATTCCCCATACAAACAAAGAGTATTCTGATAATTTTCATAATTGAATTCCTCTTTTCAGGTATAAGTTTCGAAAGTACAAATATAACCAATTAACCCTTAATCATCATTTATTTTCCAAATCACCCTGATTGAACAGATGCTTGCTTAATGAATAATAATTTTTTATTCTTGAATATTGTTTGCAGAAATTAAAACCTATAACTCCGAAGAATAAAGTTTTTATTAACTCTCAAAGGAAAAACTATGGCTTATGTCATCACAAAATTATGTCTCAATTGTAAAGATATTGCCTGCACCCAGGTTTGCCCGGTTGACTGTATCTATGAATATACCGGAGATGATCCTACTATACCGAAGGAGATGCTGCTGATTGATCCGGACGAATGTATCGATTGTAATGCATGCGTTCCCGAATGTCCATGGGAAGCTATCTTCGAAGAGGAGATGGTACCTGATATTTTTAATGAAGATATAGAACTAAACGCACGAATAGTCGGGAAGCCAAGGGTGGTGCCCCAACGCGAGGAGGGAAAGCCGCTTCCGACATCTGAAGAGATTGAGGCTAACAAGAAGAAATGGGGATACAGCGGTTAGAAAATAATAAAAGTCTGAAAGCCGGATTTATTGGTTAATTAGTCCGGCTTTTTTATTTTTTGAACGCAGATTATAATGTCTATTCAATTATACCTGCTGTACTGCATTTTGTACAATTTATTCGGTTAAAAATTAAAAAGTTGATATTAGCGCACAGTTCTCAAATGGCATTCAGTTTGCTGTTTCGGGGAGACTCATAAATTTGAGGAAAAGATGAAAAAGTTAATTGTTATAATCATTGCACTTGCAGTGCCGGGCATTTACGCGCAGGTGAATACAGCCGCCGTTAAACTCGGTATATTTTCTCCTTCTTCTGCCGGCGGAGGTTTTATTATCGGTTATGAAGGTTCTCATTATGTAGATAAGAATTTTAGTTTCGGATGGAGCTTCGACTGGTACCATAAGAATTATGTAGATAAGTCTCTGGTTAATGATCTGAACCTGCAGGATCCTAATCCTATCGGCGGTGGGCAAATAAATGAACTCAGGGCGAAAACCAATCTTCACGATTTTCCGTTAATGATCCATCTTACAGGTAAAACACTTGTAGCCCCTTATACACAGGCTTACCTTACTGCCGGAATCGGAGCGGAAGTTCTGCTTATAAATTATAATGATTACGTTGATCCCTCCAAAGATGAATTCCAGACTGCCTTTGATCTTAACTGGAGGATAGGAATAGGGGGAATATATGAACTGAGCAAGCAGGCTGATGTCTTTGCAGAGCTTGCTTATCATTCATCCGCACCCAGCTGGACATACGAGACTCAGAATGCTGTTGGGGATAAACGGACTTTCGAGAGAGTGTTTGATATGAGCGGAGCAATGTTCAGAGTGGGCTTCCGTTTTTATTATTAATTTTTAGTATAAAACAGGCTGTGGTAAGTCTGTTTTCTGTTGAAATTTTCAACGAGTATGACAAAATGTCATACTCTTTTTTTATCCATCTCATCTCCGCCTTTTATCCGCCTTTTGAACTTTGAAAAGATCTCTTGAAAAACGGCGAAAAAACGCAATTTTCCAATGTTAAAAAATCTATAGTATGACAAAATGGCAGTGTCCCATTTTGAAATCTTTTCCCTTTAAACTCATTCCCCAATGATTGTAACTACAATTTTTCTGTTGCCGCCCCTGTTCCTGTGTTCGCATAAATAAACTCCCTGCCAGGTTCCGAGATTGAAGTCTCCGTTCTTAACAGGAACAGACACGCTGCTGCCTAAGATTACACTCTTGATATGAGCAGGCATATCGTCCGCACCCTCAGTGTTGTGATCATAATATGGTGCATTCTCAGGAACCATCTTGTTAAAATGTTTTTCCATATCACTCCTAACGGTGGGATCGGCATTTTCATTCAGGGTCAGTGAAGCCGAAGTATGCTTGATGAATATATGGACAATCCCTGTTTTTATATCCTTGATTTCCGCAGCCTGATCAAGTACCTCATCGGTGATCAGGTGAAATCCCCTCCCTCTTGAGTTAACGCTGAACTCTTTCTGTATGCACTTCATAAAATCTCCTTTTTCTTTATCCTGAAATATAAAAATACTGAAAAAGATTTGTGTGAGCATCTGAAAGGCGCCTTCTGGCAGACCCGAAAGTAAGAATTCGTGTGCCTTCCTCGGTCATCCCAAAATATAGCCATTCATCCCAAAACATTTAAAAATGGTTAGAATTAATTCAAAGTTTCTTTTAACTTTGATGCGTTTTTAACTTAATTACTTAAGTCTTTGGCTTGAATCCTCAAATACATATCTATTTCCACAAACAAATATTTCAGTTAACAACATGAAAAAAAATCTGATATTAGCATTCATTGCACTACTGCTGGCATTTTCTGTAAATATCCTGCCTCAGGAAAAATCTGGGCCAGATTCCCTAAAAAATATCCCTATGAGCGGTTTATCCTTCAGGAGCATTGGTCCCGCTATTACAGGCGGAAGGGTAGTTGCCCTTGCGGTAAACCCCGCCGACCACAGCGAATATTTCGTTGGTTCCGGACACGGTTCATTATGGAAAACAACCAATAATGGAATAACGTTTTCCCCCGTATTTGATAACCAGGATTCATATGCAATCGGTACGGTAGCCATTGACCCCTCTAATCCTAATATAGTCTGGGTTGGTACCGGCGAGAATAATAACCAGAATAATGTAATATACGGCGACGGAGTATATAAAAGTGAAGACGGCGGGAAAAGCTGGAAGAATACAGGAATAAAAGAGTCCAGGCAGATAGGCGGGATCGTAGTTGATCCGAATGATGGAAACATCATTTACGTGGCTGCGTATGGTCCCTCACGGATTGCCGGCGGCGACCGCGGAATTTTCAAAACCACCGACGGAGGCAAAACCTGGAATAATGTGCTATTCGTAAGTAAATACACCGGGGCATTTGAAATTCATATGGATCCCAGATATTCAAATATACTTTATGCTTCAATGCATCAGAGGATGAGAAATTTATATACAGGAGTGTATGGCGGACCTGAAAGCGGAATATACCGCAGCACAGACGGTGGAGCAACGTGGGATAAAATGAGCAAAGGTTTACCGGCTGCCGATATGGGAAGAATTGGTATAGCGATCTCTCCGGTAAATCCTGATGTGCTGTACGCGATCATTGAAGCAGCTAAAGAAGGTGGAGTTTATAAAAGTACCGACCGTGGTGTTAGCTGGGCAAAACAGAGCAGTTATGTTTCCTCATACGCTTTTTATTTCCAGAAGCTTTTTTGCGATCCGAAAAATGTAGATCGTGTTTACAGTATGGATGTTTTTATGCAGGTTACAAACGACGGCGGAAAGAACTGGGATAACCTGGGTGAAGATAAGAAACACGTCGATAACCATGTTCTGTGGATAGATCCGGATAATAACGATCACCTGATTGCCGGATGCGATGGCGGGGTCTATGAAACATACGACCAGGGAAAGAACTGGAATTTCAAATCGAATATTCCTATTGCCGAAATTTATAAAGTAACCACAGATAACGACCTTCCTTTTTATAACGTTTTTGCCGGTTCACAGGATAACAGCAGCTTCGGCGGTCCTTCACGTACAATAAATACTGGGGGTATTACGAACCAGGACTGGTACTATACCTGTTCAGGCGACGGGTTCCAGACTCAGGTTGACTGGAAGAATCCTAATATAATTTATTCCGAATCCCAGAACGGCGGTCTTGTTAGATTCGATAAAAAGAGCGGTGAGAGGTTATATATAAAGCCGTATGATTTTGCCGATACAGCCTACAGGTTCGACTGGGATGCAGCTTTGTTGATATCAAAGTTTGATAATAAGAGGCTGTACTTTGGAGCAAATAAATTATTCAGAACAGATGACCAGGGAAGTACCTGGAAAATTATTAGTCCAGATCTTACCCGCGGCGTACCGCAGGAAATGCAGAAACTGATGGACAGAAGCTGGAGTATAGATGACCTGGCCAGGAAAGGTTCTATGGCTCAGTTATCAGCCATCGCTGAATCTCCTTTGGATGAGAACTACATCTACACCGGATCGGGGGACGGGCTAATTCACTATACAAGCGATGGGGGAAAAACCTGGAATATGGCTTCAACACCCGGTCTCCCCGAATATTCCAGGATAGATCAGATCGCGGCCTCGCATTTCGATAAAAATGTTGCCTTTGCTGCCTGTGAAAATTTTGTAGAGGGTGATTTCCAGCCTTACTTATATAAGACTACTGACGGTGGAAAAAACTGGTTCCTCTTTAACAGCAACCTGCCGAAATACGGAAGTACTTTCACGATCGCTGAGGATAATGTGGATAAAGATCTGCTTTTCTTAGGAACCCAGTTCGGTGTTTTTTATACAGTTGACGGTGGAAATGAATGGATACCACTGAAGAATGGACTTCCTACAGAGATGGTTATGGATCTTACAATACAGAGAAGGGAGAATGATCTTGTCGTCTCAACCTTCGGAAGGGGAATTTATATCCTCGATGATTATTCACCGCTGAGATATATGTCGAAAGAAAACCTTAAGAAAGATGCATATATTTTCCCCGTTAGAGATGCGCTGATGTATATTGAAGCTCAGCCATTTGCGTTCCCGGGAGTAGGCTTTATGGGTGCAAGTTTTTATGCTGCTCCCAACCCTGATTTCGGCGCTGTCTTTACCTTCTACCTGAAAGATGATATCAAATCTCTTAAAGAAAAGAGAAGGGATGAGGAAAAAGAAAAACAGAAAAAGAATGAAGATATAAAGTATCCGACATACCAGACGTTGTTCAATGAAAAAGAAGAGCCGGATGCTTACCTTCTTTTCACTATTACTGACCAACAGGGTAATGTTATAAGAAAAATAAAAACTGACCCGAAAAAAGGAGTAAACCGGATAACGTGGGACTTCAGGTATAACCCCTTCACCCCGGTGGATTTGAAACCATTTGACAGTTCAGTTCCATGGAACGAACCCGACCGCGGCTATATGGTTGTACCGGGCACCTATAAAGTTTCACTTTCAAAGTTCCAGGATGGGAAATTCACCGAACTTTTTCCACCGCAGGAATTCGTTTGTAAGTCATTGAACAACACTTCACTTCCGGCTGAAGATAAACAGTCGCTTGATCAATTTAACCGGAAAGTAGCAGAGCTTACCCGTGCAATATCGGGCGCGGATGCTTACAGAAAATCGCTTGATGAGAAGATAAAATACTTCAAGAAAGCCGTGATAGACGGAGCTGAAGTTCCCGAGGCAACTTATAATACTGTTATAAAAATTGAAAAGGAATTAGACGATTTTAACCGTAAACTGAATGGTGATCCCCTGAGAGCAAGATATGAGGGAGGTTCACCAACTTCTGTAAAGGACAGAATTGACCTCGTAACAGGAGCGTTGTGGACAACAACCTCTGCTCCTACCGATACGTATATCAAATCCTACGATGCTGCAGCAGGTCAGTTTGACGGATTGCTGTCAGAATTGAAATCCATTGACGGCGAGGTTAAAGCACTTGAGTCTTCCCTCGAAAAATACGGTGCTCCTTATACTCCCGGAAGGTTCCCGGAGTGGAGAAAATGAAGACAGGGAAAAAATGAAAAGGAAAAAGGAAAAAGTGGAATGAGTAAGTAGGAAGAAGGAAGAGATTAATTAGAGAAGAGGCAGTCTGTAGATACGGACTGCCTTTTTTTAATTTAAGGGCAGGTTTCCGGAGATTCTTTATTGTGACTACAGTCTTACCTGAAAAGGAATAAATATTCAATTTGTACTATATATGGGAAAATTTAACTAAATTCAGATCACCCTAAAGCATGTAAAGTATTTGAGTCCCGGTGAAACCATGCCGCAAGGAGCCGGCCGGTCTCACAGGTATAAACATCTATTCAATATCCCGCTGGAACTAAGTAACTAAAATTAAAATTTATGACAGGTTCAACCATACTTCATTACAAGATAACTGAGAAACTCGGAGAGGGGGGAATGGGTGTGGTTTATAAGGCGGTTGATACAGACCTCGACAGAACCGTTGCCTTAAAATTTCTACCTCATCACATCGCTGCGGATAAGGAAAATATTGAAAGGTTTAAAACAGAGGCAAGAGCAGCGGCTGCCTTAAATCATCCAAACATAACAACCATTTATTCGATAGAAAAAAGTGAAGAACAGAATGGTGAGATAAGGGTATTCCTTGTGATGGAATATATTGATGGGGTCGAATTAAAAGAAAGGATCAGAGAGAATAAAATTTCTTATGATGACGCTTTATCTATTTCAATTAAAATCTGCAAAGGACTTGAGGCGGCACATAAAAAAGGCATTGTGCACCGGGATATCAAATCTTCTAACATAATGATAACCGACGATGGGGCGGTGAAGATTATGGACTTCGGACTTGCAAAACTTGGAGATGGCGGTAACCTTACACGTCAGGGAACTACACTCGGAACGATCTCATATATGTCGCCTGAACAGACGACCGGAGAAATAGTTGACCATCAGACCGATATATGGTCGTTCGGTGTAGTGATGTATGAATTGTTTACGGGCCATCTTCCGTTCAGGGGCGATTATGATCAGGCGATTGTTTATTCAATAATAAATGAAAACCCCCGGGGACTCAAAACTTATGATGAAAGCATTCCTGAACCTGTTGAGTCAATCATTCTTAAAGCACTTGCAAAAAACAAAGAAGATAGGTACAGCTCGGCAGCAGATCTACTGAACGATCTGGAATTGCTTAAGGATGGACCCGCTAATTCATCAAAAGAAATATCACGTCAGTTTTCTTTTGTTAACAAAAAGACAGAGCCTGAAAAAGTTCCGGTATTGAAATCACCGTGGTTGAGATGGGCGGCTGTTATCATTCTGATAGCAGCAACAGCATTTTTATTATATGATTACCTTGCCCGTGCCGGTGTGTTAGCCGATAAAGGCGCTTCGCTTATTCCTGTGGAAAAGCATATTGCTGTGCTTCCATTTAACATTATAGGGAGTGTTGAGAATAAGTCGATAGCAGACGGCTTGAGTGAAATAATAACCAGCAAACTTTCGCAGCTTGAACAATATAAAGAGAAATTATGGATTGTGCCTGTGAGTGAAATGCAGAAGAGTAAAGTTTCGACTCCCGAAGATGCGTTAAAAGCGTTTGGCATTAACCTCGCCATTACAGGCAGCATGCAGAAAATGAATAACAGGTGGCAGCTTATACTGAACCTTGTTGATCCAGCCCAAAAAAGGCAGATAAGTTCCCGGGTCATTGACGAACCCCTGACTGAAATATCAACAATACAGGATGAGGCAGTGATAAAAACTGCAGAGATGCTGGAGCTTCCTGTTGAAGAAGAAATAAAAAACCGGCTCAGGGCCGGGGAAACCTCAAATCCCGCCGCAAATGATCTGTACCTTGAAGCAAAAGGCAGCCTGCTTCATTTTACAAATACAGATGATCTGAAAAAGACAATCCTGTTGTTAAAGAAAGCTGTTGATGCGGATTCCGGATTTGCACTGGCTTATGCGGGACTTGGAGAAGCGTACCTACGTCTGTACTCAAAAACAAAGGATATCTCCCTGGTAGAAAAAGCAAAAGAGAATTGTATCAAAGCTGATGCTCTCAATAAGAACCTGGCACAGGTACATATTACGCTGGGTATGCTTTATACAGAAACAGGTAAATATACGGAGGCAAACAAGGAGTTTTTAATTGCACAGGATATTGATCCTTCTAATGTTGATGCTTACCAGGGACAGGCAACTGCATACAACAAACAAGGTAAACTTGCTGAAGCTGAATCGATATATAAAAAAGTAATAAAGATGAAACCTGATTACTGGGGAGGATATAACCGCCTTGGCGTATACTATTATTTGCATGGTAACTATAAAGAGGCGGCCGGGCAGTTTGAACAGGTGATTAAAATGACTCCTTTGAATGCGGCTGCATATAGAAACCTGGGAGCAATGTATTATTATCTGGATCAGAAAGCCGATGCCATTGTAATGTTTAAACGTTCGCTGAAGTTACAACCTGATTACAGCGTCTATTCAAATCTCGCCACTCTTTATTATTATGAACGGCTGTACAGCGAGGCGGCAGCCACTTATGAGAAGGCACTGAAGTTGCAGGATTCTGATTATAGTGTCTGGGGCTACCTTGCCGGTGCATACAGGCAGAGTTCTGCTGACCCCTCAAAAATCACTTTTGCTTTAAGAAAGGCAAAATCGCTGGCTGAAGAACAGCTTAAAGTCAATCCCATTGATCCCCAGGTATTGACCAATATAGCAAGCTATTGTACTGAACTAAACCTTGCCGATAGCGCTAAATCAATAATCGACAAGGTTGTATCCCTAAACCCGAAAGATGTTAATGTTATGATCCTGATCAGCGAAGTATTTGAGCAGCTTGGTGATAGAGAGAATGCTCTGAACTGGGTAAAGAGAGCATTGAATAACGGGTATGCCGTTGAAGAACTGGATCATATTCCTGAATTAGAAAAACTGAGATCTGACAGCAGATTCAAACAAATATTTCTCACAATAAATAATCAGGAGGCAAAATGAAAGAAGTTAATCTCAACAAAAATGATTTCTGGTATGATGACAAGGTTGTTAGCAGCCTGGGAATAGGGGATGGTAAGCATATCCGTTTCACAGCGGCCGATAAAAATTATGATTTAGAAGTCATTACTCCCGATAAATCGACTTCCCGGTTTCCTGTACCTGATGATGGTACGTATCATAAGTTTGAGATAAAAGGGGCAAAGAATCAGACTTATACTTTCAAAATGATCCAGAGCGAACCGCCAGTAACGGTACCGCAGATGATAGTTACCATAGATTAATTAACAATGAATAATTTATAATTAATAATTAATAATTAAACTGATGGCAGTCAGCTTAATGCAATTTTGTAATCTTGTAATCTTGTAATCTTGCAATTTTGTAATCTCTTTTACCTTGCGCCTAATTCTACCTTTATTGTTTTCTTTTTGCCGTCGCGCATAACCACAACATCGACAACATCGCCCGGACTAAAGTCGCCGAGTGCATAGGTATAATCATAAATATTGGAGATTTTCTTTCCTCCGAATTCTATGATGATATCTCCACCCTGAAGTCCGGCTTTTTGAGCTGGACTACCTTCACCCACTCCATTAATCCTTAATCCATCAACCTGGGTGGCATAATCGGGAACGGTGCCCACATAAACGCTGAAAGCCATATCCCGTCCGCCGCCTTTGCGGGGAACATTTATGTAGTCAGGTTCTGTACTGCTCTCATCGATATTATCCGCAATTTCATATACATATTTTATTACTTCTTCTTCACCTTTGGAATTGATTTTATCGGCATCATCAGTGGGACGATGGTAATCAGTATGCGTACCTGTAAAAAAGAATAACACAGGAATTTCCTCTGCGTAAAAAGAGGACTGATCGCTAGGTCCGTATCCCTCATCATTAAACGTCAGTTTAAAATTATAATCCTTATTATCCGTATTCAGCAGATCTTTAAATCCGGAAGATGTACCGGTTCCGTATACAGTGAGCTGATCCTCTGCATTCAAGCGTCCCACCATATCAAGGTTTAACATTGCATCAATTTTATCCAGGGGAACAGGAGAATTATTTGTGAAATATGAAGAACCTATAAGGCCAAGCTCTTCACCCGAGAAGCAGAGGAATATCATACTTCTTTTAAGTTTATCTTTTTGTGAGGCGAACTTTTCTGCTAGCTCCATAACTCCCGCAGTGCCCGAAGCATTATCATCCGCGCCGTTATGGATCTGCGGTTCACTTCCTGTATATAAAGATCCCGTTTCACCCCATCCAAGATGATCATAATGAGCCCCGATCACAATATAATCACCCTTTAGTTGCGGATCATTTCCTTCAAGAAATCCTCCAATGTTATCAGCATGCTTTGTAATTTGCTCAATGCCTGTGGACATCATTACTTTTGTATTCTTAAAGAGGAATGAATCCGGAGCTTTTAAGGAATCAATCTTCTGCTGCACTGCTTCAAAGTCGAGTCCCTCCGCCTTAAACAGTTTGTCAGCAATATTTCTCTTAAGCTGTATTACAGCCAGATCAGATACTGGTCCTGCCCCATCATAATCAAGCTTCATCAATTTGTCTTCATCATCATTTGGGATATGGCCGGTCACAAAGATTACAGCAGAAGCACCTTTCTGTTTTGCGATGTCTGCTTTATATCTATAGGCTGAGAACTTTCCAAATTCAGAATGAGGATTAGCGCCTTCGGGATTGTATCTCATTATCAGTACTGCCTTCCCTTTTACATCAATATCCTTATAATCATCATAGTTTAGATCAGGGGCAGAAATTCCGTAGCCTGCGAAAACAATCTCACCATGATAATCCGCATTTCCAGAGAACGGAGCCGGAATATACTGTTCCTTAATTGTCGGAGATAGTTCCTCGCCGTTTATATTAATCAGAAGCTTATTATTGTCGGTTAGTTCTATTCCAGCTACAAAAGGGAAATTCTGCCTGAAGCTTCCATTAAACAAAGGTTCCAACCCGGAGCTTTTAAAATCAGCCTGGATATATTCTGCAGCCATCTCTCCGCCTTCGGAGCCTGTGAATCTGCCCTCAAGTTTATCGCTGGCAAGATAGTTTATATGATCCTGGATTTCAGATGCAGTGATTTCCGGGTTTTTATTTTCCTGCCCTCCCGAATAAAAAAATCCGAAAGACAGTGATACCAGGAGAGGTATTAAAAAAATCTTTTTCATCGTTTCCCTCTGAAACAAAATAAAAAATAATTTTCCTTATTCGACCCAGTCAGCAATAAAGATATTTGTATCACCCTTCTTTTTACCGAACCTGTTTGAAGCAAATACAAGTTTCTTCCCATCTTGTGTGAACATAGGAAATCCGTCAAAAGATTCGAAGAATGTAATCTGCTCTAATCCGGTGCCGTCTACATTAACCATATAGAGATCAAAGTTCCTTGCACTCTTACTGTTCAGATTTGAGGAAAAAATAATTCTTTTTGCATCCGGGAAAAAGAAGGGGGCAAAGCTTGCCTTTCCAAAATCTGTTACCTGCTTCATATTACTTCCATCAGCATCCATCACGTAAAGTTCCAGGGCGGTAGGACGGACAAGTCCGTTCTGAACGAGATCATTGTAATCTTCGAAATCTTTTTCTGTTTTAGGCCTGCTTGCACGGAATACAATTTTAGTACCGTCGAGCGAGAAGAAAGGTCCGCCGTCATAACCTTTTTTGTGAGTCAGCTGCGTCTGATCACTTCCATCAACATTCATCGTATAAATCTCCGGGTCGCCTGTCCTTGTAGACGTAAACACTATTTTATCACCAACCGGTGAAACGGTTGCCTCTGCATCGTATCCGGGAGTATCAGTCATCTTTCTTAAGTTGGAACCGTCGGGTTCGGCCGTATAAATATCAAAAGTCTCATAGAGTTTCCAGACGTAGCCTTTGGAAAAATCCGGCGGGGGAGGACAGTCCTTATCAGCCCCGAATGTCGACGCATAAATTATTGCGGTATCCCCCGGAAGGAAATAAGAGCAGGTGGTTTTACCTTCACCATTTGACACACGGGTAATATTGCTTCCGTCTGTTCCCATAATAAAAATCTGATCGCAGGGGAGTTCACCCCGGTTACTCTGAAAAATCAGCTTTTGTTCATCAAAAGAAAGGTAAGCCTCGGCATTCTCACCTTTATCCGTAAGCATCCTGATGTTTTTAAGATGCTTCTCGCCTTCCATACGGTATGGATCGCCGGCATCCTGACAGAGAACAATATTAGTGAAAGTGAGTAGGGTAAGAAGTAGAAACGGATATTTCATAGTTATTTCTCTTTTATGATTGGATGGATAGCTGCAAAGTTATGTGTTATTCTGCACCGAATAATTTTTTATTCCCGAAAAAAAGAACGATAAATATTAAGAGTTTATTCGGGGACGTGCACCATAAAATATTCTTTGGCTGATTCACCGATCGACCTTGCTTCACTCATAGTCATATGCATATCATCCGGCGTATCATCCTCGTGGCCTGCCTCAACGATGGCAAGGTCGGCTCCTTTGGCCTGCCTTGCGAGCTCTTCACAGTAAGCCGTATCACCGCCGTAGCAGATCTTAATTCCGTTAAAAGTAAAAGAATATCCCAGAGCGGGAACCTGCCTGGTTGTGACGCCATCGTGAAGGTACTCTTTATGGATCACCGGGAAGGGTCTCACTGTAACATTCCTGGTCCTAAAGTTCCCGGGTTTTTTAATTACCTTAAGATTTATTTTATAAGGAATTGAAGATGAATAAACTTTCGTAAAAGCGTTATGGATACTTTCAATCTCAACGCATCCTTCAGGGTAATGAATGGAGAGGGGAGAAGTTTTATGCATAACCCTCATATAAGTCAGCAGAGCCCATACTCCTCCGACGTGATCATGGTGACCGTGCGTTATGAACAAGTCGGAAATTCCCAGGATCTGTTTCATACCGATCTCATTATTAAGATCACGCAGAATACCGTCACCGGGATCCACAACAAAATAATTTTTGCCGCCTTTAATCAGGATACCTGTGGCGATATTGGGAATTGAACAGAATATCTTAATAGAGAAATCTTTTTTCTTCCATTTAATGGGATATTTCTGAGAAGCCATATTTATTTGTCTGATTTATAGTATTTACAGTTTTTGGTATCCTTGCAGCGGGCAAAAATATTAAAAGAATAACTTTCAACGTCAAATCCAAGCTCATTACTTATTTTCTCAGGGAATTCTTTTATTGCAGGATTGGTAAATTCAACTATCCTGCCGCAATCCATACAGATCAGGTGATCGTGACTTTGCTTCTTAAAATTACTCTCATATCTCGTAAGATTATCCCCGAAATTCCTTTTAATTACAAGGTCGCATTGAGCAAGAAGCTCAAGAGTTTTGTATACTGTGGCTCTTGAAACACTTGAATTCTGGTTCTTCATTAATACATAGAGATCATCGGCTCCGAAGTGTCCTTCATAGTCGAGTGCCGAATCCATGACCTCAAAGCGTTCAGGCGTTATCCTGTTTTTTTCGCTCTTGAGAAATTCCCTGAAAATTTCCGTCGCTTGTGGGTGTTTCAATTTCATAACTCTTTTGACATATCAAAAATATTACGGATTAGCTATAATAGCAAGAAAACTGCATTTTTACGGTGAGCTGTCAGCTGAACCCGAGTGCCCTCAATCCGTTAACTGTAATAAAAGTAAGGATGTATGCGGTAGAGGTAAAAATTATTATCTGCAGGATTGGGATACGCCAGCTTCCCGTTTCTTTTCTGGAAACTGCGACTGTCGATAAACACTGAAGTGCAAAAATAAAGAATACTACCAGTCCTATAATGGTAGAAGTTGTGAACAGCTTTTGTCCTGTATCCTCAATTTCGGCCTGTCTCATGGATTTAATCATCGAGTTCTGGAAGTTAGCGCTGTTTTCATCGGTAACTTTAAAAATCAGGGCAAGAGAACTGACAAAAACCTCACGTGCAGCAAATGCAGCAATTAAGGAGACTCCTACTCTCCAGTCCATCCCTAGCGGTGTCATCACAGGCTGGATGAATTTGCCGAGATCAGCTGCATAGGATGCGGAGAGCCTTGCAGCCGCCTGGGTCTGAATAACCTGATCTTTTGACAGTCCGCTTGAATCGACCTGCGGATTGGTATTCGGGAAGTATGTGAGAAACCACAGGATAATAGAAAATCCGAGGATAATGGGACCAGCTTTTCTGAGATAATGCTTGGCATTATGATAGGTATTAATGACTATAACTCTGAACTTTGGTTTCCTGTATGCAGGCAGTTCAAGTATAAAAGATGAATTGTCCTCAGTTTTAATAAGTGTGTTTTTGAATTTATTAATCATACCCGCAACCGTAACTGATGAGATCACACTGAAAATATAAATACAGGCAAGCATTATGCCTCCGAGCCAGGATTTATCACTCGGAAAAAGAAACGCTATGAGTAATGCATAAACCGGAAGCCTTGCACTGCAGCTCATCAGGGGGAGTATGAAAATGGTCAGAAACCTTTCCCGCTTATTCGGGATGGTACGGGTAGCCATCATAGCAGGAATAGCGCAGGCAAAGCCTGAGAGCATAGGTACAAACGACTTGCCGTTCAGTCCTATCTTTGATAAAGGTTTGTCAATCAGCATAGCACCCCTGGCTAGGTAGCCGCTGTCTTCCAGGAGTCCGAGTATAAGGAAAAGGATAAGAATCTGGGGAACGAAAACTAGCACCGAGCCGGTTCCGCTTATAATCCCGTTGGCAATCAGGTCACCATACCAATTGTTACCGAGAATATCGAATGCTGCAGAAGATAAAAATCCGAATGCGGAATCGACCAGGTCCATCAGGGGTTGGGCGAGCCAGAATATTGAAGTAAAAGTAACCGCCATAATCAGGAAAAAGAAAAATATTCCCCAGATTCTGTGCAGCAGCAGCCTGTCTATCTTTAAGGTAGTTCTGTCAATTTGTTTACACTCGATTTTAGCTTTGCGGTTAACCAGTATTTTAAGCTGTTTGTTTGCCTTTGTTAAATTAACTTTCGGTTCTTCTTTTGCCCTGATCAGCACAGCGTTTTCAATTATCTCAATTTCACGATACAACTTAAGCAGGCTCTTAAAAGATCCTTCTCCGTTCAGCCTGGTCATCCTATCTTTGTCAGCCTGGCTATAACTGCTTATGCTAGTTTCAACTTCTGAGATCAATTTATCTACGCCGTTACCGGTCCTCGGATCAACTTCAACAACAGGGCAATCAAGCAGTTCTGCTAATTTCTCCGAATTTATACTCAGGTCTTTCCGCTTAAGTATATCCAGCATAGTTAATGCTATTACAACATTAAATTTGCAGGAAATAAGCTGCTTTACAAGCAGGAGGTGCCTTGATAGCTGACTGGCATCAACGGTTACAACTATAACATCCGGTGTTCCCAGCCTGGGATGTGAATACAAAGAATTTATGGAAACAGCCTCATCAGGGGAACCGGGAAGAAGACTGATGATTCCCGGCGTGTCGACTACATTAGCAACCAGGCCGAATCTTTCAAGTAATCGGCTTACGGAGTACACAACTGTTGCTCCCGGATAATTAACTGTCTTATAATTTTTCCGCTCAGATAATTGAACAGCGTGGTTTTGCCTGAGTTGGGAGGTCCAACCAGTGAGACAAGGGGGGAAGTGCTTACGGTCTGAAGATTCATGAAATCTTAATACAATCTGCCTCTTCCTTGCGGATTGCAACAAGGGTTCCCCTGACTGCGAAAGCCAGTGGATCGTTAAACAATGACTTATTTATTAGCTCAATTTCCTGACCAGGAGTAAAACCGAATTCCAATACTCTCCTCGAGGATGGATGGTTCTCATCAATCTCGTATATTATACCAATTTCTCCGAACTTTAATTCTGCAGCAGTTTTCATTTTTAATCCAAAATAATAAGATTTGCCATACTATTTATATTTAGTCTATATAAAAATAACACCATACCTAAAAAAAGTCAAGAGATTTTTTGTATAGACTGTCAGGGTTACGTTTACTATTTTTATCGTAATCTTTATCTTATAAACGTAAAATTTTGGGCGTAATCGTTAAAAAAGTGACAAAAAACCGCTAAACGCTTTAGCATAAAAATTGATATTTAATATTCACCTGATCAGAAGGAAGAAATATTTCTTGAAACCTTACGGAAAAATAACGATTGAGAATGAACTTTCCCGAACGGAGCTCTCGGTTACATATCACTTTAACCATCAAACCGGCCAATATGAATTCATAAGTTCCGGTATTTTAGAACTTACCGGATATTCCAGTGCAGAGATAAATGAACTTGGATTTGAAAGCCTGGTTAAAGATGTCTCCGAAATTACTTCGGATGAATTTCCCGCACAGGAAACGGAACCTGATGGAAGAGAAGTGCGTCATTACTATGCAAAATATCTGATAATTACCAAAGACGGCAGGGAAAAATGGCTGCAGGATAAAGCAACCCGGTTCGTTGATTCACAAGGGAATAATCTTTTTAGTGTTGGAACATTAAAGGAGTACACCGAATCGGATAACCTCATAGAAAAATTTAAATATTCGAATGAAAACATCGAAACTGTTTTCGACCTTGCAAATCTGCTTTTGCTGGTAATTGATGAGGATCAGAAAATAAGACTTGTCAACAAGAAAGCCTGCGGAGCTTCTGGGAATCAGGCAGTCTGATATTATCGGTAAAGAATGGACCAAACTTGTTCCAGAACACCAGACGAACTGAACGAAGTAGGTAGCACAA